>CAZMRF010000009.1:0-46944 GCA_964568735.1 uncultured Acidobacteriota bacterium
GGTGGCCTTGCGGTATGAGCCGAGAAAGTAGCCGTCGGGATAGGAGCGGGCTAACGGCATGAAGCCGACGGCGGGCGTGGGCGCGGGAGCCCTGGACACAAAGCGTCCGGTCTCGCCCGCCGCGGCCTACGCCGAGCGTTATCCGCCTATCCAACCAACAGGAGACCATCAATGTCCCGAACGATTACCGTCAGCCTGCCCGTAGCCGATCTGAAAGTGTCGAAGGCTTTTTACACCGCTCTAGGCTTCGTAAACAATCCGCAGTTCACGGACGATACGGCAGCGTTCATGGTGTGGAGCGAGTCAATCAACGTAATGCTTTTGACCCACGCAAAGTGGCGCACACTTACTACCCGCCCCATTCCGCCGAAAACATCGAGCGAGGTCGGGCTCACTGTCTCGTGCGATTCACGAGAACACGTCGATACAATGAACAACTCCGCCTCCGAAAACGGTGGGACCGCCGACATCAATCCCGTTCAAGACCATGGGTTCATGTATGGTCGCGACTTCGCTGATCCTGACGGTCACGTTTGGGGGGCGATGTGGATGGACATGTCCGCAATGCCATCCAGTTAATAGCTACCCGTAAACGAACCGGCGGATAACAATTCATTCAAGCCGACGCCGCTTCGCGGCGCGGCTTAATTCAGGCGTTATGCGGACATGCGGGAAGCTGTCCGCTCTCGACGCTCGCTGGTTGGGTAGATGAATGGGCTCGATGACCGCCAGGTACGTTGCACTGATTCGCGGCATCAACAACATCGGCACGGCGAAGCGCGTCGCCATGGCGGACCTTCGGATCGTGTTTGAACGCCTCGGTTTTCGCTATGTGCGCACGTTGCTCAACAGCGGCAACGTGATCTTTTCGGCGCCGAACGATGGGCGTGCCGATGTACTTGCGCGCATCGAGAAAGGGCTCGCTTCTAAACTCGGTCTAACCTCGCCGGTGACCTTGCTTACCGGTCAAGAAGTCGCTGCAGCGGTGCGTAAGAATCCCTTTTCCGACGTTTCGACGAATCCGTCGCATTTGCTTGTGGTGGTGCCGCGGACGCGGTCGGCCCAGGGACGGCTACGGCCACTCCTCAAGGAAAGGTGGGCGCCGGAGGCCCTTGCTCTCGGCACCCGTGTTGCGTACCTCTGGTGCGCGAACGGCGTCGCGAAGAGTCCGCTTTGGGCTGCAGTTGACCGCGCGCTTCAACGTTCGGGCACGGCTCGAAACATGGCCACGCTCACGAAGATCATGGCCCTGGTTGAGGGACTACCGTCATGATGGGTTGGAGGTAATGAACGATTCCGCATGACATGCGCATGAGGCTGACGGCGTGCGGCACGCTCACGCACGGCAGGAAGCGCCGGTGCTCGCACGCCGCAGCTTATCCGCGGCGAACGGCAGAGAGGAAGGTGTTGGTGAATCGATGAGAGCTCGTTTCATCGTCCCCTGCGTCGCGGCAGCACTCGTAGCGGTGTTGCGGAATGCGTACATCGAGAAACTCGGCGCCGACATGGATCGACAGAGAGAGATCATGGTCACCACCGCCTACAATCAGAAAGTGCGGACACTTCGCCTATCTCGAATGCGCTGGAGACGTCCGCAAAGCGTTCGGCGACTTCTTCCGCCGTACGCAGGCCTCTCGGCGACTCCAGTGATCACGCGCCCGAGGCGGAGGCCGCCAATGGCGCTCCTGCTGATCCTGCCGGGAGCCTGGTAGGAAGTCGGGGCGCTCGATCATCAAGATCCGGTGAGCGCCATGAGGCGCGCCCGGGCGTTGGCGACCTGGGGTATCGGGAGATCGGCGGATCCCCACCTGCTCAGGAACTCCTCGTAGTGGCGGTGGGCCTGAGCGCCCCGGCCTGTCGCCTCCTCGAGACGGGCGAGGGCGTGGAGCGCGAGAGTCTCGGCCACGGGCCGCGCCCACGGATAGCGATTCACCGGCTTGAACATCTGTTCGAGGGCGTCGATGGCGCCTTCCATGTCTCCCTGCGCCTCGCGGATGCGCGCGCGCAGCTCCCACTCGCTCTCGTGGTCCCTGTGCTCCGGAGGCATCTTCTCGATCGCCGCCAGCTCGATGGCGGCCGCCTCGGTCTGCCCGGCGGTGAGGTGGGAGTCGGCGCGGTAGAGGTGGAGCGAGTAGCTCCCCAGGGGCGAAAGCCCCTCTGAGGCGAGGCTCTCGAGGCGGCCGGCAGCCTCCTTGGCCTTCTCCGGATTGCCCGCGGCGGATTCCAGCCGCGCCAGCCTCGCCCACACCGCGGGGAGGAGTGGATCCAGCTCGGAGGCGGCGCGCGCCGCGGTAAGAGCGCCTTTCATGTCGCCCGCGGCCTCGAGCACCTGCGCATCCACGAGGCGGTAGAAGGCCATCAAGCCCGACTGCCAGACCCAGGCTTGCGGGACGAGGCTCATCCGGCGCACCGCCTCGCGCAGGCTGGCGCTCCCTTCACGCAGGCGCCCCGATCCCAGCTTCGCCATCCCGCGGTAGCCGAGCGCGTAGATCTCGCCCGTCTCCCCCAGCAGGCTGGAGGTGAGGTCGCCGATCTCCTCCAACCGCTGCCAGTGGCCCGCCATCAGGTGGGCCTGAGCCAGCCTCTCGAGGACCTGCGTCTGCCCGCCGGCGAGGAGCGCCTCGAGCCTCTCGATGGCGCCGTCCACGTCGCCGGCAGCCATCGCGAGGGCCGCTTCGGCCTCGGCCACCGAGGGGTCGTCGGGATTCTCGGAGGCATAGGAGGCGAGGAGCTTGCGCGCCCCGTCGAGGTTCTTCGCGGCGACGTAGTCGTCCACGAGATGGAAGAAGACGACCTTGAACGAGGGATCGATCTCGAGGGTCTTCTCGAAGGCCTCGCGCGAGGCGAGCCGATCCCTGTAGCGTGTGAAGTGGGTCCGGATCTCCCCGAGGATGTACCAGGCGTCGGCGATCCCGGAGTCCTCGCGCGTGAGGGCCGAGAGCGCCTCCCAGGCCGCGTCGGGACGGCCGGTCTGATAGTCGCGGAAGGCGCGGCAGATGACACGCCACCGTGGAGGCAGCCGCTCCGCGTTGCGCACACTTTCCTCGATCGAGGCGACGGCCGAGGGCTGGTCGCCCTGCCACCACTGGGCCATCGAGAGCCTGTACCAGGCGAGAGCGAAAGAGGGATCCTCGCGCGTCGCCCGGCCGAAGCGCTGGATGGCTTCGGGCCACCGCCTCTCGTGCAGCGCGATCTCTCCGGCGGCGAAGTGGCGGTAGGCGTCGGGGGAGGTGGTGAGAGCGCTGGCGAGGTCGAAGGCGGTGCGCCCCGCGGGAGGGTCGGCTCCGAGGAAGCGCCGGACGTCGGAAGCCATCGATCCCGCCAGCCTGAAGAGATCGCTCCGCGTCCCCGCCTCCTGCTTGAAGGAGGCGAGGATCGTTCCCCCCGCGACCTCCACGAGCTGCGCTGAGAGGTGAAGCTGCTCCCCGTCGCGGGCGATGGAGCCGGTCACCATGATCTCGACTCCCGCCGCTCGCGCGGCCTCGGTGGCGACCGAAGCGTCGAAGGGGGCGGCTCCGGCCGGCGTCACCTCGTTCAGGGCCGAGAGCACCCTGGGCGTCGACACGACGGTGAGGCCGCCGCTCTCGGCGAGATCGGTCGTGATCAGGCTCATCACCATCCGCCCGAGATGATCTTCGTCGGCGGGGTCGCTGAGGTTCTCGAAGCCGATGACGCCGATGGGCCGGGAGCCCGGCTCTGTGAGCCGCACACCGGGCGCGGGGCCGCGCAGGAGGAGCCAGGCCGCGGCCGCCAGGGCGAGCACCGCGGCGGCGGCGGCCACGACCCGCAAGCCCGGCCGGCGCCGCTCGGGGATGGGGGCGTAGGCGTCCGTCGTGCGGGTGACGCGCCCCGATTCCAGGTCCCTCGCGAGGTTGCGCAGGTCGGTGACGATCTCGACCGCGTGCTGGTAGCGGCGGCTCTTGTCCTTCTCGAGGCACTTGCGCACGATCCTATCGGCGTCGGGCGTGAGGTCGCCCCCGGCGAGGCCGAGCGCGGGAGGCTCCTCGGTCAGGATGGCGTGGAGCGTCTCGACGGCGCTGGGCTTTCGGAAGGGGCGCCGTCCCGCGGCCATCTCGTAGAGCAGGATGCCGAACGAGAAGATGTCGGAGCGGTGGTCCAACTCGCCGCCCCGGGCCTGCTCGGGGGACATGTAGGCCGCGGTGCCGGGCACCCGATCGGGTCTCGTCAGCTCCGCGGTGACGCCGCGGGAATCGCTCATGCCTGCGGCGGCCGGGGCCGGGTCTTCGCTGTCGGGCTCGTGGAGCTTCGCGAGGCCGAAGTCGAGGAGCTTCACCTGCCCGCTCTTCGTGATCATCACGTTGTCGGGCTTCAGGTCCCGGTGGACGATGCCGTGGCCGTGCGCGTGCACGAGCGCCTCGGCGATGGAGGTCGCTATGCGGATCCACTCCTCGAGAGGCACCGGCTGAGAGTGCATCTGCTCCCGGAGCGTCCGCCCGTCGATCAGCTCCATCACGATGAACTGGAAGCCTTCCGCCTCGCCGACCTCGTGCAGCACAGCGATGTTCGGGTGGTTCAGCGCCGCGACGGTGCGGGCCTCCTGCTGGAAGCGCCGCAGGCGCGTGGACGAGCCGGTGAACTCCGGGGGGAGGACCTTGACGGCGACGCGGCGGCCGAGCCGGGCATCTTCGGCCTCGTAGACGGTGCCCATGCCGCCCTCGCCGATCCCGGAGAGGATCCTGAAGTGCGAGAGCGTCCGTCCGATCAGCCGGAAGGAAGGCATGGCGCGGTGATTCTACCGCACGGCATGGAGCGTGCTATAGTCGAGCCACTTGGCGCGACGAGTCCTTCATTGCGAATCGAGTCACCCGCACGAGCCCCCGGCGATCCCGTTCACGCGCGCTCCGCCGGCGCCGCCCGCGAGATGAGGCGCCCGCGAACGTCGCGCTTCCCGCTCAGCCGTCCTGTCGCCATCCTCGTGAGCCTTGTCCTCGTCCTGATCCCGGCCTCCCGCGACGCCGGCGCAGACGTCTCGCGCTCCCAGCAGCTCAAGGCCGAGACCTTCGAGAGGATGAACCGCGGGATCAAGGCGCTCCGCGACGGCCAGGCGAAGGAGGCCATCGATCTCCTCACGGAGGTCGCGAGGATGGCCCTCAACTCGTTCAGGGCCTACTACTACCTCGGGCTGGCCTACAAGGCCGATCGCCAGTATCTGAAAGCCGTCGAGCCGCTCACCTTCGCGCTCGAGCTCGATCCCACGCACATGCAGGCCCACGTGGACCTGGGCGACTGCTACCTCAAGCGTGGCGACACCGTCGAAGCCCTCGCCGAATACCATAGATCCCTCGAGATCCAGGAGGGATTCGCTCCCGCCTGGGACGGCCTGGGCCGCGCCGCGGAGGCTTCGGGCGACGACGAGGCCGCCGTGGTCCACTTCAAGAAGGCCATCGAGGTGAACCCGGGGTTCCCCGACGCGTCGCTGAACCTCGGCGATCTCTACCTGAGGGACGGCCGGCTGCGCGAAGCCGTCGATCTGTTCCTCGAGGCGATCTCCGTGCGCCCCGACTTCGCGGCGGCCTACAACCGCCTCGGCGTCGCCTACGCGCGGCAGCGCCTGGGCAACGAGGCCATCGCGGCTCTGAGGAAAGCCTCCGAGCTGGAGCACGGCAATCCCTGGCACCCCTACACCATCGGCCTCGTCGAGCTGGACATGGGGTATGTCGCGCGCGCGCTTCGCAGCTTCGAGGCGGCTATCCGCCTCGACGCGAGCTACCTCGAAGCCTACGTGGAGAAGGCACGGATCCTGAGGCGCATGGGGCTCTTCGAGGAGGCCGAGTTCCTCCTGGAGGCCGCGAGCGGCCAGCCGAGCGAGGATGAGAAGCTCCTCGGGGAGATCGAGCAGCTCCGCGCGGAATTCCGCAAGCAGCGGCTGGCCATCGAAGACATCGAGGCGAGGGTCGGGGCCGGGCTCGCCGAGCCCGGTGAGATCCGGACGCTCGCCGGACTTCGCGCCGAGACAGGCGACTTCGCCGGGGCGGCGAAGACGCTCGAGGGTCTCCGCGCACGAGGGGAGGGAGCCGCGGCCGGTGGCGGCGAGATCTTCACGACGGACGATCTCTTCAGGCTGGGCTACTACCATCTGCGCGCGGGAGCCTTCGGAGAGGCGAACGTGATCTTCGCGGCCCTGCGGGAGACGCGCCCCGGAAGCCCATCCATCCTGCTCAACCTTGGGCTGAGCCTCGAGGGGGGAGGGAGGACGGTCGAAGCCGCCCGGGTCTACGTGGAGGCGCTCGCGCAGGCGCCCGATGACGTCACGCTTCTGACGGCCCTCGGGAACGTCCTCGTGCTGGAGGGCCGCCACGAGGAGGCCGTGCGCGCCTACGAGCGGGCCCTGGCCTCTCCGGAGGAGTTCGCCCTCCGATCGCGGGTCGAGACAATCCTCAACGCGCTGCGCGCGGCGCCTGCGGGCAGCCTCGAAGGCGAACGATCTTCGCCCGCCTCCGGAGCCAAGTGAGATGACAGGTCTGCGATGGCTCTCGTCTCCGGCTCTCCGCGCCGCTCTCCGCGTCGCCCTCCTCGGGGGGCTCCTCCTCGCGCCGCACGGGAGCGCTATCGCGCAGGCCCCGGCGCCGGAGATTGCCGTGCGCATCACGGAGCCCGAAAACGACGAGTACGTCTTCGGCAAGGTGCGCATCGCCGCCGAGGTGCAGAGCCGGGCGCCCCTCAAGGGGCTTCGCGTCGAGTTCTCGGTGGGAGGGAAGCTCGTCTTCATCGACCGCGAGGAGCCGTGGGAGTGCTACCACGACTTCGGTGATCAGTCGCGATCCTGGGTGGTCGAAGTGAAGGCCATCGCGGAAGGCGGCCTCACCGCCAGCCGCACGATCGTCACCCGCCGCCTCGAGATCCACTACCGCGAAGAGGTGGATCGCGTCCTGGTCACGCTCAGCGTATCCGACTCGGACAATGCCTTCATCGAGGGGCTCGGCCCCGGGGACTTCACGGTCACGGAGGACGGAGTGCCCCAGCAGATCCTTGAGTTCGCCGTCGAGAAGCGGCCCATCACCCTCGGCGTCCTGATCGACACCTCGGGGAGCATGAAGGAGGAGATAGGCCAGGTCCAGACGGCGGCGAAGGACTTCGTGACGACGCTGAGGCCCGAGGACCAGGCCTTCGTCGTGGACTTCGACGAGAACGTCTTCCTCCTGCGCGACTTTTCGAGCGATCATGGGGAGCTGCAGGCCTCCATCGAGGGAACCGACGCGGAGGGGGGGACGGCCCTCTACGACGCCCTCTACGTCTCGTACCGCAAGCTCCGCGCTGTGGAGGGGCGAAAGGCCATCGCGATCCTGAGCGACGGGGAAGACACGAACAGCGCCTTCTCCTTCAACCGCGTGGTGGAGCTGACCCGGACGCACGACGTCATCGTCTACGCCATCGGGCTCGGCGCGACCGTCATGGACCGCTCGACGAGAGGCAGCCTCAAGCAGTTCTCGGACGACTCGGGGGGGAGGGCCTTCTTCCCCCGAACGGCGGCGGACCTCGCCGGCGTCTACCAGCAGATCGCCGCGGACCTGCGCAGCCAGTACTACGTGACCTACACCTCAACGAACAAACAATACGACGGCAAATGGCGGAAGATCGAGGTGGAGTGCTCCCGCGAGGGGGCTCACGTGCAGACGCGGCGCGGCTACTACGGCGTCAAGCGCTGATCGGCCTCCCGGGGTCTTGGCTGCTACAGCGCGATGCGCATCTCGTTGGTCGCCTCGAACCCGAGGCTCTCGTACAGTCGGCGGCCGTCGTCGCTCGCGTGCAGGTAGAGAGAGCGCATTCCTTCCGCACGACACCACTCGAGGATCGCCTCCATGAGCCGCCGGGCCAGCCCCCGACGGCGATGCTCCGGTTCGGTGAACATGTTCACGACCCAGGCACGCTGCGGCCGCGGGTCACTGGGGTGGGACTGGAAGCTCAAAATGATGACTCCTCCCCCCGCCACGATGCCGACGCCGGGCATCTCGACCAGCCAACTCCGGTAGGTTCCGTCCGCCAACCCACGCCGGAGCAGGGGAGTCGAGCTCGCGAGCATCGCCTCGAGCGCCTGCTGATCGGTGAAGCCCATGTCCTCGAACATGCGCCGCCGGTGGTAGAGCACGGCCTCGAGGTCGCGGGAGGTCGCAGGCCTAATCTGGTAAATGCTCACCCGACCTCCTCGGCTCGAAGCCGCGGCTCCCGGACGAGGGCATGACCTCCGGCGGAAGCGGCGTGTCGGGTGCCCAGCGGAACACTGGCCAGGCGTCATGCAAGTACAGCCCGAACGGAATCCACCATATCAAGTCGTTTGTGAGGCACAGCACGAAGGCAGACGGAGGCCATGATGCCGTTCGGATCAGCCAGAGCATCCCGAGCGGGCCCAGCGACTTTCCAATGAACCCCACGGCCGCGATCATCCAGCCGCGCTCCGGAAGGCGCGCGACTTCCAGATAGAGAATCCCGTAAAGTCCCACGATCATCCCCAGGCAGGCGAACACGGCCGGATGGTTCGCAAGGGGCATCCCGGCGAAGCGAAACAGCCACTGGGGATCCGCGATGGACCACATACCCCAGGCCATGTTGTAGAGCCCTGCGGCGACAAAGGCCGCACGATGAAACCTTCTTCGGGCGATCATCTTCTGACTGCGGCGGCCATTTCGGACTCCCAGGGCCAGCCCCCGTAGGGAAGTTCGAGCGCTGCATAGAGATCCCGCAGACCCGACACGAACACGCCCACCGCCATCACGAAAAGGCTCCACTTCATGAAATCAGGGATCCCGGCCCATTCAACCACGAGCGATGTTGGAAGGGTCCACCAACGCACCAACACCGGGATCAAGTTCGCGACCATCACGCCGTAGAGGATGCCCATGACCGCATGCGTCACGCGTTCGCCCGCGTAAACATCCCCCAGCCGTTTCCGGACCGCAATCTCCACGACGAAGTCCGTCAGGGTGAGGACGATCTCTGCAATGAGCACGCCAACAAGCACGAGCACCCATGTCCCCTGCCACGCGATCCAGGGAAGGGTGAGGAACAATACCGCATAGAAGAAATCCCTTGCCGCGTGCAGCTTGAGCTCAGAGGCTGCCTGCTTCCCTCGCGCGGGCAGCCGTGCCCGCCACTCGTGGTAGTAGACGGTGTCGAAGGCACCTATGACACCCTGAATTCCGAGAAGCCAGAGAGCGGCAATCACGCGCGAGTCTCCTCGATGTCGATGGTACCGTCGTAGGTCAGCACCGGTCCGATTGCCGGGAGCACGACGCGGACGTGGACGCGTATTTGATGTGCGCCGGCTGGATCTTCGCGAGCTTCGACTCTCGGCGCCCACGCGGCAGGCAACCGCAGGCGAACCGACCTATACAGAAAAGCCGCTTCGAGCTGTCGAAAGAGGAGGCTTCCTTCCGAGGCTTCGAGGCGAAAGCGAAACTCAAGGACGCCAAGGCGTTCGGCGAGCTCGAAGTCGCCAGCCTGGTACTGCCGCGTCTCGAGGCACCGATCGTCGAAGGTCCGAAGCCACTGCTCCCCATCGGCGGCTGAGGTGACGACCAGCCGCGTCTCGGCCGCATCGTTCGCGCGTGGCAGACGCAATAACCGCGCAAGGAAACGGGCGGAATAGTTGCGACCGTGCTCTATCCGGAGGCGCCCATGAGTCGCGCGTAGAGCGCGCACGGAGCGTCACGTTGGTCGGCCGCAGCGAAAGGAGTGGTCGGCAACGGCATCAATTCCTCCCGTCACTCTACCTCGATGTCCGTGCGGCTGCCGTCGGGTTGATGCGGTTGGACGGCCCGCCGGACGACACTTACGCCGTTGCCGCCAGTAGCCGGAATGATCGTACGCAGTCCGATGGCACTCGACCCGTCTGTTCACAGCGGGCCTTGAGTTCTTCGCTCAAGCTCTCTCCGTACGGCACGACGATGTAGCCCGTGAGTTGATCGCCGACCATCAGGCACTCTCTCTTCTCGACCAAGTACAACGCGACCAGGAGGCAAACGCAGGCATCCAAACCGTCCTGATCGCGCTTGCGTGGCGCGGTTCTTCGGGCAGCGTCGTCAAGCCATCGAACGAGGCCAAACAGCCCGCGCTCTCTCAGTTCGCCAGACGCCTGCCGACAAACGTGCCGCCAGTCAGAATTCGAGAAGGTCTTCTTGCGCTCCGGGTTGTACTTGGGAAGCCGTCCTGCGGGGCGTGAATCTGGCAGCGTCCAACCGAGGGCGATCAGCACCAACACTGGGTAGGTCTCGAACACCCGCGTGCCCGCCAGCGGTTCAAGGGGATCCGCCGGGCCACCGAAACGTGTCAGGAACCGCCACACCGGTGCCTCCCTGCCGAACATCTCCCCCCTCCCAGTGTTTGCCGGCTGCATGCCTCCGTACCGGAGGCTCACCGGTGACGCGACGAGGTTCTCGACGGGCCGCTGGCCCGCTGCGTTCTTCACGATTGTGGGTTGGTCGAGCATCACGATCGTCGCCGCCGGATTCCCTTGGGTCTGCCACTCAGATATTCGACCCGCAGCTTCGCGGTAATTCACCGTCTCGGGTGAGCCAAGCTCCTGGAATGTCCCATCATCAGCCCGAAGCACTCCAACAAGGGCACCGGAGTTGGTGGGTGTCCACGCGGAATCGAACCCGACGAGCAGGTTCGTCATGAATGTCGCTCCCTCCCCCCAATACCCTCTCTCGTGTCCATACAACGCGCGGCGTAAGCCGCGGCGGCCAAGGGCCGCAAGGCACTCCACCTACCAGCGCTCCCGGCTGCCGTCGGCTTCATGGAGATCACGCCCGCGACTAGGATCCCGTGGACCGCACTGTGCTTCACCTTACATGTCCGCCCAACGACCAAGCTCACCTGCAGGGGCGCTGCAAGAGCTTGATGGTGCGCGAAACCAGGAATGCGGCCCCGGTCAGGTGCAGCGCCTGGTTCGGCGGCTGCCATTACGCTAGGGACTATCCTGGATGACCCCGATGGCAAACAAGAACCCAACGACAATGAGGACGACTCCCAGCAGGCCATAGAAAATCCTCGCCCCCGTCCTGCCGAACATCCAGGTAAAGAAGCGGGCCTTGCGATGGTTCATGAACCATTCCCAGTCGAACCCCGCGCCACAAAGGGCAAACACACCGATAGCGATGAAAATCAACCCGATAGGATTCATGCGCTCCCTCCAAATCGCCCCTCTGGCCGACCCCCACCGCGCCCAACCCTACTTGGCTTTGGTCCAGCAAACGAACGTGCGGCGTAAGCCGTAGCGGCCAAGGGGCGCAGAGCATTACTGCCACCAACCCTCTTGGCCGCCGTCGGCTTCATGCCGTTGATACTCAACGCGGTACCTCTCGAGGGCAGCAACAGTGGGATGGACACCTTCTGCTCTCACGAACAGGTCGAACGTGGAAAGTCCCTTGGGCTCAGACACGTCGAACAGAGCAACTGTTGCGTCCGTCGCGACGAGAAGGCTTGCGACCAACCCATCAGTATTCAGAAGGAGCGTGGGCGCCTCATACTCGATGTCGATGATGCCGTGCCTGAACAGGGGCTTGCTGGCCACCTTGCTTCGAAACCGGATCTCAGGTCGCCCTGCACACACAAGCTCGAATCGAGTCTTGATGCCCCTGTAGCGGGTCGCCGGGATGAAAAGGAGCGCACGCGCGGCGATGGGCTCTTCGTAGTAGATGCGACAGATGGTAGCAGAGAACAATCCGTTATCTTTGACGACGATATCGTCCGCGTGGAAAGATGCGTCATGCAGGTAACTGGTCAGTAGGTCTGCCTGGCTTACGGGAACGCGGAGCATCTCAGTCCTTCATCGTGTACGTCTAACGCTCGGCGTAAGCCGCGGTGGCCGGAGACCGCCGAGCCCGGCCGGAACCAACCCTCACGGCCGCCGTCGGCTTCACGCCGTTGTTAGGTTGCGTCGCCCGAAGTATTGCGAGGCTCATGCTGAACTCGCTCACGGATAAACTCGATGACCTGTGCACACCCTGGCCGCTCCAGGAGAAACGCCCTATTTCCGCTAGTGTCGATAAACTCGACCCAGTGCCTCCTGCGGAACCGAAGTAGGTAGAGTCCACCTGCAGCACTCATGATGCCGACGCAAATCGTCCGGAGCAGCTGTGTCCTCAAGAATACGAAACCGAGCAATCCGATGAGAAGCAACCGCATGGAGAATCGCGACCATGCTTCGTCCCCTTGACTCCACTCGTCAGTCGTGTCCCCCAAGTCGGCGTATGAGTATGACGTTGAGTAGTTGCTGACCAAGGTTCGGTAGGTGTAAGTCACACCCTCGTTGTCTGCAACCACTTCGACCTTACCGAACCAATCTGTAGGATAGTAGACGCTTCCTTTGGTCACCCAGCACCTCAAGCCAACCTAAGTGTAAATGGTCAGAACTCCGTATGGGAATACGCGGCAGTGAAGTGCCGTGTACGGCAGCACACCGGTCCGTCGTGATCGGCGTAGCGCCTTGCTGCGAGAACGTGTTCGCATTCTGACACGTCCCGCGTTGTATGTGGATACGCGGCGCGGAATTGATGCATATGGCGATTGCCGGCCGCGGACGCCGGGAAGGGAGGCTGTGGGTCGGGTGGGCCTGCTGGAGGATTGGCGGACAGTTCGGGGTTTCGAAGGGTGAGCTGCGATGGGTCTGTCAGCTCTGTGCGCGGTGGCTCGCATCATTGCCGCCGGCGGGATCGCTGCCGTTGGGATCGGAACTGGAGGCGGGCTGGGCGGGTCTTTCAGCTTCGAATCGATCGGGCGTGGCCGGCTCGACGGGGACCAGCAGGTCCTCGATCCTCTCCTCGTGGCCCAGAGGGAAGGGGAGCAGGAAGACTTCGAGCTTCTTCGGCGAATCGCCCTCTAGGAGCAGCGGCCCCAGGCTCCACGTGACGTGGCCCAGCGCGCGGGCGCTCAGCCTGTAGTAGCCGGGAATGAGCCCCTCGAGGTGCGCGGATCCGTGGGTATCGGTTCTGGCCCTGCGGGAGGAGATCCCCTCGGTCAGGGGAGAGACTATGACCCACGCCTCCGGCACGGACTGAGCTTCCCTCGATCTCAAGGTGACATCGAGAGTGAATCCCGCGCTCCCCGCCGTTGCGCTCGCGGGAAGGTGCGGGAGCGGAGGCTGTGGCGAGCCGGGAGGCGTCAGGATGAAGTCCACGAGGTTCCTGAACAGCGGCCGCACGCTCACCCTGTCCTTCCGCACGAGCGCGCCATCGGGCTCCATGACCAGGACGGCGTATTCGTCCCGCTCGAGGCTCTTGATAGCGTAGTGACCGCCCTCGTCGGTGCTGCTCCCGCGAATCGTCGCTCCGGACGTTCCCACCACCGCCACGGAGACTCCCGTCACGAACTTCTTCGCGTGGGAATAGACGGTGCCGCTGATCTGCCCCGAGAAAGGGAGCGTGGCCGCGGGAGCCGCCTGCTCGCTGCCGTCCCCCGCGCCGGGCGCGCCGGGCTGCGAGGGGGTGGTGGAGGGTTGCGGATCCGCGTCGGCCGGCGCCGCGTCGGCGGCATCGGAGCGCGGCGCGGGGGCGAGAAGGGCGAGAGCCAGTGCCGCGAAGGCAACGAATGGGCCGGAGGCGCGCCGGCTCAAAGCTGGATCCTCATCCCGTCCTCCGCCAGGAGTGCTTCTCCGTCGTAGACGGCCCGCAGCTCCGCCAGCATGTCCGTCTCGTCGCAGGCTGGATAGAAGTGCGTCAGGACGGTCAGCCGCGGTTGCGCGCGCTTCGCGATGGCCCCGGCCAGGCGAGGCGTGAGGTGCCCCTTCACGCGCTGTGCATCCGGGAACGAGGCCTCGATGAGCAGGAGATCCGCACCCCTGCTGAAATCCGCGAGATCCTCGCTCTCGTCGGTGTCCCCGCTGTAGACGAGCGATGTGCCGGAAGCCTCCTCGAGCCGCAGGGCGATCGAGGAGGCGATGTGGGGCACCCGGCGTGCGCTCACGGCGAGGCCCTTCATCGCCAGCGGCTCGCTGCCGATCTCGGCCAGCGTGAGAGGGAAGGTCGTCGCCTCGACCCACGCACCGTAGAGCCCGCGGAGCCCCTGGAAGAAATCCAGGAACTCACGGCTGCCTCCGATGGTGAGCGGCGCGCGCCGTGAAGCGGAGGGATTCCGGCTCGCGAAGAGGAAGGGGGCCAGATCGGCTGTGTGATCCACGTGAGTGTGAGAGTAGAAGATGCCGTCGATCTCATCCAGGCTCGTCCCCAATCCGGCGATCCTCCGGAGCGTCCCGGGCCCCGAATCGAGCAGAATCAGTGTCTCTCCCGAGCGGACGAGATACCCGGCCGAGCCGCGGCGTACGGAGGGAATCGAGGTTCCCGAGCCCAGGATCGTGAGGTCCACTCGGTGCCGATTATAGGCCGGGGCCGGCGATCTGTCCGGGCCGGGCCGTGAAGTGCCTGTCTACGTCTTCTCCAAGCAGGAGCGTTTCGCCCGGTGCCCCCATTGCCGCCGGATCTACTGGAGGGCGACGCACGTCGCCGACATCATCGAACGCCTGGTTGAGATCGGACTTAGGTGATTCATGGGCATCGCGAGGGCTCTGCGGCGTACTCCGCCGCGCGGCTTGAATACGTACGGATCAGCCCGTACAATACGTACCTGGCAAAACTCACACTGAGCGTCGACAAGGACGTCGTCCGAAGGGCCAAGCGCTATGCGGTCAGGCGCGGGACCTCCATCTCCCGGCTCGTCGAGAGGTACCTGAGCCTTCTGGCGGGCCCTCGCCCGGAGGCGGGCGAAGGCTGGCCAGGGGTCGTTGCGCGACTCCGCGGGGCGCTCAAGGGCGCGTCGGGTGACACGACTGAGTATCGGCGTTACCTCGAGCGGAAGTACCGCTGATGCGCGTGCTGGTCGATCTGAACGTCATGCTCGACGTACTCCTCGACAGGCCCGGCCACGCCGAGGCGGCCGCGAGGATCTGGGCGGCCGCCGAGAGGAGGAAGATCGAAGCCCTGCTGCCGGCCCATGGCATCACCACTGTCTTCTACCTCGCGGCGAGGCACAAAGGGGCCGAGTTCGCCCGGCGTGTCGTGGCCGACCTCGTGACCGTCTTCCCGATCGCCGCCGTGAATGACGCCGTCACCCAGCGGGCCCTGGCGCTGCCCTGGAGGGACTTCGAGGACGCGGTCTGCGCGGCGGCTGCCGAGGCCTCGGGATGCGAGGCCATCGTCACGCGGGATCCCGCGGGCTTCGTCGATTCGCCGGTGCCTGTCGTGGACCCCCAGGCGGTGCTCGCCATGCTGGATGAAGGGGGCGGGCCCGACGTGATCGCCGAGCCACCGCCCCCTCGAGTGCAGGTCCGCATCATGCGGCAACGCCCGAGGAAGCGCCTCCGCCGCTGAAGCTCTCCAGGCACCTCACGAATCAAGAGCGCTGATTGCCTCCTACTGGCGCTCCGCCCCGCGATTGAGGCAGCCCGCATGGCCGGGGCGAATCTGCCCCCCCGAGGGGGATTGACATCGGTACCAGGTCTGATAAACAATCCGCATCTCGATAGCCCGCCAAAAAAATATTCGCGTGAGAGTACCCGGTCCACGTGAGCCCCGGGGGGGGAGCGTCATGGGCAGGATCACCGTTGTCACCGCGTTCATCGTACTTGCTCTGGCCTCTCCGGCCTTCGGTCAGTCGGTATTCTTTGACGGGCCGCAGTTCAGGGTGAACTCCTACACGACGGGCTTCCAGACCTTCCCTGAGATCGCCTCCGACAGCACGGGCAACTTCATCGTCGTATGGGAGAGTGACCGCCTCACCTCCTCCCACGGTGAGGTCGTCGGCAGGCTCTACGACAGCGCAGGCCAGCCGCGCGGAGCCGAGTTCCAGATCAACACCTACACGACGGGCTATCAGTATGGCCCCAGGGTCGCGATGCGCCCCTCCGGCGAGTTCGTGGTGGTCTGGGCAAGCCTCGATGGGAGCACGTACGGATCCGCCGTCTACGGCCGCCGTTTCTCGAGCTCGGGTTCGCCCCAGTCGGGCCAGTTCCGCGTGAATCCAGCCTCCGACGATTACGCCGTCCGTCCGGATGTCGCGGTTGACGGTGCGGGCAGCTTCACCATCGTCTGGGCCAACTTCTATTACGGAGGCGTCTACGGCCGGGGGCTGACGAGTACCGGCAGCCTCGGAGGCCAGTTCAGGATCAATGGCCTGTCGGACTACGGCGATGATCCCGCGGTGGCCGGGGTGCCTACGGGAGGATTCGTCGTCGCCTGGGACGACGACTCCGACGATACCATCAGCGGGCGTAGCATGAGCAGCAGCGGGACACTGCTGGGATCCGAGTTCGATGTCAGCCTCTCTCCCTATCCCTATCGCCCAGACCTGGCCACGGACGGGAGTGGCCGCTTCGTCGTGGTGTGGGATGCATCCGACGCCGATGGCTCGGGCAATGCAGTCCTCGGCCGGCGGTTCGGAAGCACCGGAAACCCGCTGAGCGGAGAGTTCCAGGCGAACGTCTTCACGAGCGAAGACCAGTTCTTCGCGAAGGTGGCTTCGGCGAGCACGGGCGATTTCGTCGTGACTTGGACGGGGGGTGGTGACCAGGACGGGGATTGGTACGGAGTTTTCGCCAGGAGCTTCGACACCTCCGGAGCTCCCGAGGGAGCGGAGTTCCAGGTCAACACGACGACCGCCTCGGCCCAGGGAACCTCCTCCATCGCGATGCAGAGCGCCGGGGAGTTCGCGGTGGTGTGGGCCGGCGTCGTTCAGTACCCCGTGAATGTCGACGTATTCGGGCAGAGATTCTCGGCAGGCGGTGGCGGCGGCGGATGCAACGCTGGCGACGACGATGGCGACGGCTCGTGCGACGACGTCGACAACTGTCTCGGCATCGCGAATCCCGGCCAGGAGGACTCCGACGGCGACGGCCTGGGGGACGCCTGCGAAGTCTCCCTGACGAGCCCCACCCAGGGGCAGTTCATGGACTGTAGCGATCCATCTACGAGGCAACCGACCATCTCGTGGGATCCCGGCCAGTACGACAAGTTCAAGGTGTACCTATCCTGGGATCCCGGCTTCAATCCCAAGCAGTCGAAGGCCGCCGGCAAGCCCACTACGGCGACCTCGATCGTGCCCAAGGCGAAGACCTGGCAGAAGATCTGCGCGGCCGCGGTCGCCGCGAATCCCTCCAGCCCGGTCCTGTACGTCAGGGTCCTGGCGCTGAACAAGGGGGTTTCCAAGAAGGATCCCTTCCGCACGAGCTACAGCCAGCCGGTCCAGGCCTCCGTCAGCACGTCGATGGTCGCGGCCTGCCGGAGCCTCCTCTTCTCGAGGATGGTGGTCGATGCCGATTCGTGCTTCGAGTCCGTCACCCAGATCGACCCCTCCGGCTCCACCCAGGACGGCCGCGAGGCCCATTTCTTCCGCGCCCTGACCCGCATCGCGCGGGTCGTCGAGGATCAGTCCAACGGATCGAATTCGTCGACCTTCACGGACAGCCTCAAGGAGATGCTCGATCGCTTCGGTGTTCCGATCGTGGGCCGGAGCCTCTTCGATTGGACGGCCGATCGGCCGCCGGTGCTCCCAACGAACTCCCCCACAGGTGGCGACGTCCAGGAGTTCCTCGGAACCGTCTTCGTCCCCGAGCTGACAGGTGCCATCGAGGAGAACCTCGGAGTGCTGGATGGCGCCTTCCAGATGATGGTGACTCGCGACGAGTTGACAGCATTCGGGGTTCTCGACACGGGCCCCGTGGAGGTGGACTTCGGCGAAGTGAAGCTCCTCCAGTCGTCTCTCCGGACCGCCGAGGGTGTTCTGGGAATCCTGCTGGCCTACGACCTCGACGTGGACCTCGACGCGCTCGCAGCCATGCTCCCCGCGGACCTGCAGGCGGACGGTCTGGACCTCTATCCGGATTTGCTGAAGCTGGTTCCGGGTGGCGCATCCACCATGATGGGAGCGGGTGACAGCTTCCGGAGCGCGATCGACGACTACTACGCGGCTTCGAACTTCGTTCGGAACATGGACGATGGGAACCAGGCCGACGATGTCGTCACGATAGATCCGAACGATCTACCGGTCGAGCTGCAGCTACGCGCCGACATGGGGAAGCTCCGATGCGCCCTCGATGGCGGGACCTTCGTCTCCCTGACGGAAACCTCCGCGGTGTGCGACCTCAACACGCTCCCCGTGGTCGATCCTAACTCCTCCTCCGGATGGGCCGGCCAGGAGGTGGATCCCACGCGATTCTTCGACGACCCGTTCGATCTGAGGAGCCTCCTGCCGTCGTTCGATTTCGATCCGATCTGCGGACGGAGCTTCGTGGACACGATGGCTCCCAACGCGACGTCGCCCTTCCCCGATCCGACACTCCACGCCGTCGTACCGGGGATGGCTCAGTCGAAGCTCCTCGAGCTGACCCATTTGCAGCCGAATCTGGAGGTGACGGGATTCCGGACGAGATTCACCACGGTGGGCTTCCCGACCTTCGACAACGGCACCCTCAGACCTGACCAACATTCATTTGCGGCTCCCCTCGTCATCGAGAGCGTGACCATGGAGGACGGCTCGCTGTTCAGCGTCGTGCCCCTCGATCCGAACTTCAGCCCGGCCGACCCGAACGTCGTCTTCCCAGCCACGCTGTGCCAGGAATCGCCGGCCTTCCGCATCCGGGTCGAAGCCACACCTCCGGCGCCTGGGGGCTTCAGCGACAATGTCGTGATCCAGAGCAACGACCACGACCAGCCCCTGCTCATGGCTCCTGTCCGCTTCTGCACGGGCAGCTATGTCTTCGTTCCGAGCATCGGGAGATGGCGGCCGGACTGTGACGGGGATGGCGTCGCTGACATCCTGGACGCCTGTCCCGACGACCCGGGCTGCAGCTAGAGACGGGATCGGGTCAGGGAGTGTCTGCCACAGCCGAGCCGGCGGGCAGGATCCGCCCGGCCGCGGTCAGAGTGAAGCGGCCGTCCCGCCCACGCTGCTCCTCACCGCCGAGCATGCCGCGAAAGCGGTAGTCGCCGCGGGTGAGGAGGAGCCCGCCTTCCTGCCGCCAGATGACCTCCCGCGCGGACAGCTCCTCACCCTCCGCTGAGCGGATGCTCACGTCCTGTGAGAGCGTCACCGCACCGGCGTCCAGCCCGAGAGCGGCCGAGCCCGCCGACATTCGGAGGATCTCGACGTCCTGAGCGGACATGAAGGTGATCTCGAGGCGATCAATCAGGACGCGCGAGACGAATCCCAGCCCCTGGGAGGATGCGGTCTCCTCCACGATTCTTCGGACGGGAAGCGCTAGGAGCGCCCTCTTGTCTTCGCCGGGCGCTTGTCCGCCTTCGCCCCCGAGGTCGTGAATTTCCAGCCGGACGCCGACCAGGGCGATCTCCTTGACGGGGTTGAGCGTCAGCGGGCCCATTTTCCTCTTCCTGTGGATCAGCTCATCGGCGGCAAGCGAGAAGATCTTCCGCCCCTTGAAGGTCGATGTGTACTGGAGCCCTTTCACGTGCAGCCGGTCGAACCTCTCGGCCGTCTCAGCCGGCGCCCCTTCGGGGTCGGGAGCGGTGCGGTTGGTGTAGAGGTAGAAGACCACGAGAGCCGCAATGCCAAGGACGCTGGCGGCGCCGGCCCACCGGGCGAGGCGTCCGGGCCATGGGTCCTTCCAGCTCACGCGGAGCCCTCCTCTCCGGTTCGTTCGCCAGGCCGCCGGGGACGGTGGATGATCTACTCCACGTACCCGAGGGCGCGGAGGCGCTCGAGGTGATCGGGGTCGTCGAGGGGCTGGGGCGCCGAGGGGTCGCTTCTCGTGAGCGAAGCGAGCCGCTCGGTCCACTCGCGGAGCCTCTGCACGAGGAGGGCCCGCATCTCCCGGGCCCGCTCCGGGTGCTGCGCGACAAGATTGACCTGCTCGAGAGGATCGGAGGCCAGATCGTAAAGCTCCTCGGGCGCGTACTTCCCCCGCTCGCGGAGCCGCCTGCGGGGCGTGCGTGGATCGTCCACGGACCACTCCGCCCGCATGTGGTACTTCCACCCCTCCGCCAGGATCGCCGCGCCCCGGGCATCCTCGATCTCGCAGGTCGTCTCGCGGTCCGCCTCATCCTGCCCCCGCATGAGGCCCGCGAGTGAGCGTCCCGCCATCGCGGGATGCACCGAGGATCCCGTGAGATCGAGGATCGTCGCCGGGAGGTCCATGAGCCGGACAGCGGTGTCGACTCGGCCTCCTCGCAGAAACGCGCGCGCTTCTGGCCGCACCGGGTTCCCGGGGCCCGAGCCCAGCCCCCCCGCGCCCACGGCTCCTCCCATCGTTGACGGTCCAGCAGCGGAGGCGGGCTTGATGATCAGCGGAATGCGCATCAGCTCGTCGTAGCAGGAGAGGGCGTGGAGAGCCACGACGCCGTGCTCGTTGAACTCCTCCCCATGATCGGAGGTCACGACGACGAGGGTCTTCTCCCACAATCCGCGCTCCTTCAGCCACGCGAAGAGCCGTGCGAGCGCGCGGTCCGCCTGGATGACCTCGCCGTCGTAGAGGCTTTCCAGGCGGCGCAGGTCCTCGGGGTTGACGGGGATCCTGGCCTGGTTCATCCACGCGACCGTCTTCTTGAGGTGCGGCGCGTCGATCTCCGATCCCAGCGGCCCGGTGTACCCGTCCTCGAGGAGAGAGGCGATCTCCTCGGGAGGGGAATAGGGAAAGTGGACGATGTAGCTGTGGAAGAAGAGGAACCACGGCTCGCTGAGGCTGTCCAGCGCCTTCATCGCGAGGTCCACCTTGGACTCGATCTCCTCCGTCACGTTGCGGAAGCGATCGAAGCCCCTCGCGAAGCCGTAGCGGCCGTCGACGAGCCCGTCGTCGGTGAGCGCGATGGTGACGTACCCCTCGCTTCCGAGGATCTCGGGCAGGTAGGGGACGCTGGAGGGCAGGGCGCTCGTGGTCGTCGCACCGTGGCCGGCAGGCGGGAGACCGGTCAGCATGGTGCCGTGACCGTAGAGGGTGCTCGGCGCCTGAGTGCGGCATCCGGTGAAATGGACGCCCTCTCCGGCGAGGCGGCTCAGCTCGGGAGTCAGCGGATGTCCGTGGGAGATGCGCCCGAACCGGTCCCCGCGCAGCGTGTCGAGTGAGATCAGGAGGACGTTCGGACGTCTGATCGCGATGGCCTGGGATGGACTCTCGTCGGGGAAGCTCGTTGGCCCGCCGGGTCCGGGTTCCATTCGACGTGATGGGAGCGTTGTTCCCCCGCTCGGGGGCTCGAACCCGCTCGGGCCGGAGCTAGTCCTGCCCTCATGGGGTCTGGCAGTCCCACTGCGAAGGGAGCCTGTGCCTGACGCTTCGACCGTCGGGGATCCCCACAGCGCAAGCGATGCGGGGTTGCCGAGAGGCTCGACGCGGAGAGTGAGAGTTGTCTCCGATGATGGCAGCGGCTCTTGGCCTGACGCAGCGCCATCGCGTGGGATGCCGAGCGGGAGATCGACGAGCCGCTCCGACCAATGATCGGTGCCATCGGCGTCCTGCTCGTGGAGGGCCTCGCGGAAGATCTCCTGCTGGCCGCCGCCTCTCCTCGTCATGATTGTAAAGAGCCATCCCGGGCCGCTCTCCCCAGATGCACTCCCTGTCGCCCGCGCCCCGGTATCAGCTGAAGTCTCCGCGTTTCCATCCTTTCGTCGCCCGACATCAGCCGCGCGAGGCTCGCCTCCCGCCAGCGCGAGGGAGAAGCGCAGGCGGGCCCGCCCCGGCGGGACGATCCTGAAGGTCGCCTCGCGGATCGAGGAGCCGACGATCACGTCGCGGTACTCGCCACCAAGCTCGAGATGGATCCGGCCCACGGGGAGGACGACGCCGGCGAGAGCGATCTCGCCGTCCAGATCCGCCTCGACGCGGATCGCCTCGGCTGCCGCGCCCGCCGAGATTGGAAGGCTCATCCAGGTATCGCCGCGGTTGCGCTGCAACGTGGCCGTGACCGAAGGAGCCTCGCTCGACGAGAGCGCCAGATCCACATCTCTGTACGGCTCCCTGCCATCCCCGTGGCGCGCCGCGAGCTGCACGTGAATCCGCGGCGGGTCCTCCGAGCGGGATGCGCAGGGCAGCCTCGGGATCCTGAGCGTCGCCGGGCTTTTGGCAAGGAAGATGGGGCTCCCGGGCGCGCGCGCGGCGCTCTTCGTGTCCCATCCGCGATCGACGAGCCGCAGCGCGAGAGCCGGATCGAAGCGGACAGGAGTCACCAGGAGGTCGGCCGATCCGAGGTTGCCCGCCAGCCGGATCCGCTCTCCGATGAGGGGGCCCTCCCCCGAGCAGCGCGGGTAACTCTGCGGCTCGGCGCCGGCCGCGGGCTCGCGCTGCGAGTCCTCCTCCTGCCTCGTGCACGCCGTCCCGCCGGCGATGAGGAGAGCGAGCAGAAACCCGCCTTGTATTCGAGAGATGCGGGGCGCCATCGGCGCCGATCCTATCACCGGGCCCGCAGCCACCTACCTGATATCTTCCCCGGCGCCTTGGAACTCGAAAGCCAGCCTGACCGGGGCCGGATCGGGTGCGCCACCCCGGTCGCCAGGTGCCATCGCCTCATCGAAGAGCCTGAAGGGGGTGTTGCCGGCGAGATCCTCGAGGGCGGGCTGGATGACGATGGCGTAACGGCCCGGCCTCCACGCATCGGCCGGCGTGAAGCTCCAGCGCCTTTCATCGCCGAAGAGCGCCGCCTCGCCGCGAACGACCCCGCCGCCTCCGTCCTCCACCGTGACCAGGCGGAGCATGAGCGCGTGATCCATCGCCTCGGGCAGGTCGAGGCGAACCGGTGAGCGGGTGCCCGAAGGCGACGCGAGTCCCCACGTGGCCGGATCCGGAGAAGTCCGATCGGCGGCTCCCACCCGGTAGAGTTTCTCGAAGCGCTCTCTCAGCGGGAACCCCTGAGCATCCACGAGCCCGGCGCTCACCTCGAGCCGGAAGCTCCGGCCCTCGCGGAGCGGCGGTCCCATCACGTCGTGCGGCCCCACTCCCCGCTTGAGACGGCCCGGATGGAAGATCAGCGTGAGACGGCGCTGGTCCCGATCCCACAGACCCCGTCGCACCTCGACCAAGGCTGTCTCCACCTCCGAGCCCTGGTCGTCGAAGAGCTTGACCATGCCATGCGCGGGCTGGTCGCGCATGGGAGCGGAGAAGTAGATGTAGAGGCGTAGCAGGTTCTCGGGGACGAATATCTCCGCTCGGGTAGATGGCCACGACGTGAGTGGAGGGTACGAGCCCGGGATCTGGCATCGCGAAAGCGAGATCGAGAACGGGAGTGCCGGCCCTTGCTCCCCCGGTCAGCTCATCGAAGAGCGCACCGTCGAAGCGCGCGAAGAAGCGGAGCCCGGTCGCGAGCGGGAAGCGGGGCGTGAAGCGGAGGACCCCCGCGTCGACCGACCAGGCGCCCAGGATGGGCGGCAGGCTTCCGTCCGCCGGCAGCCTCCCACCCGTGAAGACCGGGAAGAGCCGGCTCCAGAGCACGGCGTCGATGGAGGATTCCAGGAGGCTGGCCAGAGCGCGCAGATCCAATCCTGTCACGACGACAGTGCCGAAGCTGGTGTGGCTCTCGAAGGCTCCATGCGCTCGGTGGTAGATCTCCAGCGTCGTGGCCGACACGTCGCTCCTGAAGGGATAGGGCATCATCCACATCGTGGAAGCGAACTCCTCGTTGGAGAGTCCCGCCACGTAGAGGGTGCCGTCGGCCCAGACGAGGTCGGTGATCGTCTCGGTCCTCAGGCTGATCTCCTTCATCCAGGGATGCATCTTCTCGCTGCTGATGGGATTCGGCAGCTCCTTGCTGGCGTAGGGCACGTTCGCAAGTGAGACGGCGTCGATCGCCCCGTCGTCCGCCGATACCTTTACGAGGATCAACGCATCGGCGACGTGGTTGGGGAGCTTCCACCGGAAGTCCCACTTGCCGCGGCCTCCCCTCCGGCCCTGACTCCCGCGTGTTCCCGGCGCTAGGATACGGCCTCCCGTCCCCGGAGCGGCTGCGGCAGGGCGCGGGCCAGGCCATTACAAGGACAGGCTCCTCGAGGATGGAGGGCTCTCCCGGCGTGCTCCCTCGTACGACGCGTGTGCTGATCATCGTGCCGGTGGCGGCCTTTCTCACGCTCAACCTCGGCTTCGGCTGGCTGGCGGCCGTACGCCCCCTCCTGTCGCTCGTCCACGTCGTCTACGACGCGAACACCCTCCTTTTTCCCGTTGTCTTCCTCGCGAGCGGATGCGCGATCCTGGCCCTCGGGGGCGAACCGGTGAGGCGCCGCCGAGCGGGGGCGGCCTTCATCGCCTTCGGCGCCCTGCTGGCCGGCACGAGGATCTACGCCACGCACATCGAGCCGCGCTGGCTCTTCATCCGGGAGGAGCGCCTCCCGGCTTCCGGCCTCCCGCGGCCCATCCGGCTCCTGCACATCTCCGACATCCAGTCCGACGCCGTCGGAGGATGGGAGGAGAGGATCATCGAGGAGATCCGCGCTCTCGCCCCCGACCTGATCATCAACACGGGCGATCTCCTCCATCCCATCCCCCCGGCCACCGTCGCCTCGGAGCGCCCCAAGCTGACGGCCCTGATCGAGAGGCTGGAGCCGCCGCTCGGCATCTACACGGTGGACGGCGACACCGACTACTGGGTGAGGCGGGAAGATCCGGAGAGCGTCGTGGGGATGCGTCGCCTCGCCTCGGAGGAGGTCGTCCTCGAGGTCGGCTCCCGCTCCGAAGGCCCGGCAGAGCTGGCCGGGCCGGTTCGGCCTCCGGCCGCGCCGGGTGGGAGCTCGAGCGGCCGGATTCGCATCATGGGCCTCCCGCTCGATCTCTCGGCCAGCCCCGAGGCCGCCCGCCTCCTCGTCGGGCGATGGCTGAGGACGATCGCTCCGGAGGACTTCGTCATCGTCGCCGGCCACCGGCCCGACTTCGCGATGGGGATGGAGAAGCTCCAGGTGGATCTCGCCCTCGCCGGCCACACCCACGGCGGCCAGATACGCGTGCCCTTCTTCGGGCCGCCCGTCATCCTGAGCAAGGTGCCGAGGGAGTGGGCGCGGGGCTTTCGCCGTATTGGTGTTCCGTGGCTCGACGTCTCGGCGGGGCTGGGGGCCGAGCACACCGGCGGGATGCCTGCCATCCGCTTCAACTGCCGCCCGGAGATGACCCTCATCACCCTCGAGCCGCGCTGAGGTCTACTCGCCCAGCGCGGCGTAGCGGACTTCGACGAAGCGGTAGCGCTCGGTGGCGCGCATCCTCGATGCGATGACGCCGTGGATCGCGTCGTCCCAGGCCGTCCACCTTTTCACGAACTCCTCGGACCTCTCCCGATCTCCGGCGCGCTGGATGGCCAGGACTTCCGCGAGCAGCGACCTCACGGCCTCCGGGTAGCGCGCGTAGTCGATTCTCAGCGTTCCGGCCGCCGGATCGAAGGTGAGCACGCCGTGGGCGAGGAACCAGTTCCACTGCATGAGCTGCATCGTCTGGTAGGGCTGCTCGCGCCGCGGGCGCGACTTCTGTAGTACTCGCCGGATGCCACCCGCGTAGACGGATCGGGCCGTAGCGTCGTCGTAGTAGCCCTTCTGCTTCAAGGGTTGCACGACGAGGAGAGAGACGAGGTCCGCCTTCATCTCCTCGTAGAGGTCGGAGGCATCTTGAAGCGCGGCGTCCAGATCGCGGCCGTCCACCGTCCTGTCCACGCCGAGGTAGTGGCCGATCTCGTGCCAGAGCGTGCGCTGGAGATTCCCCTCCGGTGTCATGTGGCCGCCTTGCTCCGCGACGACGGCCGCCCGGTAGGCCGAAGCGCTCATCTCGAAGATCTCGGGATCCCGCATGATGTTCGCGCGCAGGAGGATCGTCCTCCCGTACTGGCGCGCCAGGTGGCTCTCGTTGGGAAGGATGGTTGCTGTGTTCTGGCTCCGGGACTGGCCGAAGTCGGCGACGACGTCGTAGACCCCGATCGGGATCTCCTCCCGCACGCGCTTGTGGGATTCGTAGGGGAGCAAATCCTCGATCTCCTGGAGCCCCCGGACCACGGCGCGCAGAGCGTCGCTCCGCTCCCGATCGCGCTTCAGGACGCTCAGGCTGAAGAAGGCCTTCACTCCGTAGAGCTCGTCGTCGTAGGTCTCGTAGGCACCGATCTGGGCGTTGAGATCGCCGAAATGTCCCGTGACCCAGGCCGCATCCCCGGCGTCGTAATCGTCGGAGAGGAGATCCCGGCCTCTGTGGCGCAGGTATCGGGCGAGATCGGGATCCTCCCCGGCCACCGCATCGGCCGCGGCGTTGAGGTGATCGAAGGCGGGGAGGATCCCGTCGGCCCAGGCCACCGAGGCGGGGAGGCCGTAGAGGCGATCCCGGGAGGGGCTCTTCGCCAGATCCTCGAGGTGGCGGCGAAGGCCGGGGTGGAGCGTGTCGAGGACGGGGTGCGCCCCGAGCACGGAGAGGTCGCGCAGGAGGTTCTCCCGGGTCGCACGCCGGACGACGCCGCGGGAGTGCAGGAGGCTGTCACGCTCTCCGGGGTTGGCCTCCAGGTAGCGGTCCATCTCTTCCTTGGCGAGATCGGCCGGGTAGACGTTCTTGCCGGGAACCTCAGCGGCCACGGGAAGGAAGGCTTCGCGCTTGTTGTCCAGCGTCGTGGCGATGGGCCCCTTCGACAGCCGGTAGAGGTCGAGCAGCCTGCGCGTCCGCTCCGGCGAGCCCAGCCGGGCGTCGAGCTTCTCCAGCGCCTCGAGGGAGTCTGCGGCATGCGGGTGCTGCTGCTCCTCGTAGAGGTTCTGTAAGATCTCCCCGGCCTTGATGAGGTGCTCCACGGCCCTTGCATCGCCCGGGGAGAGCCCGGAGAGGTCAGGGGCGAGCCGCACCGTGAGGGTCCGGTCGAGGATCGCGTCGACCGAGGCCTCATTCCAGTAACCGTCGGGCAGGGGGACCTCTTCGGGGGCGGAAGGCGCCGGGACTGCTCCGAAGAAGATGGTCAGCATCAAGATGAACGCTCCTCGCGGGGATGGATGGCGATGGCTCAGGGCAGGAGTCCTCATGGATGGGGTGGGGCAGGATAGCCCGGGCGGGGGTGAGCCTGCCGCACTACACAGGGAGAAGCGTTGGCGATAACCTGAGCCCCCGTTTCACGTAAGAGCCTCCGGGCCGCGGAGCACCGCCCGCGGGGAACTCTCCTTGTCCGACGAGGTGTCATCCATGCAGCCGCCAAGAAAGCCGTCGCTCCTCCTCTGTCTCCTCATCCTGGGGCTCCTGCTCCCCGCCGTTGCAGCTTCGGCCCCGGCCGGGGAGTCTGGCCCCCACCGGATCCCGCCACTCGCTTCCGGTACCGTGTCCCACCCGCGCGTTCCTGAAGCCGCGGCGGAGGACAAGGAGGCTGAGGGGCCCCACAAGGCCGCGAAGAACGACGGCACATGGGACGTGGGCGGCACTTTCGGCCCCGTCGACACCGTGAAGTTCACGGTGACCGAGGGGACATGGATGAACCTGGACGTCCACCCGGACGGCAGCCTGATCGTCTTCGACCTGATGGGCGATCTCTACACCCTCCCCATGGCGGGGGGCAAAGCGAGCCGGATCACGAAGGGCGCAGCCTACGACTTCCAGCCCCGCTTCAGCCCCGACGGCAAGAAGCTGCTCTTCACCTCGGACAGGGGTGGCGGCTTCAACGTCTGGGTGGCCGGCTTCAAGGACGGCAAGCTCGAGGAGCCCAAGGCGGTCGTGGACGAGAAGGTGAAGATCCTCGACGGCGCCGAGTGGGATCCCTCGGGGGAGTGGATCTACGCACGCAAGAGAACGACCGACACGAGCTCCATCGGCGTCTCGACCGTGTGGACCTATCACGTCGACGGAGGCTCGGGGGTCGAGCTGGTGGGCACCGACGGCGCGGGAGAGGTGGACAGCTTCTCCGCCACCCGTGACGGGCGATGGCTCTACGTCGCGACGGCGCCCGGCTTCTCGTACGGCCGCAACCCCTACACGAACGTCTGGTCGATCCAGCGCTACGACCGCCGCCGCGGCAAGGTCGAGCCGGTCAACGCCGGGCTGGGCAGCTCGGCGGTGCCGCGCCTCAGCCCCGACGAGAGAAGCCTCGCCTTCATCCGCCGCGTCGGGAGCCATTCGACGCTGTGGATCCACGACATCGCCACGGGTGCGGAGAGGCAGGTATGGGACGGGCTGGATCGGGATCAGATCGAGGCCTTCGCCACGCACGGCGTCTATCCCGGCTACGACTGGATGCCGGACGGAAAGTCGATCGTGGTCTGGGCCCAGGGAGGGTTCTTCAAGGTCGCCCCCTTCAGCGATCCCGCCGGTGCGGAGAGGATCCCCTTCGAGGCGGAGATCGAGCAGCAGGTCCACGAGGTTCTTCGGGGATCGAGGCCGGCCGTCCATGACGAGGTGCGGGCGCGCATCATCCGCTGGCCCGTGCAGAGCCCGGACGGGAAGTCGCTCGTCTTCCAGGCGCTCGGCCGCCTCTACCGCATGGAGCTTCCGGGCGGCACGCCGGAGCGACTCACGGACGGAGGCGACTTCGAGCTGTCCCCCTCGTTCTCGGCCGACGGCAAGTGGATGGTCTACGCCACGTGGAACGACGCCACGGGAGGGACGCTCTTCAAGATGAGCTGGCCCGGCGGCCGACCCGAGGCCATCTATGCCGCGCCATCACAGCTCGCCAACCCGGCCTTCTCCCCGGACGGATCCTCCATCGTCTTCGTCCAGGGAAGCGGCGCCACGCTCCGCGGCGGGGACCTCGGTGACGAGATGCGCCATGACCTCTTCGTCATTCCGGCGTCCGGTGGGAGGGCCGAGTTCGTCATCTCCACGCCGAACCGCGGAGCCCAGCGGCGGATCCCGCGGCCCGTCTTCGGACCCGACGGGGGGAGGATCTACTACTACGAGGACCTTCCGGGCACCGGAGGCGCCCAGAGAGGGAGCCGCACGCCCGACAAGACCGGCCTCGTCTCCGTGGACCTCGATGGGGACGACCATCAGGTGCACCTCACCTTCAAGTACGCCCAGGAGGCGATCCCCAGCCCCGACCTCACGCACGTCGCCTTCACCGAGCTGCACAACGCCTACGTGATCCCCATGCCCGCCGTGGGCAAGACGCTCGACGTGGAGGCGGGATCCGTCGTCCCCGTCGCGCAGCTCAGCTTCGACGGCGGCGAGTGGGTCAACTGGGCGGATGGCGGAAAGACCGTCACATGGAGCTTCGGTCCCGAGTTCAGGCGCCAGAGACTGGAAGATCTCAAGCTCGCGGCCAAGCCCGGCGATCGACCGAAAGCGGAAAAGCGGACGATCAAAGTCGTCGTCGGAGCGCAAGGCTCCTACCGCCTGGAGGGCGGGGCGGTCGGCTTCGATGGGCTGAAGAAGTCCCTCGAGGAGGCCTTCCGGGAGGACCCCGCGCCGAAGCTGGAGATCGAAGTCGAAGACACGACCCCCTTCAGCGCGTGGCGCGCCCTCGAGGAGTGGCTCCAGAAGGAGAAGCTCCCCTTCGAGATGGCGAAGAAGGACGACGAGAAGAAGAAGGAGGAGGCGGACGGCAAGGCGGCTGGGGAGAAGAAGGAGGGCGAAGAGGAGAAGAAGAAGGAGCCCGAGAGCTTTACGATCACCCTGTCGGTTCCCCGCGCGAAGCCGAAGGGGGTCGTCGCGCTGCAGGGTGCGCGCATCGTCACGATGAAGGGCGACGAGGTCATCGAGGACGGCACGGTGGTCGTGACCGACGATCGGATCACGGCGGTGGGGCGGCGCGGGCGGGTCAACATCCCCGGTGGAGCGAAGGTCATCGACGTGTCGGGCAAGACGATCATCCCGGGTCTCGTCGACGTCCACGCGCACCTGGGCTACGCCTCTCTCGACGTCAGCCCCCAGAAGGACTGGCAGTACTACGCGAACCTCGCCTACGGCGTGACGACCACTCACGATCCTTCGGCCAGCACGCACCTGGTCTTCGGCCAGGGGGAGATGGTCGAGGCCGGGATCATGGTGGGGCCGAGGGTCTTTTCGACCGGATTCATCCTCTACGGGGCGATCATTCCGGACATGGCTCCCATCAGCTCCTACGAGGACGCGCTCTCCCACGTGCGGAGGCTCAAGAAGCTGGGCGCCTTCAGCGTCAAGAGCTACATGCAGCCGCGGCGCGAGCAGCGCCAGTGGGTCATCAAGGCCGCGCGTGCCGAGGGGATGCTCGTGGTTCCCGAGGGCGGCGGCGACTACGAAGTCAACATGTCCATGATCCTCGACGGCCACACGGGGATCGAGCATGCCCTCGTGGTCGGGCCGATCTACGAGGACGTCGTCCAGATGTTCGCCCGCTCCCAGGTGGGCTACACGCCCACGCTCCTCGTCGCCTACGGCGGCCAGGAGGGCGAGAGGTGGTTCTACCAGCACGACGACGTCTGGAAGAACGAGAAGCTCCAGAGCTTCTTCCCGCCCCGCGTGCTCGACGCTCGGGCGCGGCGGCGCTCGATGGCGGCCGAGGACGACTACAATCACAAGATCGTGGCGGCGGGATGCGCGAAGATCCTCCGCGCCGGGGGATTGATCAACCTGGGAGGCCACGGGCAGCTCCAGGGGCTCGGCCCGCACTGGGAGATGTGGGCGATGACCCAGGGGGGTATGACGCCGATGGAGGCGTTGCACGTCGCCACCATCAACGGCGCGCGATACCTGGGCATGGAGGCCGACCTGGGATCCATCGAGGCCGGCAAGCTGGCCGATTTCGCGGTCCTGGATCGGAACCCGCTGGAGAAGATCGAGAACTCCGACAGCGTCGCCATGACGGTGATCAACGGGTTCCTCTACGACTCCGCCACGATGGACAGGGTCTGGCCCTCGGCGGTGCCGAGGGGGGAGTTCCCCTTTCAGGCGCACTTCCCGCGCGGCGCGGCGTACATGGCGGCGAACAACCCCCTCCTCGCCGATCCCGCGAGCTGGGGAACGCCCTTCGACGTGCTGCCCCTCGACAGGATCCGGGACGAGGACTACATGCCGGCCTTCGAGGAGGGGATGAGGCTGCAGAAGGAGGAGATCGCCGCGATCACATCGAACCCCGAGCCGCCCACCTTCGACAACACGATCGTGGCGCTCGAGAGGACCGGCTCGCTCCTGACCCGCGCCTCGAACGCCTTCTTCCCGAGGGAATCGGCGAACACGAACGAGGCGCTTCAGGCGGTCGCCCGTGACGTGGCCCCGATGCTGTCGGCCCACCAGGACGACATCAGCTTCAACAGGGCCCTGTTCGACAGGGTCCACGCCGTCTTCGAGCAGCGCGACAGCCTGCGCCTCGACCCCGAGCAGATGCGCCTGCTCACCGAGAGCCACAAGCAGTTCGTGCGAAGCGGCATCAACCTCCCGCAGGAGGCTCAAGCCCGCATCCGGGAGATCAACGCCGAGGAGTCGGAGCTCACCACGAAGTTCGGTGAGAACCTCCTGGCCGAGACGAACGACTTCGAGCTGGTCGTGGACAACCCCGAGGAGCTGAAGGCGCTTCCGCAGGCTCTGGTCGCGGCGGCGGCCGAGGAGGCGAAGCGGAGGGGACAGGAGGGCAAGTACGTCTTCACGCTCCAGCGCCCCAGCATCAATCCCTTCCTTCAGTACTCGGCCAACCGTGAGCTGCGCCGGAAGATCTTCGACGGCTACGCCCTGCGCGGCGACAACGACAACGACCACGACAACAAGAAGATCGCGGCCCGCATCGCGGAGCTGCGGGCGGAGCGGGCGAAGCTCATGGGCTTCGCCTCCCACGCGCAGTTCGTCCTCCAGGACGGCATGGCCGAGACACCGGAGCGCGTCTATGGGCTCCTCGATCAGGTCTGGAAGCCCGCGCTCGCGGTGGCGAAGAAGGAGGCTGCCGATCTCGAGGCGATGATGCACGCCGAGGGGGTCGGCGGAGATCTCCACGGCGCCGACTGGCGCCACTACACCGAAAAGATCCGCAAGGCGCGCTACGACCTCGACGACGAGGCCCTCCGGCCCTACTTCGAGGTCTCCCGCGTGCGCGACGGCGCCTTCGCCGTGGCGACGAAGCTCTTCGGGATCACCTTCGAGCCGAGGAGCGACTTGCCACTATGGCACCCGGATCAGGAGGCCTTCGAGGTCAAGGACTCGAAGGGGAACCACGTCGGGATCCTCTACATGGACTTCTTCACGCGCCCCAGCAAGCAGGGGGGCGCCTGGGAGAACTCGCTGCGCTCCCAGTCCAAGGTGAACGGCCCCGTGCACCCGGTCGTCACGAACAACTTCAACTTCCCGCCTCCCGCCGGCGGGGCGCCCTCGCTCCTCAACTTCGAGGAGGCCAGCGTGGTCTTCCACGAGTTCGGCCACGCACTCCACGATCTCCTCTCGGACGTGACCTACGAGTCGCTGTCCGGGACGAACGTCCCCCGGGACTTCGTGGAGTTCCCCTCCCAGGTCATGGAGAACTGGATGGCCGAGCCGGAGGTGTTGCGGATGTTCGCCCGCCACTACCGGACGGGCGAGCCCATCCCGGATGATCTCATCGAGAAGATCCGGGCATCGTTGAAGTTCGACCAGGGCTTCTCGACCGTGGAGTACATGGCCGCGGCCTATCTCGACATGAGCTGGCACATGCTCTCGGGGGGCGCGGCCGAAGTGAAGGACCCGCGGCGCTTCGAGAAAGAGGCGATGGAGAAGATCGGGCTCATCGACGAGATCATCCCGCGCTACCGAACCACCTACTTCGCCCACATCTTCGCGGGCGGGTACTCCGCCGGCTACTACAGCTACATCTGGTCGGAGGTCCTGGATGCCGACGCCTTCGAGGCCTTCAAGGAGACGAGCCTCTTCGACCCGGAGACCGCGGCGAGGTACAAGAGGATGCTGGCCCGCGGGGGCACCCGCGCCGGGATGGATCTCTACCGCGAGTTCCGCGGCCGCGATCCGGAGATCGGCCCGCTCCTGGAGCGAAGAGGGCTGACGGGAAACTGAGCATGCGATCGCCGTCCGAGATCGCGGGGATCTGTCTGGAGCGTCGATCGCGTGGCCGGGCTGATTGATGAGCTTCCTGCGCTACGTCCCGCCCATGGGGATCTACAAGACGCTCTATGCCTTCCTCGAATCGTTCGGCACGTACATGGGAGAGCCGGGCACTCACCCGTGGAGCCAGGGCTTTCCGCGCACCGTCCAGCTCCCGGGAGGGCCGGAGATTCCCACGAGCGTCAGCGTCACCGCGGACCACCTGAAATACCCCAAGGCCTGGGGAATGCCGGCGCTCAGGGAAGCCATCGCCTCCTATTACAGAACGCACTACGGAGCGGCGATCACGGCGGAGAACGTGATGATCTTCGCGGGTGGCCGTCCGGCCATCGTCGCGGTGCTCTTCTTCCTCGACCCTTCCATCACGGTCCGGATCGCCGAGACGGAGTACACCCCCTACTACGACATCCTCGAGAGGCTGGGTAGGAGCTACTCGCTCGTCCACAGCGGTGTGGAGAACCGATTCACGCCGAGGGTGGTTGACTATCTCGGAGTTGAGGGGCGGACGGGCTTCCGGAAAGGCATGCATGAAAGGGTCACGGAGAGCGGGCGAGGGGACCTCCGCGGCAACGGCGAGAAGCGCACCTTGGGCTCCGCAGAGAACGACCTTCTGGGCGGCGCGAAAGAGGGGATCGCGGGAAGCCAGAGGGATCGCTTTTTGATCCTGCTGAGTAACCCCTGCAATCCTACGGGCGTCACGCGGGAAGGTGAGGCTCTGAAGTGGCTCTTGGATGACGCGCGAACCTCGGGCGCGGGCATCCTATTCGACGAGGCCTACGAGCTCTTTCACGAGCCCCCGGTCAGCTCGCTCCGGTACGTGGCCGACATCGAGGAGGACAACGTCTTCGTCGTGGGGGCGGCGACGAAGGGGCTCCAGGCCCCGGGGATCCGGATCGGCTGGGTCGTGGCATCGAAGCGCCACGTGGAGATCCTGGGCAACTTCTCGTCATTCGGGATGGGCGGCGTCTCGCATCCCTCACAGTGCTTCGCGCTGGAGCTGCTGCGAGAGGAGCGGGTCGCCCGGGCCCGGAAGGCCGTTCCGTCCTTCTATGCCGCGCAGCGCGACCGCTATGGGGAGGCATTCGAGCGGCTCGGCCTGGACTGCTTCTCCGGCAACGGGGGCTTCTATCACTGGTGCCGGCTCTCGGGGGGGATGACGGCCGCAGATCTGAATCGCCGCCTCTTCAAGGAGGGGGCGGCCGTCCTCGAGGGCCCCGACTGCGACATGGCGCGCCGGGGCGAGAGTTCGCCCCTCGAGAGTTTCTTCCGCTTCTCCTTCGGCCCCCTGGATCCCGCCTCGTTCGAGACGGACATCGAGATCCTGAAGCGGGCCCTCCGGGCGTAGCAAGGGGAGCGGAGCGGTTGCCTGGCGCTCAGCGCGGGACGGAGGGTCGCCCTGGGCTCCGGCTCCGGACGCAGGCGATCGGAGCCCTCCCCGGGATTCAGCCGGGCTCCGGACGTACGCTGCGGGCGACCCTCCGCCGAGCGCCAATGCCATGGAGTGGCTTCACCGCCGCGCTAGAAGCCACTCGGGCAGGGGCTGGCTCGAAGAAACTCTGAGCCCGAACCATCCGTGTCCTTACGGCTCAGGCGACGGGGGAGTGCTCGCTCCCACGGCCCTGATCTGGCCGCGGATCTCGCCGCCTGGGAAGTCGCCAGGCCCCGTATTGGTCGGGTCGATGCCGTCGTTCGTGTGGACGTTGACGTAGGTGCCGCCCGTCCGCATGGCCGTCACGAGGACCGAGAGGCTCTGCCCCGCGAGGGGCCCCACGAGGTTGGCTGAAGTGATGACTCCCTGGCCGATGATCCCTTCCACTGGCCCTCCGCCCGAGGCGAAGGGGCCCGCCAGGAAGGCCACCACGGGGCCGTTCGTGCCGAAGGCGCCGACGTGAATGTGGGAGGCGACGACATTCTCGATGTCATCCACGATCAGCTTGTAGCTGATCGAGCTCCCGTCGCGGCTGAGCCTGAAGATCGCCTGGCCCACTGCGATCGTCTCGCGGGCAGGCACCTCTTGAGCTCCGGTCAGATGCGTGACGAACCTCTTGCCGGGTGGGGGAGTTGCGGAGGCGTCGAGGCTCGCGGCGAGCGTTACGACCGCGGCGAGCAGGACGATCATGGGGATTCTTCGCATGGGGCCCTCCTCAGTATCTCTGCCGGGACCTGGATTCGGAGTTAGTGGGAGCCCGGAGGTTACCGCGAGATCCGAGGGCGGACAAGCTCTCCCTGGACCCACTGGATCGCCGCGCGGTGGCAGGGTCGGCCTCCGAGTGATCTCCTCGATGGTTGGGGCCGAACCCCGGGCCCCTCGAGCCCCCCGCGTTCCGCCTTGAATCGACGCTCAGCTTGACGTAGCTTGACACGTCAAGAGGGCGGACGATGGCGAACAAGAAGATCAGCTCCAAGGTCGAAGAGTCCACCTGGAAGGAGCTCCAGGCCCTCGCGCGCGAGTCGCATCAGAGCATCTCGGGGCTCCTCAGCGAGGCCATCCGCGAGTACGTCGGGAGGAAGCGCGTGCGCCCGGCGGTCCTTCGACACCTGGACGAGTCCGTCGCCGAGAACGAGGAGCTGGGCCGCCTCCTTGCCCAGTGATCGCGTCCAGCACCTGAGCCTGGACGAGGTGCTCGCGATCCACGAGCGTCTGGTGATGCAGTTCGGAGGACTGCACGAGGTCCGCGACCTCGGCCTCCTCGACAGCGCGCTGTACCGCCCTCGCACCGGCTACTACCCAGATCTCGTCGCGATGGCCGCCGCCCTCTTCGAGTCCCTCGTGATGAACCACCCCTTCGTGGATGGCAACAAGCGCGTCGGCTTCTTCGCGACCGACGTCTTCCTGAGGCTGAACGGATGGAAGCTCCAGGTCGAGCCGCAGGCGGCCCACGCCTTCATCATCGGTTTGCTCGAAAGGGGAGAGTGCGACTTCGAACATCTGGAGCCATGGATCCGAGGCGAACTCGTCCGCCTCAAGCCGCGTCGAAGGTAGACTCCGTCTTCAAATCGTGATCCCGCATGATAGTCCCCTTGACAGCGGATTCATGTGTTGGTATAAGAGCCAGTCTCGGAACTCAACAGCACATCAAGGCGACTCGGGGAACCCACGCATGCAGCTGGATTGCGTTGGTTCGGGGGTGGATCGTCTAGGATGGCGAAGCTCGGGGCTCAGCCCACGGACCAATTCCCCGGAGGGCTCGATCCCCTCCCCTCCTCCGTTCCGCGAAGGCTGTGGCCCTCCGCGCTCCTCGCCTCCTTCCTCATCACAATCGGTCTCGCATCGGCCGCCGAAGTTCCGGTCTTCGGACCTGAGGATTTCGAGCGAGAGAGCGGCCGTCCAGTCACGGAGCTGCGGAGCTTCACGGTTCCCGACCCCTCGGGGACGTTCATCCTCCGCATTCATAACGGCGGCGTGTCCAGCAAGCCGAAGGATCGGGTGACCGCCGCGATTGTGCGGATCAACGGCGATCCGGTCGCCCTGCCTCGGGACTTCAAGCGCCACATCGAGATCATCGAGGAGCAGGTCCTCCTGCGAGCGTCGAACGAGCTGTCCGTTCTGCTCCTGAGCGGGCCCGGCCGGAAAATCACGATCGAGATCCTCCAGATCGTCAATGACGCAGATCCTCCGATGATCTCGGCCAGCCAGGATCCCGGCAAGAACGCGGCGGGGTGGAACAACACGGCGGTCACTGTGTCGTTCACCTGCACCGATGCCGGCTCCGGAATCGCAAGCTGCACCGCTCCCGTGATCGTGGCGACGGAAGGCGAGGATCAGGAAGTTGTCGGTGAGGCGGTGGACAACGCCGGGAACTCCAGCTCGACCTCCTATCTCGTCAGCATCGACCTCACCCCTCCCGGCATCGCGTGCTCCGCCGATCCACCCGCCAACGTCAACGGCTGGAACAATAGCGACGTCACGGTGAGCTGCGTCTGTTCCGACGCGCTCTCGATGATCGAATCCTGCCCGGCCCCGGCGGTCGTCACGACCGAAGGTGCCGATCAGCCCGTGGAGGGCACAGCTTGCGATCTCGCGGGAAACTGCGCTTCAGAGACTGCCTTCGTCAGCCTGGACAAGACGCCCCCCCTGGTGACGATCGCCTCACCTGCTGACGGATTCGTGTCGCCCACGACCGAGGTCACCTTGGAGGGAAGCCTCGAGGATGCCCACCCGGCGGGGAGCGTGGACTGCAACGGAATCTCCGCGAGCCTCGATCCGAATGGGTCATTCACCTGCCTCGTGCCGCTCGCGTTGGGGGTCAACTCGATCACGGTGTGCGGAGAGGACCTCGCCGGCAACGTCGGTTGCGATGCCATCAACGTGGAGTCGCCTCCACCGCTGTCGATCAGGATCGAGGCTCCCGCCAGCCCCGCCATGGTGGGCGCCGCCACCGTCGATCTTTCCGGCACCTTCAGCGGCAGCGTCATGAGCATCGTCTGCCAGAGCGCTGTCCTCCCTGCCGTCACCGCGATGCTCGGTTCGGGAGCGTTCACGGCTCCCGGCGTCCCTGTTCGCGAAGGCCCTAACAACGTGAGCTGCGTCGCCTCCGACGGGTCGGGTCGTGCCGCCACCGCCACGGTCTTCGTCGATCGGGACACGACGCCGCCCACGGTCGTCATCGAGCTTCCCGCGCCAGGAGCGGAATTCACGACAGCGACGGTGACGGTTCTGGGAAACGTGAACGACCCCGTGGCCGGCACCCTGAGAAGCTCACCGCCGATCGTGAAGGTCAACGGGGTCACCGCCACCGTGACGAACGGTACCTTCGTCGCGGCCGGTGTCCCGCTCCCTGCCGTCGCGGGCGACAACACCATCGTCGCAGTGGCCACGGACGAGGCGGGCAACGCGAGTCAGCAAGCAAGAACCGTCAGGCGTGTGAGCCCTCCAGTGGGACAGCGCATCGTTCTCGTCTCGGGGAACGATCAGTCTGGGCTTGTGCGCTCGATCCTGCCCGAGCCGCTCAAGGTCAAGCTCCAGGACGTCGGGGGCAATGCCGTCGCGGGGGGAATCATCACCTTTGAGGTCACCAGAAGCGACGGGCTGTTGGTCGGTGCGGCGGGCGAGGTGCGGAACCTCTCTGTCGCGACAGACGTAGCGGGCGAGGCCTCGGCGGGGCTGCGGCTGGGATCCATCTCAGGAGCCGGCTCGGACAGGGTGCGCGCCAGCGCCACGGGCTACCTGGGCGAGGTCCGCTTCTGCCATTCGGCATCGGCCGGTCCGGCGTCGCGAATCAGCATCGTCTCGGGGCAGAACCAGGCCGGAGCGGCCGGCGCTTCGCTCCCTCGCCCACTGGTGGTCCTCGTGACCGACGCGACGGGCAGCCCCGTCGAGGACGTCGAGGTGCTTTTCGAGGTGCTCTCTGGCGGCGGGAGCTTCGGGGGCGGCCCGAGCCATGCCGTCTTCACGGGCGCCGACGGCCGCGCTTCGGCGCTCCTGACCCTGGGACCTGCGCCGGGCGTGAACAGCAACTCGGTGCGGGCCACCTTCATGGGACTCGTTGATTCCCCGGCGAACTTCACGGCCTCCTCGCGGGCCACGGGGCTCGCCGCCGACACGAGAGTCGCGGGCGTCGTGCTCGACAACGCGGAGCAGCCCATCCCCGGAGCTACTGTCTCGATCGAAGGCACCGCGCTTTCGGACGTCACCGACGCCGAGGGGCAGTTCCTCATTCCGGGCGCTCCCGTCGGGTCCATCCGCCTCTTCGTGGACGGGAGCACCGCGCCGCCTCCGGGAGTCTGGCCTTCGCTGGAGTTCGACATCATCTCAATCGCCGGTGCAGAAAACGGGGTCGGGATGCCCATCCGGCTCCCGCCGGTTTCGACTCAGACCGAAAGCTCGAAAATCGTCGGCGGGAGCCAGGACGTGGTGCTGACCCTTTCTGACGTGCCGGGCTTCCAGCTCAAGGTCTTCGCCAACTCCGCGACCTTCCCGGGCGGGGCGCACGTCGCTCGGCTCACGGTGACCCAGGTGCCCGCCACGCGCGTCCCGATGCCTGCGCCCAATGGCTCGGCCTTCACGCTGGCATGGACCATCCAGCCGCCCAACGTGGCCTTCGATCCTCCGGCGAGAATCCAGGTTCCCAACCCCGGCCTGCCGCCCGGCCACGTGGTCGAGATGTTCTCGTTCGATCACGACGCGGGCCAGTTCGTCTCCATCGGATCCGCCGCCGTCAGCGACGACGGCGCCTACATGGCGGCCAACCCGGGCTTCGGCATCAGCAAGACCGGCTGGGGCGGCTTCACACCCCCGCCCCCCCCGCCTGCGTGCGTCGCCCGCTGCGGCCCCTGCCAGGTCTGCGCCCCGGCCATTGGAGCCTGCGTCGCGGACACCGCCAAGAACGGAATGGCCTGCGAGGACGTGCCGGCCGACTTCACCCAGCAGGGCGTGAACGTCATGATTGACGCCAGCTGCGCCGGGAGGTGCCAGGCAGGCACGTGTGGGAACTCGACCCTTGACCTTCGCACCGGAACAATCCGTACGTCGGTCGTCTCGGCACTCAACAAGCTCTTTACCGTCCAGGTCCCACTCAGTTTCTGCGTCGACGATCCGTTGCGGACGCAGATGCAAGACGACCTGATCGACAAGGGGATCAGGATCAGGTGCGCAACGGGAACTAGCTGTGCGAGCGCCCCAGGCTGGGTTAGCGGTAATAACGACATCAACGTTTTCGATGCGGCCACGCGCACGGCCTGCGGACCGATGGCCTCCACGGTGCTTCACGAGCTCGTCCATGCCGCTGCGAACTACTTCCCTGAGGACAAGCCACGAGGGTGCGAAGCCTCTTGCTACATGTTCGGCTCCGGCGACCCGGGAAATTGCCGATGAGCAAGTCCCGCTGGTACTCACGAGTGCTTCCGGCGCTTCTGATCGCCCTCAGCGCCTGCGCTCCGGCGCTCTGCGGTGGGCCCGAGCCTCAGCGGCTGACGGCAGAGGAGTACTGGTACTACCAGGCACTTTCCCTCATCGTCGGAGCCGAGACCAGGGAAGGCTCGATCACGGGGACATTGCAGGGCAGGGAAGGCTTGATCCAGTTCGTCGTCTCTGAAGCCGAGACCCGGCAGGAGTCCGCCAAGACGGCGGGTCACGTTAAGGCCGTCCGTTCCATGCTCTCCCTCGTGATCTATGGAGAGACTGAGCAGAAGAAGCAGGATGGGCTCACTCGGCTCGAAGCACTGACGGGCATCAAGCTCGCGACCGCCGACGAGTGGCTGGAGTGGCTTCGGCGGAACGAAGGCAGCCTCTCCTATTCGGAGAGCCTCGGGCGTCTGGTGATCGATCTGGAGAAGACGAAGTGAAGATCCGGACTCATCGAGAGCGGCGGCCGCTGGTGAGCGCCCTTGGCGTAGCGATCGTCCTCGCCCTCGTCATCGGCGCCGTCCTCCTCCCGCTCCAGGCCAAGGATCCCAGCGGAGGCACCCACGAAGACCCCAATGAGCCGGACGTCCCGTTCACCGTCCCCCCATCGCCTGAAGTTCTCAGTGACGACTGCACGGCGAGCCTCCTCGGGCAGACTGTGCAGGTCAACTCCGACGGTACCTTCGTCTTCCCGACCGTTCCGATCTCCCAGGGCCTGGCTCGAGTGCGCTTCACCTGCAACCGCAACGGCATGACGCTGGGCGCGGCCTCCGAGTTCTTCAATATCGCAGCCGGAATCCCGGCGGAGGTCGGCGCCGTCACGCTTCAGACCGTACCTCCCGTCCCGGTGGCGATTCTCGTAGCATCGCCTTCCGCGATGCTCCAGAACCCGGGGGAGCAGGTCCAGCTCGCGGTGACCGCCACCTACTCGAACATGGCGATGGACGACGTGACACCCGCGTCGGACGGGACCGTCTACGCCGCCAGCAATCCTGCCATTTGCACCGTTTCCCTCGACGGGCTCGTGACGGCGGGAAGCTCCAGCGGCACCTGCGTCATCACGGCCGTCAACGAGGGTGTCGTTGGAAGCACGAGCATCGTCGTGACGCTCAGCGGTGACTCGGACGGGGACATGATGCCCGACGACTTCGAAGCCTTGCGTCCCTGTCTCGACCCGAACGTGCAGGACGGCGGCGGAGACCCCGACGGCGATGGCCTTGCGTCCAAGGCGGAGCTCGACCTGGGGACGGAGCCGTGCACCGCCGACACTGACGGAGATGGGCTCAGCGACGGCCAGGAGATCGCGCTCGGGACGGCGCCGGCGGATGCCGACAGCGATGATGATTTCCTTCTAGACGGCCAGGAGGTCAACGCCTGGCGGACGAATCCCCTCAACCCCGACACGGACGGCGGCTGCCTCGCGGACGGCATCGAGGTGAGGCTCTTCCTCAATCCCAGAAGCGCTTTTGACGATGACTCCGATCGCGACTTCGATGGGTTGCCGAACTGCGACGAGGTGGACATCCATCTGTCGGATCCGGGCTCGAGGGATACGGACGCGGACAACTGCCAGGATGGCGCGGAGGTTCTCGGAGGGACGAGCCCCGTCGTGCCCTCGCCCATGCTCTTCGTCGATCCGGGGAATCTGGAGCTGGCCGCCGTGGAGAACGGTCCCAGCGGCGTGACGCGTTTCGTGGGCGTGACCAACCGCTGCGGCGGCGCCATGAGCTGGAGCTTCGCTAACGCGGCGCCCTGGCTCGACTTCGGGGCGACCTCGGGCTCTGTCGGCGCGGGACAGACGGAACTGGTAGCGGTCAGCCTGAACGCTTCGGGGCTCACCCCCGGCACGCTGATGGGGTCCTTCGACATCGTGGCCCCGGGAGCGCTGGACCCCAACGCGCAAGTTCTCGTGAACGCTCACGTCCTGACGGGCTCCTGCCGCGGCCTCTTCTTCAGCGGGCAGGTCGTCCTGGCCGACGACTGCTTCCTGGCCGCCATTGCGGCCGATCCGAGCGCCAGCGATCCGAACACGCAGGAGGCGCACGTGTTCAGGGCCTTCACCCGCATTGCGCGGGTCTTCGAAGAGCAGGCCGACGGACCGGATCCTTCGGTCATCACCGACAGTATCAAGGAGATGCTCGACGCCGCGGGATTCTCCGCCTTCGGAAGAACGATCTTCGACTGGCACTCGACGCCGCCTCCCGCGGTTCCGGCCAATGCGCCGACCAGCGGCGAGCTGCAGGCCTTCCTCAGGGACACGCTCCTGCCCCAGGTGCGGGGCGCCATCGACGAGAACCTGGCGCAGATCGATTCGAGCTTCCAGATGATGGTCTTCGTGGACGAGCGGTGGGCACTCGGTCTCCTCGATCCGAACGACCTCACCGATCCTAACAATCCTCCGGCCGCCGTCGAGGTGGACTTCGGCGACATCGAGCTGCTTCGCTCTGGATTCCTCCTGCTCGACGGGAACCTCAGGATCGCGGTCGCCAACAGCCTCGACGCGAACATCCAGGCGCTGAGCCTTCTCGATCCTCTGAAGTTCGAGCAGGACATTCTCCAGCCCAATCCAAAGCTTCTGACCCTGGGCTCGACGGGCACCGCCCTGATGGTGCAGGCGGGTGAGGACTTCAGGGAGGCCGTGGACGCCTACTACCAGGCCTCGGATTTCATCCGGAACCTGGACGATTTCGATCAGAGCGACGACCTGGTCGCCCTCGACCCCAACGACCTCGCCGATGAGCTGGCGCTGCGGGAAGGATTGGTCCGCCTGCGCTGCCTGCTCGACGGGCACAATCCTGTGGGGCTCGACGGATCGGGGGCCGCCGCGGTCTGCGACACCACGAGTCCCTCCGTCGTTGCCGGGAGGGTCGTGAACATCGCTGGCTTCTTCGACAACCCGGACGATCTGCGGAACCTTGTGCCCGGCTTCGCTTACGACCCGAACTGCGGCCGTAATTACGTCGACTCTTCGTTGATCTCGCCGTCGAGCCCCGTCCCCGACCCGACGCTGATCGGCCTCGTACCCTCCCTGACGCAGGCCGACGTCGTCTCGGAGGCCATGCTGAGTCCCGATGTCTTCATGGCCGGAACGACGACGCTGTCGACTTTCGGCAATCTAGGCACGACCGGCCACGAGAACCTGAGCCTCGCTTCGCTTCAGGCCTTCGTCGACTCAGGAACGGGCCGCATGTCGCCCTCGCTCCGGGTGGATAACGTTCAGCTCGAGAACGGGACACGCTTCTCCATCTCGTCGTACGATCCGAACTTCAACCTCGTGCCCGTTGCGGTTCCCGTCACGCTGTGCCGGCCCCATCGCGACTTCCTCGCGACGGACCTGGCGTTCGCGGCTCCGGGCTTCCACGGAGGATTCACCGATATCCTCAGCGTCACGACCAACGATCCCGACGAACCGGTGGCGCGCGTGGGGGTCAGGGGCTGCACGGGGACCCCGTTCTGGAATGGCCAGAGCTACGAGTGGGACTGCGACAACGACGGGACCGGCGACCTGCTCGATCCCTGCCCGGACGATCCCGCCAATGGCTGTTCGCCCAGCCTGACGGCGAGCTTCACCCCCGACCTGGATTTGAGCGATCCCGCCCAGCAGTGTCCGGGCGCTCTCGACTCCATCAGCCTCCAGCCGGGGAGCGTGACCGGCCGCGACATCTCGGTGGCCGTTGTGATTACGGACTGCGACGGCAGCATGGCCGTCAACGGGATCGATCTCAGCGTGCTCTACGACTTCGGTCAGGCCTCGTTCGTCGGGTGCACGGAGGGATCGCTCCTCCCGCCGGCGAACATGGATCCGAACAGGGGCTTCTGCGATTCGGATCTCAAGTTTTACTCGGCAAGCGTCGTCAGGGCGGGCCGGTCCCTGACGGAGCCCTTGACGGTGAGCGTCGGAGTCCAGGGCAGGGCGACGATCCTCAACCTGAACTTCCGCCTCCACAGCGCGGGGCTCCCCGTGAAGCTGCGGCTGATGGACGATCTCGGCGCCAAGCCGAAGCTCCTCGGAATCCATCCCTTCCCGCCGAGAAGGGAGCTGATCTGGCTGAGCCGCGGCGCTTTCCACGGGGGGGTCCTGGAGTTGAACTGAGCGGCCCAGCGCTCAGAGAACCTGCACCACGGCTCCATCCCGGAGGATTCGAAAGGCGCCTCCCGTGCCCCGGATGGACTCCCCCGAGGGGCTGACCAGCCCGTAGGGGCCGGGGATGGAGAGTTCGTGCCGGCCGTCATCCCAGGCGGCCTGCTCCGCGTCGAGCGAGGCTCCGCTGAAGGTGAACCGCACTTCGCCTTCAAACTCCAGCTTCCCCTCTCCCAGCTGAATGTGCGCGCGCCGGGCCCTGAGTCTGAATCTCTCCGTCCCCGCGGGGGCGTAGCCGATCTCGATCCCGTCCACGATGATCCTCGATATGAACCCTAGATCCTCCCCGGAGCCGGCCTCCTGGAGCACCCGGATGACGGGGATGGAGAATCCCTCGTAGGCCGTGCCTTTTTCGCGGCCCTCAACGGGGGCAGAAATGAAGTCTTCGGAGTAGAGCTCCAGCCTCATGCCCTTGATTTCAATCTCCTTGATCGGATTGAGGGTGAAGGGCCCTACCTTCCGCTTGCGGTGAGTCATCTCCTCCGCCCGAAGCGTGAAGATCTTCTCGCCTTTCAGGGTCGAGGTGTATTCCAGCCCTCTGATGTGGAACCGGTCGAATCGGGGCGGAGGCTTCCAGGGAGCTTCCTGCTCAGGTTCCTTCCCGCCCCCCCTGAGGGCATCCCTCCAGACGTAGACTGACAGAGCCGCCCCCAGGAGGAGGGAGAGCAGCAGGACTCGCCGTGTCGTCTTGCCATGGATGGGCAGCAATGCGTCGGCTCCCTCGAAAGGGGCGAGAGTATACCGCCCGGTGCTCCGCGAGCGCGGCGTCGAAGGGTCCCAACAAGCGCCGCCGGCGTGGGGCCTGCCGTCCCAGGAGGCGCAAGTCCACGAAACCGATCAAGCTCCACCTTGATCTCCACCCCGCCTCCGAGCATACTATGCGCATGAAACGCACGAATCTTGTGCTTGATGAGGAAATGCTGGAAGAAGCGCTCCGGCTCAGCGGGGAGCGAACCTACTCCGCGGCCGTCGACCTCGCCCTGAAGGAGTTCGTCCGGCGGGCGCGAGCCGAGCGCATCCTCGAGCTTGCCGGGGCGGGCCAATGGCTTGGCGATCTAGGCGATATGCGGGGCGACTGGACCGTCGGTGAGCGAAGGACGAGGGGGCGTCGGCGTGGTTCTCGTTGACACATCGGTCTGGATCGAGGTCTTTCGCAAGCGCGCGAGGCTTCGGCTCGAGAGCGTCGTGGAGTTCGATGAGATCGTGACCTGCCTTCCGGTAGTCCACGAAGTCCTACAGGGTTTTCACGATGATCGAGCCTACGCAACGGCACGCGACGCCATGCTGGCGCTGCCGATCGTGGAATCCCCCCTTCGACGGGAGGTCTTCCTGGAGGCCACCGAGCTCTACCGGCGGGCGCGGCGCTCGGGACGCACCATTCGCTCGGGGGTGGACTGCCTGATCGCAGCCTGCGCGATTCGCAACGCGCTCACGGTGCTCCACCACGACAGGGACTACGACAGAATCGCAGAGGTTTCAGGGCTCCAGTCGCGCCCCCTCCGGCCGTAAGGGCCTCCTCAGCCAGCGGACTCGCCGTTTGTGGTCCATTCAGTCGAATGCCCGGGCTCCCTCTTCTACAGAGGGCCGGGGCCGCCCATCCTTGACCATTATTTTCTCGGTAGATAGCATGCGGCTGATTCTGTATACGAAGCTGCAAGGTCGCCCGCGATGAGTCGGACCACGCCCGGGGGCCTGAAATGCCCCGGCTGCGTGCTCACCGGAGCGTCGTCGGATGGGGTGCGATGCACGACTCGAGGCACGCGGACAAGTCCCCGCCGGCCGGGCAGCTGGAAGCCCTCTCCACAGCAGATCTCTTCGCCCGTGTGCGGGCGGGCGAGCCCGGCGCCCGCGACGCGCTCTTCCGCCGCTCCTACCCCGCGCTCCTTCGATGGGCCACCGGCCGCCTCCCTCCGTGGGCCCGCGGCTCCGTCAGGACCGATGACCTTGTGCAAATCACCTTCCTGAAAGCGTTAGGTCATCTGGAGAGCTTCGAGCCGAGCCACCCTGGCGCCTTCCTGGCCTATCTCAGGAAGATCCTCGCGAACGCCATCGTCGAGGAGATCAGGAAGGCCGGGAGGCACCCGGCGCCGGACTCTCTCGAGGATCAGGTGCCTGGAACCGACCCTTCACCGCTGCAGGAGCTGATCGGGAAGGAAGCGCTCGACCGGTACGAGCGGGTCCTGAACAGCCTTCCAGCGGATCAGCAGGAAGCGGTGATACTGCGAATCGAGCTTGGAATGAAGTACCGCGAGATCGCGGAGGCAACGCAGTGCGACAGCCTCTCGACGGCGAGGATGAGAGTCGTACGGGGGCTCGTTCGGATCGCCGAGGAGCTCGATGCGAGATGACCTGGATCGGGTGACTCGGATCGCCGGGGCCATCTCGGACGGCGCACCCGTGGACTGGAAGGCCGAGGCCTCGGCCGAGCCGGATCTGGCGCGGAGGCTCGACAGCCTGCGCATCCTCGAATCCATCGCGGCCTTCCACCAGACGCCCGCCGAGCCGGAGCAGCTCGACGAGCCCCTTCCAGCGGACGAGCGCCACGCCGAGGTGAGGGACCTCAGCGGGGAGCCGACCATCGGGCTCCATCCGTCGGAGCATGCCGGAGGCGGAGCGCTGATGTCCGAATGGGGTCATCTACAGATCGTCTCGAAGATAGGTGAAGGAGCCTGTGGCGAGGTGTTCCGGGCCCACGACCCGAGACTGGGGAAGGACCTCGCGCTCAAGCTCATGCGATCGGACGTGAAGATGGATCCCCGCCGGTTCCTGCGAGAGGCGCGACGGCTCGCGCGGGTGCGGCACCGCAATGTCCTCGTCGTGCACGGTGCCGCGGAATCCGGAGGTCGCGTGGGCCTCTGGACCGATCTGCTCGAGGGAGAGACCCTCGAGGAGAGGCTGCGCCGCGAAGGGCGCTTCGGACAGGATGAGGTGGCGGCGATAGGGACCGATCTGTGCCGGGCCCTCGCCGCCGTCCATGGCGCCGGCCTCGTTCACAGGGACGTCAAGACCTCGAACATCATGCGCGAAGAGGGCGGCCAGATCGTCCTCATGGACTTCAGCGCCGCGGCGGAGCTGCCCGGCTCCGGCAGCCGCTCG
>CAZMRF010000009.1:46954-100597 GCA_964568735.1 uncultured Acidobacteriota bacterium
GAGCCGGTCACCGGAACGCCGCTCTTCATGGCCCCGGAGGTCCTGGAGGGGCGGGAGGCGGACAGGGCCTCCGACATCTACTCCCTGGGCGTGGTCCTCTACCGTCTGCTCTCCGGCCGGTTTCCGATCCAGGCTGGGAACTTCAGGGAGCTGAAGCAGGCGCACAGGGAGGGGAAGGTGCTCCCCCTGCTCGACGCCAGGCCGGACACGCACCCGGCCCTCGCCCGCGTCGTGGAGAAGGCTCTCTCGCCGGATCCTGCCGATCGATACCGGACGGCCGGCGAAATGCAGAGGGCCCTCTCCGCGGCGACCGGCCGGCCCTCGATCGAGCCGCACGCTCACGACCGGCTGTGGCGCGTGACCCTTGCCCTCGCGGCGGTCGTGGCATTGCTGGCGGGGACCTACGCCCTTCGCATCTGGCTCGCTCCCGCCCCGCTCCAGGTGGATGCATCGTTCTACCGTGTGCCGGCGAAGGAGCCCTCGACCCAGGATCGGCTCCTCCCGGGCGGCCGGCTCGAAGTCGGGGATCAGGTATTCCTCGAAGTCCGGCCCTCGGCCGAGATCCACGTCTACGTCCTCAACGAGGACGCCGGGGGCCGCGTCGTCGTCATGTTTCCGCTTCCGAGCCTCGACCTGAAGAACCCGCTCGAGCCGGGCGTTCTGCACCGGCTCCCGGGGCCTGTTCAGGGTGTGGAGAAGTACTGGGACATGGGAGGCGCCCGCGGCCGGGAGTCCTTCCTGGTGATCGCCTCACGCACGAGGCTCACGGGATTCGAGGAGAGCCTCGGGGAGACGAGGAGGGCGGACGCGGGGGACGGGATCGAGATCGAGCGGGCCGAAGCCGAGATCAGAACGATCCTGCGCGGGGTCGAGGGACTCTCCGATGCGGCCTCCAGCGGAGCGGCCCATGAGAAACGGCGACTCTCCAGCCTGACGCGAGGGCTCGTCGGCCAGGCCGCCGCAGGCGATGGGGTCTGGATGTGGATGATCGAGCTGGAGAACGCGGGCCCTTGAGCGCGCCTCCCTGTCACTCCGATCGGGATGAGCGGGTGATGCGCAGGAGAGTTGCCCACGCGCTCCACGCTCCGGCGGCGCTCGCTATCCTGATGCTCGCCCTGGTCTCCAGCGCCGGACCCGGCATGGAGGCGGTTGCCGCCCCGGGTGAGACGCAGCTCGATCCCGCAGCCTCGAAGCGGATCGAGGAAGTCAGGCGGCTCGTCAAGGAGAGCGGTCATCCGGACGAGGCCCAGGAAAGCGCGAGGCGTCTCGTCGCCGATCTGGAGAAGGCCTTCGGCCCGGGCTCGCTCGAGACCGCCGAAGCCCTCGATGTTCTCTCCGAGTCCCTCTGGCGCGCAGGTGTGGCAGGCGCGCCCGAGGCCAGGGAGGCGGCCGAGCGCGCCGTGCGGATCAAGGAGGGGTTGGCGGGGCTGAGCCCCCTGCGGCTGGCCGCGAGCGTGTCGAACCTGGGATGGGCCGTCCGTGTCGGCGGCAGCCTCGCGGAATCCAGACCGCACTTCGAGCGCGCGCTCGCCCTGAGGGAGGAGGCTCTCGGCCCGGATCACATCGAGGTGGGATGGAGCCTCGAGGCCCTCGGCTCGCTTCTCGACGAGCTGGGCGACTACGGATCCGCGAGGCCCCACCTGGAGCGAGCGCTTCGCATCGCCGAGCTTCGATGGGGCGCCGGCCACCACGAGCTGGCGCCGAGCCTCTACACGCTGGCCGGACTGCTCCTGAATACCGGCGAGTACGCACAGGCTGCTGCGCGCCACGAGGAGGCCCTCTCGATCGAGCGCCGCGAGCATCCCGAGGGACACTTCCACACGGCGTGGGTCCTCAACGGCCTCGCCAACGTCCTCAAGACCACGGGCCGGCTCGGGGAGGCCCGCGCGAGCTACGAGGAATCGCTCGCGATCGCCCGCGCCGGGCTCTCGGCCAACGATCCCTTCCTGGACTCCTCCCTCAACAATCTCGCGCTCCTGCTGGAGGAGACGGGCGATCTCGTGGAGGCGAGGAGGATGATGGGCGAAATCCTCGCCCGCAGGCAGGCAGCGCCCGATCCGGATCTGCGGATGCTCGCGCAGAGCGAGATCAACCTCGCGAAGCTGCTCATCCAGCTCGGCGAGTACGGCGATGCGCGAGGGCTGCTCGAGAGCGCCCTTGCGAGGAGGGAGGCGGTCCTTCCAGCCGAGCACCCCGAGATAGCGACCTGCCATCTGTACCTCGCGGATCTGCTGTCGCTCACCGGCGAGCTTGATCTCGCCGAGCGCCACTATGCCAGGGCACGCGAGATCACGAGCGTCACATTGGGCGAGTCGCACGCCGACGTCGCGCGCGTGATGGCAGGGCAGGCAGCCAACCGGGTCCGGATGGGGCGCGCGGTCTCCGCGGGTGCCCTCTACCGGCGCGCGCTCGACGTGATGCGCGAAGCGCTGGGAGCGCGGCATCCGGAGGTGGCGGCGATCGAGATCGCTCTTGCGAGCGCGCTCGCCGGCACGGAGACCGGCCCCCTCCCCCGCGATCTCCTGGCGGATGCAGAGAGCATCTACTCCGAGTCGCTGGGGCCGGGCCACCCGAGGCTCGCGGCCGCGCGCGCCACTCTGGCCCGTGTGGCGGCCCGGGAGGGGAGCACCGAGGAGTCGCTGGAGGCGGCGCTGTCGGCGGAGCAGATAGGAAGGGATCAGGTGAGGCTGACGGCGCAGTTCCTCCCCGAGGGGCTGGCGCTCCGCTACGCGGCCCTCAGGGAGCCGGGACTGGACATCGCGTTGGGGCTCGCGGCCGAGGGGCTGCCCCCCGAGGGCAGGCGAACGGTTCTCGACGCGGTGGTCCGCTCACGGGCCCTGATCCTCGACGAGATGGTCTCGCGTCGCGCGGCGGCGCATGCGTCGAGCGACCCGGCGACGGCGAAGCTCTGGGAGTCCTACGCCGCAGCCAGCGCGCGCCTGGCCTATCTCGTGGTGACGGGCCCGGCCGGCGTGCATCCCGGCGGCTACCCGAAGCTGCTGGATGAGTCCCGGCGTGAGAAGGAGAAGGCGGCGGAGGCTCTCGCGAAGGCCAGCGCGGCCTTCAGGGCCGACGAGGCGGCCGGCGGGATCGGCCTCGAGGCGGTCGAGAAGAGCCTGCCCCCCCGGAGCGCCCTGGTCGCCTTCTCGGTCTACGAGACGACGGATCCCCGGACCCGATCCTGGGGTGCGGAGGTGCCGCGCGCCTGCCTGGCCTTCGTGCTCAGGGAGGGAGACCGGAATCCCGCGGTCGTACCGCTGGGCGATGCGGCCCGCATCGATCGTCTCGTGGCGGCCTGGCGCGGTGAGGTCGCCTCCGAGAGGCTCCGGCGCGGCGAGGCGGGAGACGAGAAGCGCTATCGGGTCGAGGCGGCGGCGCTGCGCGAGGCAGTCTGGGATCCTGTCGCGTCCCACCTCGAGGGTGCGGATCTGATCTTCGTCGTACCCGCCGGGCCGCTGAACCTGGTCAATCTCTCGGCCCTGCCCATCGGTCGCTCGGGATACCTGGTCGAGAAGGGCCCCCTCATCCAATACGTCTCGGCGGAGCGGGATCTCACGCGCCCGGCGGCTCGCGCCGGCACTCGCATGGGTCTCCTCGCCGTGGGCGGCGTCTCATTCGACGGACCCCTCGAGCCTGGCGCCGGCTCCACCGGCGCGCTCGCGCCGGCCGCGGCGGCTCCGGCCGTCAGCGGAGCCTCGCGCGCTCCCGGTCCGATCGGCCGGGGAGCCTGCGCCGCTCTGGAGAGCGAGCGCTTCCCCGACCTGCCCGCCACCGCCGAGGAGGTGCGTGAGGTGGCCCGGATCTGGCGGCTCGCGGCAGAAGATCAGGCTCCTCCGTCACGAAGCGGCACTGCCGGGGCATGGGGCCCGGCCGCGGTGATCGAAGGGCGCGAGGCGACCGAGAAGGCTTTCAGGGAGCAGGCGCCGGGAAAGCGTGTCGTGCATCTCGCGACGCACGGGTTTTTCCTGGGGGAGCGCTGCGCGGCGGCGGGCCGCGGGGCCCGGGGCGTCACGGGGCTCAGCTCCCCGGGGGGCGCGAGCATGCCTCTGTCGGCGGAGAGCTCGCTCCTCTTCACGGGCGTCGCCCTGGCCGGGGCCAACCAGCGAAGCCGCGCCGCGTCCGGAGAGACCGACGCGATCCTGACCGCCGAGGAGATCGCCTCGATGGATCTCTCGGGGGTGGAGTGGGCTGTTCTCTCGGCGTGCGACACGGGCGCCGGACTCCTTCGCGCGGACGAGGGGGTCTTCGGCCTGCGGCGGGCCTTCCAGGTGGCGGGCGCGGCCACCGTCATCATGAGCCTCTGGCCGGTGCGCGACGAGGACGCGCGGGAGTGGATGGTCGCGCTCTACAGGACGAGGCTCCTCGACGGAGCGACGACGGCGGAGGCCATCCGTCAGGCCTCATCAACTGTGCTCCGCCGCCGCAGGGAGGGAGGGGCCAGCACGCATCCCTTCCACTGGGCGGCCTTCGTGGGCGCAGGGGACTGGCGTTGAGAGATCCTGCGAGCGGCAGGTCAGAAGCTGGTGGATCGACAGGTTCCACGAATCGTGTGAAGGGATCGGATCGAATAACCAGACCCGGCCAAATCCGGGGACCACGTCATGGAGGATCGGGAATGCGCTCGAGAATGTCCGCGCGTGGAATGCAGGTGATGCTCGTCCTGGCTGCGGCCTTCATCACGTGGGGGTGCTGTGACTGGTGCCCTGAAAAACAGACCGCTCAGCCACCCCCGAAGCTCCGCGTGGCTCTCAAGCACGAGTGCGTGGGGGCCTGGGTCCCCATCAACAACACCTTCGTGACGTCGGACCCAGCCAAGATGTGGAACGGCGTCCTGGTGCAGCTCGGCAGTTACGAGGACATCCCGGACAAGTTCGAGTACGTGAGGTTCTCATCGGGGGGGAATGAGGTCGCGAAACTGACGAGTGGGACCTTCAAATGGCTGAACATCGTGCCGGGCAATGTGATCCCGGCCCCGATGAACCCAATCCACGTAGCTGTCCTGATGCCCCCGAGCGGGACGCCCTGCAGCACTGTCGAGAGCTGCGCCGGGACGGCCGGCTGCACCGTGGATCCGAACCACCCGACTCTCGATCTCACGAAGTGCTTCCGCCAGGAGAAGATCCACATGGACATGACCGTGGAGGCAATCCTCACGCTCTGGACGAGGCCCCACGGGTACAGGGTCAAGGCGGAGGCCGTCAGCATCGACGCGTCGCATCCGGCGGGGGTCATGAGCTACGAGTTCCAGCTCGATGAAGAAATGCAGATCGAAGCGTACGACTCGGGTGGCAACATGCTGGCCGGCTTCCCGCTGGCTCCGGGCAAGGTGGATCTGGTGGAGGTCGTGCAGACGGGAGGTGTCGATCACGGCGGATTGCACTCGCCTCCGTGGCCCAGGTAGCAGAGGCGAACGACACCATCAGCCCCAGGTCAGGAGAACCGGATGTTGCGTGACCTCAGCCCGAGAGATCGCCTTCGCAGGAGAGTCGTCCCCGGCGCCGCCGGTCTGGCGATTCTCCTGCTCTTCCCGGCCGGCGAAGGGTGTGAGCCGGCCTTGGCCGCCCCGGCCGGGGGAGAGTTCATCGTCAACGCGGCCACGCTGGGCCACCAGGGCGCCGCCGCGGTCGCAGGCGACAAGGCGGGCGGATTCATCGTCGTCTGGGAGAGCACGGAGGCAGGGGGTTATTACAAGGACATCTTCATGCGGCGCTTCGACTCGGCCGGCGTCACCTCCGGCCCCGATGTGCGGGTGAACACCTACACGACGGGTTCCCAATCCCGGCCCTCCGTGGCCTCCGACTCGAACGGCCGTTTCGTCGTGGTCTGGGACGGCCCTCGCCATGACGGCTCGCTCACCGGGGTCTTCGGTCAGCGCTTCGACAGCAGCAGCGCAAAGGTGGGCGTTGAGTTCATGGTGAACCCGTGGACGACCAGTGACCAGATCCGTCCCGCAGTTGCCATGAACACGATGGGTGCGTTCACGGTGGTCTGGGAGGGCTTCGGCCGGGACGGCTCGGCCACGGAAGTCTACGGTCAGCGCTACGACCCCAATGGCGCAGAGGCAGGGGGTGATTTCCTCGTGAACGACCACACGGCGGACTGGCAGGGGATCGTGGATGTCGGACTGGCCGATATCCCGTCCAATTTCGTCGTGGTGTGGACCAGCGGCAGCGAGGATGCGAACGTGCCGGCCGCGAACGCGCTGGGCTACATGACACATCCCGATGGGTCAAGCTTCGGAGTCTTCAAGAAGGCCTTCAAGTACACTGGCCTTGTCGATCCACGCGAGGTACAGGCGAACTCCTACTGGACGGGCTTCCAGGGGCGACCTCGAATCTCGATCGGGAATGGGGGGGACTTCATCGTCGTCTGGCAGAGCGGCAGGTTTGAGAACGGTCCCGACGGCTCCGGAGGGGGGATCTCCGCACGTTATTTCGCTCTCAATGGAGGCGCCGCGGACGAGTTCCAGGTGAACGCCTACGCCACGGGCATTCAGAGCTGGCCGGACGTCGCCATGGATCCGAATGCGCAGAGTTTCGTAGTGGTCTGGACAGGGTTGGGCGAGGGCGGACCTGGAGTCTTCGGCCGGCGCTTCAAGACCGCATCGAGCCCCCTCGGTTGCGACTTCCCGGTAAAGACCATGGCCTCCGGTCCGCTCTCCTCGGCCCGAGTGGCGATGACCGGAGAGTGCAGCTTCGTCTCCGTATGGACGAGCGGAGCCAGGGAAGTCGACGGCGACGACGGCTCGGCGGGGGGGATTCTCGCGCGCGTGTTCGGGAAGCCGGGCGGCACATGCGCGGCCAGGGACGGAGCCTACTGCTGCCCCAAGCCCGCCTACACGGGTACAGCCCCCTACACGCCGACCCTGAAGTGCCTCGTCAGGTGGGCCGGGATCGTGGGCGCCCCCTCCATCGACTGTCCCGAGAGCCTGTGTTCATCCAGGTTCGCCGCGAAGGATTTCCACACGATGCTCAACGAGCGCCACGCCCGCGCCAGTGATGCGATCTGGGACCCGAACGCCGCCATCAAACTGGTGACCGCGACGTCGACACTCCAGCAGCTCTCGATCGACGACCTGGATTTCGCCGCCGGCGGCTCGAAGGGGAGCCGAGGCGATATACGCATGGTGGCGTTCGCCTCGGAGACGGCGGCCTGCAAGGACCCCAACGGCAACTGGATCGAGGTCTGCTCCGCGGCGGACTGCACGAGCAACGCGAACTGCGGAGCAGGCATCCACTGCTTCATACCGGCAGGCGCGCCTGCGGGAACCTCCGGGAAGTGCGAGTGCGCCTCCGGTGGCATCTGCGGGCCCGGCACCGGCAAGTGCGTCCATGCCTACCAGCCGCTCGGGAACGGGTGCATCTCCAAGGAGCTTCGGGACACCTGGGTCTGCGCCGACTGCCAGTGGTTCCAGGCAACCGGGGCGCCTCCCTGCCCGGAGCTATGGAACCCCCCTTCCCCCTCGTGTCCCGCGCGGGATCCGAATCGTTCGGAGCCTGAAGGGATCCTGGCCGTGAGCGCGAACCATGTCCTCACGGAGAGCTACAAACCTATGAATGGGCATGTCGGGGTCGCCGTCATCGGGAGCCCCACCTACCCATGGCTCCTCGTGCCCGATCCCCAGGACGACTGCGGTCCCTGCGATTCTGAATGCATTCGCGACGAGGGCACGCTCGCCCACGAGCTGGGTCATGTCTTCTCCATTCCGGACGACCCCAATTTCGATATCTACGATCCGAACATCAGCCGGGCCTATCTCACCGGGATTGGGAGCGGCCTTTGCAAAGCCCAGGCTGCATTCAAGGTGCCCCCGGTGCCATCCGGCGATTCAACCGCTGGCTGGTCCGAGGAGCGCATCGAGTACTTCACAGAGTTGATCGGGGACGCCGGGTCGAAGCACCCCTACCTCGACATCGAGAAGGTCCGTTTCTCGCTCGGAGGCATGAGGCCCGGCGCCTCGGCAGTCCCTCGATCCCTCTCGATCAGCATCGGCCTGGCAGGCCTCCTGCCTCCCTGGAAGGGAACCCTCGGCTTCCTGATCTACCTCGACACGGACGGGGATGCTCACACAGGGTGCGACCCGCCCGGCGGCAAGACATTCCTCATGGCCGGCACCGAGCGGGTCATCAAGGTGAATGTGGACTACGACAGGGAGGCCTCCAAGAAGGATGCCCCTCAGTTCACCGCGAGCGCTTCCGTGCTCGGCTGCAATCGGGACAGGCATGCGCTCCGAACTCTGCGGGCGGCCCGAGACTCGCTGCAAGCCAGCGCGAGGATCGTCTACATCGAGCGAGACGGCAGAGCCTCCGGTGGGGAGGGGCCGGACAGGCTCCCCATCCGTTCGGAGGTCCAGGTCGAGATCCGGAGGCTTCAGGAGACGCTGGGGCTGGCCCCCGACTGGCTCGCCTTCCAGGCAGGATGGCGCACCAAGGTCTTCGCCCTCGAGCCGGGCGAACGCGTCGTCGACGAGGCGCCTGACCATCCGGCCACGCTCTACGTCGCGGCATCCGCGCCGGGGGGACCCTGACGTGTCAGGGATCGCCTCGCGCTTCGCACGCGGAGCCTGCTGCCTCGTCCTGGCGGCGAGCCTGCCGGGCTGCTCCATGATGGCAGGGAGGATCGCGAAGAAGCTGGCGGAGACCTCGCCGATCACGGAGGAGGATCAGCTCGTTCTCGAGGGAGCCGTGCCGGCCTTCCGGCGCTGCATGGTGGACCACCAGTTCTGCGGCAGCTCCGCGACCTGCAAGGGAGCCGCGGCCCTGTCGAGATCTGCTCCCGATGCCGTGGGCGTCTCCCCGGAGCTTCGCCGGGAGATCGAGTCGGCCTGGATCCAGGGTGCCCGTGAACCCTCATCGGCCCGCGCTCTGGCGCTCCAGGAGAATCCCGTGCAGACGGGCGTCGAGAGGCTCCTTCTGGCGCTCGTCGATCCGGCTGCGGCTGCCTACGAGGTGCAAGACCGGGGGCCGGGCACGAGCTGCCAGCAACGCTTCAGCATCTCCGATGGGGACGCCGGGCGCGCCGCCTCGCTGTGCTTCACCGATGTGGAGCTGAGGGCCTTCGAGAGGGACCTGGAGGAAGTCGTGCTGGGCGGGGGCTTCGAGGCGCTCCATCACGCGGCCGTCCGCTCCGAGCAGGCGCTCTCGACGCGCGGCGAGGGCTCGAGCCCGCTGTCGGACGAGGTGCGTCTGCTCGCCCGGAAGGCCGAGTTCGCCGGCGGGTACCTCAAGGCCTATTTCAGGAATGGCAAGTTCTGGAAGATCGAGCTGAGCGGCGAGAAGTGGAAGGAGAAGCTGGAGGCGGAGCTGCGGAGGCGCTTCCCGCTCTACAGCGATGAAGACATCCAGGCCCTGCTCGCGCACTTCGAGCTCCTGAGCCGTGAATGGAAGTTCGTCTTCGGGGGCATTGGGTCGGACGGATTCGTGACGAGAGGGGGCGCGATCCACCAGTTCCCGGCGGTGGAAGTGAAGGTGGACGATCTCTTCGGCGATGCGCCCTCGCTTCCGGAGGTGGACTTCCTCCAGGTCGGCTCGGACCTCGTGAGGGTCTACATGGAGGCGATCCTGGACGCCAGGCTCGGCGTCCCGGCGGTCAGCAACGCCACCGGCGCGAGCTGCGAGCTCTTCGGATCCGAAGCGCTGCCGGTCCACGAACCGGGGGAGGTCGGCGGAAAGGGTGTGACCGAGGCGGAGTTCGGCCTCGTCAACAACTGGGCGAACGCCACGGAGAGCGTCTCGGCCACGCTCTTCGGCCGGGTCGTCCGGGGGATCGGTCCCTTCGGTCTCAACAACGAGGCCCTGGCGAAGCTGCTGGAGACGCTCCTCGGCGTGACGTTGCGCAAGGCTACGGAGCGCCTCGCCTGGTGCTACTACGACTGCGTCCACGTGGAGGGCTCCGACGAGCCCTTGTCGATCGCCGGGGGAGAGCCAATCACGGTGAGGCTGAGGGTGGATGCCGAGGCGCCCAGGCTGCTCGGCAGGTGAGGGACACGGAGCGAGTCGAGCCTGTCCCGGGAGAAGGGAGAGGAATCCGAGTGTCGGCACGCGCAGCCCAGAACTTCAACATCAGGCTGCTCGAAAGGGGAGAGTGCGACTTCGGGCACTTGGAGCCATGGATCCGCCGCGCGCTCGTCCGACCGAGTCGCGCTGGGCGCAGGCGGTGGGCAGGTCAGAATCCGACAGGCCCGCGGCCCGTCCACCCGGCGGTCCGCAAGCCTTGGCCTACCAGACCGGCTCCGGCGCGGAGCTTTATGGTGGGCGCACGTTGGAGCTCGCCTCCCCCCCCAGGTGAACGGACGTCCGCGCTCATCTGGTGAAGCATACTAAATAATAGTACACTTCCCGGGTGAAACTCGATCCCCGCCGCATCAAGGGCCTGTGCCGCCTCGAGGGCCTGACCCTGCAGGGCCTGCTGCAGGAGGCCGGCGTCAGCCGGACGGCCTACTACTCTCTGACGAGGAAGGACTCCGTCCTCCCGCAATCGGTTCGTTCCCTTGCTGGCACCCTCGGCGTGGCGCCTTCCGCGATCCTGGATGACCCACCCCCTGCGGTCTGGCGGGCGCGGCTGCTCCTGCGTCAGGCGCAGCGGATCGTGACCCGGAACACAGGGATCTCGTTCGACGACGTCTGGCACACCCTGGTGCTGCTCGAGGAGCCGCCGGTCGAGCGGCTCAGAAGGAGCCTGCTGCGTGGCCGCGCCGCTGATATTCACTGAGCGGGAGCAGGCTTTCTTGAGGGAGCTTGTCCGCAACAAGGTCGACTTCATGATCGTCGGGCTCGCGGCCGCGGCGCTGCAGGGGGCGCCGGCGGTCACCCAGGACATCGATCTGTGGTTCAGGGATCTAGCCGATCCGCGGCTGAAGAAGGCGCTGGGCCGCGTGGGCGGAGTCTATGTCCCTCCAACAGGCTCCACGCCCCCGATGCTCGCGGGCAAGAGCGTGGCGCTCTTCGACATCGTCCTCACGATGGACGGCCTCGGGGCATTCGAGAGCGAGAGAGAGAATGCCATTGAGGTTCCGATGGGTCGAACGAAGGTGATGGTCCTTTCCCTTGAACGGATCATCGCCAGCAAGAGAGCGGCCAACCGCGAGAAAGATCGGCTGATCCTGCCCGTCCTCGAGGCCACGGCCGCCGTCCTGCGCGCGAAAAAGGGTCGCTCTTAGGAGGGTCCGGCCCTGTGCCATGTGAGGCCCTTCCACAACCCGCTATATCTCAGTAGGATTGAAGACCAGGGCGGTTACCTCAGCTGGAAGAGCACCTGTCTCACGCGCGAATCGAGCCACCGCGTAGATCAAGGCGATCCGCGCGGGGCATGCGGTTTCGGGTCCATCAGGGACGCAGCACGTCCTTGGTCAGCGCGCACAGCAGGTTGGAGGATCACGTGAGAAGAACGATGAATCGCAGAAGGGCAGTCGGCGTTGTGGTCGGTGGTCTCATTCTCTTCGGAGCTGTTTCCAGCATGGGAAAACCGGGACAAGAGAACGAGCCGCTGACGACGCCACAACCAAGGACGGCGGGGGCCGGCACCTGTAAGAAGGGCGGACTTGATCGCCGCTACGATTGCGGGGTAGAAGGCTCCGGAGCGGGTCGCGTAATCGAGGCAGATGCGGGACCTGTAGAGATCAGCGGACCAGACGGACTCGTCGTGAGCGGCAAGGTTGGTATCGGCACTACCGAGCCCGACACGAATCCGATTGTAGGATTGGACGTAAGAGGAGTCATCGAAGCTCAGGCAACGACCACCGGCGGAGCAGCGATCGAGACCTATAACACGCTGCGCACACGCGTGGTCGCCATTGGTAGCCAAGCGCAAAACGGGTTCATCGGGCTCTTCGAGGAGGATGGGTCGACCATAGCTGTGAACATGACAGCTACACCAGGTGGTCGGATCTGGTTCAACAACGGTGGCAATGTGGGGATAGGCACTTCCACTCCAGCCGCAGCCCTCGACGTTGAAGGAAAAACAATAACGAAGGTACTCGAGATTACGGGCGGGCTTGACCTTGCTGAGGACTTTCGGGTTTTCGGCAACCACAGGGTCGAAAAAGGAGCCGTCGTAGTAATAGATGATATCCATCCAGGGTTTCTGAAGGTGAGCGATCGGGCCTACGATACCTGTGTTGCGGGGATCGTTAGTGGTGCCGGCAACATCGCTCCAGGCCTTACTCTGATAGGAACGGTTGCGACAGCAGACACACACACGATCGCGCTCAGCGGGAGAGTCTATGTCTTGGCAGACGCGGGGACGTCTCCGATCGCGCCAGGTGACCTGCTCACTAGCTCGGCAGTCCCAGGTCGAGCGATGAAGGCGACCGATAGGTATCGTGCCTCTGGTGCGGTCATCGGCAAGGCAATGTCCTCACTCAAGAACGGTCAGGGACTTGTGTTGGTCCTGGTCAACTTGGGGTAGTAGGCCACTTAAGGAATCTCGGCACACAAAGCAAGGTTGACGAAGCGGAGTCAAACACCAGAACCAAAGTTCGTTCATTAAGGGCCACTTGATCGGCGCCGGGGGGAGAGACCCGATGTGCGATACGAGGGAGTTGCCGCGGACGGTAGGGGTGAGAGCCGTTGGAGCTAATGCATGGGTAGTATTCGTCATACTTCTAGCATCGAATACCGCGAGAGCCTTCGGACAGAGTCCGATCCAGACGGAGAATCAACTGCCTGGGACCGCCGAATGGGAGCTGGATCGTACTGCGCCTCACTCTGGAATTCAGGGATACGCGTCGCTCACGAGCGCGAACTTAGGCCAGGAAATAAAGCTCTTTGTTGACACCGAGGATCCGTACTACACCGTCAGAGTATTCCGGCTGGGTTGGTACGGGGGCGCCGGAGGGCGCGAGGTAACTAGCCCTCTTGTTCGAGTCGGTCGACGACATGATCCTCTCTACAGTTTCGACGCAGTAACGGGACTCATCGAGTGCGACTGGACTGACCCGTATACTCTTAGCATACCAGTCAATTGGGTCAGTGGATTGTACGTGGCGAAACTTACGGCCATCCCAAGTGGTGGGCAGAACTATATTATCTTCGTAGTACGAGACGACGAACGGAGGGCCACGTATCTCTTTCAGCAGAGTGTTACGACATACCAGGCCTATAACGAATGGGGAGGCAGGGGGCTATACGCAAACAGGGACGCCAACATCCCTCCTGCGAGAAAGGTCTCCTTCAATCGCCCCTACGGGCTCTATGATCTCGGCGCCTTTTCTCATTCGGGGATCCCCTCGCCGGGGTATGGTGCAGGCGACTTGTTCTACTGGGAGATCAATTTCCTGCGATGGCTCGAGCGCGAAGGCTACGACGTTACCTACTGCACGAACATCGATTCCCATGAGAACGCTAGCTTGCTTCTATCCCATAGAGCCTTCCTCTCCGTCGGACATGATGAGTACTGGTCTTGGGAGATGCGGGCGAATGTGGAGGCAGCGCGCGACGCTGGAGTGAATCTAGGCTTTTTCTCTGCAAACACATGCTACGTCCAAATCCGACTTGAAGAAAGTCCATCAACCCACGAGCCGAATCGAACTATTGTTGGGTATAAAGAATTCGCGTGTGGACCTTGTTGCATAGCACCTCGCATGCCACCGAACAGCTGTGATCCTCTAAATCTGAGCACATGCAACCTCAATTCGTGTGATCCTGCATGCTGCTCGACAAGTACTGGCTGTATGGATCCGCTCTGTGCTGACTGCGACCACGCTAACGACGCGTATATCTCCATACAATGGGCCAATTCACCGGTCAATAGACCTGAGGATGCCCTATTGGGGATCAGGCTCTGCTACTCAACCGTCGACGCGGACGTTGTGATCTCCGATCCAGCGTCGTGGGTATTCACGCATACCAACGTTCAAAACGGCGACCATATTCCCGGCCTTCTAGGGTATGAAGTCGATAGTGTGCAGTTTGATACGCCACCTGGGACAAAAGTACTAGCTCATTCTGCATTTGCGACGGACCCGAATGACGCGAGTATTCTGTGCCGGACCGGTCCCGCAGGGGATACGGATGGGTACGCGGATATGGTCATCATCGACGGTACCGGTAGGACTGCATGTTCAACTACATTCTCTACGGGCACGATCCAATGGTCCTGGGGGCTCGACGATTTCAATGCACCTCAAGATCGTCTCTCTGTAGTGAGCCCCGTCGCGGAGCAAGTAACAAGAAACGTTTTGGCGCAGCTAGCGATCGTTCATGGCAATCCGACAGATGTCGTATACGTTGATCAGAACAGTAGTGTGCCTGGAAGTGGAAGTTGTCAGCATCCCTACGAACTGGTGAGCGAGGGTGTAGCGAATGTCAGTCCTGGCGGCACGCTAATTCTGGTATCGGGCTCGTATCCCGAGAGGGTGACGATCGCGCGGCAAATGACTATCTACAGTGCTTGGGGAAGATCGGTCATCGGGGAATAGGTCGGTTGAGCTTAGCCGGAGATCGTGTCTCTAACACCCTGCTGAGAAACTCGCGTCACTAGCCCCGATGAGTTCGTGCGGTGCCCTGCGATAGGCCGCAACTCGTCGACGACGAAGGAGATGGCGATGCGAAGAGAAGATCGTCAGGAGGACGAGGTGTTCAGTTGCGTCCCGTTCGAATCTCCCGTGGTGAACCACCACTTCGTGAGATTCAACAAGCGCGTCACCTTCTGCGCGACCGACGTCCTTCTGAGGGTGAACGGATGGAAGCTCGCAGTCGACCCGATGGCGGCTCACGCCTTCATCATTGGACCGCTTGAGAGGGGAAGGTGCGACTAGTATGTGAGCGTTCTGTGCTCCCCGTCCCGGGGCTGGGCGCGGCGGAGTGGCGCGGTGCTACTCGGGTCCGACGAGTGTCCTGAGGGCGGATAGGCGTTTCAGGCTGCGTTCCGGGCTATTATGGGTCCGGTAAGGCGTGTTCAGTCAACCGGGGCGGGCAGCGCGACCGGGCGGCGGGAGGGCTTCAATGCTCGTGAAAATTCTCATCGGTGTTGCGGGTGTCTTGGTCCTTTTCGTAGCGGTGGTGGCCACACGGCCGTCCACCTATCACGTCGAGCGCAAGCTCGAGGTCGCTGCTCCAGCCGATCTCGTGTTCGGTGTTCTCAACGACCTCCATCAGTTTGCGGGTGTCTTGGTCCTTTTCGGGTCGCCGTGGGAGAAGCTCGATCCCAACATGCAGAAGACCTTCGAAGGCCCCGCGGCGGGCGTCGGTCAGTCGTATGCGTGGAGCGGCAACAAGGAAGTCGGCAAGGGCAAGATGACGATCGAAGAGAGCGTCCCTGGCCAGAAGGTGGGCATGAAGCTCGAGTTTGTGGAGCCGATGGAGTCCACGGCAACCTGTGCGCTCACCCTCGCGGGTACGCCGACCGGCTCGTTCGTGACGTGGTCGATGGATGGGAACCACAATTTCATGGGGAGAGCCTTCGGCATGTTCATGGACATGGACAACATGCTCGGCACCGACATCGAGAAGGGGCTCGCCCAACTGAAGACCGTCGCCGAGGGCAAGCAGGTAGCAATAGCGGCCGCTGCCGCGGCTCAGGCTGACGCCGACAAGGCCGCCGCCGAAGAGGCTGCGAAGACTGCCGCTGCCACACCCGTCAAGGGTGTGACGCGCCAGCATTGATGATCGGTTTCGACGCCCGAAAGCACCTAGCACCACCCCTCGTTTCTGACTCGCAGCATCCCACGTTTCTCCAGTGTCCGCTCGATCGGGAAGCGCTGATCGTAGGCGAGGGAGCGTTCCTCGTCTGACAGGGTCGCAGCGATCCTCTCCGCGCGCTCGCCCACCTCGTCGCGGAACGCTGCGCGATCGACGCGTAGATCCGGCCTCTGGTCCCATCGCTGCGCTGGCGTGCACCACCCAAGGCTACGCCGCGGAATCAGCTCGTTCAAACAACCGCGCATCTCGTTGAGCGCGTCTTGCAGGTGCGCCTCATCGGTGAGCGTTCTGTGCTCCCCGTCCCGGGGCTGGGCGCGGCGGAGTGGCGCGGTGCTACTCGGGTCCGACGAGTTTCCTGAGGATCTCATGGCGACGGGCGGTCACCTCGGCCTCGAACCGCTCCTTCCAGCCATGCGGCGTGAGGCTTTTGACGTCGACGCCGGGTTCTGAAATCCGCAGCAGAACGTCCTTGAAGTAGTCGCCCAGGTGGACACCGGCCGCCTTCCCCGTCATCAGGAGGGTCATCAGGACCGACGCGGTCTTGCCACCGCCTTCGCGCTGGAAGAACAGCCAGTTCCTTCGCCCGATGGCAAACGGCTTCACTGCCCGCTCTGCGGCGTTGTTCGTCATCTCCAACCGGCCGTCCTTCAGGTACTCGGTCAGCGCCACCCACTGATTCTGCATGTAGGTGATGGCCTGGCCCATAGGGCTCTTGGGCAACACCTGCGTCCGGGTCAGATGCAGCCAGGCACGCAACTCCTCCAGCAACGGCCCGGCGTGCTCCTGGCGGAACCGGGCGCGATCCTCGTCCGACAGCTCCGCCGCCGCGTCGTCGACCTTGAACAAGACTCGGATCCGATCGATCGCTTCCTTATACGCCCACACCCGCGCCTGCCGGGAGCCTCCCGAGGACGACTGGGCCACCGTCACCGGCGTGTCGTCGGTGTTGACGATCGCCGAGGCCACAATCTCCTCGCGGACCTGGTCAGCGATGGGCTCCAAGAGGTCGGCGCACCGGGCCATCGAGGTGCACAACACGGAGCGCGACAGGTCCAGCCCTTCGGAGCGGTACTTCCCTTCCAGCCGGAAGTAGGGAAGGTGGTTGCCGAAACGCTCGACGATGACGTGTGACAGGAAGCCCGGGCCCAACATCCCCTTGTCGATCACCTTGCCCCGCCAGGGAGCCGTGACCACACTCTCCTTGCAGGTAGCGCAGGCGTATTTCTTCCGGGCCAACTCGTGCACCACGGTGGTTTCCACCCGCTCGAGCTCCCGCGACACCTCTTCACCGAATTCCGTGAGCTCGCCGCCACCTCCACCGTGGCTTCCACGCCGTGCCGCTCGGCAAGACGTGACGCTTCCGCGGCGAGCTCCTGGACGAACAGGGATTCCTGCAGCGCCTCCGCTCCCTCCGGCGGCCGCTTCTCGCTCTTCCTGCCGAAAATGAGCTTGGTCAGGATCTGGTTGTTGTGCTCGAGCCGGGCGATCGTCTCAGACTGACGACCGATGGTCTGCACGTGGGAAACAACCAGAGCCTTCAGGGACTCGCTGTCATGGGGAAGCTCCAGTGTCGGCTCCATCGCGAGCCGTTATAGCAAAGGTCGAGGCGAAACGCGACGACTGTTTTGCCTTTTTCCACTCGATGCCTTCCAGAATCATCGCCAACTGACCCTGCTCGATCTCGACGCGCCCCGCTCCCGACACCGCGAACGGAAACGTCCCCTTCTCCAGGCGCTTGTAGCAGAGCCAGAACCCGTTGCAACCCAAACCACCAGCTTGATGCGGTCCTTCGCCCGATTGAAAAACGCGAACACGTCGCCCGAGAACGGGTCGTCGCCGAACTGGTCCCGGATGATGGTGCACAAGCCATCGTGCGCCTTGCGGAAATCTACCGCGCTGCGGCACAAGAAGACCCGGTGGTTACCCCCCAGGCTCAGCACGACGACTCCAGGGCCTTGAGCACGCGCCGCAGGTGGTCGGCATCAAAGCTCGCGGTCACCAAGATGCGGGCTCCCGACGGCATGAGCAGCTCAAGCGGCGGAGCGTCTCGCCGGGTCGCGGCGACGAGCTGAACGGGTACGAACGTCCGGCCCGCTCTCCGCGCCGGTCGCTGCGGCGCCAGTCGCCGCTGCCACCAATGCAGCTTCCACACCGGCAGGCCGGTGCGTCGTGACAACTCGGGCCAGCTCCAGCCGTGGCGGGCGCGCCTGGCCAGCAGGGTTTTCATTCGCTTGGGATCCTGTCGGGGTGTCATGCAGGAGAGTATGCTGGGGCTCGGGCTGCTTGGATAGAATGGGCTTCACAGAACGTTCACACTAGTATTACGTGGAGCCGACCCGAGGCGCGCTCGTGCATCTCAGAGCACGCCGATCGTAGGTGGTAGCCCGGGCGCGGTTTCCCACGATCTCTGCGATTCTGCAGTGGCCCGAGCGAACAAGGCTGCTCTGTCACCGCAATGAAGGGAAAGCTGCTTCAGGGCCTCAGATCGATTTCAGTGCGATCGGCGAGCGGACCCTGACCACCGGGCGACGCGAGCGTGGTACGATTTCGCTCCGTCCGGTCGGGCGGTTAGCTCAGCTGGAAGAGCACCTGCCTTACAAGCAGGGGGTCGCTGGTTCGAGTCCAGCACCGCCCACCATTCCGGCCCCCCGCTCACGCATGGCTTTGGGGCTCCGGCGAGGCCGAGGATCGGCCATGCCTCCCTCCTCAGGCTGGGTTGTCTGGACGCGGGCTACGGCGCGGTGAGACCGGGGCGTCGTCTCTCGGGATGTCATGGCTCTCATTGACGCCTGAGTCGTCATTTGTCATGATAAATGACGATGAAGTGGACACTCAGGGAGACGCCCGAGGGCTTCCCGGCCGTACCGCGGCTTCTCGACCTTCCCGCCCTGCTGTCGAAGAAGTCCCATTTTCTTCTCGGCCCGCGGCAGACGGGTAAGAGCTTCCTGATCCGGGCCACGATGGGCGGGGTTCCCCTCTACGACCTGCTCGACTCGTCGGTCTACCTCGAGCTGAGCCGCGACCCCGGGCGCCTCGGGCGCGAGCTTCCGGCCCGCACGAAGGCCGTCGTCATCGACGAGATCCAGCGGCTGCCCTCGCTTCTCAACGAGGTCCACCGGCTCATCGAAGAGAAGGGCATGCGCTTCCTGCTGACGGGATCGAGCGCACGGAAGCTGCGCGGCGGCGGGGTGAACCTCCTCGGAGGCAGGGCACGCACGAAGCACCTCCACCCGCTCACGTGGAAGGAGCTGGGTGGCCACTTCGATCTGGGCAAGGTGCTGGAGCGGGGGACGATCCCGTCGATCTACTTCTCCAGGGACCCCCGCGCGGATCTGGGGGCCTACGCCGGCTCTTACTTGCAGCAGGAGATCGTGGCCGAGGGTGCGACACGGAACGCCCCGGCCTTCAGCCGTTTCCTCCGGGTCGCCGCCCACTGCAACGGGACGATCGTGAACTTCACGAACGTGGCCAACGACGCGCAGGTGGCTCGGACGACGATCTACGAGTACTTCGAAATCCTCAAGGACACGCTGGTCCTCCACGAGCTTCCCGCCTGGCGCAAGTCGCGGAAAAGGAAGCCGCTCGCCTCCTCGAAGTACTACTTCTTCGACGTGGGGGTGGCGGCCACTCTTCAGGGGCGCGAGTTCCGCCCCGGGACTCCCGAGTACGGTCAAGCTCTCGAGACCTTCATCATGCACGAGCTGCTGGCGTGGCGTGACTACGAGTCGGGTGAGCCGCTCTCCTTCTGGCGCTCGACCTCGGGATTCGAGGTCGACTTCCTGATAGGTGATCACACGGCCATCGAGGTGAAGGCCACGGCCAACGTCACTCCGCGCGACCTCAAGTCCCTCCGCGCGCTCGGCGACGAGAAAACGATGAAGCGACTCCTCCTCGTCGGCTCCGGCGGCCGGCCCCGAGTGGAGGGGGGAATCCGGATCCTCGCCGTGTCGGATTTCCTCGAAGCCCTCTGGGCCGGGAAGTACCGGTAGTCAGCCCGACTGGACCGCGGACGGTGCGCGCCACACGGGGACATGGTGTGCGTCCAGCGACGGCCTGCACAGATACCCTGTGCCCGCGCCGCGCTCCTCCAGAGCAACCTCCCGAGTTGCCTCGGCTACTCCGAGTATCCCGACAACCGCCACCCGGCCGGAATCGATTCATGCGGGCCCTGAACTTCCCCTGAGCGAATCTGGTCCGGCCGAGGGGCCGTCCCTATATTCGCGCGTCGTGAGGATCGGCCGATACGAGATCGAGCGCGAGCTGGGGCGCGGAGCCATGGGCGTGGTCTACCTGGCCCGGGATCCGCGCGTCGCGCGGAAGGTCGCCATCAAGACCTACAGCCTCCCTCCAGGCCTCACGCCGGAACAGGAGAGCGAGTTCCGCGAGCGCTTCATGCGCGAGGCGCAGGCGGCCGGCGCCCTGAACCATCCGGCGATCGTCACGATCTATGACGCCGACGACGATCCCGACAGCCGGATCCCCTTCATCGCCATGGAGTACGTGGACGGGCAGAGCCTCGCCGATCTCCTCTCCGCGCAGGGATGCCTGCCCGCCGAGGTCGCCTTCGAGCAGGCAGAGGCCGTGGCCGACGCGCTCCACGAGGCCCACACGCTCGGGATCGTCCACAGGGACATCAAGCCCGCAAACCTCCTGATTCCCGCGGCCGGCTCGACCGTGAAGGTGGCCGACTTCGGCGTCGCGCGCATGGCCTCTTCGGACCTCACGCGAACGGGCCATTCGCTCGGCTCTCCCGCCTACATGGCTCCGGAGCAGGTGAAGGGTGAGCATGCCGACGGGCGCAGCGATCTCTTCTCCCTGGCGGTCGTGCTCTACGAAGCCCTCTGCGGCGAGCGCCCCTTCGCCGGTGACAACCCGACCGCGCTGGCCTACGCCGTGGTCCACGGGACGCCCGTCGCGATCTCGAAGCGACGCACGGACCTGCCCTCGGGGATCGACGCCTTCTTCGATCGCGCTCTGGCCAAGGACCCTTCCGCCCGTTTCGCCGATGGCCATGCCTTCCGCGACGCGCTCCGCGTCCTGCGCGCAGGAGTGAAGCCCACCGCCACTCTCGTCTTCCTCGAGCCCGAGGAGGGCGGAGCGGAAGAGAGCCAGGATGGCGAGCCTCCGCTCACGCTCGACTACGACACCCCCGCAGCTTCTCCGCGATCGGGTCAACAAGACACGTACAGGGGCCCCTGGGTCCGCGGCGTCGAGGCCGGCGTGATCCTGCTCGCAGGAGCCTGGCAGAGCCTCATGCGCTGGAGGAGCGAGAAGGCGACGCGCCGGAGGCCGCCTGCCCAGAAGTCGGGAGAATCACGAACCGCCACCTCGGTGTCCAGGCCGCGTGTGACGCTCGAGGGGAGGCGCCGCGCCCGCAGGACGCACCGAGCCGGGGAGCCGGCGCGATCCGCGTGGAGGCGGAGCGCGATACCCCTCGCTGCGGTGCTCATCGCGGTCGGCGTCGTGGTCACGGCAGCCTGGAACGCGGACCCGCAGCGGGCCACTCTGCTCGTCGACGGAAGGAACAGCTATCGGTCGGCCCGGCTCACGGTCTTCGTGGACGGCGAAGCGGTCTACTCGCGGTCGCTGTCGGCGCGCAAGAAGCAGGCGGCCTTCATGGGGAAGAGGCTCTTCGAGTACGGCGACGACGAGGAGTTCGGCGGGCGCATCCGAGTGGCTCCCGGCAGGATCGAGATCACCGCCGAGATCGTCCCCGAAGGCGAGTCCCAGCCTTTCCGTCAGACCCTCGTGGTCCGGCTCGAGCCCGGAGAGCGGCGGACGCTCGCGATCACGGCCGGGAAGGGCGGTGCAACCCCGCTCCGTCTCGCGCTCGCTCAGTGAGGCTCGAAGATCAGGAAGTACTGGTAGGGTAGGAACTCGGGCTCGCGCTCGAGGGCCCAGCCCGCCGCCTTCATCTCCTCCGCCACCTGCCCCCGCTCGAGCTTGTGCTCGGGCTCCGGCCCCACGGGGAGCGGCCTCTTCTGGAAGTCGATGATGGCCAGGCGCCCGCCCGGCTTCAGCGCGCCCTTGAGCCGCCCGAAGTACTCGAGGCGGTCGTCGAAGTGGTGATAGGTGTTGACGATCAGGATCAGGTCCACCTCTCCGAGCGGGAGCTTCGGATCCGCGGGCTCGGCGAGGAGCGCCGTGACGTTGGGGGTCTTCTCGCGCTGCGCCCGCTCCTTCATGTAGGCGACCATCGCCGGCTCGATGTCCACCGCGAGCACCTTGCCGTCGGCCCCCACCGCCTCGGAGAGCAAGCGGTTGAAGTACCCGGTGCCGGCTCCGAGATCCGCCACGGTCATTCCAGGCTTGAGCATCAGGGAGCGGACCACCTGGCCTGGTTTCTGCCACTCCTCCCTCGCGGGATCGTCGAAGAGGGCGACCCACTTGTCGACCTCGGCGAAAGAGTGGCTTGCCGTGGCGTCGTCGGTCGCGTCAGAGGGGTGGTGGTGAGCGGGGGGCGTCTGTGGATCCTGCCTGGCGTCCTTGTCGTCGGGAGCGCTCATGAGCGGGCTCCCTGCCAGGAGCACCAGCGCGAAGCCGCCGAGGAGCCGCCGCATCGTGAGTGGGATGACATGCACGGGCCGAGAGTAGCGGATCGCCGCGAGGACTGGAAGGCTCCGCGCCGCGCCTGCCGTGCCAGGGCGCGGGCCACGGGCACCTGGATGCGTGGGTGGCCCGGGGTTGCCCCGCTTCCCGGCGCTGTCCGGGGCAGGATCACAATCCGGATCTGGCGGCCCCCCGGGGCATCTGCTAGCATGCCGCACTTCCAATCGCGGCGGGGTCGTAGTGAAGGGGTTATCACGCCGGCCTGTCAAGCCGGAGATCGCGGGTTCAAATCCCGTCGACCCCGCCAGCCTTCGAACTCCCCGGCGCGTCAGTCCCGGTACCAGTTCTTCTCCCAGGCGTGGCCGCGGAGAAGCTCGATCATCCGGTGGGAGAGCTGCCGGCCATCCGAGGCGGCGGCATTGTCCCTGACGTGCGCGGCGCGCCGCATCCCCGGGATCACCGATGAGACCTCGGGCCGGTGCAGGCAGAACCTCAGGGCTAGTTCGGGAAGTGTGGCCGCCTCCTCGCCGAGCAGCTCACGGAGCGCCGCGGCGCGGCGGGCCGCTTCCTCCTTTCTTCCGCCGGCGAAGTAGCTCTCGCGCCAGTCGCCCTCGGAGAAGACCGTCTCCGGGCCGATGGACCCGGTGAGGGTGCCCTCATCGAAGGGGACGCGCGCGATCACTCCGGCACGCATGTCGCGCACGCGATCGAAGAGCTCACGCTCTGGGGATCGATCGAAGATGTTGTAGATCACCTGCACCGCTTCGATGAGCGGCTCGCGCAGCACTTCGAGCGCGCTCTCGGGTGCGTGGCTGTTCACGGAGACGCCCCAGTGCGCCACCTTCCCCACTTCCCTGAGGGACTCCATCATGCGGCGGGTCTCGGGCCAGAGGGGATCCACGAGCCAGGCGTCGTGCCACACGTGGAGCTGCATGAGATCGATGGTCTCGACTCGGAGGTTCTTCAGCGACGTCTCGACGGAGGAGACGACGTGAGAGGGGGGGAAGACCTCTCGCAGGGGAGATTCGGCCCGTCCCGGCCACCCGTAGTCCATGGGCGGAATCTTTGAAGCCAGGACGACCCGGTCCCGGGCGCCGCCTTCGGCGAGGATGTCCCCGATGATCGCCTCGCTGTGGCCATCACCGTAGACGAGCGCCGTGTCCAGGAGCGTGATCCCGCGGTCGATGGCCGTGCGAACGGCCCGCCGCCCCTCTTCGTCGGAGCCACCCTTCCACATGCCGCCGCCGAGCCCCCAGGCCCCGAACCCGATCTCCGAAACCGGGAGCCCCGTCCGGCCGAGCACTCTGAGCTTCATGGGAGAAGTCTACCCGGATGGGGTTCGCTTCGCTTGATGCCAGATAAAGGGGCGCCTGGGTGGGCGCGACGGGCTATCGACGCGCGCGCGCGCTCCCCTCGGGGCATATGGCAGCCCGGAGCGCCTCTTGGTAGGATGAGAGCCTCGATCCCGGCACCATTCCTGGTGTCCCTGAAAGGAGAAGCCCGCATGAGAAAGGTTCTCTTCCGCATTCTCGCCGCCCTGGGCGCGGCCGCCCTCGCGGGCCTCCCGGCGATGGGCGCCTCCGCGACCTACACCATCGATAACAACCATTCTGCGGCGACCTTCAAGATCCGCCATCTCATGTCCAAGGTCCCCGGCCGCTTCAATGCGCTCGAGGGGTCCATCGAGGTGGATCCGGAAAACCTTTCCACCGCGAAGGTCTCTGTCACCATCGACGTCGCGAGCGTCGACACGGGCAACGAGGGTCGCGATGGCGACTTGAAGTCCGCCAAGTTCTTCGAGGTGGAGAAACACCCCAAGATGACCTTCGAGAGCACGAAGGTCGAGATGAAGGGAGAGGGAAGGGCCCTTGTCCACGGCAACCTCACCATCAAGGGAGTCACGAAGCCCGTGATTCTCGACACGGAGATCCTCGGGTTCGGGCCGGGCATGGGCGGGCTCCGCGCGGGTTTCGAGGCGACGACCACGATCAACCGCCAGGACTTCGGGGTCATCTGGAACCGGGTCCTCGAAACGGGCGGCGCCCTGCTCGGCGACGACGTGGAGATCACCATCAACGTCGAGGCCGTTCGCGTGGAGCCCGAGAAGGCGGAGGGGAGCACCACCAAGGGCTGATCCCCGCTCCGCACCGGGCGTTATCATTCCGCCATGCTGACCGCCCGGGGCCTCCGCAAGTCGTTCGGCCCGCACGAAATCCTCCGCGGCCTGGACTGGGCGATCCCGCCCGGCTCCCGTTGGGGGCTGGTCGGGCCGAACGGCTCGGGAAAGACCACCCTCCTCGAGATCCTCTGCGGCGCGCGGTCGGCCGACGAGGGCATCGTCGAGAGGCCGGGCCGCACGAGCCTGGCCTGGCTGCCGCAGGAGGGCGGGGCCCTCCCCTCCGGCAGCCTTCTCGAAGCGACGCTGAGCCCCTTCACGGAGATCGCCGCGATGGAGGCGGAGATGCACAGCCTCCAGGGGGCTCTTGCCTCGGCGTCGAGCCTCGTGGGGGCCGAGCGGTCACCCGCTTCGGACGGCGCGGCCGCCATCCCGGCGAGCGGGGCGCCTCCCGGAACGAACCATGACGCCATCGCCCGGCGCCTGGGCGATCTCCAGCACCGCTTCGAGGCGGCCGGGGGATTCCGGCTGGAGTCCGAAGCCCGGATCATCCTCGGCGGCCTCGGCTTCGCGGCGGGCGATGATGTGCGTCCCATCACCGAGTTCTCGGGCGGCTACCGGACCCGCGCGCTCCTCGGCTCGCTCCTGCTCCAGCGCCCGGACTACCTCTTCCTCGACGAGCCGACCAATCACCTGGACCTCGAGGGCATCCAGTGGCTGGAGGGCTACCTGGCGAACCTCCCGTCGGCCGTCGTCGTGGTGTCGCACGACCGGCTCTTCCTGAACAGGGCGGTGGCGTCGATTGGAGAGATCGAAGGGGGAGGGCTGCGGATCTACCGCGGGGACTACGACGCCTACCGCGCCGAGAAGATGGCGCGCCGCGAGCGCGAGCAGGCGGCAGCGGCCCGCGAGGGCCGGCGCGTGGAGCAGGTGGAGCGGTTCATCGAGCGCTTCCGCTACAAGGCCACGAAGGCCCGCCAGGTCCAGGAACGAATCAAGATGCTCGAGAAGATGGATCGCACGGAGGTCACGGCCGGGGAAACCGCCTGGGGCTTCCGGCTCCGGGTTCCGACGAGGCCTCCCCAGATCGTGCTCGAGATCGAAGGAGTCTCGAAGTCCTTCGACGGGCGGCCGGTCCTCGACGGCGCGAGCCTTTTGCTGCAGCGAGGCGAGCGCGTGGCCCTCATCGGCCCGAACGGATGCGGCAAGTCCACGCTCCTCCGCATCGCCGCGGGCGAGCTGCCCGCCGATGGCGGGGTGGTGCGCGCCGGGCACAAGGTGGTCGTCCGTCACGTAGCGCAGCATCTCCTCGAAGTCCTCTCGGCGGGACGAACGCTCCTCGAGGAGCTGCAGGCGCTCGCCCCCGGGGCGGGGCAGGGGGAGCTGCGCTCCCTCCTCGGTCTCTTCCAGTTCACGGGGGAGGCGGCCTTCAAGGAGGTGACGGCGCTGTCCGGCGGCGAGAAGAGCCGGATGGCGCTGGCGCGCCTCGCGCTGCAGCCGGGCCATCTCCTCCTCCTCGACGAGCCGACGAACCACCTCGACCTCGCCGCCCGCGAGGCGCTCGAGGAAGCGCTCCTGGCCTACGAGGGCTCCGTCCTCTTCGCCTCGCACGACCGCTATCTCATCAATCGCGTGGCCTCGAAGGTGGCCGGCTTCCACGCGGGAGGCCTGCGCATCGTCGAGGGCGGGTACGACGCCTACGTCCAATCGCTCCTGCAGCCCGCTGCCGCGCCGCGCGCGTCCCGCGAGGAGATCGAGCGTGAGGCCCTCCGGCAGCGAAGGAAGGGCGAGCGGCGCGAGGCGGCGGAGGCGCGCAACGAGAGAAGCCGGCTGTTGAGAGGGATTCGCTCGGAGGTCGAGGCCTTCGAGAAGCAGATCGCCTCGCGGGAAACCCGACTCGGCGAGCTGAGGACGGCCCTCGCCGACAGCGGAACCTACCGGGAGCCCGGGCTGGCCGAGTCGCTCGGGCGGGAGGAGAAGGCCCTCTCGGCCGAGCTGGAAGGGCTCGTCAGCCGATGGGAGGATGCCAGCCGCCGCCTGCACGAAGCCGAGGCCGGAGCCTGAGGCGACCCTGGGGTGCGGGACCCTTCGTGGAAGGGCTGCCGGCGGCACAGGGTTGGGCGCGCGGCGGGTGGTATTTTGGAGCCAATGATGGCGAGGGAGAGCTTCCCGACCGCGGCCGGCGACGGCGCCGCCGTCGAGTTCCGAGGCGTCACGAAGAGCTACGCCGGCGGGCCGCGCGTCCTGGACGGCTTCGATCTCACGATCCGTCGCGGCGAGACGACGATCCTCATCGGCCCGAGCGGCTGCGGGAAGACCTCCGCCCTCAAGCTGATCAATCGGTTGCATGAGGCCGATGCGGGAAGCGTGACGGTTGCGGGGCGTGACGTGAGGGCGTGGGACCCCTTCCAGCTCCGGCGCGGGATCGGTTACGTGATCCAGGAGTCGGGGCTCTTCCCGCACGTCGACGTGGCCCGCAACGTCGAGACCGTCCCTCGACTCCTCGGCTGGGACGTCCGCCGGCGCGCGGAGCGGACCGACGAGCTCCTGCGCCTCGTGGGGCTCGACCCCGCGCTCCATCTCCACAAGCTGCCCCACGAGCTCAGCGGAGGGCAACGCCAGCGCGTGGGCGTGGCGCGGGCGCTCGCCGCCGATCCGCCCATCGTCCTCATGGACGAGCCCTTCAGCGCGCTCGATCCCATCACGCGGGCACGGCTGCAAGAAGACTTCGGCGCCCTGGCGAGGAAGCTCGGCAAGACAATCATCCTCGTGACGCACGACATCCTCGAAGCCTTCCGCCTGGGGACGCGCATCGCCCTCATGAAGAGCGGGCGCGTGCACCAGATGGGGACGGCCGCCGATCTCCGTGAGCGGCCGGCCGACGATTTCGTCCGCGAGTTCGTCGCCTCGGGTGCGCATGCCGTTCCTTGACTTCATCGCCGGCCGTGCCGACCAGATCCTCCTCCACACCTGGGAGCACTTCGTCCTGGTGCTCGTCTCCACCTCGCTGGCCTTCGCCGTCGGCGCGCCGGCCGGCGTGTGGCTCGCGCGCCGCCCCGCGGCTGCCCGCGGAATCCTCGGCGTCGCCAACGTGATCCAGACGATTCCCAGCCTGGCCCTCTTCGGCTTCCTGATCCCTCTCCCTCTCCTGGGAGGCATCGGCGCGCGCACGGCGATCGTCGCGCTCGTCCTCTATGCCCTTCTGCCGATCCTGACGAATACCTGCGCCGGGATCCGCGGCGTGCCGGCGCCCATCGTGGAGGCGGCGACGGGAATGGGTATGACGCCGCTGCAGATCCTCCGCTTCGTCGAGATCCCCCTCGCCGCTCCCGTCATCATCGCGGGCCTGAGGATCGCCACCGTGATCTCGGTCGGCGTGGCGACGATTGCCGCGGCGATCGGCGCGGGCGGTCTCGGAACGCTCATCTTCCGAGGCGTGGCCATGGTGGACAACCGCCTCGTCCTCGCGGGGGCGCTGCCTGCCGCCCTGCTTGCCGTTGCCGCCGACGCCCTCCTGACGCGGATCGAGCGGAGGATCCAGGTCAGGAGCCTGTCCGGGTCATGACGCGGGCGGCGCAGCCAGGGCCCGCGAGCGCGTCGTGAGGGCGCCCGCGAAGTGCGCGCTGGTCGCGCTCGCCGGCGCCGCGGCGCTCCTCGGCGGGTGCAGACCTGGCGGCAACGGCGAAGGCGCCATCGTCGTCGGCTCGAAGAACTTCACCGAACAGGTGATCCTCGGCGAGATCCTGGCGGACCTGATCGAGACGCGTGCGGGAATCCCCGTGACGCGCCGCCTCAACCTCGGGGGAACCTTCATCTGCCACCAGGCCCTGCTCGCCGGCGAGATCGATCTCTACGTCGAGTACACGGGCACCGCCCTCGCGGCGATCCTCCGCGGTTCCCCCGTTGCGGAGCGCGGGGCGGCTCTCGAAACCGTGCGCGCGGCCTACCAGAGGGACCTCGATCTGATCTGGACCGAGCCCCTGGGCTTCAACAATACCTTCGCGATGATCGTGACGCGGGAGGCAGCCGAGCGGCACGGACTGCGCTCGATCTCGGATCCGCGCGGGCGATCTTCCTCTCGCGGGGACCGCTTCGGCTACGAGTTCATCGAGAGGGCCGACGGCTACGCGGGACTCGTCGCAGCCTACGGCCTGCGCTTCGCGGCGCGCCCGCGCGAGATGGATCTCGGGCTCATTTACCGGGCGCTGGCCGAGGGCGAGGTGGACGTCGTCGCGGGGAACTCCACCGACGGCGTGATCGCGAGCCTCGGCCTCGTGGCCCTGGAGGATGATCGCCGGTACTTCCCTCCGTACGACGCCGTCCCCGTCGTCCGGCGCGCGGCGCTGGAGCGCCACCCCCGGTTGCGCTCCGTCCTGGCTTCGCTCGACGGCGCCATCAGCGAGCAGAGGATCCGCATGATGAACCTCGCCGTCGACGGCGATCTCCGCGACCCGCGCGAGGTCGCGCGCGAGTTCGTCGCCACTCTCCCCGAATGAGAGACCGCGACTCTGGGTCCTTCTGGCGAGCAGTGCTCGAGCAGGAAAGCCTCTCCGCGAGATCCGAATTGCGGTTTCCTGCTGGTCAGGTCAGCGGGCGATTCCCTCGATGATCTCGTCCCACCGGGCGATGACGCGCCGTGCGTCGTTGATCTGCACGCGCTCGCGGAGCGGGACGAGCGCCTCGGATCCGGGGCGCGAGAGCCAGGCGGCCACCTTCCCCGGAATCTCCAGGGGGTCGTCGTAGAGGCACTCCGCCCGCCCGCAGGCGATGTCAGTGTAGGTGAGGCGGCGGGGGAGGACCGGCGCGCACCCCATGTAGATCGCCTCCATCACACTGACACCGAAGAACTCGTGGTGCGAGGTCGAGACGACGACTTTCGACCGGGCCAGGATTTCCAGGTACTCGGCGCGCGACTCCACGTAGCCCCATCGCTCGATCCTCCCGGCGAGCCGCTCCCGCGCGCGATCGAAGGCGGCGGGACGTGCCTGGTAGGTCTGTCCGGCCACGACGAGAGCGAAGTCGGGAGCGAGCCCCTCCTTCGCCATGGCGTCGAGCCGTTCGATGGCCGCGAAGAACTCCTCCGGGTTGCGGTCCGCCTCCCAGCGGTGGTTCCACACGACGAGCGGGCGGGAGGCGCGGGAAGGCTCGTTCAGGCGTGCAGGCTGGGAGGACAACGCTTCGTCGGGGCGGAACTGACGACGACGGACCTGGCACGTGCTCAGGATTGCATCCATCTCCTGCAGGTCGAGGGGCAGGCCGAGTACCTCCGACCTCCTCCGGATCCGCTCCCCCACGCCCTCCGGCCGGAAGTCCGGCATCCGATCCAGGAGATCGTCCGCGGCCGCGAGGAAGCTCTCCCGGTGGAAGGCGCTGTTGAAGAGGACGCGGTCGGCCGCGAGAGCCGAGTGGACGTTCACGAGGCCGAAGTGGAAATCGCGGATGTCCGCGCTGGTGGAGGGATAGGTGAGCTGGTTCTCGTGGAAGTAGACGATGGCAGGGACGGGACGAGCCCAGAGATCCCTCGTGAGGGCGAGGAGCTCGGGGAGGTTCATGTAGTCGGTCGTGACCAGGAGATCGGGCGGCGGAGGCGAGAGGTCGCGGATGGCGCCCTCGAGCGCGAGGGCCGCTCCCCGCATCCGCCACTTCCACTTCCTCGGCGGAAGCGTCAGGAGCGTGACCTGGTGTGCCGATCGGTCCCGGAGCGCAAGGGCGAGGGATCGGTGGGAGGCGGTGTGGTAGGGGTCGAGATAGAGAACGCGGAGAGCCGACACCGGCCGATCCTAGCCGAGGCAGCGCGATCGTGAGCCGTGGCCGAGCGGAGCGGCGGAGTCCATGGTGGTGCGAAGCCTGTTGCAGGCGGAGGTGTAAGTCCTTCTACAGCAATACTTTGCCCGTGTTCGCCGGCGTGCACCACAGGGTTGGTGCCATCTACATATGAGGGCACCACACGCTCCGCGCCACCCTGCGCGGACTCAGCTTGGCGGGGGCTCGGTGCGGGAGTGGACGATGACGGGGGCGGACACCTCGGCGTCGGAGAATTCCCCCGGAGCGAGCCGCTCGCGCGCTTCGGCGCGCCAGCGCGTCTTGCGGTGCTCGTCGAAGAGCGTCCCGACGGCGATCGCCACGAGCATCAGGGAGAAGCAGAAGAAGAAGCCCGTCGTGAAGCCGCGGGTGTAGAAGCGGCCGAGCTGCAGGTAGTGCTCACGCAGGCCGACGGGCTGGCCGTCCGTGACCGCGTTGGTCCTGAATACCTCGATCATGTCGATGAAGCCGAAAAGGCTGAAAACCACGCCTGCGGCCCCCGCGACGACGAGAACCCATCGGACGGTCGAGTTCATGAGGCCCTCACACGGCCCGGAGCGCCGCGGCCGAGGGGCGGCGGATCGGGGAGAAGGAATATACGCCGGGACTCGTGCCCCCGCACTCCTCGAACGAACCCCGAAGCCTTCGCGCGCGCCGTGCCCTCGAGTCGCTTCTTGCTCAGGCGCCGGCCGCGGGAAGCCCCGTGGCGAACTCCCGGACCGCAGCCTCCAGATCGTCGAGCTGATCGACGAGCATGTGGGTTCCTCCGCGCAGGCGAACGAGCCTGCGCGGCTCCGGAAGCTCCCTGTAGATCTCCTCGAAGGCGGCGAGCGGCGCCAGATCGTCGGCGGTCCCGTGGACGAAGAGCCTGGGCTTGGCGCACGAGCGGAGGAAGCCGAAGTCGTAGAGGCCCGCCGGGACGGCGATGCCGATCAGCGCGTCCGCGGCGGGCTCGGCGCACCCGACGCGGAGCCCGACCCAGGAGCCGAACGAGAAACCGGCCACGGTGAGAGGAAGGCCGGGGTGCTGGCCGAGGAGCCAGGCCATTGCGGAGCGAAGGTCCTCCTGCTCGCCAACACCCCCGTCGTGGACGCCTTCGCTGGCTCCGACTCCGCGGAAGTTGAAGCGCAGGACGCAGTGACCCGTTTCTTGAAGCGCCCGGGCGGTGCGATGGACCACCTTCGTATGCATCGATCCGCCGCCGAGGGGATGCGGGTGGCAGATGACGGCAAGGCGGCGGGGGTCGGCCGGCGCCCCGCCCTGAACGATGGCCTCGATTCGGCCTGCCGGCCCCGGAAAACTGACGAATCTCGTGCTGCCCATCCTGCTGCGTCCCCCACACGGTCTGGCTCCGGGCAGCTCGGCCCCAGCGACGACTCGCGGAGGGTCCTCCGGATGGTCTCCACGAGCTCCGGCTGAGGCTCTCTTGCTGCGGGCGCGACGACGGATCGGCGATCCGCACCGGGCTCCGGCCGCGAGTCGTGCACCTCCAGTGCTGATGGAGCCGGCTCAGCGCGAGGTGTAGTCCACTCTGAGGCCCGCGATGTACACGTCAATGCCGTTGCAAGTATCGAGCGGGTCCGCACTGTCCCGCCCGATTTCCACGAAAACGATGTCTCCCCGCCTGACCTGGAGCGGGTCGAAGGAAGTCGGGAACTCGTAGCTCTCGGTCTGCACGACGAAATCGCTCGGTTGCGCCGGTGCCGTGTCGCTCCCGTCGGTGGGATTCAACGGGAGAAGTGTCGCCCCGACGTCCTGGCCCGGCTGCCAGTGGAAGTCCTGATTGGCGAAGAGAAGAAAGTTGCAGCCCGAGGTTGCCGGGTTTGCCGCGTAATAGACCGTGACGGTGATCCGTCCGCCATCCCGGTAGTTCCGGGGGGGCATGAAGGAAAACTTGATTTGCGGGAAGCCCCCGCTGTCTGGAAGGACCGCCACGGTGCCGACCAGCAGGGAAGCTGAATCGGACGGGAAAACCGTATTGATCGGCACCTGAACCGATTGCTGTCCCGCTCGAGCGAGCTGCACAGCGGACAGAGCGACCAGAAGGCCGACGAGGAATCGAAACTCTCTTCGGTGCATGGCTACCTCCCGGATAGATAGGTTCCTGACCTTGCAATGACGATGAGGAGCGTGACGAGAGTATCACGCTGTGGATCTACCGATCTCGATCGGTGGATATCCAGGGAGGGAGTCGGAGCACGCCACTCAGCAGGGGAGGGCCGGGGGGCTAGTTCCTCCTGATGCTGAGCTCGCCCATCTTCGAGGAGGCATGGATCTCGAGCGTCGGGGCATTCGGATCCTGGGGCTGCCCTTCACCTGTCGCCTCATCGCGGCTCTCGCCCAGGAATATCGACGTCGTGGAGTCGGGGGAGATGCGGACGCCCGGCGGGACGCTGATCCTGCACTCGCCCATGGCGAAGCTCAGGTCGGCCCGGGTCGTGAAGCCGGGGGCCCACTCGCCCCCCAGATCGGCCGACAGCTCTCCCATGCGCCCGCTGATCGTGATCTGGCGGGCCCGGATGTTCCCGAGCTGGTTGAGATGGATCTCTCCCATCCCGGTGTGGAAATCGACCCGCTCGAGCTCCTCCTGGACGGGTCTCGACACCGTCACATCGTGCTCGCCCATGGAGAGATCAGCCTTCAGCGCGGTGAGGCTGAGCCCGCCCAGCTCGATGTTCGATTCCCCCCTGCTCAGGACGAGGTTGAGCGCCGTGGGGAGATCCTCGGGGATCTGCACGAGGACCCTGTTCTTGTCATGGCTGCCGTCCTCGGTGAAGCCCCCGCGGAGGAGATGGAAGAGGAAGGGGACCTTCCGGCGGAACCTGATGGTGATCTCCCGTCCTTCGCCCGATTCCTCGGCCTCCTGGGTCAGCTCGTAGTCGTGGGGATCGAAGAAGCCTTCGACCTGGATGTCGGTGCCGGGAGGGCCGGGGCGGATCTCGAAATCGCCTTCTTCCAGATCGAGATTCAGCGTGACCGCCTGCGGCCGCCGCGGCAGGGAAGTCTGCAAGTCTTCGATGTCGCGCCCGGGGAGGATTCCCGCGTCCGGCCCGGTTTCCTTGCCGGCTGCGCCGTCACCCGGCTGCCTCGCGCCGCCGCCACCCGTCCCGGCAGGGACCGTCAGGAGGCTCTTCTCATTCCGTGCAGGGCCTTCGCGACCGTAGAAGGTGTAGCCGATCAGGAGCGAGACCGCGGCGAAGAGGATCAGCCCCACCGGCAGTGCCAGGCAGCCGACGCCGGTCCAGATGGCGGTCTTCCGGCAGCCGCTGCGACCCTGAGCCTTCTCCGCCACCTCGCCTCCTCGACTCTCATCCATGCTGAGGTGAACCATGTACGGCGCCTGTTCCACGCTGGTTCCTACCGTGGCGTGTGGAGGATACCGCGCGCCGCCTCCCGCTCATCCTCCCAGAGCGGCCCCGAAGCGCCCTCCGAAGACAATCTCCGCGAGCGGCTTCCGGGTCCGTGGCCCCTTCTCCCTCTCGCGCAAAGGCTCGGGAAGGTCGTCGGGAGAGCCCGGATAGCCGATGGCAATCATGGCGACGGGCTCCCAGCCCTCCGGCACCGCGAAGGCCTCGCGGGCCTTCACACGATCGAATCCGGCCATCTCGTGCATGGCCAGCCCCTGATGCACGGCCTCGAGGAAGAGGTTCTCGGCGGCGGCGCCCACGTCGTGCCACGCGTGCGGGTTGGGCTTTCCGTTGCGGCTGAAATCGGGACGTGCGAGGCTGAGCGCCAGCACCGGCGCGGAGCGAGCCCAGGCGTTCCCCTCGACCAGGACGCTCTCCGCGCGCTCGTGAGCGGCGGGATCTTCGATGGTGCAGACGATGAAGGCCCAGGGTTGCTCGTTGAAGCACGAAGGCGCCCAGCGGGCCGCCTCGAAGATCGTCGTGAGGGCGACGGGGGGCACGGGTCTCGGCGAGAAGGATCGGGGCGACCACCGCCTCCGGATCAAGTCGTGGATGGGCAGGTCGGTCGGCGCGGGCTTCTCCATGGCACTTCCCCCTTCGCATCCAGAGCGCGGGATGCCGAGCGGACGACCATGCTAGTTCAGATCAGCGCCGTCCGGGCAGCCCGAAGCCGCGCTCCGCTTCTACGCCAATCGCCGGCCACGACCACGAAGGTTGCCTTCTCTCCGCCGGCGGGCGCTGCATCGCCCGCACTGTCCGCTCCCTCGAGGCCATGACAATGCGAGGCCCCGCGGAGAGCAGGGCAGCGTCGTGGGACCCCGAGCCCGCGCTGCGGCGCCATCTCGAGGCTCTCGTCGGGGAGAGATCCCCCGCGGGCGGCGGAGAGGGCCTTCGGCGGGCGGAAGGTTACGCGCGGCGGATCCTCGAGGAGGCGAGGCTGGCGACGTCGCTGGATCCAATCGGGCCCGCCCAGGGGACATGGAACAACGTCATCGGAGACTTTCCGGCGACGAGTGAGGGCAGAGTCATTGGAGATCTCGCCTCCGTCCCCGCGGCTGGGGGAGTCGAAGCTCCTCGGGCAGCATCGCGAGACCCCGGCGCCCAGCCTCCCTTGTTCGTCGTGGGCGCTCACATCGACGCGGTGGAGGGCTCGCCGGGAGCCGACGACAACGCGAGCGGCGCCGCCGCGATGCTCGCGCTCGCGGAGCACTTCGGCTCCGGCCCGCCCGGCGCGCGCCGCGTGACGCTCCGCTTCGCCGCGTTCAACCTCGAAGAGTGGGGAATGCTGGGGAGCCAGCACCACGCCGACAGGCTCCACTCGTCCGGCCGGCCCGTCGAGGGGATGATCTCGCTCGAGATGCTCGGCTACGTGGATCCCGCGGCGCCTCAACGTTATCCGCCGGGGCTCGGCATCGGACGGCGCCGGAAGGCCGACTTCATCTCCGTCGTGGGGAATGGCGCCTCGAAGCGGCTGGTGAGCGCCGTGGCGGGCGCGTTCAGCGACGTGGGCGGGCTTCCCGTCGAGACCGTGACGCTGCCGGGAGCGATTGCGCTCCTCATTGGGGCGGCCCTCTCCGACCACGCGTCGTTCTGGCGCCACGGGATCCCGGCCGTGATGGTCGGTGATACGTCGTTCTACAGGAACCCCCACTACCACCAGCCCACCGATCGCCTCGACACCTTGAGCCTCCCCTTCCTCGGGAAGGTCACGCGAGGCCTCGCGATCTTCCTGGAGCGAGTCATCGTCGCGCGGGAATGAAGATCTCAGGCCGCTCCCAGGCATGGTTTGCGTTTCGGGCGGGCATGGGTCATCTTCAGAGCGCCGGCCCGGAGAGGGGTTGTTCCGGGCCCGCCCGGCCCGTTCCACGGGCGGGGTTAATTACGCTGGTGCAAGGACTTAGCGTGCTCCGCGGCACGCCGCGGCGTGCGCGGCCCTGTCCGGGTGAAGGCCCGGATGGGCTCCTTGTTCGGATGCCCGGATGCAGCCGGTTCCGGCTCCTCTTCGGAGGTCGCGCGCTTCATGGCACAGCAGCACAAGGTCGCGGGGAAGCCGTCCCTGGAGTCCGGCGTCCTTCTCGACCTCTACCGGAAGATGCTCCGCGTCTACTACGTGGAAGAGGCGGTACGCCGCTTCGTTCGCTCGAACAAGTGCTCCTTCCATGCCTCGACCCGCGGGCACGAGAAGCTGCAGATCGCCGTGTCGATGGTCCTCGAGGCCGGCAAGGACTGGTTCTTCCCCTATTACAGGGAGAAGGCCCTCGTCATCGGCCTTGGGATGCCCCTGGAGGACATCTTCCTGCACATGCTCTCGCGCCGGGGTGATCCGAGCGGCGAGGGGCGCAACATGTCGGAGCACTTCTCCTCGCGCGACCTGCGCATCGTCTCGCCGACGGCCTGCACGGGCTCCCAGTACCTTCCCGCGGTCGGCATGGCGAAAGCCATCCAGTACGACGGGCGCGACGAGATCGTCTACGTCTCTTCCGGCGAGGGTGCCACGTCGGAAGGGGAGTTCTTCGAGGCGCTCAACCAGGCTCAGCGCGAGAAGCTCCCGGTTCTCTTCGTCGTCCAGAACAACGGCTACGCGATCAGCGTGCCGCAGGCCCAGCAGACATCCTCGGAGATCCACAACATCGCGCGCGGATTCGGCATGGACGCCTTCCGCGTGGACGGCACCCGCTTCACCCAGATGTACCAGGCGCTCAAGCCCAAGGTCGCCCGGATGCGGCGGGGCTCGGGACCGGTGCTCGTCGAGGCGATGGTCGTCCGCCTCGACTCGCACTCATCCTCCGACGACCAGAGCAAGTACCGCACCGAGGAGCAGATGGCGCTCGTCCGCCGGCAGGATCCTCTCCTGCACACGGAGCTGCGGCTCAAGGACATGAAGGTCCTCGACGACGAGCAGGTCAGCGCGCTCAGGGCCGAGGCCGAGCAGGAGGTCGCGCGGGCCGCGGAAGCAGCCGATGCCGCCCCGGGGCCCGACGGCGAGCGGATCCTCATCCACGTGCTTAGCCCGGTGCGCCCCGCCATCTCCGACGCGGCCCCGACCTACCTCTCCGACACTCCCATCACGATGGTGGACGCGATCAACCACGGGCTCCGGGAGGAGATGGAGCGGAACGAGCAGGTCATCGTCTGGGGAGAAGACGTCCAGGACCCGAAGGGCGGGGTCTTCGGCGTGACGCGCGGGCTTACTGAGAAATTCGGCGAGAAGCGCGTCTTCAACTCGCCGCTCGCAGAGGCCAGCATCGTGGGCGTGGCCCAGGGCATGGCCATCGGAGGCTACAAGCCCGTCATCGAGATCCAGTTCGGGGACTACTCGTGGCCCGGGTTCATGCAGATGCGCAACGAGATCTCGACCTTGAGGTGGCGCAGCGCGGGTGTCTGGTCCTGCCCCATGGTCGTGCGCATCGCCGTCGGGGGCTACATCCGCGGCGGACCCTTCCACTCGCAGTGCATCGAGGCGCTCTACGCGCACACGCCGGGCTGGCTCATCGCCTTCCCCTCGAGCGCGGCCGACGCGAAGGGGCTGATCAAGACGGCCTGCCGCCTCGACGATCCGGTCCTCTTCCTCGAGCACAAGGGGCTCTACCGCCAGGTCTACACGAAATCGCCCGAGCCCGATGCGGACTACCTCGTGCCCTTCGGGAAGGCCCGGCGCGTCCGCGAGGGAACGGACATGACTGTCATCTCCTGGGGGAGGACAGTCCACATGGTCACGCAGGCGCTCGCGAGGATGGGCGAGGAGGCTCCCTCCGTGGACCTCATCGACCTCCGGACGCTGGTGCCGCTGGACATGGCGACCGTGCTGGAGTCCCTCCAGCGGACCGGAAAGGCCCTCGTGGTTCACGAAGATTCGGTTTTCATGGGGTTCGGGGCGGAGCTGGCGGCCCGTATCGCCGGGGAGGGCTTCGAATACCTGGATGCCCCGGTCGGTCGGGTGGGAGCCATGGACTCGTTCGTGCCCTTCGCGCCGGAGCTGGAGGCGACGGTCCTGCCCTCGGTGGAGGGCATCGGGAAGGCGATGGCTGATCTGAAGTCCTGGTGAGGGTGAATCGTCCCGGTGGATCTGGCATAATCCGGGTCCCGCTGACCCATCAAGCAAACCCCTCGGACTTGGCTTCAGGTGCGGGGTCCGTGCGCGTGAGGCGCACAGTTGGAGTATCAACTTGACGACGCAAACGGCGGAGGCGCGGACAGCGGCCGGGGTGGAAACCCTCGACCGGGTCGTCGTGCGCCTCGCGGGAGACTCCGGCGACGGCATCCAGCTGACCGGCAACCAGTTCACGACCACCGCCGCCGTGGCGGGCAACGACCTCGCCACCCTTCCAGACTTCCCGGCCGAGATCCGGGCCCCGGCGGGGACTCTGCCGGGAGTCAGCGGCTTCCAGATGTCCTTCTCCTCCTATGACATCCACACGGCCGGTGACGAGCCGGACGTCCTGGTGGCCTTCAACCCCGCCGCTCTGAAGACGAACATCAGCGACCTGAAGCGCGGGAACATCCTGATCGTCAACGAGGACGCCTTCAACAAGGGCAACCTCGAGAAGGCCGGATATGCCAGCAATCCGCTGGAGGACGGCTCTCTCGACGGGTACCGGACCTTCGTCATCCCGATCACCACGCTGAACCGCAAGGCGCTCCACCACCTCGGCCTCTCCGCCCGAGAAGCCGACCAGTGCAAGAATTTCTTCGTCCTCGGGCTCCTCTACCATCTCTACAACCGCCCGGACGACGTGACGATGCGGTGGCTCGAGAAGCACCTCAAGCGACAGGATCTCATCGAGGCGAACCGTACCGCGCTGAAGGCGGGCCGTGCCTACGGCGAGGCCACAGAGGCCTTCCAGGTCACCTACAGAGTCGAGCCGGCCCCCTTCGAGCCCGGCGTCTACCGCAACGTTATGGGCAATTCGGCGCTGGCCCTCGGCCTCGTGGCGGCCTCGTTGCGCTCCGGCCGCCCGCTCTTCTTCTCGGGCTACCCGATCACGCCGGCCAGCACGATCCTCCACGAGCTGTCGCGCTACAAGGAGTACGGCGTCGTGACCATGCAGGCAGAGGACGAGATCGCCGCGATAGGCGCCTGCCTGGGTGCGGCCTTCGGGGGTTCGCTGGCCGTGACGGCCTCGTCGGGCCCGGGCCTCGCGCTGAAGGCCGAGGCCATGGGCCTCGGCGTCATGGTCGAGCTGCCGCTGATCATCTGCAACGTCCAGCGGGCGGGGCCCAGTACCGGGATGCCGACCAAGGTCGAGCAGGCCGATCTCCTCATGGCGCTGTGGGGGCGCCACGGTGAGGCGCCGGCGGCCGTCGTGGCGGCCTCATCGCCCGGCGATTGCTTCGACACGGCGCTCGAAGCCTCCAGGATCGCGCTGAAGTACATGATCCCCGTCATCCTCCTCTCGGACGGCTACCTCGCGAACGCGACGGAGCCGTGGAGGCTCCCCGAGGAAGGGAGCCTCCCCGAGATGAAGGTGCGGATGGTCACCGCGGGGGACAACGGCGATTTCCTGCCCTACCGCCGCAATCCCGAGACGCTGGCCAGGGGCTGGGCCGTCCCGGGAGAGAAGGGGCTCGAGCACCGGATCGGAGGGCTCGAGAAGGAGGACGTCACCGGAGACGTCTCCTACGACCCCGACAACCACCAGAGGATGGTCGAGCTGCGGCAGGAGAAGATCCGGAGGATCGCGGCTGATCTGCCGCCCACGGCGATCGACGGCCCTGAGAGCGGGCGCCTCCTGATCCTGGGATGGGGGAGCACGCGGGGGCCGATCGCGGGCGCCCTCCGCCGCAAGCGGATGCAGGGCAAGAAGGTCTCCTGGGTTCACCTCAGGCACCTCAACCCCCTGCCGAACGACCTCGGCGCGATCCTGAAGCGCTTCGAGCGGGTCCTGATTCCCGAGATGAACATGGGCCAGCTCGAGAAGCTGGTCCGGATGAACTACCTGATCGAGCCCGTCGGCCTTCACAAGGTCAAGGGAAAGCCCTTCCTCTCCGGCGAGATCGCCGGCAAGATTGACGAGCTGCTGGAGGTCTGACCGTGTCCACCGCCACCGTCGTTCCGGAGCCGGCGTCGCCGCTGAAAGCCAAGGACTTCCGCTCGGACCAGGAGGTCCGGTGGTGCCCCGGCTGCGGGGACTACGCGATACTCAACGCCGTCGCGGGAGTCTTCCCGAAGCTCGGCTACAAGCGTGAAGACTTCGTGGTGGTCAGCGGCATCGGCTGCTCCAGCCGCTTCCCCTATTACATGGGGACCTACGGCTTTCACGGCATCCACGGCCGCGCGCCGGCCATCGCCACGGGGTTGAAGACGGCGAGGCCGGATCTGCACGTCTGGGTGGTCACGGGCGACGGCGACGGGCTGTCGATCGGCGGCAACCACCTCATCCATGCGATGCGGCGCAATGCCGATCTGAAGATCCTCCTCTTCAACAACCGGATCTACGGGCTCACGAAGGGCCAGTACTCGCCCACGTCGGAGCTCGGGAAGAAGACGGCGAGCAGCCCCCACGGGACCGTGGAGCGCCCCTTCAACCCCATCGCGCTCGCGCTGGCCGCGGAGGCGACCTTCGTCGCGCGCAGCGTGGACGTCTACAAGAACCATCTTCAAGACACCCTGACTGCGGCGGCCGAGCACAAGGGATCCGCCTTCATCGAGATCTACCAGAACTGCAACATCTTCAACGACGGCACCTTCTCCGACATCACCGAGCGCCAGTTCCGCGATACGAACAACCTGACGCTCGAGCACGGCAAGCCCATGGTCTTCGGCGCCAAGGAGGCCCGGCGAGGCCTGCGCCGCAAGGGCGGCAGCGGGGCCCTCGAGGTTTTCCCCATCGCAGGCGAAGCGGACGAATCGCAGGCTCTCGTGCACGACGAGACCTCGCCCGATCAGGGCATGGCCTACGCTCTGGGCCACCTCCAGCCCCCGGACTTCCCGGCGGCCATCGGCGTCTTCAGGCGGGTCCAGGCCCCCTCCTACGAGGAGCTCGTCTGGAAGCAGATCGAGCAGGCGAAGCTGAAGAAGCCGCAGCAGGATCTGGCGGGACTGCTCCGCCGTGGCGACGTCTGGCAGATCGAGCCCGACGGCAAGGTCATCGAGCTGAACAGCTAGTCAGACGGAGCGGCTCCGGACCTTCAGGTCCACCTTCGTGAGGCGTTCCCCGCCATGAGGGGCTTCTCGCCTCGCAACCTCGAATACACGCGCGCCTTCTCCGCGACCTGGCCGGAGAGGGTCATCGTGCAAGAGCCTCTTGCACGAATCCCCTGGTACCACCACATCGCCTTGCTGGAGAAGCTCGACAACCGGATCCGCGGACCTATCGCGCGCCGGTGCCCGGGAGGACCTGCACGCTGCGGCCGTCGAAGAGGTAGCGCGGGACCGCCGGGTCGATCGTGACCGACCAGGCGTCGATGCCGCCGGCCAGGTTCTTCACGTTCTGGAACCCCCGGATCGAAAGGAGCTGGGCCACCTGCTGGCTGCGCCCTCCCCGGTGGCAGAAGACGACGATCTCGGCATCCTTGTCGAGCTCGTCCATCCGCCAGGGAACGTCGTTCATGGGGATGCACAGCGCCCCCTCGATGGAGGCCACCTTCACCTCCTCCGGCTGCCGCACGTCCAGAAGGATCGGCTGCGAGTCGGTGCCGAGCCGTGGCTTCAGATCATGGGGCTGGATGTCCTGGAGGCTCATGCGCCGGATCCTGCCATGGCCGTCTGACGATCGCCAGCCCTGACCTCACCACTGTGCCACAGCGCCGGCGAAGAAGGCCGAGAAGATCCGATTTCTCGCCGGATCCGGGGCATGCATGGCGCATCCCCGACGCAACCGCTGGTATCATGGCTGGCGGCTTGGAGGAGAATCCAGTGCAGCTGATGACCTGCCGCACCTACCGCCGGACCGCTCGGCGTGGATGAAACGCGCCGCATACGCCCGTCCGGAGGTTTGAAGATCCCCACCAGCCAGACAAGGCAAGGACGGGCTTAGGGTAGAGTCACATGACAAGACATCTTCTGCCTCACGCCGTCAAGAACGCCCTCATCGAGGTATGCGGCCGCTCGTTCTGGTACAAGCAGCCGCTGTTCGACATGTTCGCGAGGGCAGGCATCCCCGAGGATCTCTACCTAAAGTACGAGCACGAGGCCAAGTTCAAGATCGGTCGACTACTTCTCGGGGATTTGGAGCAAATGGGTGATGAAGGAATGTTGCTGCAGCGCCGCTTATTGACAGAACTATGCAAGCTGCGTGACCTCCCAGATAAGGAGGTACCCGACCGAGACTCCGGGCTCGATGTTCTTCGCGCGCTGAAGGCTGCCGCACTACAGCACGATCTCGTTGCTGAGGAGGAACAGGTCGCTTCCATTCGGAGAGCCTCTGATGCGGAGCGCGTTGTGCAACAAGCTCGCGACAGGCAGCGCCGGCTACAAGAACTCTACCAGGCGTTCATAGCCCTGGCTCGAACACAGGATCATCAGGCACGCGGCTATGAGCTCGAAGATCTGCTACGCGAGCTGTTCGCTGTCCATGAGATTAGGTATCGGAAGTCGTATACCGCCGATGGTGAACAGATTGACGGTTTCTTCACGTTTGGAGGCTTCGATTACATCGTAGAGGCACGATGGCGGCAGAACGCACCAGATCTCGGCGAGCTTGGGGCGATTCGTACCAAGGTTGAGCGCAAGATCGAGAGCACCCGCGGTTTCGTGGTCTCCATCGCGCCGTTCAGCGAGGACGTCCTTCGGAGATTGCGAGAGGCCGGCCCAGCGAAACTCGTTCTGATGGACGGGTACGATCTCACCCTAATCCTTGAAGGACGGGTCTCGTTGGTAGATGCTTTGCAAGCCAAGGTTGATAAGGCTGCGCAGGAGGGCATCATGTTCTTCTCGCTCGCGAGTCTGTTCAGGTAGTGCACCACCGACCAACGACCGCATCCAGCCGAGGGTGTGACGCCCGCGGCTGATCTTGAGCATTGATCAGCCGACCAGAGCACAGCTTCGATGGCGAATCCCCCAGAGGAAGCAGCTTTTTCAGTGATACAGTTGGTTTCATCTGCCCTCAGCTTCCTTGGGGGCTTTCTCGCAGCTGTTTTCTCCGAGCCCGTTCGGAGGAGAGTCTTCGGGCCACGCTTGGTTATCGAGTACGAGCATAGCCCCGAATGCCGCCTCTTGACACCGCTTCTGAGCTCGCCGGACCGCAAGGCTTACTACGTTCGGGTCAGAGTTCGAAATGTGAAGCCGATGCTGGCCTTATCGTGTCGAGGATACCTGGTTGGCGTCGACTGGGCTCGGGACGGGAAACCCTTCGCCCCGACTCGGTACACTGATGTAATACCTCTCAAGTGGTCCTATCGGGAAGAATTTGGCTACGAACCTCTTGACATCCCCGTTGGCGTCCCGTTTTACCTTGATGTCTTCTCGACCCTTGATGGATCATCAGAGTTCAAGCCATCCATCGAGGTCATGCCCACACGGTGTGTAGGAGAGTTCCAAAAGCCTGGCACGTACCGTTTCATAATCGCCGTATCGGGCGATAGCGTTCGACCTGTAGTGAAACGTCTACTAGTTCAGTGGAAGGAGAACTGGGAGAACTTCCTCGTCACGCCCGAATCGTAGGCGGTCCGACTCAGGAGGCAGAGGCCTCGCGTCGCGCCTACCTACAGTAGTTGGTATGCATGCAAACGGCGACCTTCGACGCGGCAAGTTGACCCTGGAGGCACTGAATGATCCAGCACCCTATCGATCCGAAGATTCGCGAGATCTGGAGGCTGTTTCCTCTCCGGCTCCCAGGTCGGTCGGAGTCGTGGTGTTGCCGGATGCCAACCATCTTGGTTCAAAGCATGAGTGGTGGGTTTGTCACCCGGAGCTGCTCAAGGTGCGGCAAGAAGGAGACGCTGCCAGAAGCCGTTTTTCTCGGCGAACTTGACCTCTGGGTGGCATGCCCAAAGTGCCGTCTGCGGATGGCCCCGAGAGTCCTCGAGGACAAGAATTATGGCTATGCCTGCGAGGACGATCAACTCATCATCCGACTCTGCGATCTGCTACCCCGATGGGAGGATTTGTAGTGCAGGTAGCGCGTGACGGCAAGGGCCAGAGTGTCGTTGAAGTCTCATGGTCTCCCGACGCGCAGTTCCGCGTCACATGCGTTCCACAGTCCTGGGTCGGGAACGAAGGCATTCGCCTCCAGTGCTCGGCGCCAGCAAGAGCGGACCGGACTCGTGATCCATTGTGGGTTCGCGTACGATCAACAGAAGTCGATTCAACACCGCCACTCGATAGAGCGCCAGAAAGGGATCGGGCGTGTGAGTAGCTCGGCTCGTCAGCAGACAGTCATCCAGGCGATTAGGCAGTGGCAGACCCGGCTGCTGCAACTCGATCGCCGCAACGCGCTGCTCTACTTCGGAATGGGCAAGCGGGGAGTGACGCTCCGGGGCTCTGAACCGGACGTGCTCCTTGAGCGGCTCGCCTCATCGCGGTCTGGCCTGAAGTTCATGTACGCGGAGCGCATCCGTGCGAGCAGAGTCGAGTTGTTCCAGGTCCCCTCGCCGACTGAGGATGAGCCACTAGAACCGCAGGTGCGACTTCGGCCCGGCGATCTCGACACGGACTTGGCGCCGCTCGAGTTGCAGAAGCGCCTTGGCGCGTTGAGCAAGCGTGATCGGGAGTGGCAAGAGGAGCAGGGGCTAAACGTTCTATTCATCGCGCTCGGCTTCCTACGTTGGGTGGACGAGGACCAGGAATCTGCATGCTCGCCGATCCTCCTCGTTCCGTGTGACCTATCGCGTGATTCTCCGCGTGAGCCCTACATACTCGTCGAGGAAGACTCTGACGACCCGGTAGTGAACCAAACCCTTCGTCATAAGCTCGCAACGACGTGCGGCATCATTCTCCCGGAGTTCGCCGAGCAGACGATCGCGGAGTACTTGGCAGCAGTCGGCCGCCTCGTGGCTGGCCGCCAAGGCTGGTCCGTCGAGCGGACCATCGTGGTTGCGACCTTCCCGTTCTCTAAGCTCGCGATGTGGGAGGACCTCGATCTGATGGCGTCGACGGGTGTTACGCATCCTCTTGTCCGCCGTCTTGCGGGGGATGCGGATGCGCGCGTCGAAGAACCCGACAATGGTGGGGTCGCGGTCCCCAAGGATGATGCACGGCTTCAAGGGGCGCGGCTGGACGACCTGCTCGACGTTCGCGACCAGCACACGGTCGTGGATGCTGATTTTAGTCAGCTTCGGGCGATCGAGTTGGCGCGGTCTGGAGCCAATCTCGTGATCCACGGACCGCCCGGTACTGGCAAGAGCCAAACGATCGCCAACATCGTCGCCACGCTCCTCGCCGAAGGGCGGCGTGTGCTCTTTGTGAGCGAGAAAACCGCAGCCCTCGACGTGGTCAAGCGACGCCTCACGGATGTCGGACTGGGTGGGTTTTGCCTCGATCTCCACAGTGATCGTGGCAGAAAGACATCGGTGTACACTCAGCTCCGCGCAGCGCTGGATCAGCCTCCGGTTGATCCACAAGAGTTCCCATACGAGCGGCTGGTCGCGTGCCGTGACGAGCTGAACGCAATCGTGCGCGCGCTCCACGAAATCCGCCAGCCGCTGGGACTCTCCGCCTTCGCCGTCCACGGGTATGTCGCAGCGATTGGAGATGCTCCGCACCTAGGTTGCATCGTTCGAGACGTAGGAGCCCTCGACGCGGATCGACTGCGACGGCTCCAAGACGTAGTACGCAGAATCGCGCGTCGTGCGGCGGAGTTTCGGGAACACAATACGAGCCGATGGCGTTCTCTGGGACCGATCGGACTGTCCCCGCGCCTTGCCGACGCGGTACGCGGCGACCTCGCGCAGATCCAGTCGGCACTCGATTCCATAGTGCACGCGACGGGGAATGCCGCGACGGCATGCGGGATCGTCGCACCGAGAACTCTGCCCGAGGTGACACATCTCGTTCGCATACTCGCCCACCTCAAGAGCGCCCCGGGTGCACCTGCCCTCCAGTGGCTCGAACTCGGGGGACTCGAGCGCGGGCGCGAGCATGCGAGCTCCATGCGAGGTGAGGTGGCGGACAGAAAAGCCCTTCTCGGTACTCTGTTGTCTGCGGTTAGCGCTGCGCCTCCAGGGCCTCGAAGCCGAGCGTGGCTCGATTGCACTCGGACGGTTTCTGCCGAAGCCTCGCGCTGGGCTCAGACAGTCGGTCCGCATTGGAGCAAGGTCTTGGTCACGGACTCGCAGTCCAAGACGGCGGAGTGGCGGGGAATCGCTAGCGCGCTCGCCGCGCTCGTCGACGCGTCGAGGCACTTGCAGGGTTTGTTGGGAGTCACACAATTGCTCGACTCGCGCGTGGAGGCGGACGCGGCGGTGGACCTCGCCATGCGGTTGGTGAGAATCGGCCCGGTGCCTGTGGTCTGGAGCACTGTTGAGGCAATCCTCGCGGTTCGCGCGGAAGTCTCGACCGCCAGACAGGTGAGCAAGGATCTCGCTGAGACGAAGCGCCAGCTCGCAGCCGTCTTTGGGCCTGAGATCGTCGAGCGGGTGGATGAAGACATGCTCGTGCGCTACCGGACAGACTATCGATCGTCCTGGCGATTGCTGCGACCGATGTATCGTCATGACCAGCGAGCACTACGGGGCTGCCTCAAGCGCCCAGGAAAGCTGTCGGTAGACGAGGCCACGATCGCTATCGAGCGCGCGCTGGCGGTTAGGCGGCTCCGATCACGCTGGTCGGAGACGGCACCGAGAGTTCGGGATCTCCTGGGAGATCGCTTCTCGGGAGTAGATTCGGACTGGCCCAGCATCGAATCTGCGCTCGAGGCCATCGTGTGTATCTACCGGGAGCATCCTGCGCAGGTATCAGCCCTCTACTCGGTCCTAGCTGACCCAGAAGCTCTCACTCGTGTCGAAGAGTCCGCGCGGCGAGTTAGGGACTGCATTACCGCCGCAGATACCATGTGGCCAGACGGTGCCTCCCGCCGCGGGGATCATATTCCCGAGATGTCATCCGACGCGGGGGCGTTTGCGGAAGCCGCTCGAAGTGTCAGCGATGTGCTCGATGCACTGGGTCCATTCGTTAGACGTCCGCTCGATTTGGACGTACTCATCAAACTTCTGCAAGTAAGTGTGCACCTGCACGAACTCGAAGAGCGGGCGGCGGCCGCATCCGAGTCTCGGGTCCGCGCGATCGGTAGCTTCTACTCTGGCTGGTTGACGGATCTCGATGCGCTCGAAGTCATGCTCGAATGGACACGAGAGCTTCTGGCCCTGACGCAATGCCCGCCACCTACGGCATTGGCGGAGCGTGTGACTCAACCACTTCCGGCGGGGACGTATGCGACAGAGGAGGCGGCGATCACCGGCAAGGTTGTGCACCTTCGCTCGGCCTTTGATGCCGCTGCAACGCGGTTCCCCGAGGCCCAACTGCCCTGGGGCTCATGGAGTCGTGCACCGTTCGATATCGCACGCATGTGGTGCGAGGATCTCTATGCGAATGCTGAGGGTGCAAGCGATTGGGTGGAGTACCGGTCCGCGATCGAGACACTTGATGCCTTGGTCGGGCCGCTCGTTGCCGATGCTCTTCGAGCCGCGACAGACGACGCCTCATTGGCTCCCGACATTGTGCTCCGTCACGTGTACATTTCGTGGTTGGAGCATGTCTACAATGACGTGCGTGCCCTGCAGTTCGCCCCGAGAGATCTGGAGGACACAGTCCGAGAGTTCCGAGCACTCGACGCGCGCCTCCCGCTTGCGGCTCGTGAACGTGTGAGGGCGAGATGCCTTGCGGGCCTCGAAGGCGTTTCGAACTCGCAGGGAAGGGGGGAACTCGGCGTACTCAGCCACCAGCTTTCGTTGCGGAAGCGCCAGATGCCAGTGCGAAAGCTCGTGGCGAGAATCCCGAATCTGCTCCAGAAGCTAAAGCCCTGTTTCATGATGAGCCCACTAGCCGTAAGCCAGTACCTGCCTCGAGGAGCCACGGACTCCGACACACTCTCGTTCGAGACGGTGATCTTTGACGAGGCGTCTCAGGTGTTCCCGGAAGACGCGGTACCTGCCGTTGCGCGCGGCCGGCAGTCCATCGTAGTCGGCGACCAGCAGCAACTTCCCCCTTCTAGCTTCTTCCGAAGCGATGACCCGGATGACGATCACGATGACGACGACGATGGAGAGGTCTCGGATAATCGATTGCTCGGCGTCGAGAGCATTCTGGACGTCCTGGTCGGAATGCGAGGCGCGGGCGTGGATGACGTGTACTTGCAGGTGCACTATCGAAGCCAACACGACGCGCTGATCCGTTACTCGAACCACTACTTCTACGACGATCGACTGCTGACGTTCCCCGCGGCACTCCGCACTCGTCCGGGTCTGGGCATTCGGTCTATCTACCTGCCTGATGGACGCTTCGAAGCAGGAGGAAGCAGAACGAACCGTGTTGAAGCGGAGCAGGTCGTGCAGATCGTTTACGAGTTGATGCAGACGCAGCCAGCTACCGAAAGCATCGGTGTCGTCGCGTTGTCGCGGAAACAGGCTGACCTTATCCAGCAGTTGATAGATGTGCGTCGAATTTCGGATAGGCAGTACGACACGCGCTTCGCGGAGGGAGCGCACGAGCGTTTCTTCGTGAAGAACCTAGAGAACGTCCAGGGCGATGAACGCGATCACGTAATCCTGAGCATCGGATACGGGCCGACAACGGCGTCTGGAGTAGTACCCAATCGATTCGGGCCAGTCAACGTCGAGGGTGGCCATCGACGCTTAAATGTCGCCGTGAGCCGCGCCCGCAAGAGCATGACCGTCGTGCATTCCCTGCGCCCGGAGGACATCCGCTCCGAGGTACAGGGCGCGAAGCTGCTCCGTCGCTATCTCGAATTCCTCAGGAGTGGAGAGGCGTCAATCGAAGGCACTATCGACCGATCGGCAGGTGGAGACGCTGAAAGCCCGTTCGAGGACGCTGTTGGTCGTGCATTGATGCAGCGCGGTTACCGAATTCAGCGGCAGGTCGGATGCGCCAAGTACTCGATCGACATGGCTGTCCTGTCGGAGGATGGGAGCGGGTTCGACTTGGGCATCGAGTGTGACGGCGCTGCCTACCACAGGTCACCAAGTGCGCGAGACCGTGATCGGCTGCGACAGGAGATCCTCGAGCGCATGGGATGGCACGGGCGGATTCACCGGGTATGGTCCACAGCGTGGATTCGGAACCCGCGAGCGGAACTCGATGCGATCGAACGTGCGATCCAAGACGCTCGCTCGCTACCACGCGAGGAACCGACGCCCAATACGGCGACCAGTGGTAGCCCAGCGTGGGGAGGGCCCACGGGACCAAAGGTAGACCGTGGCGGTACTGCACAGTCCGTGATCGCGGCTGCAGAGCTTCCGCTTTTCGCAACCTACGCCCAGACTGACTTGAGTGGCTTTCCGCGAGGGGAGGATCTGCGGGAAGAGACGTCAGGGCAAGTCGCAGATCTCGTGGCGGCAGTGGTTGACGATGAGGCACCAGTCCACGTCGATGTGGTTACCGACCGCGTTCGACGGCACTACATGCTTCAGCGTGCTGGGCGTCGAGTTCGGGACGCGGTCTTGAAGGGGGTACGGGAGGCGCTCCGACGTAGTTCGATCACCTGGCTACCCCTGACTGGTTCCAGCGGCCGACGGAGCAAGTTTCTCGTCTCATCCGAAGACCCTGAGATTGAGCCTCGCGGTCTTCTGCAAGACGGCACAGTGCGAGACATCCACCATCTTTGTGACCCTGAGATCGAGGCTGGCGTGATCCGAGTTGTACGTGCGATGGTCGGTGCATCGAGGGAGGAGGTGATCACCGCGACAGCCCGCGCGTTTGGCTACGCACGCACTGGGCAACACGTTGAAGAACGAATGGCTATGGCGGTTGACCGACTACTCGCCAGACACAGGTTGGTCGAACGGGTTGGATCGCTGGTGCTGCCGGATTGAATCACAGGGGGGGCGGCCCAATAACGCCGCTCGCGACTGATTGCAGCGGAGGGCGCAGGGCACGGCCGATGAATCGGAGCCTTTGGGGCCTGAGCGACCAGGTAATGTTCTACGATGAATGACCAGCCGGTTGCGGACAACATTGAGGATGGAATCCAGGTAGTGGTAGACAGGCTTGTCGATGCGTGGAACCGCCGGGACTGGGCATCGTTCAGCCGGCTCTTCGCCGAGGAGGCGGACTATGTCACCGGCTCAGGGAGCGGCTGGCGGGACGTGCACGGATTGACGAGGCTCTCCGGACCCGGGAGCCCGGGACATCCGGAGTGGATCACGTTCCGCTCGCCGTGGAATCGATCAAGGCTCTCGGGCCTGACGCCTCTCTGCTTCTCTGCGCGTGGCGAATGCGTCTGGAGGATGCACAGCAGGCCGGTGAGCCGGGCGCTCGAGCGGGTCTCCTGACCATCGTCATGCAGCGAGCGCGCGGCGAGTGGCGCATCCTGGCGCTGCACAACACCGACAGAGAAAGCTGACCCGGTCGAGAGAGTGCGATTGCAGGGCGGAGCTGCCCGGTCATGGGTGTAGGCAGCGATTGGACGGGCCCATAGCTCGCGAGTGAACCCCCCTCAACCAGGTAACTGGACGGCTTGCTACTAGTAATCTGGACGCGGCTGCCGCCGGGCTTTGTCCACCGGGTCCGAGGCCAGGGGAGACCCTCGTCGCGGCCCGGTATCGGCCGGTCTAACATGGGGGCCGGGGCACTCGGCGCGCCTGACCTCTGACGGCTCCTCGCCTCACCCCGTGGGCCATCCTGCGCCGTTCGTGCCCGTGCTGATTTCATCCGCTCCAGAGGAGGGAGTAACCGATGCGACAGACCAGGATGCTCTTGTCCGGGATTGCGATATTCGCAGCCATGGTGACGAGCGGGCCGGCAGCCGCGGCCGGCCAGGTGCTCGTGAACGGGATGCCCCTTCCGCGCGCGCTCGCTTCCATCGATGCTTCGATCGATGTCACCGAGTTCCGCGACGGGAACGACCCCACGATCGTCAGGCTCATCGCCGGCTCGAAGCGATACGGAGTCTGCGTCCTGACTCCCGATCCGGTCGGTGTCTTCGATGCGGAGCTGCCGGTCGCGGACTCCGCCGACCACTTCGCGATCGTGGTCGAGGACGGCCGGGAGTTCTCGAGCTGCCTCATGCAGAGCCTCAACATGGTGGAGCGCCCGCAGGGGCGCATGCGAAACAGCGAGCCATTCCAGGCGTACAAGTATTGCCTGCGTTGCGAGAACGTGACGGTCCCGGCTCCTTGAGGGGGAACGAATTCATGCCAAAGGCGGGACCAGGTCGAGCAGCTCTCCACCTCGCCACCATCCTGGCGCTTCTCTGCTTCGCACCCTGTGCCCTCTCCGTGACGGCCGAGCCTCGCGACCCCGCGGCGCAGGCGCAACCCACCGAGAAGAAAGCGGACCAGCCCGCGGTCCCGCAACCCCCTCCACCGACTGAAGCGAAGGAGGCCCCTGAGCCCGACATCGTCCAGGTCATGACGCAGGAGGCCGAGCGGCTGAAGCCGTGGGTCTCCTCCGGGCTGGCCCGCAGCTTCCTTGGAGCCGCCTCGGAGCTTCCGATCGTCACGCCCAGGACCCTCTACCGCGACGCGGCGCGGACGTACTACTCCGAGCAGGCCGCCGCCGCGCTTCCCGAGGCGGAGCGAGGCGCGCTCGAGAAGGTCGAGGCCGACTCGGAAACCTATTACACGACGAAGTACGGCTCGCCTCTCGCCTACGTCAGGGCCTTCGACCTCGTGGCGCGCCACGGCTTCGACGGCTTCGCCGGGAAGAGGATCCTGGACTTCGGCTACGGCACCGTCGGCCACCTCGCCCTCATCGCTTCGCTGGGCGGCGAGGCCGTCGGGGTGGATGTCGACAGCTTCCTCACGGCGCTCTATTCGCATCCCGACGACCAGGGCCTTCGCAAGAGCGCCGCGGGAGTCGAAGGCCGCATCCGGCTCGTGGACGGCCACTGGCCCGACGGGAAGGGAGTCGGCGAAGCGGTGGGCGGCGGATACGACCTCTTCATCTCGAAGAACACGCTCAAGCGCGGCTACATCCACCCGGAGCGCGAGGTCGATCCCAAGCGCCTCGTCCACCTGGAGGTCGACGACGCGACCTTCCTCCTGCGCCTTCACGAGACCCTCAAGCCCGGCGGCCTCGCGATCATCTACAACCTCAGCCCGGCGCAGAACCCGCCCGATCAGCCCTGGATCCCCTGGGCCGACGGCCACTGCCCCTTCGCGAGGGACGTGATCGAGAAGGCAGGCTTCGAGGTGCTGATCTACGACGAAGACGACAGCACCGCGGCGCGCGAGATGGGGCGGCGGCTCGAGTGGGACAAGTCCGGGATGGATCTCGAGAAGAGCCTCTTCGGCCACGTCACGATCTTCAGAAAGCCCGGCGCTCACTGAATCGAGCGAGCTCGCCGCGCTTGAGCAGCGGGCGGCCAGTTCCTACCCCCTCGAGCCATGAATCCACGACGCAAGAGCTGTTCACCGGGCGGATCTGCCGAGTGGCCAGGAGGGTAGGCTGCGACCGGACGGACAAGTAGCCCACATGGGGACGCCCGGTAAGTAGGTATCTGGACGGCTTGACACTAGTAATCTGGACGGTCATATAATAGGGATATGGACGTGGCCGACGACTGGCTCCCTCGCCTGCTGGTCCCCTCACTGACCGAGGCGATGACCGATACCCCGGTCGTCGGTTTGCTGGGACCGAGACAATGCGGCAAGTCCGCGCTCGCCCAGCGCGCGTTTCCCAGCCGCGCCTACGTCACCCTCGACGACCCGTCGCTGCGAGAGACTGCGGCCAGCGACCCTGCGGGGTTCATCGCCAGTCTCCCGGACACGGTCACGCTCGACGAGATCCAGCGAGCCCCCGCGCTCCTGCCGGCGATCAAGATGACGGTAGATCGCAACCGCCGGCCCGGCCGCTTTCTGCTCACCGGTTCCGCGAACTTGCTCCAGTTGCCCACGGTCAAGGAGTCGCTGGCGGGACGGATTGCGCTGGTTCGGCTCCATCCGCTCACCGAAGCGGAGAAGGAGCGCCGCCCGGGGCGGCTGCTCGCCGACCTGCTCGCCGGGGAGCTGAAAGGACGTGTCCGGCCGGCGGTGCCAGAACCGTCCGATCTGATCGATCGGCTGCTTCGCGGTGGGTATCCCGAAGCGATGCGACGCCCGCGCCTCGAGCGCGTACGTCAGTGGCACCGCGACTATGTCGATGCCGTGGTCCTCCGCGATGCCGCCGACGTCGCGAACCTCCGCGACCTCGACCTGCCCGCCCGGCTCCTCGAGCTTCTCGCGCTGCAGACCGCGGAGCTGCTCAAGGTCGAATCGCTGGCCAAGCTCCTCGCAGTCCGACGAGAAACGGTCCAGAACCACCTCGCGGCGCTCGAGCGTCTGTTTCTCGTCCGATCGCTCCCGGCCTGGCACGCGAACGACTCGCGGCGGCTCGTGAAGGCTCAGAAGGTGCACGTAGTGGACTGCGGCCTCGCAGCCTCGCTCGCCGGCCTGCAAGCCGGAGACTGGCTCACGCGGCGCGACCGCTTCGGCCAATTGCTCGAGTCGTTCGTGGTGCAGCAGCTCAGCGCGCAGGCCGGTTGGACCGATCCCGACCTGCGCTTCTGGCATTATCGCGACAAGGATCAGGTCGAGGTGGACCTCGTCATGACGCGCGGCCGGATGGTCTGGGGAGTGGAGATCAAGGCTGCGGCAACCGTGAGTTCGGTCGATGGCAACGGCCTGCGCCGCCTGGCCGAACGGTGCGGAAAGCACTTCCAGGGTGGCATGCTCCTGTACACGGGCACGAGTACGCTCCCGACCCCCGACCCCCGGATCTTGGCCGTCCCGCTCAGCGAGCTCTGGTCGAGGTGAAGGGGGCCCTCATGAGCAGGAAGCGCCATGTGCAGGTTCTACACTTGAGCAACCGGGAAGCCCTCGAGGGGGCCAGGAGGAGCACCATCATCGCCAATCACCAGGGTCCTCCAGGCCGCCGCGCAAGCGATCGGCCGCTTGAGATGATGAGCTGATGGGGCCCAGGGCACCGCGGAAGCGCTCCGGCGCGCCCGCCGCCGCCGGCGTGGCGCGCACGGGCCTCCTCTCAGCCGCCATCCTCTTTCTGTTCTTCCTGTCCGGCAGCCTGGGGTTGATCTACGAGGTG
>CAZMRF010000010.1:0-52709 GCA_964568735.1 uncultured Acidobacteriota bacterium
TTCCCCTGGGGGCTCTGGGTCGGGTTCGACGTCCTGTGCGGCGTGATGCTCGCGGCGGGCGGCTTCCTGCTCACCGCCACGGTGCACATCTTCAACATCGAGCGCTTCAAGCCCATCATCCGCCCCGCCGTGCTGACGGCCTTCATGGGCTACCTGCTCGTGTGCGTCGCGCTGCTCTTCGACCTCGGCCGCAGCTACCGCATCTGGCACCCGCTCATCATGTGGAACCCCCGCTCCGTGATGTTCGAGGTGGGCTGGTGCGTGACGCTCTACACCACGGTGCTGGCGCTGGAGTTCTCCCCGGTCGTCTTCGAGCGCCTGCGGATGGAGCGCCCGCTCAAGATCATCCGCGGCATCTCCATCCCGCTCGTGATGGCCGGCGTGATCCTCTCCATCCTGCACCAGTCCTCGCTGGGAAGCCTCTACCTGATCGTCCCCGAGAAGCTGCACGCCTTCTGGTACACGCCGCTCCTGCCGGTCTTCTTCTTCCTGTCGGCCATCGGGATCGGCCTGGCCATGACGATCTTCGAGTCGTCCCTCAGCTCGCGCTACTTCGGAAGGCACCTGGAGCTGCCGCTCCTCACCGACCTCGGGAGGATCCTCCTCGTGGTCCTGGTCCTCTACTCCGTGCTGCGAACCCAGGACCTCTACCACCGCGACGCCCTGCGGCTCATCCTCCAGGGGGGCTACGAGACGAAGCTCCTCATGCTCGAGGTCACGATCGGGCTGATCCTGCCCATGGCGCTCCTCGCTCAGCGGCGCGTACGCGCCAGCGCGAACGGGCTCTATCTCTGCTCGGTGCTGGTCATCCTCGGCTTCATCACGAACCGGCTCAACGTCAGCATCACGGGCATGGAGACCTCGGCGGGCGTCGGCTACACGCCGAGCTGGATGGAGGTGGCCGTGACGGCCAGCATCGTGGCCACCGGCTTCGCCATCTTCGGGCTGGCGGTGAAGTACCTGCCGGTCTTTCCCGACCAACCCACGCAGCCGGTCCGCGCGCTGCCGGCCACCGCCGGGTGGGGCCCCGGGTCGGGCCCCCTGTCGAGCGATGTCCGCCGGTAGGGCCGAGCCCGGGAGCCCACGACGCTGGAGGCTCCTGACCCGGAGCCTCGCCGCGCGCCTCGTATTTTTCATGATGACCGGGATGGCGGTGATCTTCGCCGGGCTGGGCTGGCTCATCCTCTCCCACCACCGGCAGAACCTGGAAGGCGCCACCTTCGCGAGCGCCGACCGGGTCAGCGACGTCATCGAGAGGAGCACCTCCTACTGCATGCTCCGCAACGACCGCGAGGGGCTCCTGCACATCATCGACACCATCGCCCGTGAGCCCGGCGTGGTCCGCATCCGGGTCTTCAACGAGGAGGGGCGGATCAGCCTCTCCACGGATACGCACGAGGAAGGCGTCGACGTCCCGATGACCTCGGAGACCTGTGCCGGGTGCCACTCCCGAGGCCAGTCGCTCGCGACGATGAGGCGCGAGGATCGCTTCAGCATCGACACGCTTCCCGGCGGGGAGAGGGTCCTCGGCGTGATCAACCCCATCGAGAACCACGAGAGCTGCTGGAGCGCTTCCTGCCACGCCCATCCTCCGAACCGGAAGATCCTCGGCGTGCTCCAGACGACTCTCTCGCTGGCGCAGGCCGACGCGGCCCTCGCCAAGGGGAACACGAGCATGGCGACCTCCATGCTCCTCGCGGCCCTGGTCATCGCCATCCTGAGCGGAGCCTTCGTCTGGCGCGTCGTCCACCGGCCGGTGCACGCCCTCAAGGAAGGGACGGCACGCCTTTCACGCGGAGATCTCGGCTATCAGATCGAGCTGCGCAGGCGCGACGACCTCGGCGAGCTGGCGGACTCCTTCAACAGCATGAGCCGCCTCCTGAAAGAGGCGCGCGACGAGGCCGACGCCTGGGCCTCCACGCTGGAGACCCGCGTGGAGGAGAAGGGGCGGGAGCTTCAGCTCGCCCACGACCAGGTCGTCCACGCCGAGAAAATGGCGTCGCTGGGGAAGCTGGCCGCCACCGTGGCCCACGAGATCAACAACCCGCTGTCGGGCATCCTCACCTACGCGAAACTTCTGACCAGGTGGATCGAGCGCTCCGACACGGGAAAGCTGGATCGCGAGGGAATGATCCAGTCGCTCCACGAGATCGAGACCGAGAGCCGCCGCTGCGGAGAGATCGTCCGCAACCTGCTCATGTTCTCCCGCTCCTCGCCCATGAACATCGAACCCGCCGACCTGAACGCGGTCGTGAGCCGCTGCATCCGCCTCATCGCTCACAAGCTCGAGCTGGCGGGAGTCCAGCTCGATCTCCGCCTCGACGAGAACCTCTCCCCCATCCCCTGCGACGCGGCGCAGATCGAGCAGGTGGTCCTGGCCCTTGCGGTGAACGCCATCGAGGCGATGCCACGCGGAGGGAACCTCACGTTGAAGACCGGCCTCGCGGGAGAGCCCCGGCAGGCGGAGATCCAGGTCGAGGATGACGGCGCGGGGATCTCCCCCGAGGCTCTCGAGCGCCTCTTCGAGCCCTTCTTCACGACGAAGGAGGCTGGAAGCGGTGTCGGGCTCGGGCTGGCCGTCAGCCGGCAGATCGTCCAGAGGCACGGCGGTGAGATCGCGGTCCGGTCGGAGCCGGGGCGCGGGACGACCTTCACCGTGAGGCTTCCCCTGGCTCGCGCCGCGCGTACGCCTGCATCCGGGGCCCGCCACCCGGAGGCCGTGGTGAGTGGAGGTGTCTCTTGAGCGGCAAGGGCCTGATTCTCATCGTGGACGACGAGCCCGTCGTTCGCGAGTCCCTCGGCAAGTGGTTCCGCGAGGAGGGCTACGCCGTCGCCACGGCCGAGAGCGCCACCGAGGCGCTCACGCTCCTGGCCGGCCGCCGCTTCGACCTCGCGCTGGTGGACATCAAGATGCCGGGCGTCAGCGGCATGGAGCTCCAGGAAAAGCTCCGCACCTCCGCGCCGGAACTGCTCGTCATCATCATGACCGGCTACGCATCGGTGGAGACCGCCGTGCAGGCGCTGAAGAACGGCGCCTACGACTACGTCACGAAGCCCTTCGACCCGGAGGAGATCGCCCACGTCGTCCGCAACGCCCTGAGCCACCGCCACGCCGAGCGTGAGAACGTGCGGCTGCGCGAGGCGGTCGCCGAGGTCTCGGCCGGATCGGTGCTCATCGGGCAGGGCTCCGCCATGCAGAGGGTCCTGCACGCCGTCGAGACGGTGGGGCCCACGGAGGCGACGGTCCTCATCACGGGCGAGAGCGGCACGGGCAAGGAGCTGGTGGCCCGCGCGATCCACGCCGCGAGCCCCCGCCGCTTCAACCCTCTCGTGGCCATCCACTGCGGCGCCCTCACGGAGACGCTCCTCGAGAGCGAGCTCTTCGGGCACGAGAAGGGAGCCTTCACGGGGGCCCAGTATCGAAGGAAGGGGAAGTTCGAGATTGCCGAGGGGGGCACCGTCCTCCTCGACGAGATCGGCGACATCAGCCTCAAGACCCAGACGGATCTCCTGCGCGTGCTCCAGGAGCGGGAGATCACGCGCGTGGGCGGGAGCCATCCGATCGCCGTGGACTTCCGCTGCATCGCCGCCACGAACCGCTCGCTGGAGAGCCTGATCGAGGAGGGCTCCTTCCGGCCCGACCTCTTCTACCGGCTGAATGTCTTCCGGATCGAGGTGCCGCCCCTGAGGGAGAGACGTGAAGACATCCCGCTCCTGGTCGAGCATTTCCTCGAGCACTTCTCCCGGTCCATGAACAAGAAGATGACGGGCGTCTCGCCGGGAGCCATGCTCATCCTCCAGGAGTACCACTGGCCGGGCAACGTGCGTGAGCTGGAGAACGCCGTGGAGCGCGCCATGGTCGTGGGCTCCGTGCCCGAGCTGCGCGAGGACGACTTCACGCTCAAGCTGGGGACGCACTCCACGGACGCGCGGCGGCTGGAGGACGTGGAGCGCGACCACATCCTGAGAGTCCTCGAAGAGACGGCCGGGAACAAGACGCGCGCCGCCGCCATCCTCGGGATCGACCGGGTCACGCTGCACAACAAGCTGAAGAAGTACGGCTGGACGAAGACCCCCGTCGCTTCGTGAGGTGGCCGGCAGTGAGCGACCGCACCTCTTCGCGCGCTCGATCCACGACGTGTCTGTGCGGGAACGCGAGACGGGCGCTGACTTGCGGGCATCCCTGCCGGCAGCGAGGTGCGTCGTGACTCGCGTGATCGGGATCGTGCCCGTCGGCTCAGTAGACGCCACCCTTCTCGAGCGGCTCGGCACGGGGCTTCGGGCCGTCCTGGACGCGAGCTTCACGATCGAGAATCCCGGCCTCGATCCCCGCTTCGCCTTCCATCCAGAGCGGCAGCAGCACCATGCCACCGAGATCCTCGCGAAGCTCCTCGAGCGGGCGCCCTCCGGCCCCTGGCGCCTGCTGGGGGTGACCGCGGCCGATCTCTACATCCCGATCCTGACCTTCGTCTTCGGTGAGGCCCAGCTCGAAGGCCCCTGCGCCGTTGTCTCCACCCACCGCCTCCGCCAGGAGTTCTACGGCCTTCCCCCGGACAGCGCCCTCCTGGCCGACCGCCTCCTCAAGGAGTCGGTTCACGAGCTGGGCCACACGCTGGGCCTCGTCCACTGCGCCGACTGGCGCTGCGTCATGGCCAGCTCCCACGCCGTCGAGCGGATCGACCTCAAGGGCGTCACCCTCTGCGCCGCGTGCCGTGAGGCCTGCCGCACCGCAGCGACCCCCGCTTGATAAGGCGCGTGGTTCGGAAAATGCGGACGTCTCCATGCTTCCGGGAGTAGGATGCCGAGACATTCGGGCCCCCGCACGGCAGGCTGATGGACGGCCCCGCGCGGAGACGCTCCCAGCGAGGCCGGAGGCTTCATCATGGTGAGAAGAATCGTCGGCGGCGTTCTCGTCCTGCTCGGAGTCCTCGCTCTGTACTTCGGGGGCTTCAACTTCACGAAGGAGACGCACGGCACGCAGCTCGGGCCGCTGGAGCTTGAGTACAAGGAGAAAGATCGGATCACGATCCCGAAGTGGCTCGGAGCGGGAGCGGCCGTCGCGGGGCTCGTGCTCCTCGTGCTCCCCGGCCGTCGCTGACCTCGCGGCCGTATCGCCCCCCGTCCCATGCCCCCCGTCCCATCCCGTGCCTGTCCCCCCCTGGGATGCGTAGTAGATTCCGGGCGGAGACGCGCCATGCCTCGAGGCACGAACGGCGAGGGCTTCCGGCGGTGACGGGCGCGGGCGATGCCTCCGCCGACCGCCTTGAGATCCCCCTCGGCCTTCACCGCGAGCTGCTGCTTGCGGGCATCCTCCTCTGGGTGCTGCTCCTGGTCGCGGCCATCCCGCAGGAGGTGGACGGCCGTGATTTCCCACCGCTCCTTACAGGTCCCCCTGTCACGGGGATCCTGATCCTCGGCGGGGTCCTTTTCGCCGCCGGCCTGCTCACACGCCGCAGCGTCCTCCTCGATCGCGCCTCGGGCCAGGCGGTGCGGAGGCTGACATGCCTCGGTCTGCTGACTCTCACTCGTGATCGGATGAGCCTGGCGTCCTTCGACCGCCTGACTCTGGAGACTCGTGTCGTCCCGGCGAGAGGACGACGCTACTGGCCGTCGATCCGCTGGCACCTCAGTATCGAAGGATCTGGCTCCGCGCTGCCTGTGAGGATCTACACGAACTACCCGGCTGCCAGGAGGATCGCCGAGAGGGTCGGTGCTTTCCTGCGCCTCGACCTGCACGACAAGGGCGTCGAAGAAACCGTTGTCCGCAAGGCCGACGACCTCGACGTGCCCTGGGTCCTGCAATTGAAGAAGTATGGTGATCTTGGTCCCCTCTCCGTGCCACAGGAACCTCACCTCGATGCCCTCGCGAGAAAGGCCGAGGCGCTCGGGATTCCCTGGGAGGAGAAGTCTGCCACGCGGGATTCCGACCGGCCCGCGATGCGAGCCTCCGATCGGGCGCTGAGACAGGAACCCGGAGCCGACGGCTTCACGGCACGCCGCTCCGGGGATGACATCTCGATTGAGATCCTCTCCAGCGGGCTGAGGATCTTGCCACTGCAATACTCCCGCCTCGTCGGAGCCTCGCTCCTCCTCTTCGTGGCCCTCAGTGTGCTGGTCAGCATCTACCCCAGTGAAGGAGAACCCTCGCGCGACATTCTGTCGCTGATCCTGGGCCTGATCGGCCTCGCCGCCCTTACCATCTTCGTTCATGGCGGGAGCATCCGGGAGCGGATCGCCATCACGCCGGGTCACTTGAGACGCCTGCGATCCTCTGCACTCCTTTGGGAGGTTGGATCGACCCTCCCGATCGATGACCTGCTCGATTTCCACCTGGAAGCGCCGGATCCGGGCCGGGTCCCAGCCAGGCTGTCCACCCTGACTCTGATCGGCAGGAATTCCGTTGTCCGCCTGGGCGCCGGCTTGCCCTCCCAGGCGCTCGCCTCGCTGCAGGAGACGCTGCAAGCGGCGATCCTGGCTCTCTCACCCTATGGAAAGGGCCGGCTGGCCAAGGGATCTGCCGGCTCACCGGGGGCCTCCGCGCCGTGGGAGGTCGGACCGGTCGCGGAGCCTTCGAGGAGAATGTCGCCCATGGCAGGGTGGGCGCTCGTCCTGACGGGCATCGTGGCCGTGGCCGTGGGGGCAAATATCTGGAAGACCCGCCGTGACGCCGCGACGGAGTCCGCCCGGGTGGCGAACGCCGCTGCGAGCGAGGCGCAAGAAGAGGGCTCAGGCCCTGCCAGGGAGGGGAAGAAAGAGGATCTGCCGTCGGATCCCGAGCAATGCATGTCACAAGCTCTGGCGACCGGAGGCGCGGGACAGGCTCAGAAGCTCGCGAGGCTCCTGAAGCACTGCATCAGGCTGGATCCCGATCGACGGGAAGCCTATGTGCTGCTCGATCGGACGCTTTTTCCTCTCGGGGATCTGCGCACGATCATCACCTACTGGGATCGCTACCTCGAACGGCATCCCGACGACGCCGTGGCGATCTTCGAGAGGTCGGGCACCTATTTCCACAATGGGAACCCCCGGCGCGCCATGAGTGAAGCCCGGCGGGCCTGCGATCTCGGGCTTCCCGAGGCCTGCCAGATAGCAGGGCAAACCCCCAGGTGATCCCCGGGGCGCCTGTCTCTGCGCTCGTCCACTGCTTCGACCAGTGGTGCGTCCGAGGCGCCGGAGGGCGAGGCCGCACCCTGACGCCCCACAGTCTGTCCCACGTGCCGCGCTGCTCCCAGGGCCAGTGAGGCCGTGGAATCCTCCCACTTCACCTTGGAGGGGTGATAGGATTCCCTACACCTCAGAGGGTTAAGAATATTTTCGGCACTTCCCCGTCTGGAGACTCGGCAGGCTTCTTCCTCCCGAGGCAAGGAGCTGCGCGACCGCCATGCCCCGCGGTCAGGGCTGCGCGGCCTCGCGCCCCCTCGGCGAGCGCGGCTTCAACCCTCCTTCACCTCATCGCGCTCCTCTCCGTCCTTTTTCTTGCGCTCCCCCTTGGAGTCGGCTCCGCCGGCGCCTCCCAGATCCTGCCTCTCAACATCGAGGAGATGACGCTCCACGCCGCGACGATCTTCTCGGGGCGCTGTGTAGATACACGGGTGGAGGATGATCCCACCCACGGACGGAGAGTCACCGCTGTCACCTTCGTGGTGAAACGCTCCGTGAAAGGTGGGGGTCGGGGAAGGATCACGATCAAGATGCTCGGCGAGCAGGTGGAGGGGTCGGAGCAGGGCCGGAGGATCGAGGGGCTGCCGGTTTTCAGGAAAGGCGAGGAAGTTGTCCTGTTCCTCTACGGGGAGAGCCGGAGCGGCCTGACGAGCCCCGTCGGGTTCGGGCAGGGGAAGTTCGTCGTCGGGAGGGACAAGGAGGGGCGGTCGATGGCGGTGAACGCCTTCGGCAACAGGAGCCTTCTCCGGCGGCTAACTCCGCATGCCGAGGGGCGGGTCGGCCGCGAGGCCTCCCGCTGGAGGGGCCGCGGCGGGATCCCGCCGGACGCACTCCTCGACATGGCCGAGGCGATCGCGAGATAGATCCCCGGGCGCGCAGCCAGGGGGAGCGCGTGGGAGGAGCCAGGAGAGTGACAGCAGGGGGAGCGTCGGTTCGGGGGGCGCAGGGAGGGCTGAGCCTCCGCAATCCTCGCCGCAAGGCGGCGCTTCTGTGCGCGCTGGTCCTTGCCATCCTCTCGTCGTGGAGTCTCGTCCGCGCTGCGGTGCCGTCGATCACCTCGCTCGGGCCGGATCACGCCGCCGTCGGTGGTCCGAGCTTCTACCTCACGCTCAGTGGCTCCAACTTCGCGTCCAACTCGGTGATCCGCTGGAACGGATCGGCCCGGAAGACCTTCTTCGTGGATTTCAGCCTCCTGGGCGCCGAAATCCCCGGCTCGGACCTCCTCGCCGCGGGCACGGCGCAGGTGACTGTCTTCAATCCGGGAGGAAGCGGGGGCACCTCCGGGACGCTCGCCTTCATGATCCAGGCCTCCCCCACCTACTTCGTGGATAACGACGCCCCCGGCGACCCCTCGATCAACGACCGGAGCCTGAGCGATCCCGTGGAGGATGGCTCCCGGCTGCATCCCTTCGACAGCATCCAGGAGGCCCTCGACCTCGCGGGGCCTGGGGACACGATTCGAGTTCTTCCAGGGCGCTACCGAGAGGACCTGACCGTGCAAAACAACGGTTCCTTCCTCCTCGGAAGCGGGGCCCACAGCACGATCGTGGAGCCGGAGCTGACCACGACGGCGCTCACCGCTCCCATCGCCCTCTTCCCGGACAGGCTCCAGTTCTCCGTCAAGGATCTCACGCTCGAAGGAGAGATCTTTTTCGAGGGGATCGTATCTCTCTTCTTCGAGGGCATCGAAAAGCCCACAGGCGACTTTCTGATCCAAGCCAGGGAGGCTTCGTTCCTCGGCGTGAAGGACGCGATCTTCGCGAGCGGGAACATCCAGATCTTTCAGTTCACCCGGCTCTTGCAGGCCGAGCTCTCCTCGGTCTACGCCCCCGCATCGCAGCTCAGCGCTACTCTCGGCTCGGTCGACTCGACGATGGCGCTGACGGTGACCGGCAGCACTCTCGCCTCCTTCAGCGCCAACGGGACGAGCCGTGAAGGGGGAGGGTGGACGCTGCGTCTGAGCGACACCCGCTTCACGGGCTACGGGTTCCCGGCCTACGGGTTCACGAGCACCTTCAACACCGACGGGGGTTACGACTCCCGGATCGAGAACTGCATCTTCGACTCCAACGGGATCCTGATCACGCACCAGACCGGTGGCTTCGGCATCGCGGGCGCCACGGACATCATCAAGGGATCCGAGTTCCGGGGAGCCGGCGTGTTCGGCGTGAGCTACAACCGGGACGTCTTCGGAGACACCTCCGGCACGCCCGCCTATTCCCTGGAGGTGGACGGCTGCCGATTCGTCAATCACAGGATAACGGTATCTCTCAAGCGATACTCGGCGCCCATCTCGAACACGACCGTCAAGGTGACGAACAACGTCTTCGAGGACGCTTTGACCGCCGTCACCGTGTTGCACGCGTATCTGGATCCAAACTCCATGGGAGGCAGCGCGAATTCCACCGTCCAGATCGACAACAACACCTCCACGGGCCACGTGACGGGGATTTCCATTGTGACACCACCCCACCCCCTCGGCTTCGACACGCACACGACGATTCTCCGGAACAACATCGTGGCCGGCGGAATCTCGGCCGGCGTGAACGTGTCCGGTACAGGCGACCAGACATTCTACGTTCTCAACAACGACGTTTTCGGGAACGCAGGAGGGAACAACTGGAACGGCTTCACGGATCCGACAGGGACCAATGGGAACATCTCCGTCGATCCCGGCCTGGTCTCCGACCCCGGTGCCGCGGACGACCTCTCTTTGCTCTCCACGAGCCCGTGCATCGATGCCGGTGGTGGCGGGACGGGCGTCCCCGCCGTGGATAACGCCGGCGTCTCCCGGCCACAGGATGGCGACGGCAACGGCTCCGCGCTCCACGACATGGGCGCCTTCGAGTACGTCCGGGACGGCGACGCCGACGGCGTTCTCAACGACGGCGGCGCCTCGGGGAGGGCGGGCGACGAGACCTGCGCCTGCGGCGCGACCGCCGGCTGCGATGACAACTGCGCGCAGACGCCGAATACCGGCCAGGGGGACGCCGACTGCGACGGAGTCGGGGACGCCTGCGACAACTGCCCGGCGCTCTACAACCCGGACCAGGCGGACGCCAACGGCGACGGAGCGGGGGACCTCTGCGATCCGGGGCGAGGTCCCGCCGCCCGAAGCGTGAACGGGCAGGGGGACTCGATGAGGTGGGACACGACCGCGCCCATCGTCTACCACCCCGACCAGGGCCCTCTCGGAAAACTGTCCAACATGGCCGCCACGACGCTCCTGGCCCAGGCCTTCGGCGTGTGGGCGGGGGCGCCGACCGCCAGCATTTCCTTCGCGGCCGGAGCGCCGCTCCCAGGCGACATCGGCGGCGCGGGGCTTCCTTCGACCAACCCCTACCACTGGAGCCGATACTGGTGGATAGGCGGAGACGATCGCTCCCCTGTCATCTTCGACACTGACGGCTCCGTGATTGACGACATGTTCGGGGTCGGCGCCCGCTTCCACATCCTGGGCGCCGCGGCCGTGGACACGCCCCCCTCCCTGTCGGGACGGATCAAGGAGGCGAGCATCGTCGTCAACGGCGCCTTCTACGACAACGTCGGCCCGCCGGCCTCCCCCGCCGACATCTCCGAGGCGGCCTTCGAGGCGGTCCTCGTCCACGAAGCGGGCCATTTCGTCAACCTGGATCACACGATCGCGAACCTCGAGCTGGCGGGGGACGGCGATCCGGACAATGACCTGTACGTCCCGACCATGTGCCCCGTCGTGGCGGACGACGAGGGATACCTGGCGGATCTGAACCCCGACGACGAGGCCAGCATCGGAGCGCTCTACCCCGCGCCGGGCTTCTATTCCACCACCGCGAGCCTCTCGGGGAGCGTCCTCGACGGCGGGATTCCATTCCAGGGGGCGGCGATCGTGGCAAGGCACGTGGCCGATCCCCTGATGCACGCCTACGCCAGGATCTCGGGAGGGAGCTACTTCCCGTGCAACCCCGGCGGGGCCTGCTACCCGTGCGGCGCCACGAGCGCCTGCGCCACGGGGGGCCCCCCCGAGCAGGGGGAGTTCGCCATCTGGGGGATGGCGCCCGGCGCCTACACCATTTGCATTGAGCAGATCGATCAGCGCTTCTCCCTCTTCAACGGCAGTCCGATCGGGCCGCTCGCGGTCCCGCCCACGCTGCCGGGGCCGGAGGAGTGCTTCGACCTGGCCGAGAGCTCCGACCCGGCCGCGGACGACCCGGATGGCGCAAAGATCGTCACGGTGGGGGTGAACACCGTGGGGCCGCTCGACCTTCGGCTCAACGCCCTCCCCGCCTCCGACCCCTTCGAGCCGAACAACGCTCCCGCCTCGGCGGCCCCGCTGGCGGATCTGCCCGCGGGGCGCGACACCGTCGGGGCGGTCCTGGGCGCGGGGGATCTCGACTACTTCGCCGTCCCTGTCCTGGCCGGCCAGACGATCCGCGTGGACGTCGACGCGGGGGAGCTGGGCTCGACGCTGGATCCGATCATCGGGCTCCTGGACCCTGGCGGGCAGGTGCTGGCGGTCGTGGACGACTCCACGGACCCGGACTCGGCAAGCTTCACGGTCGATCCGGCTCTGGTCTACACGGCCGGCTTCACCGGCACGGCCCGGCTCGTCGTCACCTCCTCTCCCGATCTCAACCTCGACGGAGCCGGAGGGCAGTCGTCAGGCCCCTACTGGCTCCGGGTGGAGATCGAGGGCGATGTGGACGGAGACGGCGTCTTCGATCGGTTCGACCGGTGCCCCGCCGACGCGCTCGACGACGCGGATCGCGACGGATTCTGCGCCAACGGGGACAACTGCCCTATCGTGTACAACCCATCCCAGGCGGACACGGACGGGAACGGGATCGGGGACGGGTGCGACGTGGGTCTCATCCTTCCGGGAGCTGATCCGGCGGCATTCGTGGTCCGCGCCGGTCCTCCGGCCGGCCACAAGATGTCCGTCGCGAGGGCCGGCGACGTCAATGCCGACGGCTTCGAGGACGTCGTCGTGGGATCCGTCGTCCTCGATCCCAACGGTGTTTCGACGGACGGCCGGGCCCTGCTCTACCTCGGATCGCCCGCCGGGGCCTTTTCTCCAGGTTGGACAGTGGTCGGTGACCAGCCCGGATCCGAGTTCGGTGCCTCGGTGGCGGGAGCGGGAGACGTCAACGGGGACGGCTTCGACGACCTCATCGTCTCCGCCCCCGCCTACGGCAACGGTCAGCTCGAAGAGGGGCGGGTCTTCGTCTACCACGGGTCGGCCACCGGGCCGGCATCCACACCGGCCTGGAGCGTTGAGAGCAATCAGGCCGGAGCGAGGATGGGGGGCTCGGTGGCGCCGGCTGGGGACGTCAATGGCGACGGCTACGATGACGTCGTCATCGGCAGCGAGTACGACACGGGCGGTGGGCTCAAGGGGCGCGCCTTCGTCTATCACGGCTCCTCGTCGGGTCTCTCCACGACCCCGGCCTGGACCGCGGGTGCGACTCAGACCTCCTCGGCCTTCAGCCGCTCGGTCGGGGGCGCAGGAGACGTGAACGGCGACGGCTTCGATGACGTCGTCGTCGGCGATCCCCTCTTCGACGACGGCGAGGTGGACGAAGGTGGGGTCTTCCTCTACCAGGGGTCGACGTCGGGGCTCGATCCCTCCGTCAAGTGGATGGTCGAGAGCAACCGGTCCGACTCCCCGCTCTTCGGAGACTCGGTCGCCGGGGCAGGAGACGTCAACGGCGACGGCTTCGACGACATGATCGTCGGCGCTCCGCAATACACGAACGGTCAAGCCCTCGAAGGGCGAGCCTTCGTCTACCTGGGTTCGGCGTCAGGACCTGGAGCTGCTCCGGCCTGGACGGCGGAGGCCGACATCGCCGCGAGCGCCTTCGGCGCCTCCGTCGCGGCGGCGGGAGACGTGGACGGTGACGGGTTCGACGAGGTGATCGTCGGTGCTCGCTCCTATCTAGGTCAGGGGGGAGCCTTCCTCTTCCTCGGTTCGGGGACGGGGCTCTCCCCGGCGCCGGACTGGGCTGACCAGGGGATGCAGTCGGGCGCGATGTTCGGGGACGCCGTCTCCTCGGCCGGTGACTTCAATGGAGACGGCTTCGATGACCTCGCCGTGACCGCGCCGGCCCACACCTGTGGCGCCACACTCCGCTGCCAGCTCAATCTCTACCTGGCCTACCACGATCAGGACGGAGACGGCCGGGCCGGAGGCGCGGACAACTGCCCCATCGACGCCAATCCCGCCCAGGATGATGGCGACGGCGATCTCGTGGGGGACGCCTGCGACAACTGCCCCGGAACCCCCAACCTTGTCCAGGCCGACGCGGATCGAGACGGCGTCGGCGACGCCTGCGACCTCCTCCACGTGGTCCGCACCGTCCCGCCCGACGGCCTCGCGGGCATCCCCGTGAACACGACGGTCAACATCCTCTTCTCGGTCCCCGTGGATCCGGTGACGGCCGCGTCCAGCTTTCTCATGGAACGAGGCTCGCCGGGCTCGCGGGACTACGTGGCAGCCAGCGTCTTCGTGACGTCCGGGGGACGCACGGCCGTCTTCACGCCCTCCCAGCCTCTGGACACAGCCGCCCGCTACTCGCTCACGATCCTCGGAACGATCACGGCTGCGGGCGGCGGCTCCATGGGGGCGCTCTTCGTCACGTCCTTCAGCACGGCCTCCACGCCTTCGGCGAGGAACTCGATGAGCCTCGCGTCAGCCGACGTCCGCATCCTGGGAGGGGTCGCCGGCAACCGCACCGGGCATGGCATCGCCGACTGCGGCGACGTGAACGGGGACGGGGTGGACGACTTCCTCCTGGGGGGAACGGCGACCCGCCGGTACCTGATCTACGGCGCCCCCGGGCTCCCCGCGACGCTCGATCTCGCGGATCCAAACGTGTTCCCGGCGCGCGGCGTCGAGCTGGTGGGCGGAACCGGCAACATCTCGGGCTACACGGCGGCCTGCGGCGGAGACGTCAACGGCGATACGATCCCCGATCTCGTCATTGGCAGCCCGGGCGAGAGTCCCGGAGGACGGGGGGGCGCCGGCAGAACGTACGTCCTGTACGGGAGCCCCTCCCTGACGTCGCCCATCAATCTCAGCGCTCTGGCACTCGGGATGGGTGGATTCGCCATTGACGGCCTGAGTACGGGGGATCAGTCGGGGTTCGCCGTGGCCAACGCCGGGGACATCAACGGCGACACCTACGATGACATCCTGATCGGCGCGCGCCTGGCGGACATGACCGGAGCCGTGGATGCCGGGAAGGCCTACCTCGTCTACGGCGGTCCTTCCCTCCCGGCGACGATCAACCTCGCGGACCCCAACTTCGCCGCCAGCATGCGCGGAAAGTTCGCCGCGGACCAGGCCGGAGGGCGCGTGGGCGGCGGCGCTGACGTGACCGGCGATGCTCTACCCGATCTCCTCATCGCCGCGCAGTCGGCGGATCCGATGGGAAGAACGAGCGCGGGCGAATCGTACCTGATCTTCGGCCCGGCTCCGCCTCCAGCCTCACTGGGTTCCGCCCAGGTGACCTTCATCGGCCCCCCTTCGAGCGGCCTGCTCAGATCTCAGGGCGGCCGCATGGGAGACTACGACGGAGACGGCCAGGTGGACGTCCTGCTCGGAGCGAGGGCGATCGGGGTCGCCTACCTGGTCTTCGGCGGAAGCTTCACGCCCTCCTCTGTCATCGACCTGGCGGCCCTGGGAGCGGGGGGAGTCAGGTTCGAGGAGGAGGCCCAATCCGACTTCGCCGGAAACGAGGTGGTCGGCGCGGGAGACGTGAACGGGGACGGCATCGATGATTTCATCATCGGCACGCAGATGCTCGACACTACGCAGACGGGCAAGGCCATCCTCGTCTTCGGCGGCCCCGGCCTGTCGGGGACGATGAACCTGGGAACGCTGGGGGCGGGGGGAATCGTCTTCGAGGGGGCTCAGCCCGGAGACGGGGCCGGGTGGATCGGCGCGGCCGCCGGCGACGTCAACGGTGACGGGATCGACGACCTTCTCGTCGGCGCCATCCAGGCGGATCCGAATGGCAGGACCGATGCCGGCGAGGCGTACCTCCTCTACGGCAGGACCGACTGGCTCGGCTTCGTGGACACGACGCCGCCGTCGGTGACAGCCGTCAGTCCGCCCGACGGCTCGCTGGACGTGCACCTCAGCAGCCAGATCGTTCTCTCCATGAGCGAGGCGGTGGACGCCTCCACCGCCGATTCCGACTCTGTGGTCGTCTCCATCGGCGGCGTGAAGGCCACGGGAGTCGTCCAGGTCTCGGCCGACGGCCGTTCCGTCACCTTCGATCCTGGCGTCTCGCTCGCGGCCGACTCGGACTACACCCTCCAGGTCAATGCCCGGCTCGAGGACCTCTCGGGGAATGCCGTCGCCTCCTTCACCTCGGGCTTCGACACCGCTGAGGCCGCTGCGACGGCCCCGATCGGGGCTGGGGGCATCGGCCAGCAAGTGAGCGGCTCGGCGATCCCAGGCCTGAACCTGGACGAGCATCTGGGTTTCTCCAGCGCCGTGGTGGGAGACGTCAACGCCGACGGTGTGGCCGATGTCGTCGTCGGTGCGCCCAACGCCGACGTGGGGCCGAACGCAGATGCGGGGAGGGTGTCGCTCGTCTTCGGATCGGGGGTGGCCGGCGGCGTCGCCTTCCTGGGAGAGGAGGCCTTCGCCAGTGCCGGCTGGGTCGTGTCGGGGGCCGGAGACATGAACGGCGACAGCATCGCCGACTTCGCCATCGGCGCGCCATTCACCAACTCCGGAGGATTGACGGATTCGGGCAAGGCCTACCTCGTGTTCGGCGACCCTAATCTCCCGTCCGGATCCGTCAGCCTGAGCGCTCTGACCTGCACGCCGGTCTGCGGCGTGGCCTTTCTGGGGAGCGCGGCGGGGGATCTCGCAGGAGCCTCGCTATCCTTCGCCGGCGACATCAACAGCGACGGCGCCGACGATCTCCTCATCGGGGCGCCCGGGGCCAGCCCCGGCGGGAGGAGTGGAGCGGGAAAGGTCTACCTGATCTACGGGCCGCTGCTGCCCGGGGCCGTCTCATTGTCCAGTGTGGGTGGCCTGATCCCAGGCCTCGTCTTCGAAGGGGAGAATGCTGGAGACGCGGCGGGCATCGCCGTCTCGTCCTGGGAGGATCTCCTCTCCGATCAGATCGACGACCTTCTCATCGGCGCCCCCGGGGGAGACGTGAAGGACGCGTCGAACAACACCATCGCCGATGCGGGATACGTTTACGCGGTCCACGGCGGGACTCAGAATCTCGACGATGCGAGCACGCCGGGGATCATCGCGCTGGCGCGTGTAGCGAACGCCGCCCCCGATGAGGTCTCCGGCGTCGTCTTCATCGGAACGGAGCCTGGCGGTGAGGTCGGCCGCTCGGTGACGGGCGCGAGGGACGTGACGGGAGACGGCGAGCCGGACATTTTCATCGGTGCCAATCAGGAGGCGTGGCTGATCCCGGGGAAAGGCCCCAAGAGGGAGACCGGCACGGCACCCGTGAGCACGCCACCGGGCCCCACGCCCACCACACTCTCGCGCGCGCCGGGCCTCGGGGACGCGCGCAGCCTGTTCGGAGCGGTTCGCTTCGCTCCCGGAAGTGAAGGAGATCTGGGAGGCCTGGCGGTGGCCGCGGCGGGGGACGTGAACGGCGATGGAGTCGGCGATCTGATCCTGGGGGCTCAGGGGGTCGATGCACCCGGCAAGGTGGACGCCGGTCGCGTCTATATCGTTTTCGGAAGCCCGACCCTTCCCGCAGGGGACGTGCTCCTTTCGGAGGTCGGAAAGACAGTCGCGGGGGTCGTCTTCGAAGGGGCTGAAGCCGGCGACCAGCTCGGAAAATCAGTCGGGGGAGGCCTTGACGTGACGGGCGACGGCGTGGCCGACGCCGTGGCGGGAGCCCCCCTCGCCGATTCCGACCCCAACACCCCGGCGAACGCCGGTGAGGCCTACGTGATCTCTCCGCTGACGCCGGGTGTGGTTCCGGATATCGGTATCGACGTGACAGATCCCGGCGGGTTGGCCATGCTCGAGTGGACGGCGGCCGATCGCGCGCTCGTGTACAACATCTACCGCGGCGATTTCCTCGGAGTCCGGGCCGGCGGCGGGATCCGGACTTCCGCCATGACTCGCGTCGCGTGCGGTGTGCTGGTCGATGCCGATGAGGACGGGATCCCCGACTTCACCGACGCGGCTCTACCGCCCCTCGGCAGTGGCTTCCTCTACGTGGTGACAGGAGCCTCCTTCCTCGGAGAGGGGCCGCTCCCACCGAACCCCAGCAGCATTCCCACCCCGCGCATCAACGATCTGCAGTGCCCCTGAGAGCAGGCGGATGACGTAGCCTTCCGCATGCAGATCCCGTCCGTGCCTGGAGCGACCTGCCCGTCGTGCGGCGGGACCCTGCATGGTCCGGGCCCCATGTGCCTGTCCTGCACCGAGACAGTCGATCGGGATCGCGTCGGCCCGGAGCCCCACACCGCACCGCCGCTCGAGATCCCCGGTTTCGAGATCCTCCGCGAGATCGGCTCGGGAGGGATGGGTACCGTCTATGAAGCCCTGGACAGGAAGATGCAGCGCCGGGTGGCGCTCAAGGTCCTGTCCCGACATCGATCCTCTGAAGAGAAGGCCGAGGAGAGGTTCGCGCGCGAGGCATGGATCGGCGGCAGGCTGAGCCACCCGAACCTCGTCAAGGTCTACGAGATGGGGAGCGCGGGAGCCGTGATCTTCTTCTCGATGGAGCTGTGCGAGGGCGGCTCCCTTCACGACGTCGTGGTGAGGATGCGGCGCCTCGGACATGACGAGCGGTGGGATCTGGAGTTCGGGACCCGCGACTACGTCGCCTGGGTGATCCGGCAGATCATCGCCGTGGCCGGCGGGCTCGACTATGCCCACCGGCGCGGGGTGGTCCACCGGGACGTCAAACCGATGAACCTGCTTCTCACCCGGGATCCCATGATGATCAAGATCGCCGATTTCGGCCTGGCGCTCGGAGAGGGAGTGACACGCATTACCAGCTCCCAGGCCGTCATCGGGACGGTGGCCTTCATGGCGCCCGAGCAGATCCGCGGCCGGCGGGCTGCGATCGACGCCCGAACGGATGTCTATGCACTCGGGGTCACGCTCTTCGAGCTGCTCACCCTTCACCTTCCCTACAGAGGGAGGACCTCGGAAATGTACGTCAACGCGGTGCTCAACGAGGCCGCCCGGCATCCGAGCAGCCTCCGAAAAGGCTTGAGCCGCGACATCGACGTGGTGCTCGGAAAGGCACTGGAGAAGGACCCGACGGATCGCTACAGAACGGCCGCTGACTTCGCAGGCGATCTCGAGAACGTCCTCGCATTCAAGCCCATCCACGCACGTCCGCCCTCTCCCACCGCCAGGCTCATGAAGTGGACCCGGCGGAAGCCGCTTCACGCCACGCTGGCGGGGGTGCTCCTCGTCGGCCTTCCGGGCGGGGCCTATCTCTCCCTGCGGACCGCCCAGCATGCGCGCCTCGTCACGCAAATCGAGATCGCTAGCCTCTTGGAGGAGGCGAACAGGCTGAGCCGGGACAACCAGCCCCGCGCGGCGGTGGAGCGCCTCTCGGGGATCCTCGATCTCGACTCCGACCACAGCCGGGCGCTCCGCGCGCGCTCCCTCAATCATCGGAGGATCGCCCTCAGCGAGGACGACCCGGCGGCAAGGAGAAGGGAACAGGATCTCGCCCTATCGGACGCGTCGAGGCTCGTCGTGCTGGAGCCCCGCGCAGCGTGGCCGCACCGCCTCAGGGCCTTTCTCCTGTCAGGGTTCGGCCGGGAAGAGGCGGCGGTCCCGGATCTCGAGGAGGCTGCGCGACTGAGGGGCGCCTCTCCTCCTTCCCCCGAGGAGATCGAGATCGACGGGACCCTGGCGATCGAGAAGGGGGACTACGCGAAGGCCGTCGCCGACTTCTCCGAGGTCATCGAAACGACCCGGGGCTCGTCGGAGGCCTTCTTCTCCAGGGCGATGGCGCACCGGGCGCTCGGCGAAATCGTCAAGGCGCAGCTCGATCTCCAGGTAGCCGCCGCGCTCGAGCCTGGCAATCCGGATGCGCTCTATGAGCTCGCCAGTGTCTCAGCGCTCGCCGGTGATCTGGAAGCGAGCGCCGCGCACTACCGTGCTGCGCTCCGTCTCGAGCCGCAGAGTCCCCGCATCCTCACCGGCCTGGCCGACCTCCTCGTCCGGCGAGGGAGGAAGAAGGCCCTTGCCGGGGACGCCGAGGGCGCTCTCCGCGACTTCAGGAGCGCCCAGACGAGAGCCGCAGAGGCGCTCCGGGGGGATGCCAGCAGCCCCTGGGCCCTCCTCAATCTCGGCGCGAGCCTCATGGAGGAGAACGCGCTCCTGCCGTCGCCGGACGCGAAGCTGATAGCGATGGCTCTCTCCCACTACGAGGGAGCGATCTCGGCCTGGCGGGCGGCGGGTGGAGACCCCAGGGCCCAGGAGTACGCGACGGCCTTGACGAACGTCTGCGATGCCCTCATCGAGCTGCGCGATCTCGACAAGGCGATGGCCGCCTGCGCGAAGGTCCGCGAGCTCTTCCCCCAGCGGGCGAGCGCTGCCTACAACCTGGCAGGAATCCATGCCCTCATGGGCCGCAGGGAGGAGGCCTTCTCCGAGCTGGAGAGGGACTTCGAGCTGGGCGATCGCGACCACGACTACCTCGCCGCGGACGACTGGTTCCAGTCGCTCCGGGGAGATCCGCGCTTCAATGCGCTTCTCGGGAGGATGAGGGGAGGATCCTCCGCGCCCTGAGCCGCGGGATGGGGAGCAGGACGCTCTGTTGAAGGGCCGCCTTCGATCTCCTGGATCGAGCGAACGAAGCACGCGGCGGCACCCATCGCCGCGCAGACGATGCCGCCGGCGAGGGACCAGGCGCGCACGCCCGCAAGGCCGGCGACGGGAGTGGCGAGGACCAGTCCCAGCGGAGTCATCGCCCCCGCCACGCTGATCATCAAGGTAAAGACGCGCCCCTGGAACTCGGGCGCGATCGTCGCCTGCAGGACGGCCGCGATGGAGCCGTTCGCCACGGACGCGAGCGCTCCGACCGCGAGCATGGCGGCGGCCGCCATCGGGAAGAAAGCCGCCGGCGTCACCCCGAGCGCCAGCGTCGCCACTCCGAGCCCCACGATCGCCGCCAGCGCCGTCCGCACGCGGCTCCGGAAGCCGCCCCAGATCCCGAGCGCGACCCCTCCCGCGATGACGCCGACACCGAAGGCCGAGCTGAGCCAGGCCTGCCGGGTGGCGTCGCCCTTCAGCTCCTCGAGCACCAGCAGCGGCAGGAGCGCGAAGGCCGGAACCAGGAAGAGGTTGATCACGGCGGCGAAGGCGATGAGGCCCATGTGGCCCGGCAGCCCGCGCATGTAGCGCAGCCCGGCCGCGATCTCACCCAGGAAGGGAGCCTTCCCGCCGCGCCCCTCCGCCGCGCGCTTCGCGGGCTCGGGGACGGCCACGAAGAGAAGCGGCACGATGGCGAAGAGGGCCGTGATCACGTCGATCGCCATGACGCCTGTCATCCCGACGATGGCAAGGAGAAGCGCCCCGAGTGGGGCCGTGAAGATCCCGAGTCCCCCCTGGAGCGTCTGGTTCACGCCCTGAATCCGCGCGAGGTGCTGGCGCGGGACCATGAGCGAGGTGGCCGAGAGCATCGCCGGGCCGTGGAAGGCCCCGCCGATCGCTCGCCACAGGAGAAAGGCGAGCACGGTGGCCACGGTCGCTCTCCCCGAGAGGAAGAGGCCCGCCAGGACCAGCGAGCCGAGGGCCACCGCGCCGTCGGCGATGACCATCGTCCAGCGCCGGCTCCAGCGATCCACGAGCGCACCGAGGACGGGGCCGAGCACGACCGCCGGGAGCAGCGCAAAGAGGGTGGCCGTGCTCAGCACGCCCGGTGAGCCCGTCTCCAGCGTGAGCCACCAGACGAGCGCGAACTGGGCCGCCTGGCTCCCCGCCAGCGACAGGGCCTGCCCGGACCAGATCGTCCAGAAGGCCGTCAGCCCGTTCCGGGGGCCTGCCACGGCGGCCGCTGCCCCGTCGACCGGGTGCGGGGCGGGAGCCCCCACCTCCGCCGACCGTTGCGCCAACTCGCTTCCACCATCCGCCCTTTCCAGCATGACCCCTCCCTCGCCCGGGTTTCCAGGCCGATCGTTCAGGTTCGTCAGAATATCAAGTCGTACTTGACTATTCAACTATTATTGAATATTGTCAAGCAGTAGAATGGCGCCATGGCGGACACTCGGAAGGGCGGGCGTCGAAGGACCGGCGTGAAGGCGGGGGCGGGGCCGTCGGATGGGGTCTACAAGCTCACCGAGCTGGAGCAGATCAAGGTCCTCGCCGATCCGCTCCGGATCCGGATCCTCGAGCTTCTCTGCGAGGAGCGAACGACGAAGCAGGTGGCGGGGATCCTGGGAGAGCCTCCGACCCGCCTCTACCACCACGTCGCCGCACTGGAGCGGGTGGGGCTGATCCGGCTGGCCCGCACCCGGCAGAGCCGCGGCGCCCTCGAGAAGTACTACGTCGCCGTAGCGAAGGCCTTCAGCGCCGACTCGCGGATCTTCTCATCGCCCGAGGGAGCCCAGGCCAAGGAGGCGACCCACGGAGTCGCCGTTCAGATCCTGGAGAACACGGCGGCCGATCTTCGCGCGCTCCTCGACAGCGGCAAGAGCCCGAAGGAGCTTCAAGAGGGCGGAATCCTCAGCTTCCTCGAGGTACGCGGCACCCCGAAAGAGCTGCGCGTCCTCCGCGAGAAGCTCATGAAGATCCTGAAAAGCTGCACCGCCGGAAAGGGAAAGCCGGATGAGGCCGGACGAAGCTACAGGCTGACAGTCGCCTACTTCCCGCTCGCCGGCCGCCCGCCTTCCTCCTGAGCGCGCTTCTCCGAGCACGTCGGTGAGATCCGACAGAAACAACTCCGCTTGCGGATGGCGCAGGACGGTAGGAGCCGCTTGGAGGCAGAGTTCGGAAGGACGCGGAGCTCAGCCGCGCTTTCCGGGCTCCCAGCGGGCGGCAGTTGCGGGATCGGGGGTGATCGACTCGATGAGCCAGCCTGCGACCGTGTCCATTCCCTCGGGGGCGCGGCTGAGGCGCCATTCGATCTCCACCGAGCCCAGGAGGCTCTTGTCCTCGAGCTTCTGGTAGCCCACGGCCATCAATTCCAGTCGCCCGATGGGGTAGGCCATCAAGTAGACACGGACCCCCAGCGGGAGATTCTCGAGCTGGAGGTTGTCGAGGTTCGTGACGATCCGCGTCCTCACGCGGGCCGTGCCGCCGTCTTCCGCAATCTCGACTCCGAGCGGAATCGAGGCCGCCCCCTTCCCCAGGCGCAGGGCCCGGAAGGTGGCGACGGCGAGGGGATCCTCCGGGAGCACGCCGTTCTCCTTCGCGGCGTCGAAGCCGTCGTGAGCCTCCTTCACCCGCTGGTCGAAGGCCTCCTCGAGCGCCTTCGTCGCCTCTTCGTCGGCGCCGGCCATCGCGCGGCGATGAGGCCCCCACAAGAGCCCAAGGGTCTCGTTGTCGCGCTGCTGAAGGGCCGACATGTAGCGCTCCACGGTGATGAGCGGCCACCGCTCGGCTTTCTCGCAGGCGGACAGGATGAGGATGAAGCCCGCGGCGATCGCGACGACTACCGGCGCCCGATCGCTCAGGGCGAAGATCCCGCTTCGACGACGACGTCGTCGGGGCTCATGGCGCTTCCGTCGGGCCCGAACGAACGCAGCGAGAAGCCGTCGCTCCAGACGCGGCACTCGTAGGACGCCCCCCAGGGATCGTTGCCCGAGATCCTGAGGTTCCTGCCGAATCGGCCGAGGCTCCCCGCCAGCTCGGCGCAGGAGCCGGCCTGCGGGTAGGAGGACTCGTCGGCGGCGTACTGCTCCAGCGCACGCTGCGCCGCCTCGAGATCGCTTCGCGCCTTCTCGACCTCGCTTCGCATGATCGGGCGGCCGAGGCCCTTGCCCAGCTCCTCACCGGTCGCCTTCGCCGCCGCAGAGGCCTCCTTCCCACCAGGGAGGTGGTCCGGCGCTCCCCCGCACGCGGCCGCAAACAGGATCAACAGGAGCGTGGAACCGAGGAGTTTGGGACTGCTGATCGGTTTCATGGGCCCCCTCCACGAGCATTCACGGATCGAATCCGGCCTTCCTGCCGATGATTCGCCAGCCTTCCTGTGGAGTCAAGGCACGAAAGGTGGTAGCGTTTCCTCGGGGTTGCCGCCATTCACCCGCATCCCGCCAGCGGCGTACCCGGTGCGGCACCCCCGGATCGAACCTATGCGATACCGGCGGATCCATCCCTGGTCGGTCACCATTCCTCGCGCCCGTCGCATCCAGGAGACTCTGCGCGAGACCCTCGACCTGACGCCGGCTCCTTCAGCTCTCTCCCCCCGCCTCATCGCAGGCGCGGACGTCTCTTATGACCGCGGAAGCGAAATCATCTACAGCGCGGTGGTCGTTCTGAGCTGGCCCGACCTCGTCCCCGTCGAGGTCGCCTCCGCCGTGGGACGCGCCCGCTTCCCCTACGTGCCAGGCTACCTCTCCTTCCGCGAGATCCCGATCCTGCTCCGCGCCTTCCGGAAGATCCGCCATGCGCCCGACGTCATCCTCTGCGACGGGCAGGGAATCGCCCACCCACGCGGGCTGGGCCTCGCGAGCCACCTCGGGCTCGTCCTTGGACTGCCCACGATCGGCTGCGCGAAGTCCCGCCTCGTGGGAGAGCACCGCGATCCCCGCTCCGCGCGGGGCTCGAAGACCCGGCTGATGTACGAGGGGCGGCGTGTGGGGACCGTGTTGAGGACTCGCGACGCCGTCGCGCCGCTCTATGTCTCGCCCGGCCACGCGATCGACGACCAGACGGCCGTGCGGATCGTTCTCCGCTGCTGCTCGACGAGGATCCCCGAGCCCACGCGCCGCGCGCACATCGAGGTGAACCGCCTGCGGCGCGACCACGGAGCGCCGCGCCGGCCAGGCGATACGCACATCAATCGATCCCGCTCCGAACAGATCGGGGTGCCCGCCCCGATGAGCCGCCCTGGATCGAGCGAGCCCATCGCGGGTCCCGATAGCGCGCCCGTCACCAGGCAGCGGTCCAAGGTCCGCGCCTCTGAGCCGGCGCCGCCGGCGCCCGCTCAGAAGCAGTCATCCACTCGAGCGAGACCATGGGCAGGAGCCTGAGGACCAGGAGCGTGCTCATGGCGTGGATCAGCCTCGGATTGGCGCAGGGGAGCGGACCCGCCTGCCGCCTCGACGACGCGCCGGCACGGCCACGTGCCGGCGAGGACGGAGCAACGGCCACGCAGGAGGCCCCTGCACGAGCCGATGACGAGGCGGCGCTTCTCGAAGCTGCGGAAGCGAATGCCGCGGGTCAGCCTTCGTCACCTCCCACCTCGGTGGCAGAGGATGCGGGCCGTCCCGCGGTCGAGGAGGATCCCTGGCTCGCGGAGTCGCGCGAGCGGATGGTGCGCGAGCAGATCGAAGGGCGCGGCATCGCCGATCCGCGGGTCCTGGCGGCGATGCGCGAGGTGCCCCGCCATCACTTCGTCCCGGCGGAGCTCGTCCGCGCCGCCTACGAGGATCATCCCTTGCCCATCGGCCAGGGGCAGACGATCTCGCAGCCCTACATCGTCGCCCTGATGTCGGAGCTGCTCCAGGTCGCGCCGGGCGAGAAGATCCTCGAGGTCGGGACGGGCTCGGGCTACCAGGCAGCCGTGCTCTCGGCCATGGGAGCCGAGGTCTGGACGATCGAGATCGTCGAGCCGCTCGGGCTGCACGCGAAGCGCCTCCTGGAGGAGCTTGCCTATCCGCGGCTTCACTTCCGGATAGGCGACGGCTACAGGGGCTGGCCCGAGGTGGCCCCGTTCGACGGGATCATCGTGACGGCGGCGCCGAGCCACGTCCCTCAGCCACTCGTCGATCAGCTCGCGCCCGGCGGCCGCATGGTCATCCCCGTGGGCTCGATGGACCAGGAGCTCCTCGTCCTCACCCGCTCGGAGAAGGGCATTCTCCGAGAGCGCAACATTCCCGTCCGCTTCGTCCCCATGACCGGCGAGGCCGAGGAGCGCCCCCGGTGAATGGGCGCTCCTGAGCCCGGGCCGGGAGTCCTGTGGTAAGATGGCGCCTCCCCTTCCCCTGCAGATGATGCGGATCGTGACCAGACGGGGTGCGCGATGAAGCCCGGCCGGAACGACCTCTGCGGTTGCGGAAGCGGCCTCAAGTACAAGCAGTGCTGCGAGGGCCGCACCGCGCCAACCCAGTGGTGGAAGCACGCGGCTGCCGGAATCGGCGCCCTCGTCATCGCGGCCGGCTTCGTGATGGCGCTGATGAACTGGGCGAATCGCAAGCCAGGTCCACCGGGGCCCGCTCCGGCCGGCAAGGTCTGGTCGGAAGAGCACCGCCACTGGCACGATCTGGCGCCGGGGGCCGGCGGACCCGCACCCCAACCCGGCGGCGCAGTGCCTCCCGGCAAGGTCTGGTCTACTGAGCACGGCCACTGGCATGACGCCGACGGCTCGGCAGGCAGAGGCGCACCCGCTTCAGCGGCACCCCCTCCCGGGCCACCGCCCTCCGGCAAGGTCTGGTCCGCGGAGCATGGCCACTGGCATGATGCCGGCGGCTCGGCCGGCGGCGAGCAGCTTCCTGCCGGGGATGACCTGCCTCTCGACGGGACGGAGACCTCTCCGGCCCCCGTCACGGAGGCTCCCGCAGATTCCAACGGATGAGTCCTGATCCCTAGATCGGAGGAACACCTGATGCGCCGACGCCCTGTCTCCCTCGTCATCGCCCTGGTCGCCGCGCTGGCCCTCGTGCCCGCGGCCTTCGCCGACCTTCTCGAGTACCCGCCGACTCAACGCAAGGATGTCGTGGATGACTACCACGGCACGAAGGTCACCGACCCCTACCGCTGGCTGGAGGAGGACGCACGCAATTCCTTCGAGGTCCGGTCATGGATCGAGGACCAGAACCGCGTCACGTTCGGGTACCTCCAGAACATCCCGGAGCGCGGGAGGATCCTGGCGCGCCTGACCAAGCTGTGGAACTACGAGCGATTCTCCTCGCCCGAGAAGCTCGGGAACCGCTATTTCTTCGCGAGGAACGACGGCCTCCAGAATCAGTCGGTGATCTACATGGCCGAGTCGGCTGACGGCGTGCCCGTCGAGGTGATCAACCCCAACAAGTGGACGGAGGACGGGACGATCGCACTGGACGGCACCGAGCTGTCCCCCGACGGGCGCTACATGGCCTACGCGCGAGCCGTGGCAGGCTCCGACTGGAGCGAGTGGTTCGTCCGCGATCTCGCGACCGGACAGGATCTTCCCGACAAGCTGAGCTGGATCAAGTTCAGCGACGTCGCCTGGACCCCCGACGGCAAGGGCTTCTTCTACAGCCGCTTCCCGAAGCCGCCCGAGGGGCAGGAGTTCCAGGCCCTCAACAAGAACGCCCAGGTCTTCTACCACCGCGCGGGCTCACCGCAGTCGGCGGACGTCCTCTCCTACCATCGCCCCGATCAGCCGGAGTGGGGCTTCGGTACGGAGGTGACGGAGGACGGCCGCTACCTCTTGATCAGCGTCTGGAAGGGAACCGACGACAAGAACCGCTTCCTCTACAGGGACCTCACCGAGCCCTACGCGATCCCTGTCGAGCTGATCGACCACTTCAACGACAACTATTCATTCATCGGCAACGACGGCACGGTCTTCTACTTCCGCACCGATCTGGAAGCCCCGATGGGCCGCGTCATCGCCATCGACATCAGCAACCCCGCGCGCGAGAACTGGCGCGAGATCATCCCCCAGAGCCAGAACGCCCTGCGCAACGTGAACCTGGTGGGCAACCTCTTCGTGGCGACCTACCTGAAAGACGCCGCGACGTACGTGCGCGTCTTCCGGACGGACGGCTCCCACGTGCGCGACGTGGAGCTGCCGGGAATCGGAGCAGCGTCCGGATTCGGCGGGAAGCGCAACGACTTCGAGACCTTCTATTCCTTCTCCAGCTTCAACCGGCCGCCCAGCATCTATCGCTACGACATGCTGACGGGCAAGAGCACGCTCTGGAAGCAGGCCAAGGTGGACTTCAACCCCGACAACTACGTCGTCACGCAGGTCTTCTACAACAGCAAGGACGGCACCCGCGTGCCGATGTTCATCTCCCACCGCAAGGACGTCACGCCCGACGGCACCCGCCCGACGCTCCTCTACGGCTACGGCGGCTTCGACATCCCCATGACGCCGTCGTTCAACATCACGCGGCTGGCCTGGATGGAGATGGGCGGCATCTACGCCGTGGCGAACCTGCGCGGAGGCGGCGAGTACGGCGAGGCGTGGCACAAAGCGGGAACGAAGCTGCATAAGCAGAATGTCTTCGATGACTTCATCGCCGCCGCCGAGTGGCTCATCGCGAACAAGTACACGACCTCGAGCCGGCTGGCCATCATGGGCGGAAGCAACGGGGGACTGCTCGTAGGCGCGGCGATGACTCAGAGGCCCGATCTCTTCGGCGCCGCCCTTCCCGCCGTCGGCGTCATGGATATGCTGCGCTTCCAGAAGTTCACGGCGGGCCGCTACTGGGTGGACGACTACGGCTCCTCGGACGATGCCGACGAGTTCAAGGCGCTCCTCGCCTACTCGCCCTACCACAATCTGAAGAAGGGCACGACCTACCCACCGACGCTCGTGACCACGGCCGACACCGACGACCGCGTCGTTCCGGGCCACAGCTTCAAGTTCGCCGCGGCGCTCCAGGCGGCCGACACCGGCAAGAATCCGCAGCTCATCCGGATCCAGACGAAGGCCGGCCACGGCGCGGGCAAGCCCACGATGATGCAGATCGAGGAGTACGCTGACCTCTGGTCCTTCCTCGTGAAGAACCTGGACGTGGATCTCCCCGAGACCTACGCCAGCGCAGGCACGGAGGGGCAGTAGGCGATTCCAGGGTGGCGAAAGGGCGGGCCTCACATGCGAGTGAATGTGCGGACCCGCCCGCCCGGAGACAGTCTCACCTGAGATGAGATCACGTGCACTCTGCGCAGGGCTCCTCCTGTCCGCCATCCTGTCGGGCGTCCCCGTGGCCGGTGCGGCCGCCCCGCCGGAGGTCCGCCTGGAGATCACTCCGTTCGCCGGCTACCAGCTCGGAGGCGAGTTTGATCTCGACCCCAACACGGGCACGACCGAGGATCTCGAGATCCGCGATGCCGGCAACTACGGGTTCTTCGTGTCGGCCCTGATCGGAAAGAAGGGCGCGGCCGTGGGCGCCCTCTACGTGAGGCAGGACACGGTGCTCGACTCCGATCCCCTGGCCGGATCCGGCGAGACCGATCTCCGCGTGGAGTACTACCACCTCGAGGGGCGCTATTCCTTCCCGAAGGGAACCACCCATCCCTTCGTCAGCGCCTCGGTCGGCGTGACGCGGTACGAGGCCTCAGGCCTCGACAGCGACGCCCGCCTCTCGGGCTCGATCGCGGGAGGCGTCGTCCTCCACCCGTCGAAGCACTTCGGCATCCGCTTCGAGGGCCGCTACTACGGCACCCTCCTCGAGGAGGACGACGTCGAGATCTGCGACGAAAACAACGTCTGCTTCACCTACGAGAAAAGCACCGTGCAGAGCCAGTACGACGTGAAGGGCGGGATTGTCATCACTTTCTAGCTCGACTTCAGGGCTTCTGGTACTTCGCTTCGAGGTGGCTGAGGGCCTCGATCGCGAGTTCCGTTTCGCAGGAGTACTCGGATGACCGGTACCCGCGCGCGATCTCTCCCCAGGGCACTGCCCGCGCGTTGGGATCGGCGCGTGAAGGGAACCCCCGGGGACAATGCCCCGTGGAGTCGGATGCCGTGCGCCTTACGTCCTCCAGTGTTGGCATCGACCTGTCTGTAGCGTAGCCGCGTGACAGGATCTCAAGAGCAAGATGTCGATTGAATGGATCCACGTCGGAATTCAGCGTGTCGACGCACGCCTGCTCCACGATCGTAGGGCACTCCTTCGACCCTGCGTCCGTCAACATGACTCCCTGTTTGCACAGCAGGTACATCCGCATTCGAACCTGCCACCTCAGCTCTGGGTCAGGAGACGATCTGGCCTCCACCAGGACGGCGTAGGTATAGAAGTCAGATGCCTGCAGGAACGGGCCCTTTTCATCGAAGCAGTCCCGGTCTACAGCTCTGTTGACCCTTTCAACCGCCCTATTCATGTCAGCCGCAAGTGAACACAGGTGACGCAACTCAAGAGTTTCCGGGGATTGGCAGGGAGGATCATCCCATACGCCTGCTCGTACGAAGGCCTTAGCCACTTCGAAGAGGACTGACCCAAGTCCTTCCCCGACCTTCTGTGCACTCAAACCCCGGCAGGCGGCTGCTGCGGTGTCAGCCGCAGCGCAGGCCACAGCCCCGACAAGCGAGAGCGCGACGAGGCTACGCGTGTGCATCAGAAGCTGTGCCCCTCACGATAACCGCTTCGCGGGACGGCGAGTGATGGAAGCTGGCAAGCGGATTTCTCTCAACTGAGGAGCTGGTCGAGCAGGTCGCGCACTGAGAGCAGGTCGGCCCAGCGAGCCAGGTACTCGATGTCCAGTCGGCCGGCTTGAACGCTGATGACTCCGCGAACGTCTGCCCACTGCCGATCGGAAAGCTCGCCGCCGAGCCGGTACCAGAGAAGTTTCCTCAAGACAGTATCCTCGGCGGACTTGACGAATACCTCCCGGGGGGCCTCGTCTCCCAGCAATACAGGTACGCGCCTCTCGAACTCCTCGAGGTCGAAGGCAGAATCGCCCTTCACGAAGAGGTCGACCTTGACCCCGCTGGCGAGGTGGACGAGGTTACAGCTGCCATGCTCGGCGACTGCGCGCTGCATCGAAAGTTCGTCCACGTAGAACTCAGTGGCGAGAGTCTGTGCGAGCTCGGAGATTCCTTCCTCGACAAGATCGACGATGAGATCGATGTCGTGCGTCTGGCGGGGGATACCGTGGATCGCGCTCGCGTAGGATCCGCCGAGGTGATATGCGACCCCGAATCGTTCAAGGACCTCGAGCACTCGGAACAAGACCTTGAGTGCCTCGGGATCGCGGGGCGTCATCGCCCTGGAATGGGCGGCCTCGGCCCATAAACACGAGCCGCCAAATCCTCACCCAGGAGAAGGTCCATGAGGAGACGGCCGCGCTCCTCCGGCGATGTTCCGGGGAAGCGCATTCCGATTCCGGCCAGAGCCAGGCGACGCGCTGTCCGGTTGGCGTCCTCCACGAGGCCTACCTTCCGGCGTGCCGGCATCTCCCTCAGCACGCGGATCTGGACGGCGGCGGCGTCTTCCGTGGTGTCACTGACGGATGGGGCGGCGGAATTGACCTTCACACCTTTAAGATAGCACTGCCTTTCGGCACATACGCCCGGTGGTATCAAGGTCGCTTCCTCCGCCACGGTCCGCGCGAGATCGCTATAATGCCCCGCTTTCTTGCCTAGCCCCTCGCGGAAAGGACTTCCATGGCCGAGCGCATCACCCCACGATCGCAGGACTACTCGCGCTGGTACACCGACGTCGTCCTCCAGGCGCCCCTGGCGGACTACGCCCCGGTGAAGGGCTGCATGGTGATCCGGCCGCTGGGGATGGCCCTGTGGGAGAACATGCGCGACGCGCTCGACGCCATGTTCAAGGCCACGGGCCACGAGAACGCCTACTTCCCTCTCTTCATCCCGGAGTCCTACATGAAGAAGGAAGCCGACCACGTGGAGGGCTTCGCCCCCCAGTGCGCCGTCGTCACGCACGGCGGCGGCCGCGAGCTGGAGGAGAAGCTCTACGTCCGGCCGACCTCCGAGACGATCATCCACTCGATGTACGCGAAGTGGATCCAGTCGTACCGGGACCTGCCGATCCTGATCAACCAGTGGGCCAACATCGTCCCCTGCGCACCACGGAGTTCCTCTGGCAGGAGGGCCACACGGCCCACGCCACCGAGGCTGAGGCCGTCGAGGAGACGCTGAAGATCCTCGACATCTACGATCGCTTCGCCCGGGAATGGATGGCGATTCCCACCGTCAAGGGCATCAAGACCGACGCAGAGAAGTTCGCAGGCGCCGTCAGGACCTACTGCATCGAGGCGCTCATGCAGGACAACAAGGCGCTGCAGGCCGGGACCTCCCACCACCTGGGGCAGAACTTCGCGAAGGCCTTCGACGTGAAGTTCCAGTCCGAAACCGGCGACTGGCGGCACGTGTGGAACACCTCGTGGGGGGTTTCCACCAGGCTCGTCGGCGCCATCGTGATGGCGCATGGCGATGACAGCGGGCTGGTCCTGCCCCCGAAGCTGGCGCCTGTCCAGGTGGCGATCGTCCCCATCTTCAAGGGCGACGAGAAGATCCGCATCGTCGAAGCCGCGGCGGGAATCAAGAAGACGCTGCAGGCCAGTGGCATCCGCGTGAAGCTGGACGATCGCGACGGCCTGCGCCCCGGCTTCAAGTTCGCCGAGTGGGAGCTGAAGGGTGTTCCCCTGCGCCTCGAGCTGGGGCCGCGGGATCTGGACGCCGGCCAGGTCACGGCGGTCAAGAGGCACAACCGCGAGAAGAAGCCTCTGCCCATTCCTTCTCTCGATCGCGCCGTGCCGCCGCTGCTCGAGGAGATCCAGAAAGACCTCTTCGATGCGGCGCTCGCGAGGCGCGATGCCGCCACCTTCATCGTCGACGGCTACGACGAGTTCAAGCGGGTGCTCGAATCCACTGGGGGCTTCCTCCGCGCCCACTGGTGCGGCTCCCCTGAGTGCGAGACGAAGGTCAAGGCAGAGACGAAGGCGACGATCCGGTGCATCCCCCTCGAGGCCTCGACGGAGAACGGGGCCTGCATCGCTTGTGGAAACGCCTCCACCCGCCGCGTCCACTTCGCCAGGGCCTACTGATCGGGAGACCTCGTCAGCCTTCCACCGGACGGCGCCGCGTGCCATCCTTGGGGGCGATGCGTGCGCACGTCCCCGACGAGCGTGGGTTGAATGAGGCTGTGCCAGCCTCCCTCCGCCGGACCGCAATAACGACACTTCGAGCGGCGAGCGCACGCCCTGGCCGCAGATCGGCCCAGTGTCGACGGCATGGATTGCAGATCGCTGGTTTCCCCGGTTTCGCAGTGCTCCTCCTCTTGCTTGCTGCTCCTGCCGAGGCGGCCGCGACGTCGATCAGGATCGTCGAGCCGGCGAACGGCACGCCCGTCATCGGCGATACGGCGGTCAGGGTTGAGCCGGTCACTCCGGAGGGCGTGCGCCCTCTCAAGATCGAGATCTCCATCGACGGCCTCCGGCTCGCGACGCTCCTGGAGCCGCCCTTCACCGCGAAGTGGGACGCCGGGGACGGAACGGACCCTCACGTCATCCGCGTGAAGCTCTGGGCGAGCGACGGGACGACGGCTGAGGCCACGGTGCGCACCATTCCGCTCATGGGAGTCGAGAGAGCGAGCGTCCTGCTCGTGGAGGTCTACGTCACGGTGAGGTCGTCCGGCGGCGAGTTCGTCATGGATCTGAAGCGCGATGAGTTCAAGGTCACCGAGGACGGCGTGGCCCAGTCCCTCTCCCTCTTCACCTCCGAGCGCAAGCCCGTGCATGTCGTCCTTCTGCTCGACGTCAGCGCCTCGATGAAGCGCGAGGAGCGCCTCTCGAGCGCCATCCAGGCGGCCCGCATCTTCGTCGAGGCGCTCGAGACCGAGGATCGTGTCTCCCTCGTCACCTTCAGCGACTCGGTCTCGGTCCTGGAGCCCTTCACGACCGAGCGCGAGCCGGTTCTGGCCTCGATCGAGTCCGTGGAGGCGCAGCGGGGGACGGCGCTCTACGACGCCATCCACGAGGGGGCCCGCCTCCTGGGGGAGAAGGAGGGCCGGAGGGCGCTCGTGCTCCTCTCCGACGGCCAGGACCTGGCCTTCGACGGGCTGGGGCCGGGCAGCGGCCACACCTTCGATGAGGCCGTGCAGGAGGCGCTGCGCAACCAGGTGCTCGCCTACACCATCGGGCTGGGCGCACAGCTCGAGAACGACTACGACTACGCGCGGCAGCACTCGGCCGAGGAGGTCCTCACCGAGCTGGCCTCCGACACGGGGGGGCGCTTCTTCGCCGTGAGCAAGCCTGGTCGACTACGCAAGGCCTTCGATCGGATACTCGACGAGCTGCGCTTCCAGTACACGCTGGGGTACAGCCCGACCAACGGCAGGCGCGACGGCTCGTGGCGCGCGATCCAGACGAGCGTCTCCCGCCCCCGCCTGGAGGTCACCGCCCGCAAGGGCTACTACGCCCCGACGGATTGACGCGAAGCCTGGCCTCGACCAGGAGGGGCAACCCTTCCCTCCTGCGAGCCTCAGACCTCTTCTCCCGCCGTAGTTGTGCGAAACCTGAGAATGTTCTTGACTTTCGTTTTACTTTCTGTATACTCCCGGCATGCCTTCGGCCCGCATGGCAGCAGTTCACGCGCTATCGGCCGACGAGTGGGCGGACTTGAAATCACAATCTGTGACATCGAGCCCCAGGCACGGCGGGCGCCGAAAGCTCCCCTGGGTGTTCACGGAGCACGGTGCGATCATGGTGGCCTCGGTGCTGAACAGCCCGCGAGCGGTCGAGATGAGCGTTTTCGTAGTCCGGGCCTTTGTCCGCCTGCGAGATTTCGCCCGTTCGCACGCCGAGCTCGCCGCCAAGCTCTGTGCCCTCGAACGCAAAGTCACAGGCCACGACGAAGATCTCAGAAAGATGTTTGCTGCTCTCCGTACTCTGATCGCTCCTGCCACCAAACCCCGCCGCCCCATCGGTTTCGGAAACAAGTGAATGGGCGCTCTCCGCCTTCCCGTTGTCTATCCCACGCCAAGTCCGCATCGGGCACCCCCTCTCCATCGACATCTACGCCTGGCGGAGTCTCCACCTGCGAAGCCGGGGGCCGGAGCCCGTCGGCCGCATCGCCTTGAACGGGCTGTCCCGGCGGGCGGTGCGGCAGCGGCCCGGTGGGTACCTCATCGTGAGGAAGCTGCTCGGCAGGCCGACAGGCTGGCGGTGTCGCTGCGTTGGGCCCTCGATCTTGCCTCCGCGCCGCACGCCCGCGCGGCGGCGACCTTCGTGGAGAAGGAGGTCTGGATCCAGTTCGGGTATGCACGCATCGAGGACCACGCCCGGGAGCGCTTCGGCCGGTCTGGCAGGTGGGTTCGGGATCTCGCCGCGCTGGGTCGTTTCTTTTCCACGCACCCGGGACTCGAAGCGGCAGTCTGCGGAACCGACGGGGGCGCGCCCATCGGGCGCGTGGCGGGCCTTCTCATCGGCCGTATCGCCTCGGCGGAGTCGCTGCGGGAGTGGGTGGCGCTCGCTCGTTCGTTGAGCGTGAGGGAGCTTCGCGAGGTGGTGGCGGCTGCGCGCGAGGCTGAGTCGGAGTGGCCTCCGGGATTCGGGGACTCGTGCTCGGCTCGTGTCGCTTCGGGTCATGTCGCCGCTGGAGACGACGACGCCGGCGAGGTCGCCGGGCAACATGCCGCCGAGGGCGATGCCGACGCGTGCGACGTCGCAGGAGGCCGTGGCGAGGCGGGCAATGCGGGCAACGCCTCAAGAGACGGTATCGAGGCGGGCGATGCCGACGTGGGCAAGATAGTCGCGGGTACGCCCGCGGCCGATGATCACGACGACGATGACGCAAGTCGAAGCCTGGTGCGGCTGGAGCTGCCCTCTCCCGCTCTCGCGGCTTTCGACGAAGCCGTCGATCTCTTCCGCGCTCTCGAAGGGCACGACGCATCGGTGACGGCTTTCGTGGAAGCGCTCGTCGCCGAGGCGGCCTGCTCGAGTCCACCACCTGAGTCGTTCGACGGGGCCTACCACGAGGGGCTAACACGGGGCGAGACCATCGCTCTTCGTGAGAGCGCGCTGGCCCATTCCACGAACACCTGGGAGCACCTCCCCGAGCATGGCGGGGCGGCGCAGGAAGGGCCGGAGTGCGTTCTCCGTCTCGCCTGCTTCACCCTCGAACGGCTGCACGCGATCTCCACCGAAGCAGGCCGCGGCACTCCCTCCGATCTGGATGCGCAGATCCGGGAGCTGGCGACCCTCGAGGACGAGATCGAGAGGCGGCTGGCGGCGCTCCTGGCAAAAATGGGTGACGACGGGGCCTGGGAACGGCTCCGGTTCGACTCGGCCGTGCACTACGCCGAGCAACGACTGGGGCTCGGGCGGACAGCCACGCGCATGCGAATGCGCGTCGTGCGCGCACTGAAAAGACTGCCTGAAACGAGGCGTGCCTACGAGGCCGGAGTGGTGGGGACTGAGGCCGCGTGGCTGGTCTCAAAGATGATCGGCCCGCTTGGCGTGGATCGGCAGGCCGAGGTGGAGTGGATCGACCGTGCACGGCTCGCCACGGTCAAGCGCCTGCGCGAGGAGGCGCGCCTGGCGCTGAGACGTGCGGCGGGACTCATGGCAGGAACTGACGACGTGGAGTCATGCGGGGAGAGTCGGGGAAGCTCAGATGGATTGCTGGGATTCGCTGCGGCGGTCACTGAGGGGCAGTCGGCGCCTGGCGCGCGTGATGGCAATGGAGGACTGCGGCCTGTCACCGATGCAGAGTGGCACGCCAGTCTCCGGCGCGTTGTCGGCACGGCGCGGGGACGCATCGCGAGACTGGGGCGGATGGCGGCCTCGCGACGGGTGTCGGATGTTTTCCTCCGGCTGAGGCTGCCTACCGATCTTTGCCTCGAGTTTCTCGGCGCGATCGAGGGGGCCCGACGGCGTCTCGAACAGCAGGCGGGCGAGATCCCCTGGGAAGAGCCCTGGCCCGACCCCGATCCACCGGGATCGATCCTCGCCGCGAGAGAGTTCTTCGTCCGCTGCCGCCGGACGCCTGCGTGGGTGGGCCTCCTCGCTCTCCTCGAGGATTTTGTCGAGACCTGGGACGTCGACCATGCCAGGTCGCGGCGAGCCGGCCAGGCCATTCACGAGCGGAGCGGCTGGCGATGCTCTGCGCCGGGCTGCACCTCCCGGAAGAACCTCGAGAATCACCACGTTGTCTACAGCGGCCGGGGCGGGAGCGACGAGCACTGGAATCGCCTCTCGCTCTGCCGCTTCCATCACCAGTGCGGCGAGCACGGGGAGCTGGCACGCGTCCGGGGCCGAGCGCCATTGGGCCTCCTCTGGCGCCTCGGGCGCGCAGGGTGCGGTGGGAGCTACAGGAACGAGAAGAAGGTGGCGCGGCGGGCTCCGGGCGCGGCGACTCGTGGCGACGGCGACACGGTAACGTCGAGCGCCACGCATCCCACTCTTGAAGCTGCGACAACTCGGGGGTCAACCGCGGGAGCATGTGATTCGGTTGCGACAAGGCAGGCTGCCGAGGCTGCTTCGGCCGCTGTGATCTCCACCGCGATCCTGAGCGCCCATGCCTTCCGGCGAGCAGGTCAGGGCACGTGAGTTCCATGGATACAGGCCCGAGGCCGCCCCTGGAGCTATAATCACGTTCGATGCCTCGGGTCGAGGATCCCGCCTCCCCTGCTCGTACCAGGAGAACTCCGTGAGACGACGTCATTTCGCTTTCCTCGCGTTCATGATCATGATGATGACCCTCGCTTCCGTTGCGACCGACGCTGCTGCCGACGCTGCCACTGAGCCCTCCTCCTCCCCGTCCTCCTCCCGCGCGGCACGAACCGGCTCCGGCGCGACCCTCAACTCGTATCTCGCGGATCCCTGGGCCGCCCCCGGGGCGGAAGTCCTCGTGCGCTTCCGCGCCGGCGCCTCCGACCGGGAGCGTGCCGCGGCTCACTCCCGGGCGGGAATGCTCGGCGGGCGGCTGGTGTCGTGGAGAGGGTGGGAGGCCGTGGTCGCGCCCCCCGGATCCGATCTGCGCGGTGCCGCGGAGCGGTACCGGCGCGATCCCGCCGTGGAAGATGCCGAGCTCGTGCTTGACCGGAGGATCACCGTGATCCCCAACGACATGCTCCTCGAGCAGTGGGGACTGCACAACACCGGCCAGAGCATCCACTTCTCCGGCCCCGGCACCCCCGACGCCGACATCGACGCCCCGGAAGCCTGGGATCTCACCCGGGGAAGCCTCGAGATCATCGTTGCCGTCCTCGACACGGGGATCGACCACACCCTGGCGGATCTCTCGAGCCGCCTCATCGGCGGGATCGACCTCGTGAACGGTGACGGCCTGGCCCAGGACGACAATGGCCACGGCACGGAGGTGGGCAGCGTCATCGGAGCCATCGGAGGGAACGGGAAGGCGATGACCGGCGTGAACTGGTCGGTGAGACTCATGCCGATCAAGGTCTGCAACGCCTCCGGCGGCTGCCCCTCGAGCGCCATCATCGGGGGAATCGACTTCGCCGTGGCCAGCGGCGCCGATGTCATCAACATGAGCTTCGCGTGCGAGGAGGACTTCAGCTCGACCTGGCAGTGCCCGGGCGGCCCGGCCGGGAGCTGCTTCTCCCAGGCCGAGAAGGACGCCATCACCGACGCCATCGCCGCTGGCGTCGTCGTCGTCGAGGCCGCCGGCAACTGCGGCTCCAACATCGACGATTCCACGAAGGCCTATCCCTGCGCCCACGACCTCCCGGGGAACATCTGCGCCGGGGCCTCCGACCTCGACGACGCGCGCTCTCTCTTCAGCAATTTCGGCACCCAGACCGTGGACATCGGCGCGCCCGGCCAGGACATCGTCGTGCTGGGCCCGACCCCTCCCGGCGGCCTCTTCTGGGCGGACGGCACCTCCTTCGCGAGCCCCATGGTCGCGGGAGTGGCAGCGCTGCTCCTTTCACGCGCGGAGCTCACCCCGGAAGAGGTCCACCGTCGCTTGGTGGAGGAAGGAGACGCCGGGAACAACCTCGACGCCGTCTTCGATGGCGGCCGCGTCAACGCCTTCAGCGCGGTTCAGGACGTCTTCCTGAGGGGGCTGACTTACGCGACCCATGCTCCAGGCGACGTCATGCTCCTCGCCGACGTCACCGGCGACGGGAGGGCCGACCTCGTCCGGGGCACGGCCGGCACGGGATTCTTCGTGGCGAAGAACAACGGCAAGAAGCGGAAGTTCGCGTCCATGAACCTCCGATCGACGACGTCCCCCGACACCTTCAACGGCGCGGGCGACGTGGATGGCAACGGCCTCGAGGACATCATCCTCGGCGGGGCCTCGGGCCTTCGTGTCCTTCGGGCGCGCAACGGCAAGGGAGCCCTTGCGCCAGTGGAGTCATGGAGCGCCGCCGTGCCCGGCAGCCCCGCGCTCGCGGGGGACGTGAACGGGGATTTCCTCACGGACGTCGTCAGCTTCGACGGCGCCGAGTTCGACGCGTTCCTGTCGACGGGGTCGGCCTTCGGCCCGATTCAGCAGGGGTGGACCTCGGAGGATCCCAGCACCTTCACGGCGCTCGTGGACGCCACGGGAGACGGCCGTGACGACCTCATCCTCTGGAACAACGGCGGATCCATGACCGAGATCTCGGTCGCCGCCTCGTCGGGATCGCTCTTCTCCGCCTCAACGATCTGGGTCACCAGCAGCAGCGAGTACGACTTCGCGGCCGCGGGCGACTTCGACGGAGACGGCGATGGGGACCTCGCGGGGGTGGATCCCAACACCGGCTGCATCGCCGTCTTCATCTCGAACGGCTCGGGCTACGAGGATCCGAGAGCCTGGAGCTGCCCGGGAGCGGCCTCACACTTCCTCGCCGGATTGGCGGACAACTCCAACGACGGCCTCGTGGACATGGTCATCCGCAACACGGCGACGGGAGCCTGGCGGCTCCTCCAGGCGGCGCACTGACCGGCGCACGGCCGGCCCTCAGACGCCTCAGGTGCCGCCGAAGCCTATCGTGACCTTGCCATTCTCGACGATGACCGGGACCTCCCTCTTGCCCTTGGAGTGCTTGAGCATCTCCTGGAGCCGGGAGGCGTCCTGCTTGACGTTCACGTACTCGAAGGCGACACCACGCTTGCCGTAATCCTCACGGGCGGCGTTGGTGTAGGGTCAGGTGTCCTTCCCGTAGATCAGGACTGTCGCAAGCATGGATTCTCCTCCATCAGGAAAGCGTGTCGATCGCCGAGAAGAAGTACGGGATCTCCGACGCGACCGACGCGGGTGAGTCGGATCCGTGGATTCCGTTGCGCTCGATGTCGGTGGCGTACAGCTTCCGGATCGTCCCCTCGGCGGCCTGCGCCGGATTCGTGGCTCCCATGAGCTTTCGCAGCGCGTCGATCGCGTTGTCGCGCTCGAGCACCATGGGCATGCAGGGGCCCGAGGACATGAATTCCGTGAGCGCTCCGAAGAAGGGGCGCTCCCTGTGGACGGCATAGAAGCCCTCGGCCTGCTTCTTCGTCATGTGCACGAGGCGCGCCGCCACGATCCGGAAGCCCTCCTTCTCCAGCATCGAGATGATCCCGCCGACGTGCGCCTTCCCGACGGCGTCCGGCTTGATGATGGTCAGCGTTCTCTGAAGCATCGCAGCTATCGTCTCCCTGAGAGCACTCTCTCCACGGTCTCCCCCAGCACGGCCGGGCTCTCCGCCACCTGGATCCCCGCAGCCCCCAGGGCCTTCATCTTCTCGCCGGCCGTTCCGTGCCCTCCCGCGATGATGGCCCCGGCATGGCCCATCCGCTTTCCCGGAGGTGCCGTCCGGCCCGCGACGAAGGCCACGACGGGCTTCGTCATCTTCTCCTTCGCGAAGGCGGCGGCCTCCTCTTCAGCGGAGCCGCCGATCTCGCCAATCATGAGCACCGCCTCCGTCCCCGGATCCTGCTGGAAGAGCGCCAGCGCGTCCGTGAAGTTCGTGCCGATGACGGGGTCCCCTCCGATCCCGAGGCAGGTGCTCTGACCGATCCCGCGCTGCGTAAGCTGCCAGACGGCTTCGTAGGTGAGCGTTCCGCTGCGGGAGACGACGCCGACCTTGCCGGCCTTGTGGATGTACCCCGGCATGATCCCCACCTTGCACTGCCCGGGCGTGATCACCCCGGGGCAATTCGGGCCGATGAGGCGCGTCTTCGTCCCCTTCAGCCAGGTCTTCGCGCGGATCATGTCCGCCGTCGGGATCCCCTCGGTGATGCAGACGGCGAGGCCCACGCCTGCGTCGGCCGCCTCCATGACCGCATCGGCCGCGAAGCGCGCGGGCACGAAGATCAGCGAGACGTCGGCCCCGGTCTCCCTGACGGCCTGCGAGACGGAGTCGAAGACGGGGATCCCCTCGGCCTTCTGCCCGCCCTTGCCGGGGGTGACTCCCGCGACGACCTTCGTCCCGTACTCGGCGCACTGCTTTGCGTGGAAGAGCCCTTCCTTGCCCGTGAGGCCCTGCACCACGATGCGGCTCGCGGCGCCTACGAGAATGCTCATGCCCCCCTCCCCGAGGCGGCGGCGACCACCTTGGTCGCAGCATCCTGCATGCCCTCGGCCACGGTGAAGTTCAGCCCCGACTCCCTGAGGATCTTCCCGCCCTCGGCGCTGTTCGTCCCCTCCAGGCGCACGACGATGGGCACCCTGACCTCGATGCTCTTCACCGCCTCCACCACGCCCCCCGCCACGCGATCGCAGCGGACGATGCCGCCGAAGATGTTGATGAGCACGGCCCGGACGTTCCTGTCCGACAGGAGGATCTTGAAGGCATTCGTCACCTGCTCGGTGGAGGCACCCCCGCCCACGTCGAGGAAGTTGGCGGGCTCCCCCCCGGCGAGCTTGATGATGTCCATCGTGGCCATGGCGAGCCCGGCGCCGTTCACCATGCAGGCCACGTTGCCGTCGAGCTTGATGTAGTTCAGCGAGTGCTTCGAGGTGAATGTCCCGCAGCCCCACGAGATCCGGGTGGCGGAAGAGCGCGTTGTCGTCGAGGTTGATCTTCGCATCCAGCGCCTTGAGGTCGCCGCCGGCCGTCAGGATCAGAGGATTAACCTCCACGAGGCTCGCGTCCGCTCCCGTGAAGGCGTCGTAGAGGCTCGACATGAGCTTCACGGCCTTGCCGGCATGCTCGGGATCGAGCCCCAGGCCGAAGGCGATCTTGCGCCCCTGGAAGGCCTGGAAGCCCGTGGCGGGATCGATCCACTCCTTGAGGATCTTCTCCGGGTTCCTGGCCGCGACTTCCTCGATCTCCATGCCCCCCTCGGTGGAGGCCATCATCACGGGCCGCTCGCGGGACCTGTCGAGGACGAGCCCGAGGTAGAGCTCCCGCTGGATCTCGGCCGCCTCCTCGATCAGGAGCGTCCTCACCGTGCGCCCCTCGGGGCCGGTCTGGTGCGTGACGAGTTTCATCCCGAGCATCGTCTTCGCGATCGACGCGGCTTCGGCGGCCCCCGCGGCCACCTTGATGCCGCCTCCCTTGCCCCGTCCTCCGGCGTGGATCTGGGCCTTGACGACCACCCGGCCGCCGAGCTTCTCCGCCGCGGCGCGTGCCTCCTCGGCCGTTCGCGCCACTTCGCCACGAGGCACGGCGACGCCGAAGCGGGCGAGGAGAGCCTTGGCCTGGTACTCGTGGATCTTCATCGAGGGAGGACCTCCTGCGGGATCTCTTGCGGGGAAAGAAGGGCGGGCATTATAGAAAGACCGGCCGACGGTAGTCAAAGCAGCGGCCGACCCGATCCGGATTCTGACCGGGCCGTCAGGGAAGCCCCTGGGCCACGAGCGCCGCGTGGATGGCCTCCGCCGCGACTCGATGTCCTTCGGGGTTCCAGTGGGCGTCGATCGCGTAATAGAAGGAGTTGTCCTTGTTCGCCGCGCGGAAGGCTGGCAGGAGATCCACGACCTCACCACCGGCGCTCTCCGCCCATGCGGCGAGCCTCCTCCCAGGGATCTCCAGGTCGTAGAGGCCGGGGCTGATCCCGACCTCCCGGGCGTGCGAGCGCCACAGGGCCTCGTCCACCTGGAAGCGCGTGGGGAAGACCACGACCATGAAGCGCGCGCCGGAGTCCTCGACGCGGCGCTTCATCGCGGCGAGAAGCGCCTCGGTGAGCTCCCATCCTTCCGCGATCTCCGGCGACGGCTCGATCTCGAAGACCTCCTCGGTCTCCAGGAGCCGAGCCGCCTCCACCGCCTCGCGCGCGTCCGATGACCGCTCCTCCTCCTCGCCACGCTCGCGCCAGGCCTCTCGGGCGCTCTGCACGAGCATGTAGAGATGGGAGTGCGCGGCGAGGAGCTTGCGCACGTCGTAGATCCACCGGATACGCGGCAGGCGCGGCTCGCGCCGCTGCACGACCTGTCCATCACTGACGGCGAAGTAGCGCCGCTCCACGTTGTTGCGGACGTCGTTGGGGTAGAAGCCAAGGATCACGAGATCCGGCGCGAGCGATCGGCCCAGCTTCTCCCACAGGATCAGCTCCTCGCCCGTCCCCGCCCCCGCCACTCCCGCGTTGATCACTTCGACCGGGTAGCCACCCTCGTGGAGCAGGCGAGAGAGGAGCGCCGTCACCACCTCCTCATCCGCCACCTGCTTTCCTTCGACGAAGGAGTCCCCCATGAAGAGGATCCTCGGCACCCCCGCCTGCTTCCGCGGCGCGACCTCGGGGCCCCTGAAGCCCAGGGAGTTGTAGCTGACGACGTTCGAGAAGCCGCTGCGCGTGTACCTGTAGGAGAACGACGGCCTGTGCCGCAGCGTGCCGTCCGGGAAGACGTAGACGGCTTCCAGCGGCTGGGGGCGGAAGAGCCGGAGGATGACCTCCGCCGCTGCCGCCGCGACGGCGATCGCGGCGAGAGCCAGGGCGGCGTTCTGGAGCAGGGGACGGATTCTCACCCGCATCGGGGCGCCATTCTATGCCACGCGCGTGCCGCTCCCCGCGACCCGGGCTTCGAGAGCGCTGAGCCGGGAGGTCCCCTGCGGCTCTGTCGCGTGCCCCAGACTCGCGCCTCCGCGACGAGACCGGGAGCAGGTCGACTCTATCAGCCCTGTCGGGGCTACTCCCCTGGCTCAGGACGATCTAGATTGCCCGGGAGCGGAAGCTTCCACGCCCCCCCACGGGAGTCCCTGTACCCATGACATCTGCTGCACCTCGATGGCTCTTCGATCGGCTTCCGAGCCTCCGGCCAACCCCGCTTCGCATCCGCCGATTCGCCGCCGTCTTGACGGCGGCAGCGGCCGCTCTCCTGTGCGCCGTGCCCCTGCCGGCCGCCGAGGGCAGCCTGCCCGAGGAGCTCCGGCGCATTCTCGGCAGCCAGCCGCTGGCCTCCTCGAGCGCCTCCGTCCAGGTCCTGGACGCGGCCACGGGCGAGAGCCTCTATGCGCACAATCCCGGCGCGATGCTCAAGCCAGCGTCGAACATGAAGCTGGTCACCGCCGCGGCGGCTCTCGCGTTGCTGAAGCCCGAATACAGGTTCCGCACCTGGTTCTACGCCGACGCCGCGCCGGACGCGGAGGGCGTGATCCGGGGGAACCTCTACGTGAAGGGAGGGGGCTCCCCGGGTCTCGTGGGAGAGGACTGGTGGCAGATGGCCCGTCACCTGCGGGCCCTCGGAGTGCGGCGCATCGAGGGGAGCCTCGTCGGCGATGACTCGTTCTTCGACGAGATCCAGCGAGGCCCCCGCTGGCCCTCGTCCGAGGTCGACAATCCCTACAACGCTCCCGTGAGCGCGCTTTCCTGCTTTTTCAACGCCGTGGCCGTCACCGTCCGGCCCGGCACCCCGGGCGCGCCTCCCACGGTCTTTCTCGAGCCTTTCGACGGCTTCGTCCAGATCGCGAACTCGGCCGTCACATCGGGCCGCGGCCGCAACCTTCGCGTGAGCCGTGTCTTCGCGAGCGGCCAGAACGTGATCCAGGTTTCGGGGAGGATCGGATCCGACGCGCCCCCTTACATCGTCTACAAGAGCGTGGAGGACCCGACGCTCTACGCCCTCCACGCCTTCCGCGAGGCAGCCTCCCGTGAGGAGATCCAGGTGATTGGCGAAGCACGGCGGGGGACCGTCCCCGACGGCGCGCGCCTGATCTGGACTCACGAGTCGCGGCCGCTGGCCCAGCTCATCCGTGACATGAACAAGGAAAGCAACAACTTCATGGCGGAGTCGATCCTCAAGACGATCGGCGCCGAGCAGTCGGGATCGCCCGGGAGCTCCGCCAAGGGTGCCGCCGCCGTCCTCTCATGGCTGGAGACGATAGGGGTGACGACCGAAGGCATCGTCATCGCCGACGGATCGGGACTCAGCTCGGACAACAGGATCTCGGCCGACTCGCTCGCGCAGGTCCTGCGGGTGACACACGAGAACTTCCAGGCGGCTCCCGAGTTCGTGGCCTCCCTTCCGGTGGGTGGCATCGACGGGACGCTCGACGGCCGGCTCGTCGAGACCCCGGCCATGCGGAACATCCGCGCGAAGACCGGCTTCATCCGGGGCGTCACGTCCCTGTCGGGCTACGCCATGAACAGGGGCGGCCGGGCCCTCGTCTTCTCCATCCTCATCAACGACCTCGGCGATCGCGTCTGGGAGGGCAGCCGCTCGGTCGACCGGATCTGCGACGCGCTCGTCCAGGCGACCGTCCCCGAACCCGCCCCTCCCTCCGCCCCCGGGGGCTGACGACCGCGCGCGATCCGCCGATAACCCCGAAAGCGCGGAAGCCGCGGTGCTCGTCCTGCTTCCGGAAGCTAACGTGCGCACCTCTGTGGCGAATTGACCCTCCCGGGGCAGGGCCGCATATTCGCGTGCACGGAGGGGATCGCAGCCCATGACGACACACGCATCGTCGCTCCGGCCCGGGCGCCGGCTCCAGGTCAGGCGCCACGAGATCGTCGTCCACACCAGCCCGCTCAGGGAATCACGCCACCTCTGCTTCGTATTCCTGGCCGACCCCTTCGCGGAGCGCCACGAGCTGAAGGTCTTCCGGGGGCAGGGGGCCACCGCCGAGGAGGCGGAGTCGGCGACGCTGAAGGAGGCGCTCTCCTACCTCGATCATCCGGCCGGCAGGTACGTCTCGACGATTCTCGCGGGGCGGAACACGCTCACGGTGGCGGGACGGAAGGTGGACATCTTCTGCGATCACCTTCCCGACGGGAGCTACCAGGCCTTCCCCTTCCTCTACCGCCCCGACGGCACCCGCGTGATCATCCTGAGATTCCACATGAACGAGGCCATCGTCGGGGACACCCCGGGCGTTGCCATCAAGCTGTGCATCGATCGCCTCGAGGACTACTTCCTCGGGCGCGACGGCGACGCCGGCCGGGACGCGGCGTAGACCCGGCGCCTCCGGTTCAGGCCCCGATCTTCGTGACCAGCTCGCGGACCGAGTCCGCGGAGCGATCGAGGGCTTCCCGCTCCGCCTCGTTCAGCGGCAGCTCGATGATCTGCTCGACGCCTCTCGATCCGAGCTTCACGGGCACGCCCACGAAGAGGCCGTCGATCCCGTACTCCCCCTTCAGGCACGCGGCGCAGGGGAGGATCTTCTTCCGATCCATCAGGATCGAATCCACCATCTCGGCGACGGCGGAGGCGGGCGCGTAGTAGGCGCTGCCGCTCTTGAGCAGCTTCACGATCTCGGCACCGCCGTCCCGCGTTCTCTGGACGAGGCGCTCAATCGTGGCATCGTCCATCAGCTCCGTGATGGGCACCCCGGCCACGGTCGTGAAGCGCGGCAGCGGCACCATTGTGTCCCCGTGGCCTCCGAGCACCAGCGCCTGGATGTTCTCGACGGAGACGTTCATCTCCATGGCGATGAAGGTCCTGAACCTCGCCGAGTCGAGGATGCCGGCCATCCCCACGACGCGCTCCCGGGGAAAGCCCGAGACCTTCAGGACCGCCTGGCACATGGCATCGAGCGGGTTGCTGACCACGATGAGGATGGCCTTCGGCGATCGCTTCGCCACCTCGCGCGTGACGCCGCTGACGATCTCGTAGTTCTTGGCCAGGAGATCGTCACGGCTCATTCCGGGCTTGCGGGGCAGCCCCGCCGTGATCACCACGATGTCGGATCCGCTGGTCTCGTCGTAGCCGTTCGACCCGGTGATCCGCGAGTCGTACAGCTCGACCGGCGCCGACTGCATCAGGTCCAGGGCCTTCCCCTGGGGCACACCTTCGATGATGTCCACGAGCACCACGTCGGCGTATCCGCGCTCGACGATCCTCTGTGCAGCCGTCGCGCCCACGTTGCCGGCGCCCACGATCGTGACCTTGTAGCGCATCGTCGCAGCCCTCTCAGCCCATCCGGGCGATGATCTCGTCCGCGTATTTCGAGCAAGCCACCGTCACGGCGCCCTCCATCTGGCGGGCCAGATCGTAGGTGACCTTCTTCGCGAGGATCGTCTCTTCGATGGATCTCGTGATCAGCCCGGCCGCCTCCGGCCAGCCCAGGTGCTCGAGCATCATGACGCCGGAGAGGATGAGCGAGCCGGGGTTCACCTTGTCCTGCCCCGCGTACTTCGGGGCCGTGCCGTGCGTGGCCTCGAAGAAGGCGATCTCGTCGCTCATGTTCGCGCCCGGCGCCATCCCCAGCCCGCCCACCTGGGCCGCGCACGCGTCGGAGAGGTAGTCCCCGTTGAGGTTCGGCGTGGCGATCACGCTGTACTCGTCCGGCCTCAGGAGCACCTGCTGGAACATGGCGTCCGCGATCCGGTCCTTGACGAGGATGCGGCCCCCGGGGAGCACCCCCCCGTGCCGCTCCCAGAGCTCCTGCTCCGTGAGGGTGCGGCCCGCGAACTCGGAGGCCGCCAGCTCGTAGCCCCAGTCGCGGAAGGCGCCTTCCGTGAACTTCATGATGTTGCCCTTGTGGACCAGCGTGACGGACGTCCTCCCGCGATCGATGGCGAAACGAATCGCGCGCCGCACGAGGCGCTGCGAGGCCGTGCGGCTGATGGGCTTGATGCCGATCCCGGTGTCGGCCGGAAGGGGGCGGTCCATCTCGCGCGCGAGGAAATCGAGGACCTTGCGTGCCTCGGCGCTCCCTTCCTGCCATTCGATGCCCATGTAGACGTCCTCCGTGTTCTCACGGAAGATCACCACGTCGAGCTTCTCGGGGTGGTGCACGGGGCTCGGGACGCCGCGGTAGTAGCGCACCGGCCGGATGCAGGCGTAGAGCTGCAGCCGCTGCCGCAGGGCAACGTTCAGGGATCGGATCCCGCCGCCGACGGGAGTCGTGAGCGGGCCCTTGATGGCCACTTTGAAGGCCCGGGCGGCATCGCAGGTCTCCTCGGGCAGCCACTCGCCGCGCTCCTGCCGTGCCTTCTCCCCCGCGTAGACCTCCATCCATGCGATGGAGCGCGTCCCGCCGTAGGCCTTCCGTACCGCGGCATCGAAGACCCGGACGGAGGCGGCCCAGATGTCGGGCCCTATTCCATCGCCTTCGATGAAGGGGATGATCGGGCGATCGGGAACCCGGATGCGGCCCTCCTCGAGGAGGATGGGCTGCCCGTCCGCAGGCGGTATTATCTTGTCGAGCTTCACGGCCAAGGAGATACTCCGTCTCCAGCGTGTCGAGAGCCGGACCGCACGGGGAGCCTGGAGGTTCTCCGTGCCGGAATCTGCGGGTTGGGGTCGCTCGAAATCTATCACGGAGATTGAAGCCCTTCAACGCTCGCCGCGAGGCCGAATGCCAGAGGACGCGACGCCCCGGATCCACCCCATGCTGCGCCCTGCGGCGCTGACGCTGGTCTTCCTCCTCATCGCGATCCTGGGGGCCCGCCAGACGGGAAGCCTGGATGCGGGCCATCACCTGCAAGCCGGGAGGGGAATCCTCGCGGGGCAGGGGTTGCCGCGGGAGGAGGCGCTCACCTTCGCCTCGTCCGGGCACGAGCTGATCGACACGAGCTGGGGCTACCAGGTGCTCGCGGCCCTCGTACACCTCGCGGCCGGCCCCTCCGGGCTGTCGCTCTTCCATGCCGCCGTGATCCTCGCGACCTTCCTCCTCATGGGGCTCACGGCCCGGATGCGCTCCGCGGACACCCTCGTCCTCGCGGTGCTGCTCCTCCTAGGCGCCCTCGCCTCCGAGCCGCGCTTCGAGGCAGGCCCCGAGCTGCTCTCGTGCCTCCTCCTCGCGCTGACGCTCTGGGTCCTGCATCGCTACGCCACCCTCATGGAGGAGCCTCGCGCCGCGGATGCGCCTCGCCGTGCCGGCCGGCTCCTTCCTGCGCTTCTCCTCGTCCAGCTCCTGTGGGTCAACGTGGACGGCCTCTTCGTCCTGGGCTGGCTCGCCATGGGCTGTTGCGTGGCAGGCCTCTGGATCGCGAGCCGGAGGCCCGATCCGCGCCTTGCCGCCTGGTCGGGAGGAGCCGTCGCCGCGACCTTGATCAACCCCTACGGCTGGCGCGGGGTCGCCGCCTCGCTCGGGCTGGCGGGGTCGCTGACGCCGGAGACGCTGTCCGGGCCCGCGAACGTCTCCGCCTCTCCATTCCAGCTCCTCGTCAGCGGCCCCTTGCCTCCCTATCCCAGGGCAGCCATCGCCTGTTATCTGATCCTGGCCCTCCTCTCCCTGGCGGCCCTCCCCGGAGCCATCAGGAAGAAGCGCTTCTGGTGCCTCCTTCTATGGCTCCCGTTCCTCGTCCTCTCGGCACGCTCGGTCCGCAACATTCCCTGGATGGTGATCGCCTGCCTGCCCTGGATGGCCTGGGCCTCGAACGCGGCAGGAATCTTCGATGCGGCCGCCCGCAGGACCCGGGTGCGCATGGAGGCACGCAGGGCGAGGACGCTTCTCACGGGCCTCGCGGCGGCTCTCGTCTTCGTCACGCTCATCCTCACGCTTCGCGTGGCGACGGACGGTCATTACGTCGGAAGCCGCCGCCTCGCCCGCACGGGGCTGGGCTGGAATCGGCTCATCATCCCCGTGGACGCGGCGGAGTTCGCCGCCCGCGCCGGGCTGGACAGGGTCCGCGTGCTGAACCATGCGAGCCTCGGTGGATGGCTGCGCTGGTCGCTCGGGAGCCAGGTCTACTTCGATCCGAGGCTGGCCATCGACGAGGCGCTCCAGCGGCGCTACGAGGCCTCCCTCGGGTCGCTCCCGGCCCGGGACGGCGAGGTCCTTCGCTTCGGAATCGGCTGGATCATCTTTCCCTACGCGAGCGAGCCGAAGCTCCTCCTCGATCTCAGCGCAGATCCGGAGTGGATCCTGGCCTACGTGGATCACCTCTCGGCCGTCTTCGTCCGGGTGGGCACCGAGGCCCAGGGGCGGATCGACCCGAACCTGGTCTCCGTTTTCGACGCGAGGAGCGCAGCACCCCGGCCCGAGGAGCTGCCGGGCCTCGGATCGGGTGAGCCACCCGGACCGATGCGCGCGTGGCTCAGCGGCATCTGGAGGCGGCAGCACTACCCGGTCCAGGACAGGAACCTTGGGCTCTTCCATTACTCCCGCGGGGAGATCGAGCACGCCTCCGCCCGGTTCTCCATGGCCATCGCCCGCAGCGGCGGCGCCTTCTACGAGATCTACGGTGACCTCGGCTCCAGCCTCTTCCACATGGGAGAGTTCAGGCTCGCCCGGGAAGCCCTCCGCGTCGTCCTGAGCCGCGATCCGCATGATCGCCTGGCGACGAGGCGGCTCGAGGAGATGGCCTCGCTCCCGGACATCTGATGATGATCTCGCGCACCGGCCCGCGCCGCAGCGCGGATCCCGCGGAGATCGGCGGTGGTATCCTGTCCCAGGAGTTCCATGCGGAGGGCTCGATGAACCGCTATCCCGGCAGGAAGCACTATCCCCGTCGCGCCATCCTGCGCTGGCTGGCCGCGGCTCCGGCCGCCGCCGTCGCGGGGAGCGCGGGCGTCGCGGTATTGGGCCAGACCACGAAGGAAGACACCGGATTCGACAAGCTCGATGAGCTCGCCAAGCCCGACGACGAGGAAGAGAGCCGGAAGGCCGCTGCCACGATCTCCGACGAGGCCCGCTGTCTCGCGGAGAACGAGGACGCCCTCTCGCGCAGCGAGCGGCGGGCGCTGATGGAGAAGATGAAGGGGCTCGAAGAGGCGCTCGAGAAGCTGCGCGCCTTCGACATCGCGGATGACGTCGAGCCCGCCCTGATCTTCCGCCCCCTGGGCTCCGGCGGCAGGCGATGAGCCTCTCGCCAACGGATCCCGTCCTCGACCTCGGCGTCCGCGCGCTCGGCGAGAAGATCCGCTCGGGCCAGGTCACGCCCACCGCGCTCGCGGAGGCCTACCTCGCGCGCATCGAAAGGATCGATCCGAAGCTGAGCGCCTTCGCCACCGTGACGCGCAGTCTCGCCCTGGAGCAGGCGGCGGAAGCGGAGCGCGAGCTGGCCGCGGGGCGGGACCGCGGGCCGCTGCACGGCATCCCGTACGGGGCCAAGGATCTCGTGGCGACGAAGGGCATTCGGACGACCTGGGGCGCCAAGCCCTACGCCGATCGCGTATTCGACTACGACGCGGCCGCCGTTACGAAGCTGCATGAAGCGGGCGCGGTGCTCCTGGGCAAGTGCGCGATGATCGAGCTGGCGGGAGGCATGGGCTACGAGACGCCCGGCGCTTCGATGACCGGCGCGGCGCGCAACCCCTGGAACACCGAGCGATGGACCTGTGGATCCTCGTCGGGATCGGGCGCCGCCGTGGCGGCGCGCCTCGTCCCGATCGCCGTGGGCTCGGAGACCTGGGGCTCCATCACCTGCCCCTCGGGTTTTTGTGGAATAAGCGGGCTCCGCCCGACCTACGGCCGGATCTCGCGCCGGGGAGCGATGTCCCTCTCGTGGAGCATGGACAAGCTCGGCCCCATGGCCCGGAGCGCCGACGACTGCGAGCTGCTGCTCGAGGCGATGGCGGGCCACGATCCCGACGATCCCACGAGCCTTCGCGAGCCCCTTCCCTCCGCGCTCAGCCTCGCGGAGGCCTCGCGGCTTCGAATAGGCATCTACCGCGGCAAGCTGCCCGAGAAGGCCGACCCGGCCATCGCGCAGGCCTTCGAAGACGCCGTCGAGGGCCTGCGGCGCGCAGGCCTCTCTCCGCGCGACGTGACGCTCCCGGAGCTGCCCGCGGAGGAGGCGGCCTGGGTGATCATCGTCGCGGAAGGGGCCGCGGCCTTCGAGTCCCTGCTCGATGCGGGCCTCGATCGACAGCTCGCCGATCCCGATGCTCCCCTCGCCCGCGGCGCGGCGAAGCTCGTGCGCGCCTCGGATTACATCAAGGCGCTCCGCGTCCGGACGCTCGCGCAGAGGGCATGGGCGGAGCTCCTCACAGGCTGGGACGCCGTCGTCGCCCTCAACCTGCCCTTCACCGCCGCGCCCGCGGAGGGGAACCTGCGCGAGTACTTCACGGCCGCGGATCCGATCGGCGGCGCCGGAAACCTCTGCGGCCTCCCTGGAATGGCGGTGCCCTGCGGCTTCGGCTCGGACGGGCTGCCCGTGGGCCTCGTCTTCATGTCGGGCGCCTTCGAGGAGAGGAAGGCCCTCGCCCTGGGACGCCTCTACCAATCCGTCACCGACTGGCACACCCGCAAGCCCCCCGTCGCGCTGTGATCGTTTTTCCTGGTGAGTGCCGGGATCAGCGGCTCAGCATGCTCCGGAGCACGAAGCCCACGTTGGCCGGGCGCTCGGCGAGGCGGCGCATGTACCAGGGGAACCAGTAGGCGCCGTACGAGATCAGGGTGCGGACGCGATGGCCGGCCGCGGCCAGCCGGACCTGCTCCTCGGAGCGGATCCCGTAGAGGAGCCCGAACTCGTAGACGTTCTTCGCCAGCCCCTGCTTCGCCGCGTGGTCGTTGATCCGTCCGATGAGGTGCACATCGTGTGTCCCGAAGACGGTCCAGAGGCCGTGCCCGAGCGCCTCGGGGCCCAGGGCCCTCCGCGCGAGCTTGAAGTAGTTCTCGTCAACGTCGCGCTTCTTCGGCCAGGCGACCTCGGCCGGCTCCTTGTAGGCTCCCTTGACGATCCGCACGCCGCAGCCGAGAGGTAGGAGCGAATCGAGGTCCTTCTCCGTGCGGTAGAGATAGGCCTGGAGGCAGACTCCCAGCCTCCTGTGCTGCTTCTGCACGGTGGTGAAGATCTCGAGGGTGCGATCGACGTAGGAGGAGTCCTCCATGTCGACCCAGACGCGGCTCCCCGCTGCGTCGGCCCGCTCCGCGAGCCGCTCCAGGTTCGTCACGGCGAGATCGGCTCCGAGGTCGAGCCCCAGGTGGGTCAGCTTGATGGAGACCTCCGCGTCCAGCCCCTGGGCCGAGGCGCGCTCGATGACTTGCAGGTAGTGCGCCGTCACGCCGGCAGCCTCGGCCACCTCGCTCACGTTCTCGCCGAGCTGGGTGAGGGTCGCGGCGAGGCCGCGAGCCTTCAGCTTCTTCGCGGCCTCGAGCGCGTCGTCGAGGCTCTCCCCGGGCATGAAGCGGGAAACCGCCCGCCGGACGAATCCGCGCCTGCCCGCCTGCTCGCGAAGCCACGCGCTGCGGGATCCGAGCAGAAGTAAATTACGCGCGATGCCCATGGACGCCCGGGATAATACCTCAGTACTGGACGAGCGTGCCGTCGCGCCTGGCGGCGCGGAGCGACCAGCGGAAGACGAGGAGCCCCACGGGAACGAGCGCCACGACGAAGATGGCCAGGACGCGGATCTCGGGAAGGAGCGCTCCGAGCGACGCCCCTTCCAGAAGGGCGGCGCGGATGCCCCGCAGGGCGTACGTGATCGGCAGGAGGGCCGACACCTTCATCAGCCATTCCGGGAGCCGCTCGACGGGGTAGAAGACGCCGCCGAGCAGGGCCGAGGCGCTGACGATGAGGGCGTTGATGGGCTCGCCGCGCTTCAGGTAGATCACGACCGAGGCCACGATGA
>CAZMRF010000010.1:52719-96013 GCA_964568735.1 uncultured Acidobacteriota bacterium
CGTGCCGCAGAAGGCCAGGATCGTCAGCGCCAGGATGACCGCGAAGGGCAGCAGGCCGCTCCAGTGGATGGCGATGGGGTGCTCTGCGATCCGCGAGACGCCGAAGCCGACGGCGAGGTAGATGACGACCCTGAAGGACGTGAAGGTGAAGTCCCACAGGGAGGAGGAGAGGATCACCATCGGGGTGCGCGTCGGGGTGACGAGCATCGCCTCGAGGGTCCCGGTGAGCTGCTCGTTGCTGATTCGCGACGCGAACGAGGTGAGGGCCACCGTCAGGTAGTTGTAGAAGGCCACGCCGACGAGGACGAACGCGAAGTAGCTCCCGCCGGGGACGTCCTTCATGGCCGGCGCCGCCCCGCTGATCATTCCCGAGAGGAAGTACCAGATCCCCACGGAGACCAGGACGCCTCCGAACTGAAGAATGAACGCGCTGCGGTAGGAGGTCTCGATCAGGAAGTCCCTGCGGATGAAGGCGAGGGCCTTGAAAAACGCGCCGGTGAGCCTGCTCATCTCCCGGATCCCGGCGGGCCGGAGTCGCCGTCTCCTCCGCCCGCGACGAGGTCGAAGACCTCCTCCAGGCTGGCTTCACGGCGTGTGCACGAGACGATCGTCGCTCCGGCCGTCAGAATCCTCCGCATCAGCTCGGTGAGCGCCACGCCTCCGCGCGGAACCTCGGCCGAAAGAGTGAAGGCGTCTGTCGCGTGGGGGCCGCCCCCGGGGCCTCTCTCCTGGCCGTAGCCGTGATGGGCGCGGCCGGGCACCGCCCCCGACGCGATCCCGCCGGGCTCGTGCAGCGACAGAGCCGCTCCGTCGAAGGCAAGGCCCGCTATGCGATCCCGATCGAGCCCGGCGAGCTCGATCAGGTACCGCTCGCGGCTCCCGCCGCTCGAGCAGACCTCCTCGACCGTTCCCATGCGCCGGATCCTCGCCTTGTGCAGTATCGCGAGGCGATGGCAGAGCCCCTCCGCCTCGGCCATGTTGTGCGTGGCCAGGAGGATCGTCTTGCCCTCGGCGCGGTTGAGCTTCTCCTGGATGAAGCGGCGCAGGTGTCGCGCGGCCGTGGGGTCCAGGCTGCGCGTGGGCTCGTCCATATAGATGATGGGGGGGTCGTGGAGGAGGGCCCGGGCCGAGGCCAGCCGCTGCTTCGTCCCCGTGGAGTACTCCATGAAGGGCTGGTCGGCCTTCTCGTCCATCTCCACCTTCTCCAGCAGCTCCTGGCACCGCGAGCGGATCCGGCCCGCGGGGACGTTGGCGAGCGCCGCGAAGAAGTGGAGGTTCTCGCGCCCCGACAGCCTCCAGTAGAACGAGCGCTCGTCCGACGTGACAAGCCCGATCGAGGCGCGTACCGACTGCTGCCGGCCGACGACGTCGTGGCCGTTCACGAAGGCCGCGCCCGAGGTCGGGGTGATGAGCGAGGAGAGGATCTTCAGCAACGTGGTCTTGCCGGCCCCGTTCGGGCCGAGCAGGCCGAAGATCTCTCCGCGGTGCACGGCCAGATCGACGCTCTCGAGCGCGCGGACCTCGCCGGGCGGGGTCAGGGGCTTCGTGATGATCTGGAAGATGGACCGGCGCTTCGTGAAGACCTTTCCGAGCCCGAGAGTCTCGATGGCAGCCGGCATGCAGGTGATGTTAACATCCACCGATGACGACCCCGATGAGCCTTGGCCGATGGCGGACGCCGTAGGTATCATCCCGGCCCGCTACGGCTCCTCCAGGTTCCCCGGCAAAGTCCTCGCTCCCCTCGATGGCAGGCCCCTCATCCAGCACGTGTGGGAGCGGGCCGTCCGCGCGGGCCGCCTGGATGCTGTCGTGGTCGCCACCGACGACGAGAGGATCCGGGCGGCGGTGGAGGGGTTCGGCGGCGAGGCGGTGATGACCTCTCCGGATCATCCCAGCGGCACCGACCGGGTGCGCGAGGCCGTCCGGCGGCTGGAGACGGAGGGCCGCCGCATCGGTATCGTCCTCGGGATCCAGGGCGACGAGCCCATGCTCCACCCCGAGGATCTCGATGCCATGGTCGGCGCGCTCGAGGACGATCCCGAGCTCGAGTACGTCACCCTCGCCGAGCCCTTCGCCGGAGCCGACGAGCTCGTGGACCCCAACACCTGCAAGGTCGTCCTCGACCGGGCCGGAAACGCGCTCTATTTCAGCCGGAGCCCGCTGCCCTTCTACCGGGACACGCGGGGTGGCACTATCGCGCCGCTCGATCGGGCGCTGGCCGCGCGGCCCGCGGGGCTGGAGGGCTATCATCGCCACGTCGGCATCTACGGCTTCCGCCGGGCGGCGCTCGAGGCGTTCGCCGCCATGGAGCGCGGGCCGCTCGAGGCGATGGAGGGTCTCGAGCAGCTCAGGATCCTCGAGGCGGGGAAACGCATGCGGGTCGTCGTGAGCAGCCACATCACGATGGACGTGGACACACCGGAAGATCTGGAGCGAGTCGGAGAGCTCCTGACGCACACGGAGGGTGGATGAGCACCAAGTACATCTTCATCACGGGGGGGGTGATCTCATCGCTCGGCAAGGGCCTCGCGGCCGCGTCCATCGGGCGGCTGCTGGAGTCCCGCGGCTTCACGGTCACGCTCCAGAAGTTCGATCCCTACCTCAACGTGGACCCGGGGACGATGAGCCCCTTCCAGCACGGAGAGGTCTACGTCACCGATGACGGCGCGGAGACCGACCTGGATCTCGGCCACTACGAGCGATTCACCTCCACCTTGACGACGCGCGAGCACAACTTCACCACCGGGAAGATCTACGAGTCGGTCATCAGCAAGGAGCGGAAGGGCGACTACCTCGGCGCCACGGTTCAGGTGATCCCGCACGTCACGGACGAGATCAAGAACGGGATCCTGAAGGTCTCCGAGGGGGTGGACATCCAGATCTGCGAGATCGGCGGGACCGTAGGCGACATCGAGTCTCTCCCCTTCCTCGAGGCGATCCGGCAGTTCCGCCTGGAGCGCGGCCCGCGCAACTCCATCGCGATCCACCTCACGCTGGTGCCCTGGATCGCCGCCGCGGGAGAGCTGAAGACCAAGCCGACGCAGCACTCCGTGCGCGAGCTGCGCGCCATCGGCATCCAGCCCGACGTCCTCATCTGCCGCACCGACAGGCCCATCCCGCGGGAGATGAAGAAGAAGATCGCTCTTTTCTGCAACGTCCCCGCCGAGGCCGTCGTGACCGCGCAGGACGTGACGAACATCTACGAGGTCCCGCTGGCTCTGGGGAAGGAAGGTCTCGACGCGATGATCCTCAAGCTGCTGGACCTTCCCTACCGCGACAAGGAGATGGAGGACTGGGAGCGCCTCGTCGAGACCATCCGCAACCCGCGCGACCAGGTGAACATCGGCATCGTCGGGAAGTACGTGGGCTACGAGGACTCCTACAAGAGCCTCACCGAGGCTCTCGGCCACGGGGGCGTCGCCAACGAGGTCAAGGTCCAGCTCAAGTGGATCGAAGCCTCGGATCTCTCGGAGTCCAACGTCGCCGAGAGGCTCCGGGGGGTGGACGGCATCCTCGTGCCCGGCGGCTTCGGCATCCGCGGCGTGGCCGGCATGATCGAGGCCATCCGCTACGCCCGCGAGCATCAGGTCCCCTTCTTCGGGATCTGCCTCGGGCTCCAGTGCGCCGTCATCGAGTTCGCCCGGAACGTCTGCGGGATGGCGGAGGCGGACTCCTCCGAGTTCAACGAGAAGGCGGAGAAGAAGGTCATCTACAAGCTGCGCGATCTCCTCGGGGTGGAGGAGATGGGCGGCACGATGCGGCTGGGGAAATACGACTGCCAGCTCGCTCCGCGCACCTTCGCCCTGCAGGCCTACGGCGCGCGCGAGATCTCCGAGAGGCACCGCCACCGCTACGAGGTCAACAAGGAGTTCCTGCCGCAGCTCACCTCGCGGGGCCTCAAGGTGGCGGGAACCACGCCCGACGGCAAGTTCGTCGAGATCGTGGAGATCGAGGAGCATCCCTGGTTCCTCGCCTGCCAGTTCCACCCGGAGTTCAAGTCCAAGCCGTTGCACCCGCACCCGCTCTTCGCGCGCTTCATCCAGGCGGCCCAGAACTATGGCCGGCAGGAGAAGCCGGCCGCCGAGGGCCGCATGCACGACGCCGCCGACGCACCCGGCGCGCGGATCGCCAAGGATCCTGACGGCGGCCATCCCGTCCACTGAGGGCGCCGGAGATGACGACAAGGAGAGCGGGAGCGCCGGCGCGCCCAGCGCCGGAGTCCGTCCTAGGAGCCAGCCCCGGGGAGACCGGCCGCCGCGTCCTGGAGATCGAGGAGCGCGCCATCGCCGAGGTGCGCGCCCGGATCGCCTCCGATCCCGATCCCTTCCGCAAGGCCGTCGAGGCCGTCCATTCCTGCGCCGGCCGCGTCGTCGTCACGGGGATGGGGAAGTCCGGGATCGTCTGCCGGAAGATCGCCGCGACGCTCGCCTCCACGGGAACTCCCTCGCTCTTCATGCACCCGGCCGAGGCCCTCCACGGCGATCTCGGGATGGTGGTTCCGGGCGACGTCGTCCTGGCCGTCTCGAACTCGGGCGAGACCGAGGAGCTGCTCCGGCTGCTCGAGCGCATCCGGAGGATCGGCGCGGTGCTCATCTCGATGACGGGGCGCGACGACTCGACCCTGGCCCGGCAGAGCGACATCCACCTCCACGCGGGCATCTCGCAGGAAGCCTGCCCCATGAACCTGGTGCCGACGGCCTCGACCACGGCGGCCCTCGCCCTGGGCGACGCGCTGGCGATTGCCGTGCTCCAGGCGCGGGGCTTCAAGCCCGAGGACTATGCCGCGTTGCACCCGGGCGGACGGCTCGGGCGCACGCTCCTGCGCGTGCGCGAGGTGATGCACGGGGAGGACCAGCTCCCCGTCGTCTCACCGGGGACTCTCATGAAGGAGGCCATCCTCGTCATGACCGACAAGCGGCTCGGGCTGACGACGGTCTGCGACGAGGGGCGGAAGGTGCTCGGGATCATCACCGACGGCGATCTTCGCCGCCTGATGCAGCGCGTGAAGGAGCCCTTCGCGGCGAAGGCGGTGGACGTGATGACCCGGAATCCCGTGACGATTTCCGGCGAGGAGCTGGCCGCCGCGGCCCTCAGGAAGATGGAGGAGCGCCGGATCACCTCCATCCTGGTCGTGGCCGATGACGGCCGCCTCGAGGGCGTCGTCCACCTCCACGACCTCTGGCGAACTCAGCTCGTCTGACGAAGCGCCGATCAGATCGCCGCGGAGACTTTGCGGCCCGCGGGCGGCTTCACGCCGGGCGATGAGACTTCCGCGACGGCCGCGTCCTTCCTCCCGAGCAGCTCGAGGACCAGGTCGGCCACCTCGCGCACGGCGCCGCCGCCCCCTGAGCGGGTGCAGACGTAATCCGCGCGGGCGCGCACCTCGGCGGTCGCGTTCGAGGGAGCGGCCCGGAAGCCCACCTCGTTCATGACGGCGAGATCCTGCACGTCGTCGCCGACGTAGCCCACCTCGCCCGGGGAGAGGTTCTCCTCGCGGAGCACCTCGGCCAGCCCCGCGCTCTTGTCGTAGAAGCCCTGCTTGACGATCCGGATGCCCAGCTCGCGGGCCCGGCGCTCGACGAGGGAGGATCTCCTCCCGGTGAGGATCCCGACCTGGATTCCCGCGCGCTGGAGGAGGTCCACGCCCATCCCGTCATGGATGTGGAATCGCTTCATCTCCTCGCCGCTGTCCGTGTAGTAGAGGCCTCCGTCCGTCAGAACCCCGTCCACGTCCAGGAGCAGCAGCCGGATCGGGCGGAGCCTCGGCTCGAGCCTGCGATGGGGGCCTGGAGTGATCTTCCCTGCCTTTCCGGAAGAGCCGGCGGCGACTCGATCCCGGCCCGCGGATCGGGCGGCGCGGCGGCGCGCTCCCGCGCGGCCGGTCTCTCCCTTGTCCGCCGCCTGGCGCACCCTGATCCTTCGTTGGCTCGATGCCTTGCTGCGACGTGAAGCGTGCATGCGCACATCCCCCTGCTGCCCACGGAGACGATCGGGGGCTTCAGCCCCGCACGATCTCCGAGATCCTGCGGGCCTCGTCGAGGAGCGCCTCCATCCCGTCCAGCCGGTACTGGCTGGAGGCGTCGCACTTCGCCCGGCGCGGATCCGGGTGCGTCTCCATGAAAAGCGCGTCGCATCCCGCCGCCACTCCGCACCGGACCAGGAACGGGATGAACTGCGGCTTGCCGCCCTCCGGGTCCGCGCTGGGAATGCCGTAGCGACGGACCGAATGGGTGGCGTCGTAGACCACGGGGCATCCCAGGGCCTGCATCTGCGGGATGGAGGTGAAGTCGTTCACCATGTTGTTGTACCCGAACATGTTGCCGCGCTCGCAGAGGAGGATCCGGTCATTGCCCGTCGAGAGGATCTTCGTGACCGCCCCGCGCATGCTCCCCGGCGCCATGAACTGCCCTTTCTTGACGTGGACGGGCTTGCCGGTCCGGCCGGCAGCCTCGAGAAGGGAGGTCTGCTGGCAGAGGAAAGCGGGGATCTGGATGATGTCGAGGACCTCCGTGGCGGCGGGGAGATCCGAGACACGATGCACGTCGGAGATGACCGGCACGCCGAATTCGCGGCGGATCTTCGACAGCAGCGCGAGGCCCCTCTCGATCATGGGGCCGCGGTAGTTTTCCTCGCTGCTCCGGTTGTCCTTCTCGAAGGATGACTTGAAGATGTAGGGAATGCCGAGCCGCCGCGTCACCTCCACCATGGTGGAGGCCACCCGCATCATGAGGTCGTCCTCCTCGATGACGCAGGGCCCGGCCATGAGGGCCATGGGGTGGCCGGGGCCGATCACGATCCCCTCGGCGATGCGGACCTCGCGCGCCGGGCGCCTGCCCTCCAGGGTGACCGTGGAATCTGCCGAAAACTCGGGCATGAACGCTCCAGCGGGATGTCGCGAGGATTCGCGGCGAGTATACACCGCTATGGTAGGATCCCGCGTTGCATGGCCGCCTACACCTCCACGCTGGAGCCGTTCGTCCGGGCCGACGCCGCCGCCCGGGCCCGGCGCGTGAGAATGATCCTCCTGGACGCCGACGGCATCCTCACGGACGGATCCATCATCTATCCCGGCCCGGATGGGGAGCCGAAGCACTTCAGCGCGCTCGACAGCATCGGGCTGCGGTTCGCCATGCTCGCAGGTCTGCGGATCGGGATCGTCTCGGGGCGGAAGAGCGACGCCCTGGCCCGGCGCGCCGGGGAGCTGGGGATCGACGATCTCTACCAGGCCTGCCTCTGGAAGCTCGACGCGTACGATCGTATCCGGAAGCGCCGGAAGCTCGCCGACGCCGACGTGGCCTTCCTCGGCGACGACCTCCTCGATCTTCCCGTGATGAAGCGGGTGGGCTTCGCGGGCACCGTTCCGGGCGCCGTACCGGAGGTGACGCGCTCGGCCCATTTCGTCTCCTCGCGCCCGGGAGGCCGGGGCGGTGTCAGGGAGATCATCGATTTCATTCTCAAGGTCCAGGGACGCTGGTCGCGGATCGCGGAGCGCTACCTGTGAAGGACCTGCAAGGAGCCCGATGCGGCTGATCTTCACGATCATCTTCCTCGCCCTGATGGTCTTCTTCATGATCTTCGCCTGGCAGAACCAGGAGAGCGAGGTCACGGTCTTGTTCGGCACGTGGCAGAGCGCCACGCTGCCCGTCTTTCTCGTCGTCCTGTTGTCATTTGGCGCCGGCGTCGTCCTGACCAGCGTCATCGGGATCGTCGAGGGGATGCGCGTGCGGATGACCAACGCGAAGCTGCGCCACAAGATCAAGAAGCTCGAATCCGAGGTGGATGCCCTGAGGAACCTCCCCCTGACCGCGCCGGCCGGCGCACCGTCCTCCACGTCGGGCCTGGGCGACGGCAACGACGAGGCCGACGTCCTCTAGATGGCCTCGGCCGCCTGGATCGTCGCCGTCCTCGTCGCCTTCCTCGCCGGGTACGGCACCCGGACCTTCGTGGCGTGGTGGCGCCGCGAGGAGGAGCGCGAAGACGAGGAGTTCTTCCGACTCTTCGGAACCTCGCTCACGCACCTCGCCGCCGGCCGCAGCGACGAGGCCATCGAAGAGCTGACCCGCGCCGCGAAGATCCGCTCCGACGTCGCGGGGCTCTACCTCATCCTGGGCGACCTCTACCGGGACCGCGGCCAGTTCGACCGCGCCATCCGGATCCACGGCTCGCTCCTGGCGAGGACCGACCTCAGCCGCATCGAGCGGGCCCAGGCCCACACCAGCCTCGGCGAGGACTACCGCCTGGCCGGGCTCTCGGATCGGGCCCGGGATGCCTACCGCATGGCGCTCGAGCTGGATTCGAGATCCCTGCAGGCCCTCAAGGGCCTCGTCCGCTACGCGGTCGACGACGGAGACTGGACCGGCGCCGTCGAGCTGGAGGAGAAGATCCTCCGGATGGATCCCGGGCGCTCGGGCCACGCCCTGGGCTTCCTCCTCTTCGAGATGGGCATGGCGGCGCTGCGCGAGGACGACGAGAAGGAGGCGATGCGCGCCTTCCGGCGCGCCGTTGCCGTGGACCAGCGGGTCTATCCGGCCTACCTCCTCCTCGGAGACCTGCACCACCGCCAGGGACGCCGCGAGAGGGCCCGTGAAGCCTGGGAGCGGATCATCGAGCTGAAGCCCCGCCTCCTCCACCTCGTCTACGATCGGCTCGAGGCGGTCTACGCGGAGTCGGGAGAGCCCGGCCACCTCGCGGAGATCTGCCTCAAGCTGGCCGAGCGCGATCCGCTGGACTGGAGAGTCCGCGTCCTCCTCGCCCTCCGCGAGAACGACCGGGGGAATCCCGACGCCGCCTACCGCCACCTGCTCGACGCCGCGGGGGCCCATCCCTCCTCCCTCACCGTGCACCTCGAGCTGTGGAAGCTGGCCACTCAGCGCGGGCTCGATCGGCGCGTGGCGGGCGAGCTGGCGGGGATGTTCAAGTCCCCCGGGCCATTCGCCGATCCCTTCATCTGCACCACTTGCAGATTCCGGTCCCGGGCATACGTTTGGCGCTGCCCGCAATGCCACTCGTGGGACACATTTGCGGACGACCCAGCAGAGTCGGCGCCTGCCTCCGATCCCGGGGCGCCGGGCGCCGGCCCGGAAGGTGTGTCAGATGATTGACTCCAGAAACGCCAGCTCCGTGACCATCGCCGAGGAGACCACGGGGAAGATCGGCCCCATGACCTTCCCCGCTCTCATCCACGACCTCTGCGCCGAGAAGCGCACAGGAGTCCTGACGCTCAAGGACAGCGCCTCCGAGAAGGCCATCTACATCGACAAGGGGAGGATCGTCTTCGCTCGATCCAACGAGATAGAAGATCGCCTCGGCAGCCTGATGATCCGGCGCGGCCTGCTCACCCTGCGCGATCTGGAGGATGCCTCCTACGTCTCGATCGCCACCGGCCAGAGGCTGGGGGGCGTCCTCGTCTCGAAGAACATCGTCAGGCCGAAAGACCTCGTCGACGGCGTCTGCGATCAGGTGAAGGAAATCGTCATCAGCCTCTTCCTCTGGACCCGCGGAGAGTACGAGATGAAGTTCGGTCCGCTCCCGTCCAAGGAAGTGATCACCATGAAGGTCCCCACCGAGAGCATCATCCTCGAGGGCGTCCGCCGCATCAACGCCTGGGCGCGCATCCAGCTCGCGGTGGGCGGGAGCGAAACCCACTACAAGGTGGGGCCGCGCCTCCCCGAGCTGGGAGATCTCATCGATCTCAGCCTCGAGGAGTGGACCATGCTCTCGCGGTGCGACGGTCCGGTGACTCTGGGCTCGCTGTGCGAGCAGTCCCCGCTCATGGACTTCGACGTCTGCCGCCTGGTGTGGGCCTTTACGGTCGTGGGGATGCTGGAGCGGCTCGACTGAGATCGTTCCTCGAGGGATCGCGGGGCGCCAGGGCGGCCATCATGGCCTCGATCTCGGCGGCGGCCTTCGGCGCGCATGCGCTGAGCACCTCGTTGCCATCCTCCGTGATCAGCAGCGTGTCCTCGATCCGGACCCCGATCTCCTTCTCGGGGATGTAGACGCCCGGCTCCACGGTCAGGACCATGCCGGGCTTCAAGGCGACGTCTCTACCCCCGAGGTCGTGGACGTCCAGGCCGACGAAATGGCAGCAGCCGTGCGCGACGTACCCATCGAGCCCGAGCTCCCTGAGGACCTCCGTGACCTTTGCGTCGATCTCCGTGATCGTGGCGCCCGGCTTCGCCTGGGCGATCCCCGCCGCCTGGGCCCGGAGTACGGCGTCGTGAACCTCCCGCTGGCCGGGGGTGAAACGCCCCGAAGCGGGAAGCGTCCGGGTGACGTCGGCCGCGTAACGGGCGTACTCGGCGCCGATGTCGATCAGGACCAGCTCGTTCTCGCGGACCGTGCGCCCGTTGCGGTAGTAATGAAGGATGCACGAGTTCGGCCCCGAGCCGACGATCGCGGGGAAGGCGGCGTAGCGCGCCCCCACGGAGGTGAAGGCGTGCTCGATGGCAGCCTCGAGGACGTACTCCGGAAGGCCGGGGCGAAGGAGTCCCAGGGCCGTCACGTGCGCCTGGCAGGTGATCTCGACCGCGCGGCGGATTCGGGCGATCTCCCATGGGGACTTCACGAGCCTGAGGGTGGTGAGGGCCCCCTGGGCCGACTCGGTGCGGCGGAGCTTCTCCGCGGCCCCGGGCGGAAGGCTTCCCGGCGCGGGGACGAGCGGACCGCCCTCGGGGGCGGGCTCGGCGAGAAAAAGCGTTCCCCGGCCTCCCAGCCATTCCGTGAGATCCCCGGCCGGCGCCTCCGCATGCCCGACACCGGAGTGCCCCTCGCCGCGGAAGCCCGAGGCCTCCACGGCCTGCTTGCGCCTCTCGTCGGGAAGGCCGCTCGACGGGTCGATGCGGCCGGCCCCGAGCGTCGGGCCGAGCCACAGCTCCTGGTCCGGGTCGGCCGGCGGAAGGTAGAGGCGCTCGGCCGAGGTGGCGCCGTCGAAAAAGAGCACGAGCGAAGCCGACGGCGCGTTCAGGCCGGTGAGGTAATAGAAGCTCGAGTCCTGCCGGAACTCGTGCTCCTCATCCTCGTCGGCTCCGCGCAGGTAGAAGGCGCCGCGCCTCCCGGCATGGAGGCCGCGCCTGAGCAGCTCGACGAGCCGGTCCCGGCGGGCACGCGTCTCTTCCAGGGGAGGCGGGGCGTCGAACGCGACCGTTTCGTCCTGCCCGGTATCCTTCTCTGATGTCCCTGGCTCTGATGTCCCTGGCTCTGATGTCGCCGACCCTGATGTCGCCGGCCCGGCGATGTGGACGGCCACGAGCCCTGCCAGGGCGGCAAGGACGATGCGGCGGGACCTTGTAATCAATGTGTAAAACCCCTTCCGGCCCTACCCTAGCATACGGGCATGGTCGTACCCTTTCCTTGACGGTCGCGGGACTGAGGGCTAGGGTTCGGGTTGTCCAAACGACAACGACAAGGAGTTCTTCATGGCCTCTCGGAAGCTCAATTTCTTCCTTATGACGCTCGGTGTCTCCTTCCTGGTCGTCAGCCTCATGGCGGCGGCGGCCGGGACGGGCTCGCAGGCGAACGCTCCCCGTCGCGCCCCGGTGTGGACCGAGTACCCGCCCCAGTCGGCGCCCCAGGGGAAGGACAACGTTCCCGGCGCCGCCGAGCGGCTGACCGTCGTCGCGCCGAGCTTCGCGGACATCGTCGAGAAGGCCAACCCGGCCGTCGTGAACATCACGGCCACGGAGATCATCCGCTCCGGCCAGGAGCGCGATGACAGCGGCCGCTTCGAGTTCTTCTTTCCCGATCCGAGGGGCCGCGGCGACCAGAACGACCCCGAGCGCGAGGATCACGGCGGCTCCGGCTTCATCATCAGCGAAGACGGCTACATCCTGACGAACTACCACGTCATCGAGGACGCGGACAAGATCAACGTCCGGCTCCTCGGCGACAGCCGTGAGTACACTGGCGAGCTCATCGGCACCGATCCCGACACCGATCTCGCTCTATTGAAGATCTCCGCCGAGTCCAAGCTCCCGGTCATCCCGCTGGGCGACTCCGGCGCCCTGCGCGTCGGGGACTGGGTCCTCGCCATCGGCAATCCCCTCGCCTATGAGCACACCGTAACGGTGGGAGTCGTCAGCGCGAAGGGCCGGAAGCTCTGGGCGATGAACCGGGATTCGTCGCTCGACAACTTCATCCAGACCGACGCGGCGATCAACCGCGGGAACTCGGGTGGGCCGCTCCTGAACGCAAGCGGCGAGGCGGTCGGCATCAACTCCGCGATCAGCGTCGCCGGTCAGGGCATCTCGTTCGCCATCCCGATCAACATGGCCAAGCAGGTCGTGACGCAGCTCGTCAGCTCCGGACGCGTCGAGCGTGGTTACCTCGGCGTCGAGATCCGCGACATCGCCGAGGATCTCGACCCGGAGAAGCGCGAGTATTTCGGCCTCAACCACAAGAGGGGCGCATTCGTCGAGAACGTGACCGCGGACCTCCCTGCGGCGAGGGCGGGCCTGAAGCGCGGCGATGCGATCGTCGCGGTCGACGGCGAGATGCTCAACTCCAGTGACGATCTCATCCGCAAGATCAGCTCGCTGCCGCCCGGCGCGAAGGTGCAGCTCGGCATCATCCGGGACGGCAAGGCCATGACACTGACCGCGGAGCTGGCCGACCGCGCGGAGCTGGCCCGGAATGCCCGGCGCGGAGTCGAGCCGGACGTCCACAGCGACGAGCCGGGAGACGAGCTGGCCGCAAAGAGCCTCGGCTTCGTCGTGCACGAGCTCAGCGATCGCTTGCGCCGCCAGTTCCGTCTGGAGGACACCGCGCAGGGGCTCGTCATCGTCCAGGTGGATCAGACGAGCGTGGCCTGGGAGAAGGGGCTACGCCAGGGCGACCTGATCGTCGAGGCGAACGGAGCTCCCGTACGGAGCCTCGCCGATTTCGAGGGGATCATGAAGGGCATCGAGGCCGGCAAGCTCGTCAGTCTCTACGTCCAGGGGCCGGCCGCCTCGCGCTTCGTGACGCTCCGGGTTCCCGAAGAGTAGGACTCATCCCAGCCTGGACGCCCCTGCGGGCGCGCCGGACCCGTTTGACGCCGGGCACCGGAAGCACCACCCTGAAGGCGCCATGGCAGAGACCCGGCTCACGCCGAAACGCCGGATCCTCGTCATCGACGACGAGCCCGACATCCGGAAAACCCTGAAAATGACCCTCGAATACGAGGGTTACGAGATCCTCGCGGCCTCCTCCGGCAACGAGGGCCTCGAGAAGGCCGCCACGGAGCGGCCGGACGCGATCCTCCTCGACATCAAGATGCCCGGCCTCGACGGCCTGGAGGTGCTCGAGCGCCTGACGGGCCTGGGCACGGGCTCGGCCATCATCATGATCTCCGGCCACGGAGACATCTCCGACGCCGTCAAGGCGACGAAGCTGGGAGCCTTCGACTTCCTCGAGAAGCCCCTGGAGCAGGAGCGCCTGCTCCTCGCCCTGCGCAACGCCCTCGAGCAGAACAGGCTCAAGGGAGAGGTCGAGCGCCTGCGCGAGGTGGAGGTCGATCGATTCGACCTCATCGGCGAGAGCGGACTCATGAACGCCCTCCGCGACGTCATCCGAAGCGCGGCCGCCTCCACGGCCACCGTGCTGATCACGGGCGAGAGCGGGACGGGCAAGGAGCTGGTGGCGAGGGCCCTGCACCGCCAGAGCCCGCGCGCGGAAGGCCCCTTCATCAAGGTGAATTGCGCCGCGATCCCGGAGGATCTCATCGAGAGCGAGCTCTTCGGCCACGAGCGGGGCGCCTTCACGGGGGCGAGCGCCCGGCAGATCGGCAAGTTCGTCCAGGCCGATCGGGGGACCATCTTCCTCGACGAGATCGGTGACATGAGCGCGCGCACCCAGGCCAAGGTGCTGCGTATTTTGGAGCTCGGCGAGGTCGAGCCCGTCGGCGCGGCCAGGGTCAGCGTGGTCAACGTCCGAGTCATCGCGGCGACGAACAAGGACCTGGATGCGGAGATTCGCAAGGGCCGGTTCCGCGAGGATCTGCTCTTCCGGTTGAAGGTCATTCCCATCACCTCCCCGCCCCTCCGGGAGCACCGCGAGGACATCCCGGCCCTGGTATCGCATTTCGTGAGCCTCCTCACGCAGAGCCAGAGCCGCAAGCCCAAGCCGATCACGCCCGCCGCGCTGGAGGCGCTTGCCCGGATGCCGTGGAAGGGCAACGTCAGGGAGCTGCGGAACACGGTCGAGAGGCTCCTGATCATGACGCCGGGAGACGAGGTCGACGTCAGGGACCTGCCGGGCGACGGTGGCGCCGAGCCCATCGAGCCGGCGGGAGTTCCATCCCCCGCCGCGGTCGCCAGCCTCAAGGAGTTCAAGGAGGTCGCCGAGAAGGCCTTCATCCTGGCCAAGCTCGAGGCGAACGCCTGGAACATCTCGCGCACGGCCAAGGAGATCGACACGCCCCGGAGCAACCTCTACAAGAAGCTGGAGCAGTATGGGCTCGCGAAGGCCGGGAAGGAACCGGACGACGAGTCCGGGGCGCCGGAGGACGAAGACTGATCCGGACCCTGAACGACCTCTTCCTCCACGGCGTCATGACCCACCGCAAGCCGGACACGGTGGCGCATTGGACTCCGGCCGGGACGCGCGGCCTGGACCATCGTGCGGTCCTCGAGGCGGTCGATCGGCTCGCCCTCGCATGGCGCTCCATGGGCATCGAGCGTGGCGACCGCGTCGCGATCCTCTCCGAGAACCGCCCCGAGTGGCTGCTGACCGACTACGCGCTCCTCGGGGTGGGCGGGGTGCCCGTCCCCATCTACACCTCCCTGGCGCCCTCCCAGATCGAGTACATCCTCGCGAATTCGGGCGCCGTCGGGGCCGTCGTCTCCACACCCGCCCTCCTCGCCCGGCTCCTCCAGGTGCGTCCGAACCTCCCCGCCCTCCGTCACGTCGTCCTCATGGACGCTGCTTCGCGGGAAGACCCTGCCATCACTCCCTGGGCCGCCCTCATGCAGCGCGGTAGCGAACTCCGGCTCCGCGACCCCGACGCCTTCTCCCGGCTGACGAGGGCCGCCGAACCCGGCGACCTCGCGACGATCATCTACACTTCGGGCACGACCGGCGAGCCCAAGGGTGTGATGCTCACGCACGCCAACTTCGTCTCGAACGTCCAGGCCCTCAACGAGATCTTCCGCTGGACCGATTCCGATCGCGCGCTCTCCTTCCTGCCGCTCTCGCACGTCTTCCAGAGGATGGCGGACTACAAGTTCATGATGGCCGGCGTGACGATCATCCACGTCGCCATCGAGGACGTGGCGGCGGCCCTTCCCGCACTCCGTCCGACAGTGCTCGTGTCGGTGCCCCGCCTCTACGAGAAGATGAAGGAGCGGATCGAAGAGAAGGTGGCCGCGGCCCCTCCGTGGCGCCAGAAGCTCTTCCACTGGGCTCGCGGCGTCGGCCGCCGCGCCCTGCTCGATCCCCTCCTGGGAGGGCCGCCGCCTTCACCGGCCGGCCGGTTGAAGCTGGCGGTGGCCGATCGACTCGTCCTGGCCAAGGTCCGCGCCGCGCTCGGGGGGCGGATCAGGAGGACCATCTCGGGAGGCGCGGCGCTGCCGCGCGACATCCAGGAGTACTTCGCGACGCTCGGGATCTTCATCACGGAAGGCTACGGCCTCACCGAGACGTCGCCCGTGCTCACCGTCAACGACCCCGATCACATCCGGCCGGGCACGGTGGGCCGCCCCATCTCGGGCGTCGAGATCCGGATCGCCGAGGACGGTGAGATACTCGCCCGAGGCCCGTGCATCATGAAGGGGTACTTCAAGAACCCCGGCGCGACGGCGGAGGTCATCGTGGACGGCTGGTTCCACACGGGCGACGTGGGAGTCCTGGACCCCGACGGCTCCCTCAGGATCACCGACCGCAAGAAGGACCTGATCGTGACCTCGGGCGGGAAGAATGTGGCGCCGCAGCTCCTGGAGCAGGCCATCCTCTCGACCGGCCTGGCGAGCCAGGTCGTCGTCGTGGGCAACGGCCGCCGGTTCATCTCGGCGCTCCTGGTGCCCGACGGGCGCGCTCTCGATCATGCCTGCCGCGCGACCGGCACTCCCGCCGAGCCCAGGGCGGAAGCCCTCGAGAGCCCGGGGGTCATCCAGTATTTCGAGGAGATGGTCCGCTCCGCCATGTCGCGCTTCGCCGGCTACGAGCAGGTGAAGCGGATCGCGCTCCTGCCCGCCGAGCTCTCCATCGAGTCGGGGGATCTGACGCCGACGATGAAGATCCGCAGGCGCGTCGTGGAGGAGAAGCACCGGGCCCGCATCGAGGCGATCTATCGCCCATCGGGAGGGGGCCACAGGTGAGCACCCCGGGCGATCCCGTCATCCTGGGAGGCGCCCGCACGCCCTTCGTGAAGGCCTTCGGCCTCTTCTCGCGGACGCCGGCCCGGGAGCTCGCCGCCATCGCGATCCGGGAGGCCATCGCGCGATCCGGCGTCGACCCCCGGCGCGTGGACGCCGTCGTGGTCGGCAACGTGGCCGGCCCTCCCGATGCTCCGAACATCGCCCGCGTCGCGACGCTCTTCGCGGGCCTCGGAGAATCGGTCCCCGCGGTCACGGTGAACCGCAACTGCGCCTCGGGGCTGGAGGCCATCGCCCAGGCGGCCGCCCTCATCCGGGACGGGGAGGCCGGCATCGTCGTGGCGGCCGGAGCCGAGTCCATGTCCTCGGTGCCCTTCCTCTTCCGTGACGAGGCGAAGGAGATCTTTCTCGCGGCGCGGCGCGCGAAGAGCGCGTGGCAGCGGCTGGCGATTCTCTCGAAGCTCCGCCCGCGCCACCTCTCACCCCTGGCAGGGCTCGAGGCGGGTCTGAACGATCCCTGCTGCGGCCTGAGCATGGGCGAGACTGCCGAGATCCTGGCCGCAGAGTTCGACATCAGCCGCGAGGAGCAGGACCGCTTCGCGCTCGAGAGCCACCGGCGGGCCGTGGAAGCCGCGGCGCGCCTCGCCGGGGAGATCACTCCCGTCTTCGTGCCGGGCCGCGCCGGGCGCCTGGTCAGCGCGGACGTCGGGCCCCGCGCGGAGCAGACGATGGAGGCGCTGGCCCGGCTTCGACCGGTCTTCGACCGCCGCCGTGGCACCGTCACGGCGGGGAACGCCTCGCCCATCACGGATGGCGCCGCCGCGGTCGTGCTCGCGGCGCCCGGGGAGGTGGGCCGCACCTCTCCCGACGGAGGCCCCCTGGGCCGTGTCCGTGCCTGGAGCGCCGCCGCGCTCTCGCCACGGAGGATGGGGCTCGGCCCGGCTCATGCGATCCCGAAGGTTCTCCAGAAGGCCGGGATGAGCCTCGCCGACATCGATCTCGTCGAGATCAACGAAGCCTTCGCGGCCCAGGTGATCGCCTGCCAGAGGGCGCTGGCCTCGGAGAGCTTCTGCCGCGAGGAGCTGGGCCTCGAGGCGGCTCCGGGCGCCGTTGCCGACGAGAAGCTGAACGTGAACGGCGGCGCCGTCGCGCTCGGCCACCCGGTCGGGGCTTCCGGCGCTCGCCTCGTGCTCACGCTGCTCTCAGAAATGAGAAGGCGCGGGGTCCGGCGCGGCCTCGCCTCCCTCTGCGTCGGGGGCGGGCAGGGGATGGCGATGATCGTGGAGGCCTCGTGAGGGAGGAGATCCACGGCACGACCTCGAACTCGGGCCTCTCCTGGGATGTCGGTGCGGACGGCATCGCCGAGATCCGCTTCGACACGCCCGGGGAGAAGGTCAACCTCATCAGCCCGCAGTCGCTGGCGGCCCTCGACGACGCGATCTCCTTCCTCGAGCGCCAGGAGGGACTGCGCGGCGCGATCATTCTCAGCCTCAAGCCGCGCGTCTTCATCGCCGGAGCCGACGTCAAGCTCATCGCCGGGGTGAAGAGCTTCGAGGAGGGGCGCGGCAAGTCGCTGTCGGGCCAGCTGGCCTTCGGCCACCTTGAGCGCCTCCCCTGCCCGACCGTCGCCGCCATCGCGGGCGCCTGCCTCGGAGGGGGCCTCGAGCTGGCCCTCGCCTGCCGGTGGCGCGTCGCCGCCGACTCGGAGGAGGTGCGGATCGGGCTTCCGGAAGTAAAGCTCGGGATCATCCCCGGATGGGGCGGCACCCAGAGGCTGCCCCGCAGGGTCGGGCTTCCCGCGGCGCTGGATCTGATCCTCAGCGGCAGGACGCTCGATGCCCGGGCTGCCTCCAGGCTCGGCCTCGTCGACGCGGTGGTCCCGCCCGAGAGGCTCCTCGCGGAAGCGAAGAGGCTCATCCTGGCCGGGGGCGGAAGGGATGGGGCCGGCGGAGAAGTACCCGGGCCTCGCCGTCTCTCCACCGCTCAACGGCTCATGAGCGCGTGGCCGGCCCGCGCGATCATCCTCTCGCGCGCGGCCTCGGCGGTGAAGGCCAGGACGGGAGGGCACTACCCGGCCCCGGCGGCCGCCATCGACTCGATCGCGACGGGGCTTTCACGCGGGATCGACGAGGGATTCCGGAAGGAGGCGGAGCACGTCGGCCGCCTGGTGACCGGCGAGGTCAGCCGGAACCTGGTCCGGATCTTCCTCGCCACCCGATCGGGAGAGGATCGAGCCGCCGCGCGGGAGATCCATGAGGTGGCCGTTCTCGGTGCGGGGGTGATGGGCGCCGCCATCGCGGGCCTCGCCGCCGCAAAGGGCTTCGGCGTCCGTCTTCGCGACGTCGGTCCGGGACCTCTCGAAAAAGGCATGACGCTCGCCAGGCGCGTGATCCAGGGCGACAGGAAGAGGCCGCGCCCGCAAGCATGGGTGGCTTCGCGGATGCTGAAGCTCAGGCCCTCGCTCACCCTGGCCGGCTTCGCGAAGATGGACTTCGTCCTCGAGGCCATCGTCGAGGATCTCGGAGTGAAGCAGAGGAGCCTCGCGGAGATCGAGGAGCGCGTGGGTGAGGGGTGCATCCTGGCCACGAACACGTCGTCCATCCCCGTGGGGAAGATCGCGACGGCCCTCAAGAGGCCGGAGAGCTTCGTCGGGCTGCACTTCTTCAATCCCGCGGAGAAGATGCCGCTCGTCGAGGTGGTGCGGGGCCCTCGCACGGGCCCGGCGGCGGTGGAAGCCGCCCGCGCCTTCGCCGCGAAGCTCGGCAAGACGCCCGTCGTCGTGGGGGACGCGCCGGGCTTCGTCGTGAATCGGCTGCTGATGCCCTACCTCTCCGAGGCGATGCAGGTCTTCATCGAAGGAGGCGACGCGGGGACGATCGATCGCACGCTGAAGAAGTTCGGGATGCCCATGGGTCCCATCGCCCTGCTCGATCAGATCGGGATCGACGTGGCGGCCAAGGTGGCCGGCGTGCTCGAGGATGCCTTCTCTCCCGCCGGCGCCACCGGATCCGGAGCGCCCCGGCGCCTCCTCGAGGCGATGGCCGCTCAGGGGTGGCTCGGCGCCAAGAGCGGCCGGGGCTTCTACGTCCATCAGGGCAGGTCACGGAAGCCGAGCGAGGAGGCCGCGGCGAAGGCGCGCGCGCTCGCGGAGGCCACCGGAGCGGGGACGAGGCCCGAAGGCGACGCGCTCGTGCGCCGGCTCCTCTATCCGATCGCCAACGAGGCGGCACGCGTCCTCGATCAGAAGATCGCGTCGGACGCCGCCTCGCTGGACGTGGCCATGGTCTTCGGCACCGGCTTTCCGCCCTTCCTCGGCGGGCCGCTTCGCTGGGCCGACGCCATCGGCCTCGCCTCGGTCGTGCGCGATCTCGAGAGCCTCGCCGCCGCCCACGGCACGCGCCTCGCGCCCACCGACGAGTTGCGCACCGTTGCGTCGGGCCCTGGCCGGTTCCACGTGGACTGATCGGCCCCGTCGAGCGCCCTCGCGCGACAGGGAGACTCCTCAGCGGGCTCCGCGTTCGCCGTTTTCGACAGAGAGCCCGTCCGATGATTCCGGTCGGCTCCACGGGCAGCGCTTCGTACGCTCCACGGTCGCGAATCTCCGCCGAATCGAGGGGCCCCTCTCCGGGTTTGGTGTATAATCGCCGCGTCTGATCGGGCAAACCCAATATTCGACAGGAGATAGCGATGATCGTGCGCACGCTTGCCTCCCTGGCTCTGATCGCCCTCGCCGCGGCAGGCACCTCGCCCCTGCGCGCCGCCATCACGACGAGCCAGGATCTCCAGCGCGTCTGCGACGAGTTCGCGGCGCTCGGGCTGGATCCAGGGCGTGCCCATGACGTCAAGAGCCTCAGCATCGTACGCGACATCGGCACTCTCAGGCTCGATGCGGGCGTCCTCATCTTCTCGAAGCAGATCGAAGGTGTCACGCCCGCGGCCGTCTTCATCGGGAAGGGCTCCTTCACGCTCACCCCGATCAGGAAAATGGATCGCGAGATGCTCGACATCACCGCTGCCGACTATCTGGGGTCGAAGCCGGGAGGGATGATCAACACCGGACTGACCCAGGCCGTGCTCTTCGCCTATGACGCCACCTGGAGCGGGCTCCAGACCTCCCTCTCCAAAGCCCGGCCCGCGACGGCGGATGAGCTCGGGCAGGCCGGACCCCTTTTGAAGGAACAGATCAGCCTGGGCGACCGCTACTACCCGTTGGACCAGATCTTCGACCACGAAGTCGGGGTGGCCGCCGAGTTCGGCATCATCGCGGCCGCGCTCCACGACCCCTCCGAGCCGCCCGAAACTCTCCGTGTCGAGATGAAGACCGACCTCGGAGGGCTCTCGTTCGCCTGGCTGCCATCGAAGACCTACGAGGTGCGCCTCGGGACGCGAAGTCCCCTGGGCGCCTTCCTCGACTACCACCCCCTTGTGATCACGCATCGGAAAGAGGATCTGGATGCCGCGGGCCGGTACGTGGCCGACCCCGTGAAGGATCGCAAGGAGACCATCAAGGTCAACCGCTACCGGATGAACCTCGAGATCCCCGATCTCCAGCAGATCAACATCGACGTGGACGCCGGCTTCACCCCGCAGGTGGAAAACCTCCCTCTCATCGCCTTCGATCTCGTCAACGACGTGGGAGGCCCGCGATGGGACAGCCGGGCGAAGTACGTCGACACGCTCTCCGTCAAGGACGCCGGCGGAAAGGACCTGCCCTTCCTTCACAGGAAGCACCGGATCCTCATCCTGCCGGCCGGGCCACCCGCGAAGGGGCAGGAGATCTCCTGGAGCTTCAAGCTGAACGAGAAGACGATCACGCAGTTCAGCGACAATCACTTCTCCCTGCTGAACACCTTCCCCTGGTTCCCGCAGTACGGGTACCTGGGAGGGGTCTACGAGTTCGACTGGACCGTCAAGACGGTCAAGCCCTACTCGGCGACGGGCTCCGGCACGGTCCTGAAGCGGTGGGAGGAAGACCGCTTCAACGCCGTCGAGATGACCTTCGACACCCCCGTCTGGCTCCCGAGCATCATCTTCGGCCGGTACCAGGCCGAGGAGGGCGAGTACCAGTCGCAGGCCAGCGGCAAGAAGATCCCCCTCGCCGCCTGGTCCTGGCCGACGACGAACTACTTCTTCGGCACGGAGACCTTCTCCGTCAACGTCCCGAGGAACAAGCCGGGGGACGTCATCGCGGAAGGGAAGGAGATCCTCAAGTTCATGGAGGATCTCTACGGCCCTTTCCCCTACGAGAAGCTCGACATCGCCATGATGGCGCCGGGTTTCGGGTTCGGGCAGTCGCCCCCCGCCTTCGTCCAGCTCACGGGCGAGGCCTTCATGTCGAGCGCCACGATCGCGCAGTTCGCCCGGGCCAACCCAGACTTCTTCCACGAGTTCTTCGCCCATGAGGTCGCCCACCAGTGGTGGGCGCACAAGATCAAGTGGACCGCTTGGGAGGATACGTGGCTCTCGGAGTCGTTCGCCGAGTACTCGTCGGGCCTCTACGTCCTGGGCCTTCAGGGCAAGCAGAGGTACCTCGACAAGCTCCGCCGCTGGAAGGAAAACGCGATGAACGCCGACGCCCACGGCTCTATCGCCTGGTGCAACAACCTGTCGGGGACGAACGGATTCCTGTGGCGAACCCAGCTCATCTACAACAAGGGCCCCTACGTCGTTCACATGCTCAGGATGATGCTCGGCAAGGACAAGTTCAGCGAGGCCATGAAGGCCGTCTTCGCGAAGCACCCCTACGAGATGATCACAACGGACGCGCTTCAGGCGGAATGCGAGAAGGTCGCCGGCTACGACCTCGATTTCTTTTTCGACCAGTGGTTCCGCGGCACGGGGATCCCGGTCTTCGACTACTCCTGGGATGCCTCCCAGACGGAAGACGGCTCCTGGCTCGTTTCGGTGAAGATCTCGCAGCGCGACAAGCAGAGGTTCAAGCAGGTGCTGATGCCCATCTACTTCTACTTCAAGGGGCAGGCCGAGCCGCTCATCCGGCCCAGGCCCATCACCGAGGCCGATCACGTCTACAAGCTGAAGCTCCCCCAGAAGCCCGAGCGAATCGTCCTCGACGAGGACCACGACATCCTCGGGGACATGATCCCGGCGACCAGCTCCGGGATGTAGCCGCGGCGCCGCGATGGTAGACAGCACTCCACGCACGCGGCCGGGATCGTCCACGCCCGGCGCCGGGAGCGCGGAGCACGGGAAGGACAGCCCGCCGTCGGGTTCCTACGAGCCCGTCATCGGGCTCGAGGTCCACGCGCAGCTCAGGACCGAGAGCAAGATCTTCTGCGCCTGCGCCACGCGCTTCGGCGATCCTCCGAACACGAACACCTGCCCCGTCTGCCTCGGGATGCCCGGAGCGCTCCCCGTCCTCAACGCGCGCGTCGTCGAGCTGGCGGTGAAGGCGGCCCTCGCGACGGAGTGCCGGGTCAACCGCCGCTCGATCTTCGCCCGCAAGAACTACTTCTATCCCGATCTCCCGAAGGGTTACCAGATCTCGCAGTACGAGGAACCGCTCGCGGTCCACGGCCGTGTCCCCATCGAGCCCGCCGGCGCTCCCCTCCACGTGAGGCTCGCCCGGATCCACATGGAGGAGGATGCGGGGAAGCTGATCCACGAAGGGATGCACGACTCGGAGTCGAAGTCGTACGTGGATTACAACCGCGCCGGGATTCCCCTGATCGAGATTGTCAGCGAGCCCGACATCCGATCGCCGGAGGAGGCATGGCTCTACCTGACGCGCCTGCGCAGCATGCTCCTCTACCTCGAGGTCTGCGACGGGAACATGGAGGAGGGCTCCCTGCGGTGCGACGCGAACGTGTCGCTGCGCCCCCGGGGCGCCGCCGCGCTGGGCACGAGGGTCGAGATCAAGAACCTCAACTCCTTCAGGAATGTCCAGAAGGCACTGGAGCACGAGATGATCCGACAAGGACGGCTCCTGGAGGCCGGGCGGTCCGTCGATCAGGAGACCCGCCTGTGGGATGCGGACGGCGGGCGAACCCTGACGATGCGCTCCAAGGAAGAGGCCATGGACTACCGCTACTTCCCCGAGCCCGACATCCCGCCTCTCCTCCTCAAAGAGGCGTGGATCGAGGAGGTGCGCCGATCGATCCCCGAGCTTCCCGCGGCGAAGAAGGCCCGCTACGTCTCCGCGTGGGAGGTGCCCGAGCAGGACGCCCACTTCCTGACGCTCGAGCCCTCCATGGCCGCCTACATGGAGGAGACCACGAAGCTCTCCGGGAGCCCCCGGATGGCCGCGAACTGGATCATCACGGAGCTGATGGGCCGCCTCAACGAGGCGAAGACGGCGATCGCCGCCTCCCCCGTCCGCCCCGCCTCCCTCGCGGCCCTCATCCGTCTCATCGACGATGGGACGATCTCCGGCAAGATCGCCAAGAGCGTCTTCGAGGAGATGTTCGCCACGGGCGCGGAGCCCGGCGCCATCGTCAGGGACAAGGGGCTCGTCCAGATCAGCGACGAGGCGCAGGTCGCGGCCCTCGTCGACGAGGTCCTCGCCGCGAATCCCTCGCAGGCCGATCAGTACCGCGGAGGGAAGGCGGCGGCCCTGGGCTGGCTCGTCGGCCAGGTCATGAAGACCTCCGGGGGGCGAGCCAACCCGGGCCTCGTCAACCGGCTCCTCAAGGAAAAGCTGGGTTAGAGTCGCAATCGCGGCGGCGGCTGCGTAGAATGAGCGCGGTGCCGCCGAGATGATCCAGCTCTACCACGTCACGAAGCGCTACCCCCCAGGCATCAACGCCCTGACCGACGTCTCCCTCCACGTCGAGAAGGGGGATTTCGTCTTCCTGACGGGACCGAGCGGGGCCGGCAAGACCACGCTCCTGAAGCTCCTCTTCCGCGAGGAGCTGCCCACCGAAGGCCAGATCATCGTCAACGGGCGCAACATGGCCGTCCTCCCGTCGGCCCGCGTGCCTTATCTACGGAGATCCATCGGGGTCGTCTTCCAGGACTTCAAGCTCATCCACCGCAAGACGGTCTACGAGAACACGGCGCTGGCCTTGCACGTGGTCGGAGTGCCCGAGCACGAGCACAAGATCCGCGTCCTGAAGGTCCTACGCCTCGTGGGCCTCCAGCACCGCATGCACGCCTACCCGCTGCAGATCTCGGGCGGAGAGCAGCAGCGCGTGGCCATCGCGCGCGCCCTGATCAACGAGCCCGTGCTGCTCCTCGCGGACGAGCCCACGGGGAACCTCGATCCCGAGCTGTCGATCGAGATCATGAGGCTCTTCCGCGACATCAACGCCCAGGGCGCCACCATCGTCGTGGCCACGCACGACCCCTCCATCCTCCGCTCCTTCGGCCGGCGCGTGATCCACCTGGAGGGGGGCCGCCTCGTCGACGCCACGCGCGTCCAGGGGGCCTCGGATCGCTCCGCGCTGGCCTCGCTGGACGCCGTGCCGGGTACCCCGTGAGCCGCAGGCCGGGGGCGACGCCTCTCGGGCGGCTCCGTTATTTCCTGAAGGAGGCCTTCCTCCAGCTCCTCCGGGGCCGCGCGGTCAACGCTCTCACGATCGGCATCATCACGGCTTCCCTCTTCATCCTGGGGGGCTTCCTCCTCCTCGTGTCGAACCTCCGCGCGGCGGTCGGGGAGTGGAACCAGATCGCCATCATCGTCTATCTCCGCGACGACGCGCCCGACGAGGAGGTGAAGGCGCTCCGGGAGGCCGTGGAGCAGGACGAGATCGCCCGTGAGGTCCGCTACATCTCGAGGGACGAGGCTGCGGCCATCTTCCGCCAGAGGTTCTCCCGGCTGGCCGGGGTCGCCGACGACCTGGGAGGCAACCCCTTCCCCTCCAGCATCGAGATCCTCGCGAGAGGAGAGCGCTCCGAGCGTGGCGGGCCCACCGAGACGCTCATCGCCTCGCTGCGCGCGAACCCGAACGTCGAGGAGGTCCGCGACAACGAGTCCGAGGCGCAGAAAATCCAGGATCTGATCCGCCTCGTGTCGATCGGGGGATGGGTGATCGGCGGGATCCTGGCCATGGCTTCGCTGTTCACGATCTTCAACGTGATCCGCCTGACCGTCTATCAGCGCCGCGACGACATCGCCATCATGCGGCTGGTCGGCGCCACGGGCGCCTTCATACGCGGCCCCTTCCTCGTGGAGGGCACGCTCCAGGGGATCCTCGGCGCGGTGGCGGCGGAGGCGCTGCTCTTCCTGGCCTGGGGGCGGCTGGGAGCTTACGCGGCGGCCACGGGAAACAGCTTCCTCCGACTCCTGACGGCCGGCTTTCTCACGCTGCCGCAGGCGGCCGGGCTCGCTGCCGCGGGGATGCTCCTCGGGGCCACGGGGAGCCTCCTGAGCCTGAGGCGCTTCCTGGCGGAATAGGCCTTCAACCCCTCAGAACTCGTAGGCGATGTAGAAGTCGGACCGCCAGTTGCTGCCGCCGACCCTTTCGTAGCGGCAGGTGTTCAGCTCTTCGGCCGCGATGCTCGAGTCGGCCTGGACGCACTGTCCCGTGCTGAGGTCGAAAACCGTGCAGGCCGTGAACACGGCCTGCTGGCAGCTCTGGCGGTCGATCTGCGAGTACGGCAGCGTCTTGGCGAAGGTCCAGTTCAGATCGAAGATGCCCATTCGGAAGTTGAATCCCAGCCCGTAGGAGGCCCTCGCATCCTGGAGCCTGTCCTTCTCGGAGTCCCAGAACTTGAACTCCCGGAAGACTCCTGGGATGCCAAGGTCCCTGAAGAGTGGCATGTCGCCGATCTCCCGGTCGAAGAAGTAGCCGTCCTGCGTCCAGACCGCGCCGAGGTCGAAGAAGAAGAGCCCGCGGATCCACCGGATCGATCCGAAGGGCAACCTCAGCTCGTCCACGAGCGGGAACCTGTATTCCAGGTTCATCCAGGCAGCCTGGTCACCGATGAACTCACGGAACTGGTAGCCGCGGAGCTGGTTGTATCCGCCGAAGCCGAACAGCGTGGATCCCCCGCCGTTGGAGATGTGGCTCCCGACCCTCAAGGCGAAGAGCGAGCGGTAGGTCACCTTGCCATAGGCGCGGAAGTCCACGTTGTAGTTCGTGTAGCTGGCATCGTCGTTCCCCGTCGCGACGGGCGAGGACTCCACCCCGATCCTGAACCTCTTCCCGTGCCAGGGTCCCCAGGGGTTGTAGCGGAGAGTGTCGCCCACGATGCTGAGGCCCACGGCGAGGTTCGTGCTTCGCAGGTTGTTGAAGTCCAGCGTGGCGAAATCGTCCTGCTTGCTCGTCGTGGGATCGTCGAAGGTGTCCAGCCCTGAATCCAGGGCATCCCGGTTCAGCACCTGCAGGTCCGTCTCGAACCTGTAATGGCGGCTGATCGGGAAGGAGAGCCCTCCCTCCCCTCCCGTGTACCTGCTGGAGTCCACACGGGTGTAGGTATTCCCGCCCGCGGGCACGAGGATGAAGTCCCGGACGTCGAAGGCGCGGAAGTGGTAGCGGAGGCGGGAGTCCAGGTCGACGTAGCCGAGATCGATGTTCTGGAAGTCCGCCACCGACGTGAGGAAGGCCCAGAAGCGGTGATCCCCGAGCAGGTCCGAGAAGATGACGGCGGCGTTGCCGAAGACCGTGCCGTCGTTCGCCACGCCCACCCCGACCGTGGGCACCGTCTCGACGTGGAAGGTCCGCTTGAAGGAGGGCTGCTTCTCGTCCTCGTCCACGGTGAGCTGGAGCGGAGGTTTGAAGGGCTCGAGGTCGCCGAGCGATCCAGCCCTCTCCTCGGGGGTGACGACCTTGAGCGGCTTCGTGACGTCCACCTCGAAGAGGCGGAACTGCCCCCGGGTGTAGGTCGTGGCCACGACCCGCTCCCTGCCGCCGTCGGCGGGCCGATCCTGCGCCTGGAAGAAGCCTCCCATGACGTCGGTGTACTGGCGGATCTCCCCCGATTCCAGGTCGATCGAGTAGAGATTGAAGATCCCCTCGGCACCCGCGTCGGAGCTGTACAGGATGCGCTTGCCGTCCCGTGTGAACGTGGGCATCAGCTCGCTGGTCGTGCCGAACGTGATCTGGGTCTTCCGGGTGGGATCCTCGTAGTCCATGAGGAAGACCTTCTCATAGGCGTCGAGCCTTCTGTTGTAGAGGATCGACTTCCCGTCGGAGGACCAGGAGGGGTTGGTGTCGTAGTACTCGTCGTCGGTGAGGTTCCTGGTTGCCCCGGAGATGAGATCCAGCTCGAAGATGTCCACCTGCCCGTCGAGGTTGCCCGCGAAGATGATCTTGTCCCCGTCCGGAGAGTAGGCGGGAGAGGCCGCGTTCGCGGTCGGAAGCTCGATCAGCTTCTCCTGGTGGCCCGTGAGGGCGTTGGCGATGAGTAGCGCCCGCGACCCCTTCCTCCTGACGAAGAAGGCCACCGCGTCCCCGTCCGGGGACCAGGCCAGATCGCTTCCGCCTTCGAAGGCCTCCGTCGTGATGAACTCGTAATCGTTGCTGAACCCCTTGGTGATGTTCTTGATCACCTCGCCGTCCTTCGCGTTGAGGATGACCACGTCGAAGTCGTGGTAGCGCGTGGTGAGGACCGCGACGAGATCGCCCGAGGGCGACAGGACCGGCGAGAAGGTGTAGACGCCGGGGAGCTTGAAGCCGATCTCCTTGCCGTAGTCGGCCGGCTCGTCCTTCTCGAGCAGCGTCGGGAGGTACTTCCGTCGCAGGTACTTCTGGAAGCGCCGATCGAACTCGTCCCCCTCGATCCCGAAGGCCTCCTTGATGGCCTTCTCGATGTTCCTCGAGAGCAGGATCCGCCGGTACTCGCTCAGCAGCGTCCGGATTCCCTCCTTGCCCCACTCCTTCTCGATGAAGTCGAAGGTCGCGTGCCCCAGGCGGTAGGTCAGGAAATCGAGTCTCTCCCACTTGGTGATGGGCGGGACGAGTCCGTGGATCACCGCATCCCGCAGGATCATGAGATCGATGTTGTCTTCGTCCTTGCCCATGTAGGAGGCCAGCCCTTCCATGAGCCATCCGGGCGCCGCGCCGCGGATCGCGCGGCCCAGCGAGTCCTGGTAGAGGATGCTGAACTCGAAGATGTGGGTCAGCTCGTGGACCATCACCTCGTACAGATCGTCCGGCGGCAGGTCGATCGCGATCACCATCCGGTGCTTCAGGGGCTCCGCAAAGGCCAGCACTCCCTGCGGGATCTCTGAGAGCTCGATGTTCGTCTGCTCGAACTCGGCGTGTGTTCGATAGTAGATGAGGGGGATCCGGAACTTCGGCTCGTGGTCCAGCTCGCGGTTCAGGTACAGGTAGGCACTCTCGGCGTACGAGACCATCTGCTCGAGGAACTGCTCGGAGTCGGGATAGTAGTAGACGTCGAAGTGGGGGGACTTGTAGAGGCGCCAGTCGAAGGCGCGGTAGTGGACCTTGTTCTGGCCGAAGAAGCCCTGGGCGTGGACGGGCCCCGCGCCCGCGAAGAACAGGGCGGCTCCCGCGAGGAAGGCCAGGGCCGCCTTCCGCCGCGGCCGGATGGGAGTCCGCGTCGCCGTCATTCGGTGAAGAGGTAGCGGGTCTCGGTCTTCTGCCTCGGCATGAGAACGCCGAGCACCTCGGGCGAGGACCGTTCCGTGAGCTGGTGGAGCGCGGTCAGGCCGTCGTGGCCCGTCCCGTCGAAGACGGCTTCTTCGCTGAGCCTCTGCTCGTAGAGGAGCTCGCCTGTCTCTCCTTTGAAGTAGTAGAGCCGGGAGGTCATGTTGAAGCCCTCCCGCTCGGCGTAGCGCGTGCGGCGAAGCCGCTGTCCCGTGTAGGGGCTTATGACGTCCTCCTGGATGAAGCCCGACTTGTCGTCGCGCTCGAACTCGAGCGTCCCCGCGATGATCAGGTCGGCGGTGTAGCGCTGGGCGAGTCTCCTCCAGTACGAGCCGTTGCGGATGATGTCCTGGAGCTCCTGCTCCGGAAGCGGAGGCGGATCCACGTCGATGACCTCGAAGGTGGATCGCTTTCGCAGCATGTCGCGCGTGTACTTGATGAACTCCTGGTCGATGTCGAGCTCCGGGTTGTCGTTGCTCCTGAAGCCCGCCACGAGCAGCCGCCGCATCCCCGTCACGTCGATCTTCTCCGCGACGGGGAGGCTCACCTGCACCGGCACCGTCCCCCCGGCCAGGGCCTGCTCGACGAGCGGCCCCGAGGCGAGAGCGCCCAGGACGATGATGACCGGAAGGAGCGGGAGGCGATCAGGAGCCATCGTCCTTCTTCTCCTTCTCCTTCGCCTCCGTTTCCTTCTTTCCGTCCTGAGAGGCCGCGGCGTAGCCGGGCTGGCTGCGCGTGGCCATGTAGGCCTTGAGGCGGTCGAGGTTCTCCTGGATCTGCTGGTTGCCGGGCTCCAGCTCGCGGGCGCGCTGGTAGGCCTCGAGGGCCTCCTCGAAACGGCCCGTGCTCTCCCGCGCGACCCCCAGGTTGCTCCAGGCGAAGCCGTTGTCGGGCTGCTCCTCGACGACCCGCTCGAACCTGAAGGCAGCCTCGCGCCAGGAGCCCTTCAAGGCCATCTCGACGCCGAACTCCATCTGTCGCCTGGCGGAGGCGCTGGCGGCGATGGCGAGGGGGGGCGCTAGGAGGATCGAGGCCGCGCAGATCAGAGCCTGGAATCGCCGCAAAAATTGCCTCGAGGCGCCCCTGCCGGCATGAAGATCGGGCATGGTCGGCAGATTCTCGTGCCCGAAGCCGGAACGGGGGCGATTATAGTTCAGCGGGAAGAAGGCCTTCAACACGGCTTCAGCGCGCCGGATAGCGGGATCGAGCCGTCACCCTCAGCCCGGGTCGCGAGAGCTTCACCGTGATCTTCCGATAGCCGGGCTCCGCCCTCTCGGGGGGCCGGAAGGCCAGCAGGTAGCGGCTCCCCACCGATTCGGCGACGTGCGCGAAGGCCGAGGAGAGATTGGAGGCGCTGTCGGCCACGAGCGCCTCTCCGCCGGTCTCGTCGGCCACGCGGCGCAGGATCCCGCGCGCGGCCCGTGGGCCGAAGGCGACGGTGTAGATCGCCACGTCGCGCGAGAGGGCCGCGTCGATCCCCTTCGCGAGGGCCGCCTCCGCCTGCTCCTGGGGGTAGACCGTGTCGGTGCCGTCGGTGAAGACGACGGCGATCCGCGCCCCTTCCCGGCGATCCAGGTGGCGCGCGGAGGCCGCCAGGGCGTCGAAGAGCGCCGTGCGGTCGCCCCCGAGGCGTGCGGCGGAGATCGCATCCTCCATCTCGCGGCGCACCGTGCTGAAGTCGAGGTCGAGGTAGACCCCCTCGTTGAAGATCACCAGGGAGCAGGCCGTGCCTTCCGCCTGGCTCCGGATGAACTCGAGAGCCGCGGCCCTGGCCGCGAGCTCGTGGGGCTGCATGCTGGGGCTGAGATCGAGGGCGAGGATCACGGAGACGGGACGGGCCTCCCGGCCGAAGGATGCCAGGGCCACGGGGACGCCCTCGTCGAGAACGGTGAAATCCTCACGCGCGAGGTCAGTGACCGGGTGTCCCGATGCATCCCTCACGACCACCGGGACCAGGACCAGGGAGACAGCCACGGTCTCCACCCAGCCAGGCTGGCTCGTCTTATCATCAGTCCTCGCCGGCTCCTCCGTCCCCGCCGCTGGGAGGGCCGTGGCGATCGCGATCCAGAGGGCCGCGGCGGCGCGATATCCCGGAATGGTCCGTCGAACGGCCCGAATCAGGGGGGTCGGCGGCATGCGCGAAGTATAATGCCCGGGCCATGAGTCCTCCCGGCGCCCCCGGTGAAGCTCCCCCGCGGGCGGAGGTATCCGGGCGCTCCGGCACGACGCGGGAGGCTCCCCCGGCACGCACGATCAGCCTCTCGGCTCCTATCGACGCCGAGGTCCGCGTTCCCTCCTCGAAGAGCCTGACGCAGCGGGCTCTCGTCTGTGCCGCTCTGGCGCGCGGGCAGTCGACGCTGCGCCGCCCCCTGGAAGCCGAGGACACCCTGCTGATGGCCGCGGCGCTCGGGACGCTCGGCGTGCAGATCGGCCGGGGCCCGGACCTCTGGGTCGTGAACGGCTTCGAGGATCTCTTCTCCACCTCGGGGGCCACGTTGCGCCTCGGGAACGCGGGCACCGCGATGCGCTTTCTCACCCCTCTCGTGGCGCTGGGGCGGGGCACCTTCACGCTGGATGGCTCCACGCGGATGCGCGAGCGGCCCATCGGGGATCTCATCGCGGCGCTCCGGGGGCTGGGAGTGAGCATCCGCTCCTACCGGGACGATGGCTGCCCTCCGGTGGAGATCAACGCCGCCGGCCTCCCGGGCGGCCATGTCGTCGTCCGCGGAGTCCTCTCGAGCCAGTTCCTCTCGGGGCTCCTCCTGGCCGCACCCCGGGCGGAGGGCGACCTGAAGCTCCAGGTCAATGGACGTACGGTCTCGCGCCCCTATGTCGGCCTCACGCTCGAGGTCATGCGCCGCTTCGGCGCCGCGGTCGACGTGAGCCCCGCCTGGATCGCCCCTTCGAAGATCCCTGAATCCCCCACCTTCCTGGTCAGCGCGACGGGCTACAGCCCGACCGACTACGCCGTCGAAGGCGACGCCTCGAGCGCCTGCTGGTGGTTCGCCGCGGCGGCCGTCACGGGAGGCCGCATCCGCGTGAACGGGATCTCCAGCGGGTCGGGTCAGGGAGACCTGGCATTCCTGGATCTGCTCCGGGAGATGGGATGCCGGGTGATCTCAGGCCCGCCGGGGGAGGAATGGATCGAGGTCGAGGGATCGTCCCTGAAGGGTGTCGAGGCCCATCTGACCGACATGCCCGACGTGGCGCCGGCCCTCGGCGCCGTCGCCCTCTTCGCCTCGACGCCGACGAGGATCTCGGGCGCGGCCCACCTCCGCGCGAAGGAGAGCGACCGTATCGCGGGCCTCGCCGCGGGCCTCGGGAGCCTCGGCGCGCACGTGGAAGAGCATCGTGACGGCCTGACCATCCACCCCGGACCGCTCCGGCCCGCGACGCTGGATCCCCTCTCCGATCACCGGCTGGCCATGGCCTTCGCCGTGGCGGGGCTCGGCATCGGGGAGGTGCGCATCCTCGATCCCGGGTGCGTGGCCAAGTCCTACCCAGGCTTCTTCGAGGAGCTGGACAAGATCTCCCGCCCCCGCCCCCCAGCCCCATGAGCAACCTGATGGTTGCATGTTTCGCGGGCCTGAGCTAACTTGCAACCGTTCGGTTGCATATTGAATCCTCACAGGAGGCCCAGATGAGCGCGACCGCCGCCAATCGCATCGAGAAGAAGATCATGCTCCGCCACCCGAGGTCCAGGGTGTGGCGAGCCCTCACCGATTCAGCGGAATTCGGGAAGTGGTTCGGGGCCGTCTTCGATGAGCCCTTCAAGCCCGGGGCACGGCTGAAGGGAAAGGTCACGCACAAGGGCTACGAGCACATGACGATGGACGTGACGATCGAGCACATGCAGCCCGAGCGGCTCTTCTCGTGGCGCTGGCATCCGGGCGCCTGCGAGCCCGGCGAGGACGTCTCGCACGAACCCACGACGCTGGTCGTCTTCGAGCTCCAGGAGGTCCCGGGAGGCACGCTGCTGACCGTGGTGGAATCCGGCTTCGACCTGATCCCGCTCGCGCGCCGCGCCAAAGCCTTCCGCGACAACGAGGGAGGCTGGGCGATGCAGATGGAAGCGATCGAAGGGCATCTCGGCAGGTCTTCCTGACATGGTGGCCTAGCATGGTGAGGATGAGCGGCGCACTCAGGCGCTCCGCGCCCATCTTCGCGGCGCTCGGGGACGAGACACGGCTGCGGCTCGTGGCCCGACTCTGCGCGGGCGGGCCACAGTCCATCGCCGGCCTCACGGCCGGCTCCGACATCACGCGGCAGGCCGTCACCAAGCACCTGGTCGTCCTCGCCGACGCCGGCCTGGTCCGGAGCGCGAGGCAGGGGCGGGAGAGCCGGTGGAGGCTGAAGCCGGAAAAACTCGAGGTGGCGAACCGCTACCTCGAGCTGATCTCCGAGCAGTGGGGTCAACGACTCGAGGCGCTCGAGCGCCACCTCGATTCCATGCCCGGGAAGGGGGCGCGGGGCTCAAAGAAGAAGGGGGGCTGAGGCAACGGTTTCGCGATCAGTCGAGCTGCGCGGCCATCAACAGGATCAGTTGCTTGACGCCGGTCGCGTAGGGCTCGATGTCCGCGTGCTCGGTCGGCGTGTGCGCCCCCTCGCCGGTGGTGACGCCGAGGGCGATGGCGGGGATGCCCATCTGGATCGCGATGTTGTGATCGGCGGTGCCGCGCGGGGTGAGGCTGATCTCCTCCCAGCCCAGCCAGGCCAGCGTGGCGCGCGCCGTCTGGACGATCCTCGACCGGACATGCCCCTCGATGCGGGCTCCTTCGAGGCGCTGCAAGACCTCGTGATCGAAGGTGACGCCGACCTCCTTCGCAGCCTCAGCGCCGATGTCGAGGATCCTCCGCTCCATGTCGCGGGCCGTCGCGGGATCGTTCGACCTGAGATCCACCGTGAACCACGCATCGCGCGCCTGCGCATTCGGCACGTCTCCGCCGCCCAGGCTGCCGACGTTCAGCCAGGTTTCCATCTCCTCCGGGTAGCGGCGCAGCGGGAGGGCGTAGATGGCATCGACGGCCTTCGCGAGAGCCTGCGTCGTGCTGGGATGCTGGTAGCTCCGCAGCGTGTGGGCGCCCGAGGCCCGGAAGTGCATCTTCGTCCAGAGGATGGAGGTCGCGGCCCAGGAGACCTGACCGAGATAGCCGTCCACGGCCACGAAGGCGCCAACCTCGCCGCCCACCGACTCGAGGAAGGCCTTCGATCCCTTGAGCCCGACCTCCTCCTCGACGGAGGCCACGACAATGACGTCGGCCGGCGGGACGACACCGGCCCCCCTCACGAGCCGCGCGGCGCTGAGAACGGCGGCGAGACCGGAGGAGTCGTCGCGGACACCAGGGCCCTTCAGGAGCTTGCCCTCCCGGCGGACCGTGAACTCGTCCGTGGGAAGCGCGACGGTGTCCATGTGCGCCATGAAGACGGTCTTCTTCGCGGAGCGATCGCGGCCCGGGATGACTCCGATCACGTTGCCGGCGCCGTCGCGGCGGATCCCTTCGAGGCCCGCCTCCCGGAGCCGCTGCTCGCAGAGGCGAGCCCGCTGCTCCTCGTGCCCGGACGAGGCCGGCGTGGAGGCCATCTCGATCCACTCATCGAGGATGGTCCCGCGCTCGGCTTCCGCTCGCGCGAGGGCCGCGGCCACCTCGGGCCGCGCCGCGAGCTCGGCGATGGCGCCCGTAGGGATCTCCTCCTTCGGCGTGAAGGAAGTTTCCTGGAGCCATGCGGTCGTTCCGAGAAGCAGCACCGCCACGGAGGCGCCGAGGACGAGGGCGGGAAAGCGTCTCATGCGGCCACGCTCTTCTCACGGGAGGCCCAGAGGAGCCAGCCCAGCGCGCCGAAGGCGGCGAGGGCCGCGATCTCGCCGGCGAGCCCCTCGAAGGCGAAGCCGAAGCCTCCGGGCTTGCCGCCCGAGTAGAAGGCGAAGAGAGCGATGCCCACGCCCATGAGGCCCTCTCCGGCGATGAAGCCCGAGCCGAGGAGAACGCCCTGCTCCGCGCTGGCCGTGGGGTCGAGCCCCTGGCGCTTCGCCCGGCGCTCGACAAGGGCCCGGATGCAGCCCCCGACGTAGACCGGTGACATCGTCGCCACGGGCAGGTAGACACCCACGGCGAAGGCGAGCGCCGGGATCTGGAGCAGCATCACGACGAGCGAGATGCCCGCGCCGGAGAGCACGAGTCCCCAGGGCAGGTTGGCCTGGAGGACTCCCTCGATCACGGTCTTCATGAGCGTGGCCTGAGGCGCGGCGAGATCCTTCGATCCGAAGCCGTAGGTCTCGCCCAGAAGCCACACCGATGCGGCCACGAAGACGGCCGGCACCCACGCGCCGATCAGCTCACCGGTCTGCTGCTTGCGCGGGGTGGCGCCCAGGATGTAGCCGGCTTTGAGGTCCTGGGAGATGTCCCCAGCGATCGAGGCGGCGACGCAGACGACCGTCCCCACTGTCAGGACCGTTGCCTGTCCCGTGATGTCGGTCCACCCCAGCGCGTAGAAGAGCGCGCTCGTGGCGAGAAGTGTGACGATGGCCATCCCCGACGTCGGGTTTGAGGTGACGCCCACCAGCCCGACGATCCTCGACGAGACGGTGACGAAGAGGAAGGCGAAGACGGCGATGCAGAAAGCGCCCAGCAGGCGAATCAGGATCGACCCGCCGGCCCCGAGGGTTACCGGAGAGATGACGATGACCGCGAGGACTGCGACGATGCCCAGGAGAAGGACCGGGCCGGGGAGATCGACATCGGTCCGGAGGGGCGTCCCCCCGGGCCGACCGGGGGCGCCTCCCGGAGCCGCGATTCCACCGGCGTCGGGACTCGTCCTCTTGAAACCCTTGACCCCCGCGGCGAGCGCACGCGCCATCGTGGGGATCGCGCGCGCCGCCGCTACGACGCCAGCGAAGGCTACGGCCCCGGCGCCGATGTAGCGGATGTACCGGCTCCAGATCTGATCGGGCGCCATCTCGGCGATGGAGATGGCCGTCTCCGGGAAGAGCGGTGTCGCTAGCCCCTGCCCGAAATGCGCGATCAACGGGATCAGCCCGAGGCTGGCGAGGAGGCCTCCCGCCACCATGATCGCGCCGATCCGGTAGCCCAGGATAAACCCCACGCCCAGGAGCGCGGCCGTGGTCTCCATCCCCACGAGGCCTTTGTCGAGGAATGGGACCGCCATGGAGATCTCTTCCGGCCAGAGGTGAGCCAGCGAGACGATCCCTTTCAGGAGAGCGCCGAGCCCCAGCCCGATGAAGACGTTGCGCGCCCGCGAGCCGCCCGCGTCGGCGGCCATCAGGACCTGCGCGGCGGCCGTTCCCTCCGGGTAGGGCAGTGTCTCGTGCTCGCCCACGATCAGGTACCGGCGCAGCGGGATCATGAAGAGGATCCCGAGCGTCCCTCCAAGCATGGCCAGCGCCGTGATCTTCGCGATGGAGGGATCGAGGCCCCACATGAAGAGGGCGGGGATGGTGAAGATGATGCCCGAGGCCAGCGACGAGGAGGCCGAACCCGTCGTCGCGACGATGTTGTGCTCGAGGACCGTGGCGCGGCCGAGGAGCGGCGCGAAGGCCCTGAAGAGCGCCACGGACATCACGGCCACCGGGATCGACGTGCTGATCGTGAGGCCCACGCGAAGGCCCAGGTAGGCGTTCGCGCACCCGAACACGATCCCCAGGAACGAGCCGGCCAGGACGGCCTTGAGCGTGAAGTCGGCCATCCGCGTTTCGGCGGGGACATAGGGCTTGAACTCGCTCAACGAGGCTCTCCCCCCGCCGCTCGGCGGGACGCGGCATCGTACCCGAGGCCGTTCTCTCGGGCAAGAAGTGGTCAGCGCGAGACGGAGGGTCGCCCTGCGCTCCTACTTCCGGCCGGAGTCACGTCGAGGACAGATCACACATCACGGCCGGCCTCCAGACGTACGCTCCGGGCGACCCTCCGTCTCGCGCCATCGACCGCTATCCATTTCATCCGATCGCCGGAGTAGACTCGCGCACCATGCCGACTGTCGAGCCCGCGGACCGCAGCCTCCCCTCGGTGCTTCACATCAACACCGAGAAGACGTGGCGCGGGGGGGAGAGCCAGGTCTTTTCTCTGGTGACGGGACTCCGGAAGGCGGGCCATCGGGTCTGTGTCGCGGCTCTGCCCGGCGGCGCCCTCGCGGGCAGGTGCCGCGAGGCGGGGATCGACCTCTTCGAGGTCAAGATGGCAGGCGACCTCGACATCGGCGCGGCTTCGAGGATAGCCCGCTTCGCACGGGAGCGCGGCTTCGACATCCTCCACGCGCACACGGCGCGGGCTCACGCCCTGGGGCTCCTCGCGCGGCACATGGGAGCGCCGGGGAAGCTCGTCGTGGCGCGCCGGCTGGATTTTCCCATCTCGACCGGGCTGGCCGGACGGCTCAAGTACCGCTCGAGCAGGGTCGACATGTTCCTGGCCGTGGCCGACGTGATCCGGAGGATCCTCATCGAGGCCGGCGTCTCACCGGGGAAGATCAGGGTGGTCAACTCCTCCATCGACCTGAGCCGATTCGAAGAAGCCCGCTCGCGCCGTGCGTCCCTTCGTGCCGAGGTGCGGGACGAGCTGGGCCTGCCCCATCACGATCCCGTCATCGGCAACGTGGCTGCGCTGGCCGATCACAAGTCGCAAACCGATCTCATCGCGGCGGTGCCCGCGCTCCTGCGCGAGATCCCGGCGGCGCGCGTGATCATCGCAGGCGAGGGCAAGCTGCGCCCCGCCCTCGAAGCGCAGATCCGATCTCTCGGGCTGGGAGAGCGTGTCCGGATCCTCGGCTTCCGCAGCGACGTGCCCCGCCTTCTCGCGGCCCTCGACCTCTTCGTGATGTCCTCGAAGCTGGAGGGCTTCTGCAACTCGGTCCTGGAGGCCTTCGCCATGAGCCTCCCCGTCGTGGCCACGCGCGCCGGCGGCCTCCCGGAGATGGTCTTCGACGGAGAGACGGGCCTCCTCACGCCCGTGCACGACCCGGCGTCGCTGGCCGCGGCCCTCGTGAGGATGCTCGGTGACGGGGAAATGGCCCGGCGCATGGCCGAGGCCGGCCGGCGCCTGGTGGAGTCGCAGTACACCGCGGAGCGAATGGTCGAGCGGACGCGCGCCGCCTACGCGGATCTCCCCGGCCTCTCCCTCCACGCCTCACGCGGCTCCTGACGACTTCCTCCGCGATCTCGATCTCTATTTCGGCCGTTGCCGCTGTCGTTCTCCACGAGGACCCTCGAGGGGGATGGATCGACGCGCGCGGCCGGGCTTCGATCCGCGGTAGACTCCCCGGAGAAGAGCACGAGCCGGAGCCGCGGGGTGGCGGCGGGAGTCAACCTTGACCACCGAGATCGAGCAGACCTACGACGACGGAACGGACCTGACGCTCATCCGATGGATGCTCTCGCTCAGCCCCATCGAGCGTCTCGAGGTCCTCCAGTCGAGCGCTGGCTCGCTCCAGAGGCTGCGCGAAGTTGCCCGCTCCGAGCCCTGACTACCTGGCCTTGCTGAGGGCGCTCGACAGCTACGGCGTCGAGTTCATCGTGGTCGGCGGAGTCTGCGCCGTACTCCACGGCGCTCCCATGGCGACGTTCGACCTCGACGTGGTCCACTCCCGCAGCCCCGAGAACGTCGACAGGCTCCTTTCGGTCCTGGGGGCGTTGAAGGCCACGTCCCGATCGCAACCGGGCCGGGACATCCGGCCGGATCGCTCTCACCTGGCGTCACCCGGACATCAGCTCCTGATGACCGTCCATGGCCCCCTCGATCTTCTCGGAAGCGTCGGAGCAGGCCGTGGCTACGAGGAGCTGCTTCCTCGAGCGGAAGAGCTCCGCCTGGCGCCGGATCTGAAGATCCGCCTGCTGAGCCTGGAGACGCTCATCGAGCTCAAGGAAGAGACCTCTCGCGAGAAGGATCTGGCCGTTCTACCCCTTCTTCGCCACACCCTCCGCGAGAGGAAAGGATCGTGAGCGGGGGCGGTGTGAGCGCGTAATGCCGTCACTTCGGGGGCGCCGTTCCCCGGGCCAGATCGCGGCTCCGTCCCGATCCGTCGGCGGCGGAGGTGATCTCGTGGAGCCAGATGTCATCGTTGCCACTCTCCTGGGAGGTGACGGCCACGCGATCCCCCGACGGCGAAAGAGCGGGGTTGAACTGCTCCTCCTGCTCGTCGCCGATGGTTCGAGCGACCAGCCCCTGCCTGTCCACCAGGACCAGACGTGTAAGGCGGGGGGGCGCGGGGCGCACATAGGCGAAGGCGCTGTCTGGAAACTCGTTGCCTTGTGGTCAATTCGTTGTGCTCTGGAGTGCTCCCCAGTCTTGGAGACATGTTGGAGACGGAGTTGCCAACGCTACTATCACGCCATCCTCGCTTGAAGGGTTGGCCGACATCCGCCGCCACAACGATGTTGATCGGGCCCGAGTGGCGCCGCATGGTGTTCTGGATCCCGCTGCGCCCGAAGGGCCCGCTGACCACTCGAGCTGGGCCCCGAGAGCGCATCGGATCCCCCCGCCAGGTGTACGCGTGCTGACGGTGAACGTTCACGGCGTCACGGTCTGTGACACCGAAGGGATGCCGGTTGCTCGCCGCCCCCCGGAACGCCCCGGGCGCGCAACCCGCCACACTTCAGAGCTTGGGTCGTCCCGCGTCGTTGCGGACGAGGATCGCCTGACACCCTCCACGTACGGGCATTCGTCTCGCACCACTCGCGGCCCATGGAGCGCCTCTCCCCGGCGGCCGGGCACGATCCGGTCGCCCCCGCATACGAGCGCCATCGTCCGGAGGAGACCGTTCTCTATGGCGTCGTCCAGTCGGAACTGGAGAGCTTTCTGGCCCGCGTGCGCGACCGTCCCCTGCCGCGATTCGTCGAGCGCGAGTTCCGCGGATTCCTCGAGTGCGGCATCCTCGCCTACGGTTTTCTCCGCGTCCACTGCGACGCCTGCGGCCGTGATCGGATCGTCGCCTTCTCCTGCAAGGGACGCGGTTTCTGCCCCTCCTGCCTCGGCCGCCGCATGGCCGACACCGCCGCCCACCTCGTCGACCGCGTGCTCCCCGAGGTCCCGGTCCGCCAGTGGGTCCTGACGCTCCCCTTCGCCCTCCGGTACCGTCTGGCGTACGACGCCGCCCTCACCTCGCTGGTGCTGCGGGAGTTCGTCCGCGGAGTGTTCGCCTCCTACCGCCGCCGTGCCCGGGAACGTGGCCCCATCCGGCGGCGCCGGGGAGGCGCCATGACCTTCATTCAGCGCTTCGGCGACGCGCTGAACCTCAACGTGCACTTTCACACCCTCATGCTCGACGGCGTCTACGAGCGCTATGGCGAGCCGGGCATGCGCTTCCGGGCGCTGCCCCCTCCGGACGATGACGAGGTGCGGCGCGTCGTCGAGCGCGTCGCCGGCCGGGTCGCGCGTCTCATGGAGCGCCGCGGCCTCGGTAGGGACGCCGACCCCGCCGACGCCGACCCTCTGGGTTCCGCGCAACCGACCCTCGCAGGCCTCGCCGCCGACTCGGTCCGCGGATTGGCCCCCGGCGGCGGGCGCCCCGCCCGGCGCGGCGACCGCATCGACCCCGAGGATCTGTCTGCACCCGCGACACCCCGCTGCGCCGCCGCCATGGGCTTCACGTTGCACGCCGACGTCGCCGTCCCCGCCCGCGATCGCCGCCGCCTCGAGCGCCTCTGCCGCTATGTCGCGCGACCGCCCGTGGCGAACGATCGCCTGGAACGCCTGCCCGATGGCCGGCTTCTCTACCACCTGCGCCATCGCTGGCGCGACGGCACGACACAGATCGTGTTCGAGCCGCACCAACTCCTGGGCCGCCTGGTATCCCTCATCCCGGCCCCCCGCGCGCACCAGGTCCGCTATCACGGCGTGCTTGCCCCCTGCGCCGGCTGGCGCGATCGGGTGGTCCCGGCGGGGCCTCACGCCGGCAAGGCCGCGCGGCCCGCGCGGTGCCGGAACGTACCTGCCGAGGAGACTGGCCAAGGCGGCCCGGGTGCGGAAGTGGGAGACAGCGCCAGACCCCCGGACCGCAGAGCGGCAGAGCCATCAACGGCCGCCGGGAGCGGCCGCCCACTGCGCCGCTACGCCTGGGCGGATCTGCTGCGCCGGGTGTTCGCGGTGGAGGTCCTGGAGTGTCCCGACTGCGGCGGGCGGATGCGGATCCTCGCCGCCATCCATCCGCGTGGTCGTCGCAGCCGCGATCCATCCGCCCGAGGCCACTCGCGCCATACTGGAGTGTCTGGGCCTGCCGGAACGCTCACCGCCCACCGACCCCGCTCGACCCGAGCCCGAGTCCCCCGAGCCAGCGCCTTCCGACTGGTAGGCCCCCACGCCGGGTGGTCGTCGCAGCCGCCCGCCGCCGGAACCCGACCGCCCGGGATGCCGGACAAAGGTCGACGTGCGTCCCCCCGCCGCCTTGCGCCCTCTCGCCACACGCCACCCACCCGCCAGCACAGCTTGAATCCACCCGCAGCCCGGTCCCCCGCCCGCTTCCCCCACCCCATGTCGAACCCGAGGTTGACGGAATAGATCTTACCGGACCTAAAATCTCAGCTTGAACGGCCTATGCGCGGGCACTAACAATGATGGGGCTCGAAGTAGCCATAATCCCTTTGTACTCTAGGGTTTACCCCATCTCCGGACTGGAGCGGGCTCCCCTGCCTTGCAAGAATCGTGCCGCGCCGGGCTGGAGATGGCCTAAACCCTTGAAAACAATGGGCTAGCACCCGGAAAGGCTCGGCTGGTTGACGGTGGACCGATTGGCCGAAGGGTGGCCTTCATGGACTTCGCGGGCTGCAAGCGTCCTGGACGCGAGGCAGAGGCGGAGGGCCCGTGGGCTATGCGAGACTGTGCAAGCAACCAGGAGGAGGCGTCATGCGGTACAGGATTACGGTTCGTGGGCGGCTCGAGAGCGATGCGGAGATGCTCTGGGAGCGAGCTATGCGGCCTATGCGCCCACGATTTCGGGGAGAGGCCATGGCGGGCGCACCAGGTACGGCTCACCCAGGGCCTGATGCGCGTGCCCCGGAGCCTCCCGAGCGCGCTGTGGAGGTCCGGGTTGATTCGAATCAGCGCGTTGCGCAGCGTCGTCCATGCGCCCGGACTCGCGGAGCCGTCCCTCGAGCGCACTCCTCGCAGGAAGCCCGCCGCGCGCGTCCACTGTCCCCGGCTCAGGAGCGCGGCCAGGTGGTCGGGCCACATCGAGGTGTAGCCTCCGAGCAGCTCGTCGGCTCCCTGCCCATCGAGGATCACCTTGACCCCGGCCCAGGCCGCCTCGCGGAAGACGCGCCTCTGCGCGTAGACGGCCGGCCCCCCGAAGGGCTCGCCCTGGCTCTCCGCCAGCTCCTCGAGCCCCCCGGCGATGTCGGCGGATCTGAGATGGACCTTGTGAGGCACCGCGCCGGCCGCATCGTTCACCAGGTCGATCCAGATCTCCTCGCTCACGGCGCCCTGCTCCCCGACGTAGCTGAAGGTGTGGATATCGAGCTTCCTGCCTCCCACCTCGCGCATGGCCATCACGATGGCCGACGAGTCGAGGCCGCCCGAGAGCATCGTCCCGACGCGGACGTCGCTGCGCAGGTGGATCTCGACGCTTCGGATGAAGAGATCGCGGAGCGCACTCGCCGCTTCGTCGAAGGAGAGATCCGCCCTGGCGCGGAAGTCGGGGCTCCAGTAGCAGCCCGTCGAGGTGCGGTCGGGCCGCGCGAGGGCGATCTCCAGCCAGTGAGCCGGCGGGAGCGCTTCGATGTCCTCGAACATCGTGGATGGGCCGTGATCGGTCAGCCCGTCATTGAGGTAGTCGAGCAGAGCCTGGGGCCGCGCGAGGCGCCGGACTCCGGGGAAGCCCAGGAGCGGGGGGATCTCGGAGGCGAAGGCCAGCCCCGAAGACGTGCGGGCGATATAGAGGGGCTTGATGCCGAAGGGATCGCGGGCCAGGAGAAGGCGGCCTTTCTCCACGTCGAGCCAGCTTGAACGGCCTATGCGCCGGTTCGCCTTAAAATCCCCTGGGGCGCAGGCCCCATGAGAGTTCGAGCCTCTTCCCCGGCACCACCAATCTGCACGGCCCGAGGGGATGCGAGCCAGGGATCCGATGCCTGCAATCCCCCAACAGCGTGACCGACTGGGGGTCCACCTTGCACATGATAACAGACCTCTGTATGCTGTTATCATGATTAGAACCCAGATCAGCCTTCCAGAGGAAGAGTACGAGGCCGCCAAGGAGGAAGCCAGCAAGCTGGGCATCTCCCTCGCGGAGCTTCTTCGCCGTTCGCTTCGAACCGTCTTGCGCGTCGACGAGTCGAAACTCTGGATGCGTTACGCGGGGATGGTGGAGTCAGGCGACCCAAACTCGAGCCACAGCATCGACGACGTCGTCTATGGCCAAAAAGACTGAGGCCTACGTCGATACGTCCGCGCTCATCTCCCTCGCGGATCGCTCCGACACACACCACGCGCTCTTCCGACGTCTTTTCTCCGATCCCCCTCGCCTGCTGACGACAACCCTCGTGGTCGCAGAAGGGCACGGCTG
>CAZMRF010000011.1:0-29020 GCA_964568735.1 uncultured Acidobacteriota bacterium
CAAGTCGGCCTGGCAGATGGCGTAGTTGGTGGGGGACAGCTCCTGCCCGTGGACGGTGACGTACTTCTCGACGTGGACTTTCTGCTCGGGTGTGGCAGCGCGGTCGAGCAAATGTTCCTTGGCCACCGACAACATGCCGCCCGTCCCGCAGGCGGGGTCGTAGATGGACAGGTGCCGGTCGGGGATTGGGATGGCGAGCAGTTCAACCATCAGCCGGATCACCTCGCGGGGAGTGAAGTGTTCTCCAGCCTCCTCGCCGCTCTGTTCCGAGAAGCGCCGCAGCACCTCCTCGTAGATGTAGCCCATCTCCAGCGGCGAGAGCTTGTCAGGGCCGAGCTCCAGTTCCTTGTACTGGTTCAGGATCGGGGCGAGGCGGTTGTTCTTCACCATCTGCCCGATGGTGGCCCGGTAGTTGAAATGCTCGATGATGTCGTCGACGTTCTTCGAGAAGCCGTTGATGTAGGCGCGGAAGTTATCTGCGAGGAGCGTGTGGTCTTCCTCATAGACCCGGCGCAACGTCCAGTCGGTCTTGTTGGAGAACGGGGCCGTGCTTGTTTCTAGGCCCTTCACCAGTTTTGCGAGTTCCTTCTCGGGCACCTTTGGCCGCTTGGCCAGAACCTCGGCGGACTTTTCCTCCCGCCACTTGATCAGCACGCATTCCAGGCGTCGGATGACGATGATCGGCAGGACGACGTTCTGATATTCGTAGGCCTTGAACTTGCCGCGCAGTCGCTCGGCGGACTTCCAGATCTCATCGGCGAGGTTGTCGAGCTTGGGCTTGTTCAGGGCAAGGGACATTGATCTATGGTTCCTATGGTCTGGTTTTCGTTGAGCGCTCGGTTCCACAGGCGACTAACGTCAGGCGCCGGCCGCGGCGGGGGCGCAAGACTCATCGACGCTTCTGCTCGCTCCGCCCGACACGGGATGCACTCTGATGTTAGGCCGAAGCCTTCGACTCCTCAACCTGGCTTCGAAGGCCGTCCAGGACATAGCGAAGGCATCCAGCGTTGTAGAGGACCGCGGTGCCCTTTCGCGGCCCCTTGGCCTGGTCAACCCTACTCCGGAAGTTGTACGCAGAATAGTTTGGGCTCCCTCGGAGTTTGTGGGTCTGCAGGAACGTGTTAAACGCAGGCTGCTTAACCTGAGGAAGTTGCTTCCGCACTTCGGCCCAAATCTGGCCGTATGTGTACGGATACTGATCCAGGATGTTGACAGGGCGAGGGACGACGATGGCTTCGGCGCCGGCTTCCCTGACTGCCGCGACAAGGTCGGCCTCGCCGGTGAGCTTGGTAGCGGCCACGAGGTCGGTCTTGATCTCACACAGGAGGAAAAAGTCGCCTTTGTGACTCCTACCCTCTTCTTGGGCCTTCGAGACATCAGCCACGATGTGCGCGATGTCTGGTGGCTCCTTCCGGAGGTCGGCGATCCTGATGCACTTGAAGGGGTAGGAGAACCCAAGAGGAAGTATGTAAAAGTTGTAGTCGCTGAGACCGACCCGGAACCACTGGCGGACTAGCCTAGCGTAGTTTTGTAGGGAGGCGGCACCGAGGGTGAAAACCAAGTGCGCGAGTATCTCGGATTCCGCGGTCAGATGGATGGCCGCGTCCCGGATGTCCACGAGATGGCGGATGTTGTCCGCGACGATGGGAGGCAAATCGCAGCGCTTGATGGCTTCCTCGATGCCGATCGTGATGGGAATACCGCCTCGCTTGCGCTTGTAGCGCTTCCCTTGGTGGACGTACAGGACGGGCAGACGGTTTCTGTTGTCCTTGAGAAGCTTGGCTTTTAGGAGAGCTTCCCAGGCGCAGACGAGCAAGATGGCAAAGACCTGTTCACGCTCCTTGAAGTCGGGCTTGTTGTATACCTCGATCGCAGAGAGGGCGGTCCGCAAGGAGTGTTCACAGAGGAATCGGTGTCGTGCCTTCATTCAGTGCTTTGGCCTTGCGAGCAGGCTTCGATCCGTCGTGCGGAGCATGACGGACATAGCCGGTTGGACTGAGCGCTTTCGCACCCACTTGGACCACGGATTTGGACTGGGGGATTCTATCTCGGAAACACGATTGCCGAAAGCCCTGCGTGGGAGGCGTCAGCGCGGCCAGGCAGGGGGAGGTAAGGCGGCTGGAGCGGGCGGAAGGCGCCTTCAAGTGCGTGAAGGGCCTATGGAGGAGGCGGGACGGGAGCGGAAGGCCCTCTGAGACGAAGGGTGTCCCTATTGCCCGTGGAGGTCCAGCGGGGGCAGTGGGCCAACGACAGAGGTGTGCAGCATCAGAAGCAGTCGAAGATTGCCTGGGACGGGGCGGTTGTGTTGGCGGGGGCAGACCGTCTGCGTTGACGGGATCGCGAATCTGTTCAACGTGCAGGATTCAAATTGTAGAGCGGGAGGCTTCGGTGCCGATGGCGCCGCGGCGGCACCAGTCAGTTGTCATGAAGGCGGCGGAGTGCTTCGCCTGCACGTCGAGGGCTTCGGCCAGGGGGACGGAGCAGGCGGCGCGGATGCAGTCGAAGATGGCCTTGCGGGCAGCGTCGGCGGCTGGATCGGCGGGGCGGGGGAGATCGGAAGGCGGAGCCGTGGGAGCCTCCACCGGGCCCGTGCGGACGTCGCGCTTTGGCGGGCCGCCTGCGGATCCCTTCGCGAGCTTCCATGCGGTGGCGAGAGCCTCGTCCATCGGTCCCGCGTGATCCACGAGCCATCCCACGGATTCCTTCGCGCGGACGGGAGCGCCTCCGAGGAGGAGCTTCAGGATCCTGGGCGCGTCATCCTTGCCCGCTTTCCGGAAGGGCCAGTGGCAGCCTTCCATGCCCGGCACGACGGGGAGCGTGACCTCGGGGAATCCCAGCGACGCGCCCTCCTCCGCCACGACATGGTGGCAGTGGAGCATCAGCTCGAGCATGCCGCCGAGGCACCTCTTCCCCCCGATGAAACCCACCGATGCGGCGAACTCCTCGTGGAGGCGCCGCGCCGTGCGCGACCATGATGCGGCGATGCGCACACCGGCCGCTTCGTCTTTCAACGCCGGAAAGAACTCGCTCGTGTCGGCCCCGACGAGCTGCGTGGAGAGATGGAAGTCACCGGTGAGGATGACCCGCCCGATGCCTTCCTTCTTCAGCCAGTCGATGGCCCGGTTCAGCTCGGCATCCACGTCGCGGTTGTAGCTCTCGCGGGCCAGCGTGATGACACCCACCTCGCCGTCGTGCTCCGCGTTGACGTAGAGCTGCTGCCACGCAGCGGTCTCCATCCGGCCCAGCGCCTCGGGGTGCCAGGCGCTCTTCGCGGCTGCGGGGAAGAGCCGATGCCATGCCTCGACGGTCTTCCTCACCGACTCCGCCCCGCGCTCGCGCATCAGGGCGGGAATTCCCCGGAGGAACTGGGCGCACAGCTCGCCGATGAGGCTCACGTGCGTGAGGTGGGCACGCTCCTCGTGGGCCATGAGAGTGGTCATCTGGAAGAGAGGAGCGAGGATCCACACTTCCAGGGTTTCACGCTCCTCCGCCGACAGCGTCCAGTCGACGAGCGGGCGGAAGTGGTCGGGCGGGTACCAGTCGCTGCCGTCGTCCTTGTGGGCGTCCATGTCCCGTGAGGGCGTGAAGAGGCCGCCATACTTTTTCCCCAGGTGGTGCAGGCAGGACCAGGTGAGGAAGTTCGCTCCCTTCGCCCCGATGGCGTCGTGGGCGCGGAAGGGGTTCGGCCCCAGGAGGCTCCGGACGTGCTTGTCGATCTTCCAGTAGGGCATGTTGCTCGCGTGGTGGTAGCGCGTGCCGGAGAGCGTGAGGCCGCAGAAGAGGACGTCGAGGACGAAGGACCAGTGATCGCCGACGGGGACGGGGATGAGCCCGAGCGCCCAGAGGAGCTTCGTGACGTCCGAGGGCTGGGCCTCGACGATCTCGAAGATCTTGTTGACCTCGTGGGGGAAGGCCGGGTGGGCGATGCCGACGCCCAGCTCGGACGACGGGAAGCCGGAGGTCACTGAGCGGATCTCGATGCCCGGGAACTCGCGCCGGAAGAGGTCGTAGTGGGCCCGCTTCACCTCGAGGATCTCGGGGATGGCTTCGAGCAGCCAGCGGGGACGGAGGGCCTTGAGCTGCGGCGGGAGGCTCTTGCCGTCGTAGGAGAGCCGCACGATGGCGGCCATGACGGCGTCGGCGCGCTCCTTGCCGAAGGCGCGGATCAATCCCGGGTACTGCCGGCCGATCCCGTCGGGGGCCCCGGGGAAGTCGAGCGCCGCCACCTGCACCCCGAAGGGCTGGAGGCGCGAGCCGAGCTGCATCGTCTTTCCCGCGCCCACGATCCCGCAGGCGCCCGAGATCACGAGCGAGCCGCGCGCGGCTGGGGCGCCGAAGACGCGCTCCACCATCTCCTCGGGGGCCTCGGGCAGCCGTCCCTTGCGGAACAGATCGAGGACGGAGCCCAGCCCCAGGGTCTCGAGCGTCGGCGCCCGCATGACCTTCGACATCCGCGATGCCTCCGTCACCCGACCTGGAAGAGGGCCGCGATGCCCACGTCGCCCGCGGCGCAACCGAAGAGGAGGACACGGCCTCCGCCTAGGTCCACGGCCTCTTCGAGCCCCTCGATGAGGAGCCGCGCGAGCGTCGGCCCCTGGGGATGGCCCCACACGAGCGAGCAGCCCGTCCGGTTCATTCCGTGCCAGTCATAGTCGAGGGCCTTCGCGAAGAGGACGTCGTTGACGGCGAAGGGATTGTGGTTCTTGACGACGGCCATCTCCTTCATGGCGAGGCCGGTCCGGGCGAGGAGGCTCTTCACGGCGAGGGCGGGCGCCTCGGGCATCATCGAGGGAGATGTCCGCACCTCGGATTTGGCCAGGAAGCGGATCTCGATCTCGGGGCGCGGGCTGATCTCGCGGGCCTTCTCCTTCGTTGCCACGAGGAGCGTGGCCATCCCGTCGCTGGCGTGGGTCTGGGTGCCGCTGGTGACGCAGGTGTCCAGCTCGCGCATGGCACGGAGCGCTCCCGCCGTCACCTTGCGCACGCCGAGGTCGTCGTCGATGCGCCCCATCGGCTTGCCCTGCACGTCGAGCAGGTCGAGGGGGACGAGGACACGATCGAGGAAGCCCGACTCGCGCGCCTGGAAGTACTGCTCGTAGCGGTGAAGAGTCAGCTCGTCCGTTTCCCTGCGATCGATCCTGTACTTGCGCGCGGCCTGTCCGGCCGTCGCGATCATCGCCTTTCCCGTGGCTGGGTCGAAGCCGAAGTTGTCCCAGACGTCGGCCAGGGGGATCGTGCGCTGGTAGGCGCGCCGCTCGGGGAAGACGCCGACGGGCGAGTCGCTCGTCCTGTCGAAGGTGAGGACGCCGACGGCGTCGTGGGCGCCGCTCTCCACCTCCGAGGCCGCGAGGAGCGTCGCCTGCAGGCCCGTGGCGCAGGCCTGCTCCACGTGGAATCCGGGCAGCCGCCGCCCCATGCAGCTCGCCACCATGGGAGCGTTCCAGAACTTCCAGTGCCAGGGGATCGTGGAGCCGATGACGAGGTAGTCCAGGTGATCGACGGAGACTCTTCGCATCCCGAGGATGCGGGCCATCGCCTCGCCGGCGAACTGCCCGATGTTCACCTCCGCGAGCGCGCTCGTCTGCCATGCGGGAAAGAAGCTGCTCCCCCAGGTCCCGTAGGGAATCCTCGCCCGGGGAAAGAGGGAGTCCGATGCGGTCATCCTGAGAGCTCCTCGGAGCCAGCCGTCAATACGTGCGGAGCCCGGAGTCTAGCAGGAGTCGCCACCCGAGTGGCCGCGTGCCCGGTGACGCAGCTACTGGGCAGGCGCGCCCGCAGAGAGGGCGCCTGCGGCGTCGCCGGAGCTCCACCACTCGCAGCCGCCCATCAGGTCGACGAGGCGCCGCGCGTGGTGCTTGAACTCCTCCTCGAATGCCGGGTAGTAGGAGGTGACCTCGTAGAAGAGCTTCGCGACCTCGGGATCAATCAGGTCGTAGCTCTTCTGCAGCTCGGTCTCGGTGGGGAAGATGATCTGGCGGCCCGCGTGGAAGCCCCGGATCGTGAGCGGGAGGTTCGGATTCAGGTTCACGATCGCCTCCAGGACGATCACACCCCGGAGGACCTCGTCCGGGGCGGCCGTGCCCGAGTAGGCCTGCGTGAGGAGGAGGGACCAGGTCTCCGGCTCGCCCGAAGGCAACCTCCTGTTCAGCGCGGCCAGCCGGCTGGCGAAGCTCTCCGTCGTCACCGCCTCATATGAGACGGTGGCGGTGGGCTGCCCGAAGGGACGATCGGGCGTCTCGTGCGGGCGGGCCAGGAAGGTCAGCGCAACGGCGTTGTCCCCCTGCGGCGCGGCTGCCACCTTCGCGGCGAGGAAAGCCAGCTCGAAGGGATTGCCGCTGCTGCTCACCGGGGTGCTCTCGAAGAAGATCAGGCGCCCGATGTTGATGAATTCGGCGTACTGCGTCTTGCGCACGATCTCCCAGAGCATCCGTCGCACGAGGATCTCCTCGCCGGGGATCTGGCCATCGAGGAGCGCGAGGATGTCCGGGTGGACGCCATGCTCCGAGCCTGCGGCCTCGACGTGACGGCCGGCGCACTCGACCAGGCTCCGGTAGGCGTTGCTCTCGTAGAGGAAGTCGAGATCGAAGACGTCCTGCTGCCGGATACGGTAGGCGTTGTAGAGAAGCTCGTGGCCGAAGGAGTCGAAGATGGGGGACTCCTGCGGGATCACGTAGCTGAAGATCTTCCCCTGCTCGGGAACGATGTGCGGCGTGACGACGATGATGATCTCCTTCTTGATGTTCTCGGTCGTCTTGCGCCGGAAGAGCGCGCCGATCCCCGGGATCTTCGAAAAGAAGGGCACGCCTCGCTTGGTCTCCACCTCTTCGTTCGTGGTCAGCCCGCCGATGATGAAGGGCGTGTCGTTCTGCACGCGGACGAAGGTCTGCACCTGGCGGCTCTCGACCTCCGGGGCGCGTGTGCTGGAGGTGGCGCTCGCCAGGGTCTGGCGGACGGCGCTGACGATCGTCTCCACCTGCATGCTGATCTCTCCGCCGTCGTCGCTGACGCGGGGGCGCAGGTTGAGCACGATGCCGACGGGGAAGTAGAGGATCGACTCGGTCGCGGTGTTCGTCGTGACGGTCGTCTCGACGACCGGGATGCGGTTGCCGATCTGGATCTTCGCCTGGCGCCCGTCGAGGACGAGGACCGAAGGGTTCGAGAGGACCTTGGCCTTGCTGGTCTCGAGCAGGGCGTGGAGGGCGGCGTTGAACTCGAAGGTGTCGGAGCGGCGGTTGAAGAGGAAGGTGAAGGGAGGCGGCACGACCCGCGGCCCCTCGTCGACCTTCAGGTCGAAGGTGTCCAGGTACCGTCCCGCGTCCGAGGTGCCCTTGGCGCCCCAGGTGACGCCGAGGTCTTTCGTCACGTCCCCCTGGATCTCGATGACCAGGGCCTCGATGACGATCTGGCGCGCCGGGATGTCCACGACGTCCCTGAGGAGATTTACGATGCGCTCGAGGGAATCGAGGTCGTAGGGGTCGTAGGCGACGAGCAGCCTGTTCTGCGGCTCGGCGGCGGTCGTCCGGTGCAGGAAGACGCCCCCGAGGTCGGGGAGGAGATCGCTGCTGCGGTAGGTGTAGGAGCCCGAGTCCTCAGTGGACTCCTGCAAGCTCGTCTTCGAGGCGCTGATCATCTTGATCACGATCGGCAGCCTGAGCTGATCGGGAGCGTTGGGCACGAAGATGCGGTCGTAGAGCGTCTCGCCGGAGCCTTCGTTGAACTCGACCGTGGAGTAGTTCAGGGCCTTGAGCAGCGCGATGGCCCGATCCGACTCGATGTAGCTGAGCTGGTAGGTCTGGTAGGCCAGGCTCCGCCGGTCGAGGGGCAGCTCCCCGGCCCCCTCCGCGACGGGGCCCAGCCCCTGGATGAGCGCCGCGATTCCCGCCTGGAGGGCCGGCAGGTCCGGGTTGGCCGATGCACGCCCCTCCTGGGTCTGCAGCCCCGTGACATAGAGCTCGAAGCCTCCCGAGGGGTGGGCCGCCACGACCAGCTCGACGGTCCGGAGCGTCCGCACATCCGGCCTCGAATGAAAGAGCCGGGCAATCTCGGCGCCCGGGCGATCCCCGAAGCGCCGTGGCTGCTCGGCGGCCGTCGCGGCAGAGTAGCCGGGCAGGACCTCGAAGCCGATCTTGTCGAGGAGCAGCCGGGTCCTCGACAGCGACGGGTAGGGGGAGTGGATGTGCCACGTCTCGACGGCGGCGGGTGTCGTCGGCTCCGGGTCCGCGCTGGTCAAGGCTCCTGGCGCGGCCGGGACTGCGCGCTCGGGCTCCGCCTGCTGCTGGGGGAGAGCGTCCCCCGTGACAGCGAGCGCGGCGCAGATCGCGAGCCCGGCGATCCAGGGGCCCGACGAGCCAGAGGGGCGGCTGTCAGTCGTCGATCTGGACAGTGGTCTCTCCCTGGATCGAGGCGCCGCTCGTGGGATCGCGGACGAGGGCGATGAGCCGGACGATTCCCCGGAACGAGGTGATGCCCGGCGAGAACTCCGCCGTCGCCTTCCCGGCTGAATTGGACGTGGTCTGGCTCGTGAAGCCGCCCACCGTGGCGCCCATGGGGTCGAGCGAGGACCACTCCACAGGGAGACCCACGCTGGGCACCCCCGAGCTCCTGAACAACAGCGCCTCGACGTCGGCCGTGTCGGCGGCGGCGACGCTCAGGATGAAGGTGTCGGCGGAGACGAAGACTTGCTGGGGCAGGGCCAGCGCGAAGCGGACGCGCCCCTGCCGCGACACCGTGCCCGCCTCGGCCCGGACGATGGCCGATCCGCCCGCGAGGCCGCTGCGAAGCTGGACGGTCGCGACCCCGTTCACGTCGGCCGGGATCTCGATGGGATCGCTCGAGACGAAGCTGCCGTCGACGAAAGTCCCCGCGGAAGTGCTGAAGGTGACGATGCGATCATCAGGGAGCGCGCCGGAGGGGACCCTGGCGCTCAGCGTTGAGGTCGACGCGCCGTCGGCCGGGATCGTCTCGGGGTTCACGGTCAGGACGATCAGATCTTCGGGGTCCTCGCTGACGGCGTCCGAGAGCGCGTCGCAGCCGAGGAGAGCCGCCGCGGGCAGCAGAACGATTGCGACGGCCAGGCGCTGCTTCATCGTCCCCCCAGAACGGGCGCCATTATACCGGAAGCCCGCCCGCGCGAACACAGGTCTCAGCGCCGCTCGGTCGTGGGCCGCAGGCGCCGGCACAACGTCCGGATGACGGCGAGGACCGCCTCGAAGTTGTGGGCGAGGATCCCGTGGAAGTCCGCCTGCTCGATGCGCAGGAGCAGGCAGTCGGTCATGGCGGTGATGGTGGCGGAGCGCATCTCGCCGGTCAGCACCGCCATCTCGCCGAAGTAGTCGGCCTCCCCGAGCACTCCGACCCGCTGGCCGCCGCGCGTCACGGCGATCTCGCCGCGGACGATGATGTAGAGCGTGTTGCCGTATTCACCCTCCCGGAAGATGGCCGCGCCCGCCGGGAAGACGGCCTCGTTCGCGATCCTCGCGACGTGCCCCAGCTCGCGGGTCGACAGGTCGGCGAAGAAGTCGACCTTTCTCAGGAAGAGCACTTTCTGGACGGTGAGCATTTACCCCTGGTCTCCCTGATCCGGGAGGGCGCCGAGCGAGCGGGCGAGGTCCCGCACGGCGCCATCGGGATCCTCGGCCAGGGGGCGGCATGCCTCTCGGAGCGCGTCACCCCCGACGAGCCTGCTCATGGCGTGCAGCGCTGTCTCCCGGACGACGGGGCTGTCGTGGGTCAGAAGATCCCGGACGTCGCCGGCGAGTCCGCGCGTCTCGAAATGAGCGACGGCGTAGAGGGCTCCCGCCACGACCCACTCGGAGCCCACGTCCTTGAGGAGCGAGTGTATCGCGTCTCCGGAATCGGCTCGTGGCAGCGTTCCCGGCCGCCCGATCGCGTCGAGGACGTCGAGGAGGGGTTGCTTGAGATGATCCGGCAGGACGTTTTCCAGAACCTCGAGCCCCTGCGAACGCGCCTCGCGGCCCCCCTCCCGGAAGGAGGCGTCGAGGGCCTCGATGTCCACGCCCGGCAGCCGTGTCCGGAGGAGCAGGAAGACGTTGCGCAGGTGCGCCACCAGGAGGTCGCTCGTGGCCTCCCTGGCCAGCTCCGTAGCTGGGGCGTCCCCGAGCCGCTCGAGCAGGCCGAGGCGGACCTCAGCGGAGCGGCTCTCGCGGCTGATGAGCGCGTCGACGTCGGCGAAGTGGCGCGCCGGGTCCTTCTGCCGCTTGACCAGGCCGGCGATGGCCTCGAAGAGCGCCCGGCGATCCCCGGGCGCGGCCAGGGAGAGCATGTCTCGAAGGAAGGGCAGGGCACGCATGTCGCCGATCCGCGCGAGCAGGGGTGGGAGCCGCCGGAGGGCGCCAGGATCCTCGACGGGCGGAGGTCCGGCCAGCCATGAGGCGATGGGGTCCAGGGCGCCCCGGCCCACGGCGACGATCGCTTCGGAGGCGGGCCCGGCGAGGCGGGGCTTCGCGAGGAGCGGGAGGAGGCCGGGGACGAGAGCCGGGTCCGGATGGACGAGGCAGGCGTCGAGAACGGGGAGAAGGACCTCGTCCTCCCTGGCACGCAGGAGGTGGGCGAGCCGCTCCGCGGCGCCGGGTGCGCGGGCGGCGGCCAGCCCTTCAGCCACCGCGGCGACGTCTCCCGGGGTCACGGAGCTCGAGAGGGCATCGAGTGTCGCCCGGGCTGCCGCGGCGCCGGCGGCATCTCCGGATGCCGAGAGGCCCACGGCGGCGGCGGCGCGGACCCTTGCGTCCGGATCCGCGAGTCTCCCATGGAGCCACGCCGCGCCGCCCAGCGCGGAGGCCGCCATCACGGCGGCCCGCCTCACGTCGGGATCCCGGTGCCCCGACAGGCGCTCGATCACCGGCATGCTTCCGGCGCGGCCATGCTCGCGAAGGAAGTCCAGGATGGCCACCTTGACCCTCGGGTTGCTCCGATCGAGGGCGGCGCGCAGCTCAGGAGCTTCGGAGAAGTCGCCCAGATCCTGGAGGATCCCGGCGAGGTAGATCACCTCTTCGTCCCGCGCGGCCCCGAGCGACTGCCGCACCCAGGCGGCGAGCGCGGGATCGGCGGAGGCCAGGGGCTCGTCATCGGACTCGAAGGTGCGGCGCTGGATGGAGGCGAGAAGACCCGACAGGTAGGCGCCGCAGGCGCCGCGCGCGAGCGCGATCCACAGGAGGCAGCCCAGGATGATGGCCCATCCGGCTGCCGCGGCCGTGTAGATCCCGATGACAAGCGCGAGAGCGGCGCCCGTGAAGCCGACGGCGAGCGGCTGGTAGAGACCCTCGGCGATCGCGCGCGCCTGCACCCGCGACTCCTTGCGGATCCCGCGGTAGAGCAGGTGGCGCGCCGTTCCGTAGATCGTCAGCGTCAGCGTCACGTCGAGCGCCTTCGTGGCATAGACCCAGGAAGGTGCGCCGGTGAACAGCGCCGCGACGGACGTGAGGATGATCCCCGCCGGCAGGAGGGCGAGCGAGAGCAGGGGCCCGCCGGCCTGGAGCACGCGATGGACGAGGAAAAGCTGTATGAGGAGCGCCACCATGCTCGTGAGCGCGTAGAGGCCGCCGAAGAGGCCGGCGAGTGCTCCGCTGTCGGAGAGCGGTGCGTAGGTGGCCTTGAACTGCCAGTCGATCAGCGTCTGGACGATGGATGTGACGGCCGCCAGCGCGGAGATGGTGATGAACGGAAGGGTGCCATGGAGGTGCCCCGAGCTCTGCGTGCTCGCAGGCGCCAGCGCGCCCCGGCCTGCCGCCGCGCCCGAGGGCCGATCGAACCTTCCCTCGCGGAGCAGAGCCGACATCGCGAGCGTAGATCCCGCCAGGAGAGCCGCGGCGACGAGCGTGAGCGAGCCCGTCCCGAAGCGAAGCGCGAGAGGCCCCGCGAGCAGTCCGGCAGGAAGGCAGGCCGCGGTGCCCGCGGCCCCTACGATGCCGAAGAGCCGCCTGCTCTGGCGCGAGTCGAAGAGCTCGGTCGCCAGGGCCCAGAAGAGGAGCACGGGAAGCCTGCCGGTGAGATCTGCCAGCAGGTAGGCCGCGACGGAGGCAAGGCGCGGGATCGGTCCGAGGAGCGCGAAGACGCCGAGGCCGGCGGTGGCGAGGAGGATCGATACGAGGATCGCCACGCGGGCCACGTGGAGCCGGAGCGACGCTTTCGCGCAGAGCCATGCGCCGAGTCCGGTGGCGAAGGCACCCCCAAGGTACATGAAGGGGAGTGGGTCGCTTCCGAGGCGCGAAAGGAAGAGGGCGTCTCCCGCGGCCCGCGCGAAGAGCGCGCCGGATGCCACGCACATGAAGGCGATCGAGGCCGCGTAGAATCTCGACCTCTCGGAAGACTCGAGTGATGGCAGCAGGCGTGACTCGCGCATGTCGGCCGATGGGCTTCCCCGAACGGACCCCCATCCTACCGCGAAAGCGCGCCACGGGCACTGTTCTGCGCGTTATCTCATCGGAGAGCACAGGTGCAGTTCTTTCCCCCGGGAATGCGATGGAAAACCGCGCTGTCGTCTTGACAGATCCGGGCTTCTGGGGTAATTCTGACTGCACCAACCTGACAGCCGTCTCACATCCGGGGGAGCAATGCGTGAGATGGCGGACGAGCCCGCGGCGTTGGGGGACTCCCAGCGTTGAACACCGGCGCAGACGAGACGATCAGACCGGTCACGGATCGGTTGAAGCCTGTCACCGGCGACGCACTCAGCGGGACCGCCTCTTCCGAAGCTCCCTGCTCCACGCCGGCCGCATCGATCTCCCAGCTCGGAAACGGGGGGAGGTGCTCCGCGCACCGGTAGGAATGGCACGAGGGGGTGCAGGCTGCCCGCGGCGTAGAGCCCGGATAGCGCAACGCAGCCTGCCGGGGTTACATGGAACTGGCCAAAAGAGGAGTGTCTCGATGCAGCATGCAGGCAAGTGGTTCCTGGGAGTTCTCGTCCTGGGGCTCGTCGCGGTGCTGGCGGCTCCGCCGGCGCTCGCGGAGAAGCTCCCGGTCTTCAAGTTGAAGACTCCGAAGGACGAGAAGGTGAAGGCAAGGGATCTCTTCGTGAAGACCATGGGCGGCGCCCCGACGGTGGAGGAGAAGGAGAACGAGATCATCCACAAGTCGGGCAAGAAGGTCGTCGAGGTCGACAAGCGGAGCGGCCACTTCTTCATGGGAGACATGGAGAAGATGTGGAACCCGAAGGCCCGGGCGAACGTCCCCGACGAGGTCAAGTCCAAGGAAATCGCCGAGAAGTTCCTCAAGGACAACAAGCTCCTGCCCGAGACCGACAAGAACGTGAAGGTCTCCTTCTCGCACCACTCCGAGTCAGCGGCGAGCGAGGATGCTCCTGGTCAGATCAAGAAGGAGCTGATGGATCGGCAGGTCAACTACAAGGCGGAGATCGTCACCCACGGACCGAACGGTGAGGAGAAGCTCATCCCGGTCGCCGGCGGCGGTGGCAAGTTCAAGGTCGCGGTAGGTGACCGAGGCGAGGTCATCGGATACAAGGGCGGCTGGCGCGAGACCGACAGGGTGGAGTCCGAGGAGGAGGCCCTCGGCAAGGCGGGTGCGGAGGCCGAGTTCAAGAAGAAGTTCGGCAGCACCCCCGTCAAGAACGTGCGCTCGGAGCTGGTCTACTGGGCCGCTCCCTCCTTCGAGGAGCAGACCACCCTCGCCCCGGTGTGGCTCGTCGAGGGCGATATCGAGGTCGGCAAGGAGACGATCCCGGCGCGTGGTCACATCGTTCCCGCCACGAAGTACGGCCCCTTCATGCAGGCAGGGCCTCCGGCCGAGAAGCGCGGACCTCAAGATCCTCCGCCCAAGGGCCATAACGACAAGGACGAAGAGGGACAGGGGGCGAAGAAGAGCTGGCTCGACGTCCCGGGTCAGATCGGCAACGCGCTCTTCCCGCCGGCCATCGCCCAGGACGCGGCCCTGGAGTGCGGCACCGAGTGGATCGGACCGAGCCAGGGTCTCGGCGGCAGCCCGGGCAACAAGCAGGGCTTCATCGACCAGTGCCGCGCCGCGGGCTGGACCGTCAACTTCGACTATGGCGAGACCATGGCATGGGAGTCCGACTGGCGGGCCTACGACGACTACTACGTCGACGGGGCCGACCTGGTCTTCTACACCGGCCACGCCAACCAGGATGGCTGGGTCCTGAACACCCCCGCCGACACCTTCCTGCACTGGACGGAGGTGGGCGGAGCGCTCGATTTCTACGGTGCCAACGACGCGGAGTGGATCGCCATCGCAGCCTGCGGTCCTCTCCAGAGCACCCACTTCACCACGAACACGAGCAATGCCTTCGACAGGTGGAGGAACATCTTCGACGGCCTCCATATCCTGCTGGGCTACGGGGCTGTCACCTACGACAACACCTCCGAGGGGCGGCGGTTCATGGAGCTGTCGCGGGCCGGGTGGAACGTCGTGGACGCCTGGTTCCGGATGGCGTGGGAAATTCAGCCGAGCTGGAACGGCTATGGGGCGCCGAACGGCCCCTGGATCTACGCGGTGGCGATGTACGCCCACACGGGCGACCACTGCGCGAGGTACGAGCAGCTGCACGGCATGGGCTACACCTGCTGGGATGCTCTCCCCGGGGCCACCCAGCAGCGCTACATGGTCTGGTCCGGCACCTGATTCGTACAGCGTGACGGAATGAATGCGGCCCCCCGGCTTCCTGGCCGGGGGGCTGTGCCATTCAGGGACGGAATATGAAACAACTCGCGATCCCGGCGTTGCTCGCACTTCTCCTGGCGGGTCTGGCATGCGCCTCTCGTGAGGTCGGGGCCGATGCGGAGCAACACGCTGGCAACGGACCGGCCACACCGGTGGCTCCGGTCGGCTCCGGACTGGGGGCGGGATCTACCGCGAAGGAGACGGATGCTGCACTACGGACGGTCGCGGAGCTGTGCGGCCCCCCGCCCCGCCCCGCGGATCAGCCCGTGAAGATGACCGGGCTCTTCCATGGCTTCCGCGTCGAGGGCTGCGCTTTTCCCGAGTGCGTTGCCGGAAGCTCCTCCACCCGAAGCGACTGGCTCTTCCGCACGGGAGGCGAGTGCGTCTACGTCACCGGGGGGGCGCCGCCCGGAGTGGACCCGATCAACCCGTCATTCGCCGGCCGCCGGATCGATCTCCGGGCGCACGTCCTGGCGGAGGCCAGCGGCAAGCTCCGCCTCCACTACATCGAAGCCCGCCTGCTCGAAGACTGAGGCGCGTGGCAGCCGGAACCCACTGGGCTCCGCGTTGAAGCTCCGCTGCGGCGATGGCGCGGGACGGAGGGTCGCCCGGAGCGTACGTCTGGAGGCCGGTCGGAATGCCTCAGATGGGCTCGGTGTGTCTCCGGACGGAAGTAGGAGCGCAGGGCGACCCTCCGTCCCGCGCTCACGGCCCGGCGGCTGGACACCGGCAGCCGGTGTCGAGGACGATCCGCCACCTCCCCTCCGGATCCTTCCTCCACGTGGAGACGAAAGTGCCGACCTGCTTCCCAGCGGGGTCCCGGACGGGGCCGGTGCTGGTGGCCAGGCCGCCCGAAGCGATCACCGCCACCCGCTCGGGTTCCCATGAGAAGGGAGCCTGCGCCCCCTCGAAGTAGGCGCGCCAACCCTCCGCCACCTGCGCGGCACCGCGCAGGATCTCGTTCCGGCCCAGGAAGACCGCGTCGGGGTCCAGGAATGACGCGAACTTCGTGGCATCCCGGTCTGACATCGTGCGCGCGAAGGCGATCTCGGTCGCCCGCACCTCGTCCTCGGGCGCCGTGGCGCCCTCCCCGGCGACGGAAAGGGTCGAGATTGCCAGGACCACGAGGAGTGTCGAAACTCTCATCATCTTGCCTCCAGACAACAGGGTGAATCCGGCGAAAATCCCGAAAACCCGGAGAGCCGATACCCGGGACGATGTCTCATGTTGGCCCGATACCGCGGAGGATTCTAGATTAGCCGCCCGATATGCCGCCGACCCAGCCTCCCTCGAAGTATCTCTCCATCAAGGGGAAGCTCACCCTGATGGTGATGCTCACCAGCGGCGCCGCGCTGCTGATGGCGTGCCTCGGCTTCGCGCTCTACGACCTCTTCAGCTTCCGGCAGGAGAAGGTCCGCGAGCTGTCGAGCTTCGCCGAGATCATCGCGGCGAGCAGCGCCAAGAGCCTGAACACCAAGGATGGCGACGCGGCCGCCGACGTCTTCGGCAGCCTTCCCAGTGATCGCAACATCCTCGCCGCCTGCCTCTACTCGGCCGAGGGCGATCTGCTGACGGGGTATATCAATCGCTCGGATGCAGCGGAGAGCTGCCCCGCCAGAGGCGCGGCGCCGGGACACTGGTTCGATGGCACCCGCCTGCACCTGGTGCATCCGGCCGTGCTGACGGGAAAGCCCGTAGGAAGCGTCTACCTGGTCTCCACGCTCGCCGAGATCAGCGACCGGATGGTCCGCTACGCCTCGATTTCGGGCGTCGTGCTGCTCGCCTCGTTCCTCGTCGCGCTGAGCGTATCGACGCGGCTGCGCAGGGAGATCTCCGATCCCATTCTGAAGCTCGCCCGGGCGGCACGCGCCATCTCCCACGAGCAGGACTACTCCCATCGCGTCGCGAAGCTGAGCACCGACGAGGTCGGCACCCTCACCGATGCCTTCAACGACATGCTCTCGCAGATCCAGAGCCGGGACGATGAGCTGCGCCGGGCCCAGGACGAGCTCGAGAAGCGGGTCGAGGAGAGGACGAGCCAGCTCAAGCAGGAGACCAGCAGCAGGCACCAGGCGGAAGTGGCGCTCAAGGAGAGTGAAGAGGCGCTCCGGCAGGCTCAGAAGATGGAGGCCATCGGGCGACTGGCCGGGGGCGTGGCGCACGATTTCAACAACCTCCTGACGGCCATCATGGGATACACCGAGATGCTGGCGGATGCCCTCAACGAGGGCGATCCACTGAAAGCGCAGGTGGGTGAGATCCGGAAGGCATCCCTGCGGGCCGCCGATCTGACACGCCAGCTCCTCGCCTTCAGCCGCAAACAGGTGCTGGACCCCAAAGTACTGAACCTGAACTGGATCGTGTCAAATCTCGAAGTGATGCTGAGGAGGCTCATCGGCGAGGACATCGAGCTGGTGACGGCGCTGCGTGAAGGCCTCGGCCGGATCAAGGCCGACCCGGGGCAGGTCGAGCAGGTGATCCTGAACCTCGCCGTCAACGCGCGCGACGCCATGCCGGACGGCGGCCGCCTCACGATCGAGACCTGCGACCTCCAGGTCCGGGATGCCGGCGCGAGCCCCGCGGAGATCGCCCCCCCCGGCCGCTACGTGATGCTCCAGGTCTCGGACACGGGTTGCGGCATGGATGAGGAGACGCGGGTGCGGATCTTCGAGCCCTTCTTCACGACGAAGGAGAAGGGCAAGGGAACCGGCCTGGGACTCTCGACGGTCTACGGCATCGTCACCCAGAGCGGCGGCTTCATCAGCGTCCACAGCGCGCAGGGACAGGGCGCTGCCTTCAGGATCCTCCTTCCCAGGGTCGAGCAGGAGGCCGAATTGCTCACCTCGCCTGCCGACTCGAGAGCTGCCCTGGGAGGGACGGAGACGATCCTCCTGGTGGAGGACGAGGATCTCGTGAGGGATCTCACCCGGGGTGTCCTCCTGACGCACGGCTACAAGGTCCTGGAGGCGCCTCATGGCGGAGAGGCCCTGCTCATCTGCGAGAGCTACAAGGGGCCCATTCACCTCATGCTGACGGACGTCGTCATGCCGAACCTGAGCGGCCCTGCACTCTTCCAGCGGGTGGGGCCCCTGCGGCCCGAGATGGCGGTGCTCTACATGTCGGGATACATCGACGCCTCGGATCCCGGCCTGGGCAAGATCCGCCCCGGAGATCCTTTCATCCAGAAGCCCTTCACGCCGTCGGTTCTCGCGCGGAAGATCCGCTCGGTGCTCGAAACCTCGCCGGCGGCGCAGGGGACGGCGCCCGCAGGGGAGCCGCTCGAACCTCTCGATGCGACGGATGAGGACGAGCTGGTCCTGACGCTCGATCCGCTTTGAGAGCCTCGCGTTCAGCCCCAGAAGACGTTCGCTGAAGAGCGATCGTAGGAGCGGAGGAGGGCTCGGAAGCGGCGCCTGGCCCTCACCCGGCCCGAGACGCGCCACGTGCCTCCCTCATCCTCCCGCTCGAAGTGCCACATGCGCCTGACGGGCGCGTAGCGGAAGCGCGCGAGGGTCGTTCTCCTCCAGCCCCCCTGGCCTTCGCCTTCCCGGCGCATCTCGTAGAGCGTCACCGTGAGCGCTTCGATCCGGTAGCTCAGCCGTATCCTTCCACGCAACGTGTTGGAGCGCCGCGGCTCGGCGCAGAAGGCCTCCATTTCGCGGACGACCTTCCGCTGCAGCCGCGCTGGCAGCTCCGCTGCCGTCTCGCCCTTCACTGCGCCATCCCGGGAGGCTCGCCCTGTCAGGCCTGGCCCTTCTTCTGTATCTTCGCCCAGCTGTCACGCAGCTCGATCGTCCTGTTGAAGACGATCCGCCGTTCGTTCGAGCCGGGGTCCACGCAGAAGTAGCCGTGACGGAGGAATTGACAGGTCGTCCCCGGCGCGGCGCCGGCCAGCGACGGCTCGACGAGGCAGCCGGTGAGGGCTTCGAGGGAGAGCGGGTTGAGATCCCCGATGAAGTCCCGGCCTCCCGAGCCGGGGAACTCCTCCTTGAAGAGGTGGTCGTAGAGCCGCACCTCGGCGGGCCTCGCGTGGGCGGCGGAGACCCAGTGGAGCGTGCCGCGCACCCGGCGCCCATCGGGAGCCTCCCCGCCGCGGCTGCCGGGATCGTAGGTGCAGCGCAGCTCGACGACGTCGCCGGCCGTGTTCTTGACCACCTCGCGGCAGGTGACGAGGTAGGCGTGCTTGAGCCGGACCTCGGCCCCGGGCGAGAGGCGGTAGAACTTCTTCGACGGCTCCTCCATGAAGTCGTCCCTGTCGATCCAGACTTCGCGCGAGAAGGGCACCATCCTCGTGCCCGCGGAGGGATCCTCCGGGTTGTTGACCGCCTCGACCTCTTCCGAGCGCCCCTCCGGGTAGTTCTCGAGGACGAGCTTCAACGGGCGGAGGACCGCCATCACGCGCGGCGCCGTCCTGTTCAGCTCCTCGCGCAGGCAGAACTCCAGTTTCCCGGCGTCCACCGTCGTGCTGTCGGTCTTCGACATGCCGATCATCGCGCAGAAGGCGCGAATCGCCGCGGGCGGGCAGCCGCGGCGCCGCATGCCGCTGAGCGTGGGCATCCTGGGGTCGTCCCATCCGGAGACGTGGCCCTCCTCGACGAGCCTCAGGAGCTTCCTCTTGCTGAGCAGCGTGTAGCTCAGGTTGAGCCGGGCGAACTCGATCTGGCGCGGAGTGCACGGGACGCTCGTGTTCCCGATGCACCAGTCGTAGAGAGGGCGGTGATCCTGGAACTCGAGTGTGCAGAGCGAGTGGGTGATCCCCTCGAGGGCGTCGGAGAGGGGGTGCGCGAAGTCGTACATCGGATAGACGCACCAGGCGTCCCCGGTTCGGTGGTGGCTCGCGTGGAGGATACGGTAGAGGACCGGATCCCTCATGTTGAGGTTTCCCGATCCCATGTCGATCTTCGCCCGAAGCACGCGGGAACCGTCGGGGAACTCCCCCTTGCGCATCCGCTCGAAGAGATCGAGGCTCTCCTCGACGGCGCGCGTCCGCCAGGGGCTCTCACGGCCCGGCTCGGTCAGCGTGCCGCGGTAGGCGCGGATCTCCTCCGCGCTGAGGTCGTCCACGTAGGCGAGCCCCTTGCGGGTCAGCTCCACCGCGAAGCCGTAGAGCTGCTCGTAGTAGTCGGAGGCGAAATAGAGCCGGTCCTCCCAGTCGAAGCCCAGCCAGCGGACGTCCTCCTGGATCGACCGGACGTAGCGATCCTCCTCGGTCGTCGGGTTGGTGTCGTCGAAGCGAAGCGTCGTGATCCCGCCGAACTCCTGCGCGACCCCGAAGTTCAGGCAGATCGACTTGGCGTGGCCGATGTGCAGGAAGCCGTTCGGCTCGGGAGGGAAGCGCGTGACGATCTTCGAGTGCTTCCCCGCGCGAAGATCCTCCTCGATGATCTCGCGGATGAAGTCCGTGGTCTCCCGGATCTCGCTCACGCCTGCTCCCCGCCGCCCATGGCCTCGTATCGCTTCTCGAGATCCTTGAGCCTGCTCGCCGGCAGCCCGCCCAGGGCATCGATGGCGCGCCGGAGCCTCACCCGGACGATGTCCGCCCCCAGAATCTCCATCGAGTCGAAGAGCGGAGTCCAAGCCTTCGAGCCCGAGAGTGCCACGTAGAAGGGGAGGCAGAGATCGCGCAGCTTGATTTCGAAGTCCCCCGAGAGCTTCTCGAAGAGGGCCTTGATGGACGCCGTGCTGAAATCCCGCAGGCGCTCCAGGTGCCACAGGGAGAGCTGGAGGATCTCGATCACCTCCTCCGGGGCGCGCTCCTTGATGACCAGATCGCGGGGATTGAAGCGCACCTCGTCGGCGAAGAAGGGCACGGTCAGGGCGCCCCAGTCCGAGAGCGTCTCGAGCCTCTTGTGGACGAGCGGGACGAGGCGGCCCAGGGGCTCGCGCCCCAGCCCCCAGCTCTCCAGAGCGGTAAGGAGCGCGGCGTCACCATAGTCCTCGCGGATGTAGCGTCCGTTCAGCCACCTCAGCTTGGTGACGTCGAAGACGGGGCCGCCGAGCGAGATGTCCTCGAGCTTGAGGTGGGTGCACATCTGCTCCAGCGTGAACTTGTCCTCGCCTCCGGGCAGGCTCCATCCCATGAGCCCCAGGTAGTTCCGCAACGCCTCCGGGAGGAAGCCGGCCCGGCGGTAATAGCCGATGGACGTGGGGTTCTTCCGCTTGGAGAGCTTGGACTTGTCCGGGTTTCGCAGGAGCGGCAGGTGGCAGAAGACGGGAGGCTCCCACCCGAAGTGCTCGTAGAGCATCAGGTGCTTGGGGAGCGAGCTGATCCACTCCTCGCCTCGGATGACGTGGCTCACTCCCATCAAATGATCGTCCACGACGTTGGCCAGATGATACGTGGGCAGCCCGTCCGACTTGAGAAGGACCTGGTCGTCCACGCCCGCCCACTCCTTCCGGATGGCACCGCGCAGGAGGTCGCGCATGACGCACTCGCCCTCGAGCGGGATCTTCATCCGGACGACGAAGGGCTCTCCCGCGCCGGCACGGCGCAACGACTCGGCGGGCTCGAGGTTTCGACAAGCGCGGTCGTAGCCCGTCGCGGCCCCGGCGCTCAGGGCGCGGCGCTCCTCCAGCCTCTGGCGCGTGCAGAAGCAGTGGTAGGCGTGGCCGGCCTCGAGCAGCCGGGCCACGTGATCCCGGTAGATGACGCTGCGCTCGCTCTGGCGATAGGGAGCGTGGGGTCCACCCACGTCGGGCCCCTCGTCCCATGGGATCCCGAGCCACTTCAGGGATTCCATGATCGCCGCTTCGGACTCCTTCGTGGAGCGGGCCTGGTCCGTGTCCTCGATGCGGAGGATGATCTTCCCGCCCCGCCCCTTCGTGAAGGCGTAGTTGAAGACCGCCTGGTAGGCGGTTCCGACGTGGGGATCTCCCGTCGGAGAGGGCGCGATGCGGACTCTGATCTCGTGTGTGGTCATGACGGCGACGGCGAATGTTGTCCGATGGCCCGCGCCTTTTCAACCGGGGCCGCCGGCGCCGCTCGTGGCTCCAGAAGTCGCGCCGGGCGACCCTCCGGCGCCCCGCGTATACTCACCGCCGGCGCCACCGGAGTTACGCTTTGAATTCAGCCCGCGGAGGAGGACGGACATGAGCATGCTCAAGGAGTTCAGGGATTTCGCGATGAAGGGGAACGTCGTGGACATGGCCGTCGGGATCATCATCGGCGGCGCCTTCGGCAGCATCGTTTCGTCGCTCGTCAAGGACGTGATCATGCCGCCCATCGGCATGCTGATGGGGCGAGTCGATTTCTCGAGCCTCTTCGTCGACCTCTCGGGCAAGGATTACGCTTCGCTGGCGGAGGCCCAGGCTGCCGGCGCGGCCACGGTCAACTACGGCCTCTTCGTGAACTCGATCCTGGATTTCACGATCGTGGCCTTCGCGATCTTCCTGTTGATCAAGCAGATGAACAGGCTGAAGAAGGCGGACACTCCTGCCCCGCCGGCGACGAAGGACTGCCCGCGCTGTCTCTCGCCAATCCCGCTCAAGGCCTCCCGCTGCGCCCACTGCACGGCGGATCTCCAGCCAGCCTGATGCCCGGGAGCCGTGCATCCGGCATCCATGCGGCGTAGGATTACGGTCTCGCCATGGAGCCGACTTCTTCTCTCATCGCGCTGCGCCCCCTCCAGCTCCGTGCGCTGCTCCTTTTCATGGCCGCCGGGGTCCCGCAGCCCTCTGCGCTCCTGGCGGGCGAGGTGCCCGCCGTCACGGCCCCCACTGGAGCAGCGGCCGCCGAGGAGGCGCTGCCAGCAGGGGTGGTGGCCGCCTGCGACGCGTGCGCCCGCTTCGAGACCCTTCATGTGGGATCGCCCCCCGAAGCGGTCGTGGCCTTCAGTGAGGCCGAGCGGATCTGGTCGAGCCATCTCCTGTCGAAGGCCCCGATTCGAATCCGGGTGAGCTTCTGCCCCCTCAAGACGAAGGCCATCACGATTCCGAACCCGATCAACAGCCTGCCCGGGGTGCTCCCGGGCGATGCCTGGTACCCCATGGCGCTCGCCGACGCGCTCGGCGGTCGGGATCTCGCTCCGAATCAGTACGACATGGAGATCTTCTTCTCCGACTCGGTGGCGTGGCACTTCGCCACGAACGAATCGCCGCAGCCGGAGAAGGTGGACTTCCTCTCGGTCGCCCTGCATGAGATCGCCCACGGCCTGGGCTTCGCGAGCCTGATGAACCTCAGCGGCGGGAGGATCTTCTACGGGCTGGAGCTTGGGAAGACGTTTCCCCCGCTCTCCTTCGACATCCCCGACATGAAGGGGATGCCCTCGGTCTTCGATCGCTTCATCGAGAGCGGCGCCGGCGAGCGATTCATGGACATCGCGGCGGTGGAGCCGCGGACGGTGGCGCTTGGCCGCGCCATCCTCGAGGGAAAGCTCTACTTCGGCGGAGCCAACGCGGTGCGGCGCTCCGAGGGCGTCCGGCCCCGGCTCCTGGTCTCCGACCCGAGCCACGTCGATCCATCGGAGTACGACCTCAGCTCCGAAGATGCCCTCATGACGCCGAAGGCGCTCCCCGGCCGCGCCACGCGGAGCCCCGGCCCCATCGTCCTCGGCGTCCTCGAGGATCTGGGCTGGCGCGTCCGCGACACCGAAGTGCTGGCGGACAGGCGGTAAGCAGGTCCCGGCTCAGCCTCCCACACCCGAGACGTTTCGGAGCAATGCCGCCAACCTGCCCGGCCGAGGTGACGCCAGGTGAGTGTAGAGGCGCGGTGCTGCGTGCCTGGGCGCCCATCGGGCCGCCGCCGGCACCCCTCCAGGGCCTCCGTTGGCAGGCGCGGGGGGCGTCGGGGCAGGCACGGAACTTGAAGCAGGGGACGGTCAACCACAGGGAGGAGTGCGGATTGCGCGTCCCCGCCAGCGGAGACGCCTCCTCCTGATGGTCCGCATCGGCATGGCCCGCCCCGGACGCGGGCGGCCCCAACAAGGAGCGAGCCTCATGAGCAGAGAGAACAGCAAGGTCGCGGACCTGGCCGGTCCGGGCATCGGCGACTACGCCGAGCTGGAGAAGATCCTCCCCGGCGATTACACATCACTCCTGGATCCACGCGAGACCCAGGAGGCCATCGTGGCCGCCAAGAACTGCATCGAGAAGGAGCTGTGCCGCAGCCTCAACCTCATGCCGGTGATCGTCCCCCTGATCGTGGACGCGGACAGCGGCGTGAACGACTACCTGGACCGTGACGGATCCAGGACTCCGATCCAGTTCCACATCTCCAACGACAGGGACAGGAACCCGATCGACGCCCAGATCGTGCAGGCCGCCACGAAGTGGAAGCGGATGGCCCTGCGTCAGTTCTCGATGGAGCCGGGAGAGGGGATCCTCACGGACATGCGCGCCGTGAGAAAGGACTACTTCCTGGACCACGACCACAGTGCCTACGTGGACCAGTGGGACTGGGAGCTCGCCATCGAGAGGGAGCAGAGGAGCCTGGAGTTCCTCACGGACGTCGTGAGCAGGATCTGGGATGTTCTGAAGGGGGCGGAGGCCCACGTGCAGGAGATGTTCCCCGGGCTCCGCACGAATCGCTACCCGAACCTCCCGGAGAAGCTCACTTTCCTGCACGCCGAGGAGATCCTCGAGATGTTCCCCGACCTCCCGCGCAAGGCGCGCGAGACCGAGATCCTGAAGAAGTTCCCCGCCGTCTTCATCTACGGGATTGGCTGGACGCTCGCGGACGGCTATCCCCACGAGATGAGGGCGCCCGATTACGACGACTGGGTCACGGAAACGGTCTCGAAGGACGGTCGTCCCATGCACGGCCTGAATGGGGACATCCTGGTGTGGAACCCCGTGACTCGCCGGCGTCACGAGCTGACCTCCATGGGGGTCCGCGTGGACGCGGCCTCCCTCATGCGCCAGCTCGAGATGACGAAGCAGCTCCACTTCCTCGACTTCCCCTACCACCAGGCCATCGTCAACGACGATGTCCCCCTGAGCATCGGCGGGGGAATCGGCCAGTCGCGCACGTACATGCAGCTCCTCAAGAAGGCCCACCTCGGGGAGGTCAGCGTCACGGTCTGGCCCAGAATCCTCAAGGAGATGTGCGAGAAGAAGAACATCCACGTCCTGGAGTAGAAGGGAACGCGGCGCTGGGGATGACCGGGGAGCAGGTCTGCCCGGGAGAATCTCTCAGCCGGCCAGGCCCCGCCGGCTCACGAGGTAGACGGCGAAGCTGCCGAGCCAGTGGCCGCCCTCGTAGTGATCTCCTGTGACGGCGGCGAGCCCCTTCCGGGAATGCTCCGCCGCTGCGGCTCGGATCGCCGCGATACGGGAATCGCCGGGGGGAAGCCCCGCCGCCATCCCCTCGAGCATCCAGGCCCGGCTGAGGTTGAGGCCGTCGAGGTGAGCCAGCTTCGGATCTCCGGGGTCGGTGACGACCGCGGGCACGAGCCAGGCTGTGCCCGCGGATCGCGGGATGGCGGGGAGGAAGCTCGTGAGCCACGCGGCGTATTCCTCCGGGGGAAGGATGCGGCGGAGCAGGTCGGCCTCCGCCAGGCAGGGTGAGAGGAAATCCTGGCCCCCCGGCTCGTAGGCCATGGGACAGTCCCTGTCTCCGAGGTAGAGAGCCCGGATGCGCGCCACGATCAGATCTTCGAAGGTCCTGTCGCGCGCCGTCCGTGCCCAGTCCAGGATCAACCCGAAGGCGAAGGCCGTCTGGAAATGCTCGCCTGAGCGGATCGGGTAGCTGAGCTTGGGAAGCCACCCGGCCAGCCGTTCGCGAGCGGCGGCTTCCAGAGGGCGCAACGCTTCCGACCAGGAGCGCGCCCTGGGGTCGTCCCACTCCCGCAGCTCGGCACCGAGCTGCAGGAGCCAGGCTAGGCCGTAGGGACGCTCGAAGGCGGTGCGGCCTTCTCCCTGGAGGTAGCGGATCTCGCCTTCGATCCTCGCCGGGGTGAAGCTCCGCCCGAGGGCCTCGAGCGCCTCCGGCGCGAAGGGGGCTTCGGGGTGGAGCCGCGCGAGGCGCGCGAGGAGCCAGTGGCCGTGCACGGCCGAGTGCCAGTCGTAGCAGCCGTAGAAGACGGGGGTCAGCTCGCGGGGCGGCCTCACGTCGCCGTCGCCGCTCATCACGTGCGTGATCTGGCTCGGGTACTCCTTGTGGATGCACTCCATCGAGAGGCGCGCGAACCGTTCGATGAAGGCGGCATCCGAGCCTCCCGCCATCGCGGCCACGGCGGTCAGGGCCACGAGCGCGAACGGGGACGGAGCGGTCACTCCTCGCAGATCTCGATGTGGTCGGGCTTGTTGGGGACCATGCAGAGGAACTCGAAGGGAGCCTCGATCACCTTGTAGTCGTGGGGAGCCCCGGCGGGGATGTAGAGGATGGAGCCGGCGCTGACTTCGTGGACCTCGTCTCCGATGGTGACGCGGGCCCGGCCCTTCAAGACGTACTGCTCGTGCTCGACCGTGTTCGTGTGGCGCGGCATCCCGCCCCCCTCGCCCATGATGAACCTCCTCATGGCGAAGTGAGGCATGCCCTCCTTCTGGCCGAGCAGGACCTGGAACTCCGTAGACTTCCCGGCGCCGACCTTTTCACGAGCGACCCTGTCCGCCTTCCTGACGACGCCCTTCGTCGTGACGCTCATCGGGGACTCCATGGATACGGGGATCCAAGCATAGTCCACCCGCCGCACGGCCTGCATGAGCTCGATTCCGACTCGCTCAGTGGAAGTCGGTGATGAGAACGACGTCCCTGCTGGAATTGCCGTAGGCGAAATAGAGGACCGGCTCGTCGGGGGCCCAGAGGTGGAAGGGAGTCGCGCCCGTCTTGAACTCCGTGATGAGCGTGGGCTCGGCCTGGCCGGGCTTCAGCATCCAGAGGCTGTCCTTCTGGTTCACTCGCCTGTGGAGGACCATCCGGGAGCCGTCCCGATGCCAGTCGTGGTCCGCGACCTGGCCCTCCGTGAAACGGGTCAGCGGCTCGGGTTCGCCATCGGGGATCACCTTGCGCATGACGTTCCAGCCGTGGTTGCGATCGACGTAGGTCAGCGCCTTGCCGTCGGGCTCCCAATGAATATCGAATGCGCCGGGGGGGAGCAGAAAGCTCGCGATGGGCTCGCCCCCTTCGACCGGCACGATGTAGCGGCGCGGGAAGAAGCGCCCGGCGATCTCCTCCAGCCTGGAGGCGATGACGCGTGTCCCGTCGGGAGAGAAAAAGGTCGCGTCCCCAACCTCCCAGTCGACGACCTTGTAGGGCTGGCCTCCATCCAGCTTCAAGGCCCAGAGGGCCCGCGGCTCGTCCCACTTCCTGAACAGGATGGCGTTGCCGGCAGGGGAGAGGTTCGCAAGCTGCTCGCCGTTGCCGCTTGTGAGCTGCCTCAGGCCGCTTCCGTCAGGATCCATGCGCCAGACGTGCACGAAGACGTTCTCCAGCCCGTCGATCTGGTTGAAGACGATTCCGGCCCCCTCGGCAAAGTCGGCGCCGAAGACATGGAGGCCCTGGGAGGTGAGCTGACGGCGGTCGGTGCCGTCGGCATCCATGCGCCAGAGGAAGACCCTGTTCTCGCGAGGAGCCGTGAAGGCGACCGTCCCTCCGGGCAGCGGCACCAGGCTCGTGATGGACCCTGCGCTCCCCGAGGCGAATGTGAGAGGCTCGGCTTCCTTGCCCGCCTCGACGGGCGCGACCCAGAGATTGTTGACCGTGGATCTCCTGATCGCGGCGATGGAAGCTCCATCGGCGGAGAGCGAGACGTTCGTGTAGCCCTCGAGATCGTTCGTCATCCTCACGACGTCGCCGCCCGGGTAGGAGACGCGGTAGATCTGAGGCGCGGTCCCGGCGCCGAACTCGAAGGCGCTGACGAGGACGGCGCTGCCGTCGGGCATCCAGCCGACGCTGTTGGATCTTGGCCACGACTTCTTCCCGATCCTCGCGCTCTCGCCGGTCTCGACATCCACGGCGAGGAGCCACGACTTAACTCCGCCGGCCGTGGTTTGGTTACCGACGACGATCGTCGTCCCGTCGGGCGACCAGGCGGGCGGGGCATCGAACGTCTCGGGATCCTTGACCCTCAGAAGCTCGCTCTCCTTTCCTGTCTCGACCTCAGCGATGACGAGGGAGTCTCCCTTGTCGATGAGCCCGCGCCGGAAGCAGGCCCGCTTCCCGTCGGGGGAAAAGGTCGCCGCCGTATCCACGTCGAAGAAGACCTTTCTCGGAGAGCCCCCAAGCGAGGCCACCTGGAATAGGGCGCTGTAGTTGGGAGACTCCGGATCCCTGTTGAGGTAGTACAGATAGTCGCCGTCGGGAGAGAAGCTGATCCCGCGGATCTGAGTCTCGCTGTCGGGGAGGATGACCGCGTCGCTGCCTGTGCGCACCTGCCGGACGGAGAGGGAAGTCTTCCGGTCGCTGGAGGTCACGTAGGCCAGGTAACGGCCGTCCGCCGAGAGAACCGCCTCGTTCAGATCCTCCCGGCTCATGAGGACGGACATCTTCATGCTCTGGAAGGACGACTCCCCCGATGAGGCGCCGCTTCCGAGGATGCTGTAGAGGCCGAAGGCGACTCCCGCGAGGCCCAGGACGACCGCTGCCCCGACGAGGGCGATGAGCCCCGTGCGGCGTCCGGGAACGGTCCCCAGCACGCCGGAGGGAGCCGATCCGGCGGAGGTGGCCGACGTGGCCGAGGCGGACAGCGCGTCGTAATCCTCCACGATCTCGCGCAGCTCGATGGCCAGGTCTTTCATCGACTGGAGGCGCTGATCGGGGCTCTTGGCAAGGCAACGTCGTATGAGGCGCCGGACCTCCGAGGGGATTTCGGGGTTCAGATCCTCGATCGGAATCGGCCGCTCGCGGAGGATCTGGTGCATCACCTCCACGTCGGTGTCGGCCGCGAAGGGGCGGCGCCGCGTCGCAGCCTCGTAGAGGATGCAACCCATCGAGAAGATGTCCGATCGATGATCGACCGCCTTCCCCTGGACCTGCTCGGGCGACATGTATCCGACGGTTCCCATGATCGTGCCCGCGCCGGTGCGTGCCGGCATTTCCGTGGGAGCGCTCGTCAGCTCCGCGGCGGAGCCGCCCTGCTTTTCGGTGAGCTTGGCGAGGCCGAAGTCCAGCACCTTCGCAAAGCCGTCCTTGGAGACCATGATGTTGCCGGGCTTCAGATCTCTGTGGACGATCCCCGCGGCGTGGGCCTTGGAGACTCCCTCGGCCGCCTGCCCGAGCCATCCGAGCAGCGCCTTCACGTCCGATTTCTCGTGGTGGATCTTCTGGGAGAGCGTCTCCCCGTTGACCAGCTCCATCGCGATGAAGTCGACGGGAGCGGAGGGCGCCGCATCGCCGGTCTTCACGACGTCCTGCCCGATCTCGTAGATGGTGACGATGTTGGGGTGGTTCAACGATGAGGCCGACTTCGCCTCCGTGACGAAGCGCCGGAGGCGC
>CAZMRF010000011.1:29030-50219 GCA_964568735.1 uncultured Acidobacteriota bacterium
CGGGGGGGAGGACCTTGAGGGCGACGCTGCGCTCCAGCTTCTCGTCCTGGGCGATGTAGACCTCGCCCATCCCGCCCGAGCCGAGCGGGCCCACGACGCGATAGTGGGAGATCCGATCCTCGGGCTGGAGAGTGCGGCTCATCGGTCGGCGCTCCGGGAACGGGTCGTGCGGATCCGGCTCCAGCCTAGTCGAACTCGCTGATCAGCACCACGTCCTGGCTGGACGTGCCGTACGTGAAGACGATGCTCTTCGAGTCGCGGGCCCAGGCGAAGCCGTAGATCTCGCCGGTCTTGAAGCCGGTCAGCAGCGTGGGCGGCTTCCCCGCGCCCGGCTCGAGGATCCACAGGCTGTCCTGCTGGCCGAGCCGGCGATGCAGGAGAGCCCGCTTGCCGTCGGGCGACCATTCGTGCCCGATGAGGCGGCCAGCCTCGAAGTGCGTGAGCTGCGTGGTGTCATCCTTCGCGATCGACCGGCGCATGAGATTGAACCCAGTGGCCCGGTCGACGTAGGTGACGGCCTGACCGTCCGGCGCCCACCTCACGTGATCCGCGCCGGGCGGCAGAAGGAAGGTGGCCAGCGGCTCACCTCCCGCGGCGGGAATCACCACGTGCTTAGGGTAGACGCGACCCTCCACCTCCTCGAAGGTCTGGTAGAGCAGCTTCCCGCCGTCGGGTGCGAAAAGCGAGCCGCCTGCGGCCACGAAAGAGAGGAAGAGTCTCTGCTCGCGACCCGCCAGGTCCACGGACCACACCTTCGTGAAGTCGTCGACTCTCACGAACAGCACCGTCTTTCCGTCGGGCGCGAGAGCTTCGAGCATCTCTCCAGAGCCATCGGTGACCTGCCTCAGCCTGCCGCCGTCCGGGTCGATGCGCCAAGTATGTACGACGGCATTCTCATCGACCTGCGTGAAGACGATGCCCGCGCCCTCGGCGAACTCCATGCCTAGGACGGCGAGACCCTCCGATGCGAGCTGGCGCCGGTTCGAGCCGTCCGGCGCCATCCGCCAGAGGAAGAGTCTTTCTCCCTGGGGCGCCGTGAAGGCGACGCCACCGTCGCTCAGCGGCTCGATGTCCACCACCGACGCAGCGCTTCCCGAGGCGAAGGTGACGGGCTGTGCCTCGCTCCCGGGCTCGAGGGGCGCCACCCAGATGTTTTTGATGTTCGTGTTCCGGGTGGCGGCGATGGTCCGCCCGTCGGAGGAAAGTGAGAGACCTCTGTACCCATCCAGATCGCTGGTCAGCCTCCGGACCTCTCCCTCGGGATAGGGGAGGCTGTATATCTGATCTGCACTCGACCCGATGATGGCGGCGCTGAGAATGATGGCGCTGCCGTCGGGAAGCCACGCGACGCTGTCTATGAAGAGCCAGGCTTGCGAGCCGACATTGGCCCGCGCACCGCTCTCGACGTCGATCGTAGCGATCCGCGTGCGTGCACCGCCCGTTGCGTCGAAAATCGGCACGGCGATGCGCTCGCCGTCAGGAGACCAGGATGGCGTGCCGCGGCTCGCTGGACTGGCGAAACTCTCAGGCTCCTTCACGCGGATCAGCTCGCGCTCTTCGCCTGTCTCCGGCTCCACTATGACGAGGGAGTCGGCGTTCTCGTTGACGACACCCCTCCGGAAGCAGAGTCGCTTCCCGTCGGGTGAGAAGGTCACTGCGGTGTCCACGTCGAAGGCGATCTTCCGAGGGGTGCCCCCGAGCGACGCCACCTTGAACAGGGCCTGGTAGTTGGGCAGGTCCGGATCGTGGTTGAGGAAGTAGAGGTAGTCGCCGTCGGGGGAGAAGCTGATCCCGCGGATCTGGAACTCCTGCGGCGCGAGGATCTGCGCGTCGCTCCCCGTGCGCACCTGCCGCACGTTGAGCGACGAGCGATCGCCGGCGGAAGTGACGAACGCCAGGTAGCGCCCGTCGCCAGAGAGAACGGCTTCGTCGAGGTCGTTCCGGCTCATGAGGGTCGAGATCTTCATCTGCTGGGAGGGCGAAGCGGCCGGTGGCTTCGATGCACGCCCTCCCATGGAGAGATAGAGACCAAGGGCGAGGCCGCCCAGTCCCAGGATGGCGCCTGCCGCGATCGCGGCGGCGAGCCTCGTGTGCCGGGCGGGAGGCGCAGCGAGCGCGCCCGACGTCAACGAGCCCGCGGAGGTGGCCGTGGCCGGGAGCGAGTCCCACTCCTCGACGACCTCGCGGAGATCCATGGCCAGGTCCTTCATGGACTGGAATCGCTGGTCGGGGCTCTTGGCCAGGCAGCGGCGGATCAGCTTGCGAACCTCGGCGGGTACATCGGGGTTCAGCTCCTCCACCGGACGGGGCTTGTCCCTGAGGATCTGGTGCATGACCTCGACGTCCGTATCGGCGACGAAGGGGCGCTTGCGGGTGGCCGCCTCGTACAGGATGCAGCCCATCGAGAAGATGTCCGATCGGTGATCGGCGGCCTTCGCCTGGACTTGCTCAGGGGACATGTAGCCCACCGTCCCCATCACGACCCCCTCCCCGGTGTGCGCGCCCTCCGTGGGGGCGCTCGTCATCGGCCCTTCGGGGGCGGCCTGCCTTTCTGTGAGCTTGGCGAGGCCGAAGTCCAGAACCTTCGCGAAGCCGTCCTTCGAGACCATGATGTTGCCGGGCTTGAGATCCCGGTGAACGATGCCGGCGGCGTGAGCCTTCGCGACCCCCTCGGCGGCCTGGGCGATGTAGCCGACGAGAGTGCGGAGGTCTTCTCTCTCCTCGTGGATCCTCCGGGACAGAGTGTCGCCGGTGACCAGCTCCATCGAGATGAAGTGGACTGGGGACGAAGCGCCGGAGCCTCCCGTACCGCCGGGCCTCACGGTGTCGTGGCCGATCTCGTAGATGGTGACGATGTTGGGGTGGTTCAGCGAGGAAGCGGACTTCGCCTCCGTGATGAAGCGCCGCACGCGCTCCTCGTTGCGAACGAGGTGAGGCGGCAGGATCTTGAGCGCGACGCTGCGCTCGAGCGAACTGTCCTGGGCGATGTAGACCTCGCCCATCCCACCGGCCCCAAGAGGACCGATGACACGATAGTGGGAGATGCGGTCATCGGGCTGGAGTGTGCGGCTCACGGCGGGCCCCTGGATGGATCGAATGAGCCGGGAAGTCTATCCCCGCGACTCAGGGCAGTCTATCCAGAGCGGAAACCCAATCGGGGAGGACCCCGGCTTACGACGCTCACTCTGAGGTATCCTTTCGGTAATTCACGTCCGAGGTGACCCGCCATGACGAGAGCCGGCACGCATCGCCTTTTTCGTCGAGTCTTCGTTCATGGGTCCCGAGGGGCCATCACGCTGGGCGCTGTTCTCCTCCTCGCCCACCCAGCGAGCGCGGCGACGGTGAACATCGCCGTGATCAACAACGCCTACAACCCCAGGACTCCGACGATAAACGAGGGAGACACCGTGGTATGGAACTGGAATTCGGGCGGCTCCCCCCACTCTGTGAGGAGCGGGAGCTGTCCTGGTGGCAACTGCACTCACGACGGTCTGTTCGACTCCACGATCAAGACGGGCGGCTCCTTCTCGCACACATTCAACTCGGTCGGGTCCTTTCCGTACTTCTGCGCCGTTCACCAATCCAGCATGACGGGCACCATCACCGTTCAGCCGTCGAACCCGCTGACGTGCAACCCGATGGCCGACATCCCCGTCGGCAATCCGCCTCTTACCGTCCAGTTCATGGCGAACCCCGGCGGCGGGACGTCTCCCTACACCTTTTCCTGGGATTTCGATGATGGCACGGCCTCCGACACGAGCCAGGACCCGCAGCACACCTTCAACGCCCTCGGAACCTACGATGTCACGCTCACGGTGACCGACAACGTCGCAGCGCAGCACCCGTGCATGACGCAGATCATCGTCACCGATCTCACCTGCTCCGCGACCGCCGATCCGAACACCGGTGACTTCCCGCTGGACGTGACCCTGACCGCGACGGCTAGCGGCGGCGATCCCAACTACATGTTCATGTGGGATCTCGGCGACGGATCGCCGATGCCGATGGGCGAGGTCGTGATGCACACCTACGCGACCCCCGGGACGAAGCACGTGATGCTGATGGCCACGGACGCGTTGATGGTGCCGTGCGCGGCGCCGATCATCGTCCAGGTCACGGATCCGAACTGCCCTGCCGGAGACGACGACGTCGACCAGGTCTGCGACAGCGTCGACAACTGTCCCGCCGACTACAACCCGTCGCAGGCCGACGCCGACGCGGACACCGTCGGCGACGCCTGCGACAATTGCCCGGCCTCCTCCAACGCCGGACAGGGCGATACCGACATGGACGGCTCGGGCGACGCCTGCGACCTGACGATCATCGCTCCGATGGACGGGGCCTCATTCAGCTGCGGCACCGTCCCGCTCGTGCCGCCGACGATCACCTGGATTCCCGATGTCTTCAACCGCTTCAAAGTTTCCATCTCATGGGATCCGGGGTTCACCAAGGGGACGGGCGTGACGAGCGGGACCGACTTCCTCAGGACGACCTTCTGGACGCCTTCGGTGAGGAAATGGCGGAAGGCGTGTACGAACGCACTCGGCTCGGGGGGTACTCTCTTCATCAGGATCTTCGGGAAGGTGAAGGGAACGACGAGCGCCGACACCAGTGAGGCCGTATCGGTGGACGTTCTCCCGTAGGTTGCAGGGCGCCCCCGAGGTTTGCCGTGGCCCCGCATTCGCTGCCTACCTCAGAAGGTGGCGCAGCGCCCCATCCAGATCGGGGCTACGGAAGCGGAAGCCCGACTCCTCCAGGCGGCGGGGTACGACGCGCGTGCTGGCGAGCAGCAGCGCGTCGGCCATCTCGCCGAAGGCGAGGCGCGCGGCGAAGGCGGGCATGGGAAAGATGGCCGGGCGCGAGAGCACGCGCGCCAGGATCGCCGTGAACTCGGCGTTCGTGACCGCCCCGGGCGCGACGGCGTTGACCGGCCCGCCCAGGCTGTCGTGGGTGAGCGCGTGCCCGATGATTGCGATCAGGTCGTCGATGGCGACCCAGCTCATGTACTGGCGGCCGTCGCCTATCCTCCCGCCGAGGCCCATCCGGAAGGGGAAGAGCATCTTCGCGAGGGCCCCGCCTCGCGGAGAGAGGATGATCCCGATCCGGAGGTTGACGACGCGAATGCCTCGATCCCTCGCGGAGGATGCCGCGCCCTCCCACTCACGGCAGACCTCGGAGAGAAAGCCCTCGCCGGGAGCGGCCTGCTCGTCCAGGAGGGCCTTGTCGCGATCTCCGTAGTAGCCGATCGCGGAGGCGCAGACGAGGACGCGGGGCGGGCTGACGAGGGAGGTCAGAGCGGCGGAGATCATCCGAGTGCCCTTCACGCGGCTGTCTCGGATCCGCGCCTTCTTCTCGGGATTCCATCGGCCGGTGGCGATGCTCTCCCCGGCGAGATGGACGACGGCGTCGAAGCCCTCGAGGGCGGAGGGATCCTTCACGCCGGTAGCCGGGTCCCAGACGATTCCCCGGTCCCCCGCTCCCGGCCTGACGAGGGGCGTGACCTGGTGCTTCTCGCTCTGGAGGACGGGGAGGAGACTGGAGCCCACGAGGCCCGTGGCGCCGCTGACGGCTATGCGCATCCTGCGAACTCCCTTTCAGCGCTCGGCCGCGACGAAGGCCTTGAAGGCTTCCATCCGGCTTCGGGCCCGGTCCAGGATCCTCTGGAACTCGGGCCGGCCCCGGAGCCCGTCGAGGCGCTTGTCGATCTCGAAGAGCGGATAGCAGTAGAAGCCCCCCTCGACCGCCGATCGAAGGAGGTCGAGCGGCTCATCCACCAGGCCGACCCAGGCCGCGGACGCGCCCACATGGTAGAGGCTCTCTGGATCCGGTGAGCGCCGCCCGCTGGCTGCCTCGCGCATCAGCCGGCGGGCCTCGTCGGTATCCCCTCGGAGCATGGCGAGCATAGCCCTCGGATAGGGAGTTTCAACGGGGCCTCGGGTCCTGGTTCGTTCCTCGACGAGCGCGCGGAGCTGGGTGAGCTCGCCTGCGATGGCGAGCGCGATCGGGCGGTTCATGAGCACGAATCGGCTGTCAGGGTCCAGCGCGAAGAACCTCTCCGCGCGCTCGAGATCGGCCTGGTAGAAGTAGCTGGCTGCTCCGCTCCTGAATCCCGGATTCCCCGAGTCCAGCAGGAGGGCCCTCTCCAGCTCCCGGGCGGATTCATCGAGGAGCCCAGCGTACCGGTAGAGGTAGGAGAGAGAGAAGTAGCCGTTGGCGACCCTCGGGTGGGCGTCTATCCACGCGCGGATCTTCCGGTAGGCCTCCTCGTGCCGGCCGCGCTCCGTGAGTTGCACGGACAGCCCCTGCATGGCCATCGGGTGGTCGGGATTCAGCTCCCCGGCGCGTAGTTGGGCTTCGAGCGCGTCGTCGTAGTCCTTGCGCGTACCGTCAGGCGTATACAGCACCAGATCGTACTTCCGCCTGCCCAACTGCGACCATGCCGGAGCGAAATCGCCTTCGAGCGCGATCGATCGCTCCGCCAGCCGGATCGCCTCATGAATCCCTTCCCGCGAATCCGGCTGCGCGAGCGAGCGCAGATAGAGAGCATAGGCCTCCTCGTTGTGGGGCCTGTCGCTGGCAAGTCGCGCCTCTTCCTCGGGTGAGAGCTTCAGTCTCATCCTCTCGACGATCCGCGAGACCACCTCGTCCTGGACGCTCAGGAGGTTGTCGAGCTTGGCGTCGATCGTCTCCTCCCAGCGGACGGATCCTTCCTGGAGGTCCACGAACTGAACGTTGATCCTGAGGTCGCCTCCCTCGGCCAGCAGGCTCCCCGTGAGGAGGTGCTCGACGTTCAGGGCCCGGCCGGCCTCCTGGGGATCCTCGGGCGGGCTCTCCCGGTAACGCTGGACGAAGGAGGACGGGCGGACTGTGAGCCCCTCGAGGTAGGAGAGCTTGGAGATCGTGGCGTCGGCGAGGGCATAGCCCAGGAAGTCGATGCGCGCGTCCTTGCGCACGTTCTGGAGCGGGAGGACGGCGAGGCGGATCTTGCCGGTAGCAGGAGCGAGTCCCGCGGCCGCACCCGCCGGGTGCGCGCCGGGCCCCGGCGTCGCCGCGCTCGAAGGGGAGCCCGCGGGCCTTGCGGCATCTTGAAGGCCTCCCTCGGTTCCCCTGCCACGCCGCACGAGCACGAACACGACGATCACCGCGATGGCGATGGCAGCGACCGGGACGAGCCAGGCCGGCCTCCTGCCCCGCGAGGGCCCCGCGAAATGCTGGGGACCCGAGATCGACGTCGAGTGCCGGAGCTTCCGGAGATCGACGAGAAGCTCCTTCGCGCTCTGGTAGCGATCCTCCGGCTTCTTCGCGAGCATCTTGGAGAGGACCCATCCGGTCTCGGGAGGGAGCCCTCCCACGATACTGCCGACAGGCTTCGGATCCTTGTTGAGGAGCGAGTCCACCGTTTCGACGCCGGTCCGGCCTGCGAAAGGGTGCTTCCCGGCCATCATCTCGTAAAGCGTCACGCCGAAAGAAAAGATGTCGCTCCGGCCGTCCACCTCCGCTCCGCGGGCCTGCTCCGGGGACATGTAGGCCATCGTCCCCATCACGGCGCCGGCCGAGGTGGTCTGCCGCGTCTTCGTTTCGACCTGCGTGGCAGGTTCATGCGGCGTCTCGCCCTCGAGCAGGCGAGCCAATCCGAAGTCCAGGATCCGGGCATGCCCGGCGCCATCCACCATGATGTTGTCGGGCTTGATGTCGCGATGGACTACGCCCCTGGCGTGAGCGGCGGCGAGCGCATCGGCAACCTCGCCGGCCACGCCGAGGCATCTCTCCGGATCCAATCCACCCTCCAGGAGGAGCTGGCGGATCGTCTTGCCCTCGACGTGCTGCATCACGAGGTAGACGCGGCCGTCCGGCTGCTCCTCGACCTCGTAGATGTGGACGACGTTGGGGTGATCGACGGCGGCTGCGGCGCGCGCCTCGCGAAGGAAGCGCTTGCGCCGGGCCTGGTCCTTGAGGAGCTCCTGCGGCAGGACCTTGACGGCGACCTGCCTCCCCAGGCGTGTGTCCTCGGCCAGGTAGACCTCTCCCATCCCGCCCGATCCGAGCATCGAGAGGATGGTGAAGGGTCCCAGATGTTCACCGGGCTGGAGCGTCATGGCAGAAGCGAACCTCGATTGGGCGCGACGCCGCATTCTATATGAGCGACCGCGAGCCCGATCCGTCCTCGCCCGCGGTGCCCGCCCTCCGCTCCACGAGCGCCGCGAGCTGGCGCAGCGGCTAGCTGCGAGACCGGCCGTGGACGATCGAGGCCTCTCAGAGGATCTCGCTCGGCCTCCGGATGTACGCTGCGGGCAGGCACCGCGGGCTCGATGACCAACGGAGCCGCGCTTGATCCCGAGCCGCGGTCAGTTTCAGGGAGCGGACGGGCCCTCGACCCACTCGTCGGGGAGTTCGTAGCCCCCGGGAAGGCTCCTGCGATCCGCCAGGTTCCGCCGGCCCGTGTAGCGCCGCTCCGTGGGGTTGCGGGCCCAGAAGGCTCCAGCGCGCTCGCCGAACTCGGCCATGCGGATCTCGAGAGGAGGATGGGAGCTGAAGTAGTCGCGCAGGAGGCTCGCGCGGGACTGTGACGCGGGCCGGGCGCCCGCCCCCTTCCTCGTGAAGGCCAGAAGGGAGCCGAAGGAGCCACCGACCCCGGCGGGATCGTACTCGCTCCTGAGAAGGCGCGACCAGGCGTACTCGTCGGCCCCGTCCTCCTGCGTCTTGCTGAAGGCGTGGCTGATCAGGAGCCGGGTCGCGAAGTCGGCCAGCTCGCCCAGGGAGTCCGCGCCGATCTTCCTGGTGAGCAGCTCGAACTTCACGGCATCGAAACAGTGCCCGAGCTCGATGTGCCCCACTTCGTGGGAGAGCACGGCCAGGATCTCCGCCTCGGAGCCGAGCACGTTCAGGAGCTCCCTCGTGACGAGGATGGCGCCTCCCGGCAGGGCGGCTGCGTTGGGGGGTCCATCAGGGAGGATGTAGGCCCTGTAGGTGAAGGGCTTCTCCGCAGCGCTGGCTGCGACGCGCACGAGGTCGTTGACGTAGATGAAGTCCCGATCGCCGGCGTCGGACTGCGCTTCGTAGCGCTCATGGAAGACCTGGCCCAGCTCCCGCTCGTCGAGCGCGTCCACCGGGATGACCTTTCCGAGGAGCGCGTCCGCGGCCTTCACGGGCACGCCGAGGATCTGGAATGCGGGAGCCAGAGACGAGCCCAGCGGAGTTCCCGTCCGGTTCACGTAGAAGGCGAAGGCGAGGGCCAGCCCGGAGCTGGCGAGCACCGCGAGCACCGCGAGGCGGTAGCGCCCGCTCACTCGAACCGGGCCCGGAAGCGGTTGTAGATCGTATTCATCGAGAGCATGAGGGCTCCGACGCCGAAGAAGACCAGGCCGCGCACGAGGGTATCCGCCTGCGACATGTCGTACGCGATGAGCCGGACGACGCAGGCTCCCATCCCGGCGAGGCCGAGGTAGCGGAAGTGGTTCTCGCGAAGCACCGCGCTCAGGACGAAGAGGGCGAAGGCCTCGACGGCCCAGAGCAGCGTCAGCATCGCCTTGTCGAATCGCCAGTAGAGGAAGATCGCCATGCTTGCGGCGAAGGGGTAGTAGACCCAGAGGGAGGCGCGGGCCTGGATGCGCTGCGAGAGAGATCGGAGGGCGCCCATGCCCGGGGGAAACTCGATGGTGTCGAGGCCGAGCCGGCGGTGGGAGCGGATCACCCAGCCCATCATCAGGGCCATCGCGGCGGCGCCCGTCGCGGCCGGGTGCTCGAACCAGCGCGGCAGGGGCGTCATGAACCCGCTCGTCACGATGGCCAGGTCCGCGGCGGCGAGCCAGAAGAAGAAGAGCGCGTGCAGCCGCAGCCTCGGCGAGAGGAGCCGGTGAAGCCTGTCGGAGAGGCAGAGCAGGGCGAAGAGCCCCCAGAAGATGGGCCGTGTCTGCGCCGGTGCCTCCATGACGACGGCCGTCGCGAGGAAGGCGAGGGCGAGCTCGAGAAATATGGGATGGACGGACTTCCAGCTCGGCTCCTCGGCCAGAGGGGCGGAAGGCCGCTGGCTCCACCACCAGGCGAGGGAGGCGAGGCCGAAGGCCTCGACGAGCATCCGCACGGGGAAGGGGCCGAGATAGCTCTGTGCCTGCATGTGGACCAGGACGTACTGGGCGATGAAGCCTGCGACGAGGCCATAGCCCACGTGCAGCATCGCGGGGGCCGCAGCTCCCCGTATCCGGCACGCCGCCTCGAGCGCGATGAGCGAGAGCACGAGCCAGGCGACGCCCGGGATCAGCGGGGAGAACGGCTTCGTCACGAAGTAGACGCCGACCGCGACGTGGAGTCCGAGGGCATAGATGGCCAGCCTGCGCAGCAGGGCCTGGAGCGGGCCCGCGGGCGCGAGGACGATGGCGGCCGCCGCCAGCGCGGTCAGCGGGAGGATCCGTGCGAGCTGCTCGCCCGGAGGACGCTCCGAGCCTTCGACGGCGAGCCACCTCCAGTTGTTCACGAGGACCGCGAGCAGGGTGATCCACGATCCGATCGCGAGGCCCCGCGAGCGGGCGACGCGGGCTGCAACAATCAGCACGGTGACGGCGAGGAGGGCCGCCGTCTCGGCCCAGATCCTGCCGCCCAGGCATACCAGGGCTCCCAGGACGATCAGCCCAAGGAGCATGCCGAGGATCGAAGTCGGGACCGCGCCCAGATCGCTGTCGAGTCCGTAGCTCTCGGCGGAGTCGAAGTCCTCGCCCCGGGTCTTCAAGAGCCAGACGTGGATGGCGATCCCGGCCAGCGCCGCCGCGAAGAGGACGAGCGCACGCGCCAGCAGCTTCCCTGCCGGCTCCTGAGAGGAGAAGGACGCGAGTCCTCCGATGATCAGGATGGCCGCTGAGCCGTGCAGCATGAAGAGGCCGGCCCTCTTTAAGAGCGGCTCAGCCTCTCCGAGCGTCACGCGCAGGAAGAGGGCGATCTGCGCGAAGAGGACCGCCACCACGACGAGCCTGTCGAAAACGTAGGAGTGGAAGGAGAGGATGCCGAGCGCGGCGAGCCCCTGCGCCACCAGCGTATCCGTCAGCCAGACCCAGCGGACCCCGATCCTCCGGCCCCGCCTCGCGAGGAAGTAGGCGGCAGCGGCGCCCGCCAGGAGGGCGACCCCCCGCAGCGGCGTCTTCACCGAATAGATCAGGCCCGCATAACCCATCAGGCCCCAGTTCAGGAGGTGGACCGCGAAGGGGAGGCGCTCGAGGCTCCGGCTGCGGTAGTCCTCCCTGTAGTGCACGAGGGCCGCGGCGGTGCCGACGAGGATCGCGCACGCGAGCGCCGGGATCCTGAGCTCGGGCCTGTCGCCGAGATCGAGAAAGCGGGAAGCCCAGTACGAATGGAAGATGGCGAAGCCGAGAAGGGTGGTGAGGAGGTGGCGATCCCAGCGGCCGCGGAGCGCGAGGGCGATGCCCGCGAGGGTGACGAGCGTCGCCAGGAAGAGCGGAATCCGTGTCGGGGGGATGATCGCCAGCGGAATCAGGCTCAGGACGACGTGGAGCGAAGCGAAGGCCTGGGAGGAGCCGGCCCAGGCGATGTAGAGATTCGCGGCGATCCCGATGACGAGAACGGCCAGGGCGATCCACAGGCTCTCGATGAAGCGAAGGGCAGGCACGGCGCTCGCGCCGAAGCAGGCGAAGAGGAAGATCGCCGCGCCGCTGCTGCGCAGCCAGGCGGAGAGCATGAGCCACGCGGGGCGGCGCTTCAACACTTGAGCGAACGCGATCAGCGCGGCCGCCCCGGCGGCGATGAGCGCCGTCCTTAGAAAAGGGCCCATCCGCAGCGCGACCGAGATCCCGATGAAGGCGACGCCCGCCACGAGGATCGCGGCCCCGAGGATCCCCGTCCAGTGCTCGAGGAGCTGCTTTTCTAGGGACGAGCGTCCGCTCGCCGGCGCGGAAGCTGCCTGGGTCGGCGGCGCCTCGCGCGGCACGCCCTCAGCTGCGCGTGCGGGCGCGGGCGCCGTCGAGTACGGCGGCGGGGTCAGCGGCGGCGAGCTCGCCCCACCGAGCTGTGGCGAGGGCAGAATCTCACCAGCAGCCGGCCGGGTGCGAGGAGCGACGGGCTCGGAGGAAACGAAGCCCGCCTTCTCCCACGCCGTACGGCGCTCGCTCCACTCCTCGGCCTGGCCCTCGAGCGTTCGGACCCGGCCTTCGAGCCGCCCGATGCGTCGCCTGAAGAAAACGACGACGACGACGATGACAATTAGGAGCGGGAGATCGAAGATGCCGGCTTCCCCCCCGATGAGACGATCCAGCGCCGATGGGCGTGCAGCAGGAAGCAGATCCAGAATCGAGCGTCAGGCAGGAACGGATAGGACGCTGACATGTTTCAGAAGCAGAATCAATGGACGGCGGAGTAAGGCGGGCAGGGTAGGGGGCGGCGGCAGTGAGAGAGGGGGTGAGGGGCCCGGGCCGGGAACTTCCCGGGTCCGGCGCTGTCTACCTCTCCAGGCCCGGCTTGATGGGCCGAAAAGGAGACGCCATGACCTCAACTCACCTTCTCAGTGCCCGCCGGGGTGGGCTGCTCGCCCTGGGACTCTCCCTGCTGCTCCTCCCGGCTCCGTCCCTGCTCGCCGCCGGGCAGGGGTCGTACTCGCTCGAGATCCTCGTGGATGGCAGGCCCCTGACCAAGTACGCGGCCCGAGGCACGACCTACGTCGAGGCGCTACGCGGGCGGGAGTACTCCGTGCGACTCAGGAATCACACGCCGCAGAGGGTCGCGATCGCCCTGAGCGTCGACGGCCTCAATTCCATCGACGCGAAGTCCACCCCGGCGGCGCTGGCCTCGAAGTGGGTCCTCGAGCCCTACGGGTCGATCACGCTCGACGGATGGCAGACCAACTCCTCGACGGCGCGCCGCTTCTTCTTCACGACGGAGGATCGATCCTACGGGGCGTGGCTGGGACGGACTCGCAACCTGGGCCTGATCTCGGCCGCCGTGTACCGGGAGAGGAGCTTCCAGCCGGCGCCCATCCTCATGGAAGAGCGCGAATCAGGGGAGCGCGGCCGCTCCGACAAGGATTCGGGCGCGGGAGCCCCAGGTGCCGCCGGGGCGCCACCGGCCGCCGAGAGCCGCCTGAAGTCGCAGGCGGATCCGCAGGCCTCGGATGACTACGCGGCCACGGGCATCGGCCGCCAGGTCGATCACGAGGTGAGATCAGTCCAGTTCATCACGGAGCGGAGCCCCGCAGCCGTGCTGGAGATCCGGTACGAGTATCGCGAGGCCCTCGCGCGCCTCGGGGTCCTGCCCCAGCCCTGCGTGCGCTACGACGACCCTCTCGATCGCCGCGAGAGCTCCCACGGATTCGACGGAATGGAGTTCGCGCCCGATCCCTTCGATGCGGACTGCCGCTGAGGCCCACAGGGGCTGCGACCTCCGGTCCCACGCTGGCAGGCCATTCCACCTCTGCCCTCCGATCGTCGCTGCCGTGAGGCAGAGCGAATCGGAGGGCGGAGTGCCGATCGAGCAGAGCCTACCCTGGAGCGGCCCTCTCGGATGGCGTCAGGCTGTCTGGATGGTTCGTCTGCCTGGCGGGAGAGTCGGGAGCAAAAGAGGGTGGCCGGACGCCGCATACCCCGGTAAATTGAGTGTCGACGGGCTGATGGGACCTTCCCCGGCCCGAAGGAGAAACTCATGTACTCGAGCCGTCGCCCCGGCCTCGTCATGATCGTCGCTATCCTCGCCCTCCTGACGCCTGCCCTCTCGCAGGGCGCCAGGGGCGGTGGGCCCGCCACGCCGCCGACCATCCTCGCTCTCCTCGAGCCGCCGGACGGCGCGGTGCTCGACCCGGGGGACCGCCCGACATTCGCCTTCGAGGCCACCCCGGGAGGCCGCTTCCGCGTCGAGTTCTCCTCGAGCAACGCTCCCTTCATCCCGACCCTCACCAGCGGGCGGCGCACCACACCCGGAGACCAGTTCAAGCCGAGCATGAACCAGTGGCGGATGATCCGCGGTCTCGCCGGCGCCTCGAACACGGTCTTCTGGCGCGTCGTGGCGCTCCAGATGAACCCGGCTCAGGTCGCCGCGGTACCGGTTTCTTCCTTCACCCTGGGGCAGTGACAGGGGCTCCGCGGACCCCCGGCCGTCATCGAATCGGGGGGCCGGCGCATCGAGCCCACGGCTGTCCTCAGCAGAGCCGGGCGACCGCTCGCCCGAGCAACGCCCGTTGACGCGCCGTGAAGGCCGGCAGTAGGCTGGCCTGACTCGCGCCACCAAGCTGGCGGCTTGTTCCTTGGGGGGATGGAGCGATGAACTCAGTCCGCGGCGGCGTTCCAAGAAACCTCAGAGGTTTCCTTGTCGTCCTCTTGAGCGTCGCGGGCCCTGCCCTCCCGGCGGCTGCGGATGAGAGCGATCGAGAAATCGTGCGCGGTCCCTATGTGTTCTCGGTCCGCGGGGGGGCTCAGAGCGACTCGGCCTCAGCGGGAGCCGACGGCCGGGTGGACTTCCTGAACCCGGCCATCAACATCCACCTCTTCGCCACATACGACCGGCTCGACGACGGGCGAGGAATCGGGGAAATCGACGATCAGAGGTACGGTGGCGGGCTCGCGCTGTCCCACACCTTCTCCGGCCGGGTGAACCTCTTCGCCGGCGGCTCCGCCATCAGCGAGCTCGACGAGAGCTTCTCGCACGCCTATCTCGGAGGAAAAGTCAGGTTCGGGGACCACGCCATCGTCTCGGCCTCCTACGGCTTCGGGCTCGGCGACCCCAGGGAGATCACTGCGGGCACGGCTCGATCGCTTCTCGCCGAGGCGGTGAACTGGGGCAAGCTCGGCGTTGTCCTGGTCGGCGGTAACGGCTGGAAGGGAAGCTTCCTCTACAGGCTCACCGATCCGGGAGAGGAGAGCATCTCCGGTGCCGAAGGGAGCCTGTCCTATCCCGTGACCGATGCGTTCACGATCGGAGTCGCCGGTGACAGCGATATCACGACCGAGGAGGGCGTGGACAGGAACTGGCGAGGATATGTGGTCGCCAGCTACGCCTTCGGCGGGCAGAAGGGCACACCAATCGAGATCGCCCTCGAGAAGAACGACCCGGTGGCCTACCCGGTCGTTCTCCGGATGGAAGGGAAGGCTCCCGCCGCCGGAGGCGGCGTCCCCCTGACCATCTCCCCAACGAGCCCCATGGTCGGCGGGTGCAGCGCGGGCTCCGTCATCTTCACGGCGAGTGGAGGTGCGCCGCCCTACACGTGGTCGAGCAACGGGCAGGGCAATTTCATCCCCGACTACCAGGGGGACAACACCATGGCCTACTGGGACGACTCATCCGACGACTACTGCGGCGGTGGGGCCTTCCAGGTGACCCTCATGGACTCCGCGGCGGGGAGCGCCGTCGCGGACGTGACTGTCACCGGCTCCTGACACCCGGGGGTCGCAGGCGCACCCGCCTGTCACACGCCGACTCCCTCTGGTTCGGATCTGGTCTCGGTCGGTCACCAGGTGATCGGGGATCCGAAGCCGGGTCACTCCCGCCGATCGAGCGGGCACCTTCCACTGTCCCTGCGACCAGCTGCCAGCGCTCGAAAGCCCACGTCGAGATCAGGCCATCCTGAAAGGCGGACAGCTACTTCACCTCCAGCACGACGGCGTCGCTCAGCTGGCCTGACTTCGCGCCCGCGCTTTTCCCATAGACCTTGATGTACAGATTCGGGTTCGCATTTGCGCACACCCGGCTCCACTTCTTTGCCTTGGGCGTCCAGGAAGGCGACTTCAGCAGCTTGTCGCCGCTGGTGTAGAGCTGCTTCTTGTCAAAGCTCGGATCCCACGAGATGAGCACGCGCCACCGGTCGTAGTTCTGTGTGGACCATGTGATCGTTGGCGGCAGCCCTCCGCAGAGGCCGGTGCCGTCCAGCGGAGCCGTGATGGTCATGTCGCACGCGTCCCCGCCGTCCGCGTTCCCATCGCTGTTCGCCTGGGAGGGGTTGTAGGCGAGGGGGCAGTTGTCGCAGGTGTCACCGAACCCGTCGGAGTCCTCGTCGTCGAAATCCTCGTCCCTCGCTCCATCGCAGTCGTCGTCGAGGCCGTCGCAGATCTCGGCCGCTCCCGGGTGCATCGCCCCGTCGGCGTCCTCGCAGTCGCCTCCACCCAGAGGACAGACCGGAGGCAACCCGACGACGGGCATCCCGGCGGCGCAGTAGCCGTCTCCGTCACCATCGCACCCCTCGTCGATCAATCCGTTCGCGTTGTCGTCCTGACCGTCGCAAGTCCGCTCGAGCGGCGGACCATACTCCCATGTGTCGGCGAGGAGCGAGCTGATGGAACTCACACCTCCGAACAGGACCACCTGGCTCCGCGCGCTATCGTAGGCCAGCGCATGACCGACGCGGATGGACGGGCTTACCGCGGCCGTGACGTCCACCCATGCCGTGCCGTCCCACTCCCACGTGTCCGCAAAATAGGTTCCACCGGCGAAGCCTCCGAACAACACCACCCGTTCCCGGGCACTGTCGTAGGCCAGGGCATGATAGATACGGGCGGACGGGCTCACGACGGGCGTGACGTTCATCCACACGGAGCCGTCCCACTCCCACGTGTCCGCAACATAGGTTGCACCGGCGAAGCCTCCGAACAACACCACCCGTTCCCGGGCACTGTCGTAGGCCAGGGCATGATAGGAACGGGCGGACGGGCTCACCCCCGGCGTGACGTTCATCCATGCGGCGCCGTCCCATTCCCACGTGTCGGCAGGGGCGCCTCCGATGCCGTACCCGCCGAACAAGACCACACGACCGCGAGCGCTGTCGTAGGTCAATGAATGAACGATTCGAGCAGGCGGACTCACCGGCGGCGTGACGTTCACCCAGACAGCGCCATCCCATTCCCACGTGTCGGCAAGGGCGCCGCCGCTGCCGTAGCCACCGAACAGGACCACCCGGCCGCGCGCGCTGTCGTAGGCCAGCGCATGACTGTAGCGGGCAGGCGGGCTCACCGCGGGCGTGACGTTGCTCCACGCGGCGCCGTCCCACTCCCACGTGTCGTCAAGACGCTTTCCCGAGCTGCTGGCCTCGGAGCTGCCCCCGAACAGGACCACGCGCCCGCGAGCGCTGTCGTAGGCCAGGGCATGCGACCACCGGACAGGCGGAATGAGCGCAGGCGTGACGTCCACCCAGGAGGCACCATTCCACTCCCATGTGTCGGTAAGGAGAGAGAGGGTGTAGCCCCCGAAGAGGACCACGCGCCCCCGTGAGGTGTCGTAGGCCATGGCGGGAGATCCTCGTCCCAGTGGGCTCACCGCGGGCGTGACCTTCACCCATGCAGTTCCGTCCCACTCCCACGTGTCGGTATAGAGGACGGGGGTTGCAGACGGGGGCTCGGATTCCCCTCCGAACATGACCACGCGCCCCCGCGCGCTGTCGTAGGCGAGGCCATGTCTGGATCGGGAGGGCGGGCTCGACGCGGGCGTGACGTTCACCCACGCGGTGCCGTCCCATTCCCACGTGTCGGCGAGATCGCCGATGTAGGGTCCCCTTCCACCGAACAGGACCACGCGGCCGCGCGCGCTGTCGTACACCAGGGCATGAAAGTATCGGGCGAGCGGGTTCACCGCGGGCGTGACGTTCACCCATGCCGTCCCGTCCCACTCCCACGTGTCATCCAGATAACCCCTGTTGGCCCCCCCGAAGAGGACCACCCGCCCCCGCGCGCTGTCGTAGGCCATGGCGGGAGCTTCGCGTCCCGGCGGGCTCACGGCGGGCGTTACATCCACCCACGTGGTGCCATCCCACTCCCATGTGTCGGCAGGGTAGTCCCCGTAGGGGGGCCGCCCTCCGAAGAGGACCACGCGCCCCCGTGCACTGTCATAGGCCATGGCATGACCGGAACGGGCAGGCGGGCTCACCGCGGGCGTGACGTTGACCCACGAGGCGCCATCCCACTCCCACGTGTCGGCCAGGTAACCGTCCTGGTTGCCTCCCCCGAACAGGACCAAGCGCTCCCGCGCACTGTCGTAGGCCATGGCATGACCGGCGCGGCCGGGCGGCTTCGGACCAACGAGTTCCCACCCGACAGAGGCAGCCACAGGGCTCGTGGCGAGCAGCAAAGCTGAGACGAGGAGGAGAGCGGCTCGCAAGTGCTTCCATAGCGGGGCGCGGACGGTCATCGATACCTCCAGAGAAGAACTATCGCGGGATCCCCGGGCGGAGGATCGAGGGCATGTGTGTCGGCCTGAATCCCGGCGCCCAGATCGGGAACGCGAGGCAGTTCGAGTCAGCGGCCATCCGCTCCGAATCTGATGCGGACGGCCGTGCGACACTCCCCCTGCCCTCCCGGCTTGAGCTCCCCTTGAGATGATGGCCAGAATACCGAGAGCCATATGGCCAGTCAATCCACGCATCGAGACCTGCGATCCGCCGCGCGGCTGGCTCCCCAGGTGGATCGGGGTAAGAACCGGAGAGAGGGGTTCGTACTTGGCGGCGGCTGATGAGCAGGCCGATTGTGCTACGAGTTTCTACACGCCCCCGAACTTCGGGTGAGCGCTCTCATCGGCCTCCCACGACCCCATCCTCTCGAGAATTGGAGCCTCCGGCAATCCCGGCGCGGTTCACAACAGCCTGTTACCGACTTGCTGACACCCTAATGTCCTGAAACAACTGCGTGGCCATGCTCTCGACCAGCTTGCCGTCGTCAGCGCTGGCGTCGTTCTCGGCCAAGACGAACACTACGAGGCTCCCTTGTCTTGCCACGATGCTCGCAATATTGGTGTCGAATGCATCGTCTCGAGTCGGTCGGCGCCCTTCCGCCTTGACAAGGAGAGACCCCTTCTTGACACGATAGACCCTCATGAGCGCATTACCGTACTTGGTGTCCAACGAAGATTCTCGGGCGATCTCCGGAAGTCCGCCCAAATCGGTTCTCCATCCCATGAGCGCCGCTTCGGATATGTTCCTCAGCACCGTCTGCGGATCGTCTCTGTCCATATCGGACACCCCCGCCGGTGGCATCACTCTTGCCCCTACGACGAGATATTCCCCAAAGTCGTCCACGTGAAACATCACCTTGTCGTACTGCATGTCGCCCTTGGTGTCGAGGGCGGTAACTTCGTAAGGGAGGCCGGCGAGGTTGGGCGCTCTGGGAACAGTCATCGAAAGAACGCCGTTCGGGCCGGTGTACTCGCGTCGGCGTCCCTCAAGCAGTGCCTTGGTCTGTTGTTCGCGTTCCTGAAGGACTGCCTTGGTCTGTGGGTCCAGGTTGGCCAGCTGAAGATGGGGATACAAGACTGCGTAGTCCTCAGCGGTGCGCCCGCATCGATCTCGTGCCTTCGCATCCGCGCCCGCATCCAACAGCATCGTCATGATGCCATGGTTGTGCTGCGATGCCGCATTCATCAGAGGGGTTTCCCCGTTGAGTGTCTTGGCATTCAGATCAGCGCCCCGGCCGATCAGAAGTTTCACGATGCGTTCACGACCGTCCTCCGTTCCTGGTGATCCTACGCTCACTGCCGAGTAGAGCAAACTTTCGCCGTCAAATGTAGATAAACTGCACTGCCAGCGCTTGAGAGTGTCGTCAATCCTGTTCGGCTTCAGATCTCTTCGGGGCACTGTGACTTGTAGGGATTCCCGTTCACTCACCCGTTGATCTGCGAAGACAATTCCCTCAACCGGGTGTGTCATGTTCGGATTCGCTCCGTGACTAAGAAGCAACTCGGCCATTTCAACGTCGCCGAAATTGAGCACGACGCTAAACGCTTCGAAGTCGTCGCGCGGATTGGCGCCTCGTTCCAGCAGCAGCTGAACCATCTCAACCTTACCCGATATCACAGCTGCTTTGAGTGGAGTCGACGCTCCCATGATTACGGTCAAGTCTCCAGAGATACGCGGATTGGGATCGGCCTTATGGTCGAGGAGCAACTTCACCAGTTCTAACTGGCCTCGTTGCGCCGCGGCAAACAGAGCACAGCCGGAACCTGCGTTTACGTCTTCGCCTTCCTTCACAAGTTGGATCGCGCGATCCACATCGTCAGACACGATGGCTTCGCATATCGGGCTTGGACGAGATTCATCCCTAGCCACTTGACTGTTAGCACCACTCGGAAAAGACATTGTCAACAGTGCACAGACAGCTCCGGCAGAGATCGGACGTCTGAAGTCGGTCATGTTTATCACTCCATTCGAAGGTTCCAATAGGCAATCATGAAGGGAATTATCTAGACCGAAGCCACCCTGGGTTGCGAACGTGCCACCGAACGCCCAGCCTCAGCGGCGGCCGGCGCGCAACCGAGGAAGGACAACCGGCCCCCGGGAGAAGGCGCACCCGGCCGTCGGCTGCATGCGGTCAGGCACCTTCTGCACCAGGATTCTGAAGGTCGTAATCATCTGCTTGCGTATCATTCCAGCTACAGACCTCGCACACAGAGGCGTAGGGCGCCGTTGTGCTTCGCTCGGTGACCTGCCCCCCCTGAGACTGGTCCAGGCCCAAAGGGTAGTCTGGGGAACAACTCCCAGACAGGAGGGCTGGGCCAGATTCTGGGGGGCAGGTCAGTCCCTCCCGAGGGCAGTGCGAATGCACCTCAAGCTGTCAAACGAGCTTCCCCGATCTAGAGGTCGGAGAGCGTTTGCCACCCAGATTCCGTGGTCAGGACGTCCTTCGGAGGGCTCTCCCGTTTTCAGGTCCACCACCTGGAGCTCGGCGGTTGGGGAGTCCGGATGTCGGCGTTCCACGCGCGAAGGAGCTCCGACCAGGTCTCCCCGGCCGGGGCTCTTTCGATGAACGCCCCATCGACTCGGGGCTGATGAGGGCTGGCTCCCCAGGTGATCCGAGTCCCGAGAACGATCTCGACTCAGGACTGAGATCGCCTGGGGACCAGGTGAGCGGAGGTTCGAACTTGAGTGAATCGTGCTCGCGCAGCCGATTACGCCCGTCCCGCTCCGCACAATCTCCGCTCAGCGGCTCTCCATCTTTTCGGTCCAGTCAATCACCACCGAGATGGGTGAGAGGGCGGCCGATTCGAGCGCGGAGTTGATCAGAATCCGTTGGCCGTCTGCAGAGATGTCGTAGGCGTAAACGTCGAGCGCCGAGACGAACTCGCGAGGCCTGGCCTGGAATAGCTCGATCGCGGGTCCCAGCTCGAGACTCTCACCCAATCGGACCTCGCGGACCATCAGCTTGTTGTCGGGAGTGAAGTAGAAGATCTCCCTTCCGTCGCGGCGCCACCGCGGCTGGGAGCCGCCAGCCACCGAGACCTGCCATTTCC
>CAZMRF010000011.1:50229-95910 GCA_964568735.1 uncultured Acidobacteriota bacterium
CACTCGAACCGGTGCTTGTTCCCGAAAAGGAGGTCAGGTACACCTCCGTTCGACCGGTCTCGTCGGATGAGTAGGCGACCCATCCTCCGTTCGGGGAGAACTGACCTTCCCGCTCTTCGAATCTCGTTTCGAGGAAGGGGATGGGCTTGCGCTCGCCCTCCGTCGGCAGGAGCAGGAGATCCCAACCGGTCGCTCCCCGCAGGGCGCTGAAGATGATGAAACGGCCGTCGGGAGACCAGTCATTGGCCTGAATACGGTTATCCGCGGCCAGGAGCAGTTCCATCGAGCCCTTTCCGCTTGCAGGCTTCTGGTAGAGATTCCCGGGGCCTCCAAGCAGGGAGAAGAAGGCGATCGTGCCCGCGTCGGGCGACCAGACGGGAAGAGCCTCCAGGGCCGCGTCGAAGGTGAATCGCAGGAGGTTTCCCGAGTCCGTTTCCATCGTCCAGATGTCGATGCTGCCAAGCGGATCGACGATGTCCACGGCGAGCCTCTTTCCGTCAGGCGAGAGCCGGGGATTGGAGTACTCGAGGGGATCACCCAGCGTCGAGAGCTTCTTGCCAGCCCGGTCGAACCAGGTCAGGCTGGCATGGCCCGTGGCCGAACTGCCCTGGTACACCAGGGTTCCCGTCTGTGAAACCGAAAAGGCGGCATGCGCGATCGTCCCCACCCGCGCGATCTCCGCCGAGAGAGGGATCGGATCTCCATGGATCTCTCCCCGGTCAGCGTCGAACGGATGGGCGACCAGCCCCCCTTTCCGGACGTAAAGAATGTAGCCGGGCGGCGCGTAGGCGACGCTCGAGGCCACCTGGACCAGCAGCTTCCTCTCGTCCGAGTCGAGCGATCCGAGGTAAATCGCGTTCGCCTCGGACCTCCCACCGAAGTTGGCCCCCAGATAGAGGAAATGGCGCCCGTCGGGGAGGAAGCAGGGCCACCGGTGACTCGTCTCGCCATTCGCCTCGTCGAGCTTCGTGAAAGGCGTCGCCACGCCACCCGCCGCGGAAACGCGATAGAGCCCTGTCGCGTTCGCGTCCGGAGAGAAAACGATGACGCCGTCGCGATTCCAGGTTCCGCCGCGCCCGGTGCGCGCGTCGGTGATTGTCTGGACGGTCTCGCGAGCGATCTCGATCCTCTTGAGTTTTCCGTCCGCGAAGAACCCGATGGAGTGGCCGTCGGGCGACCAGAACGGATAGGAAGCGCCTGTCGTGTCGTTGAGCGGCCGCGCGTTTCTCGACCCCACTTCGTGGATCCAGAGGACATTCCGGCCCACGGTCGGCGACGTCGCGACGAATGCGAGCATCGTTCCGTCGGCCGCCAGAGCGAGATCGCGGGAGGTGACGGGCAGCACGGCGGAGAAATGTCGCGCCTGCTGAGGAAGTGAGGGGCCGCGCCTCCCCGCGATCGCGGAGACGAGGCCAGCGAGGAGCACGAGCGCCAGGAGCACCCAGGCGATTCGCTCGCGCGAGGCGAGCCGGGCGCCCGAGGGCGCCGCCGTCTCCGCTTTCGAGCCGGCTTGTTCGATCCACGCCAGCTGATGGGAGAGATCCCGGGCGGTCTGCCATCGCTTCTCGGGGTCTTTCGCCAGGCAAGTCCGGATGGCGTGATCGAGCGCCGGTGGCGTCATCGGCTTGACCGCGCTGAGGGGCTCCGGCTCTTTCTCGATAATCGCGGAGGCCACACTCAGCGGGCTTTTCCCATCGAAGGCCCGCTTGCCGCATGCCATCTCGTAGAGGACCGCGCCGAGAGAGAAGATGTCGCTCCGGGTGTCCACCTCCCTGCCTTCAACCTGCTCCGGCGACATGTACTGGAAGCTGCCCACGACGACCCCCTCCTCGGTGAGAGCCTGCTCCCGCGTCTCGAACGAGGAGGCCTCTCCAAGGGGAGCGACAGGCTTGGCCAGCCCGAAGTCCATCAGCCGGGCGCCGGATTTCGTCAGCATGATGTTGCCCGGCTTCAAATCGCGGTGCGCCACCCCGCTCCGGTGAGCCTGCTCGAGGCCTTCGCAGATCTCTATCCCGAGTCTGAGCACCTGCTCCAGCGGCAGGGCGCCCTTGCGGAGACGCTGGGCGAGGGTCTCCCCCTCCAGATACTCCATGACGAGGAAGGCGATGCCGTCCTGGGAGCCGACGTCGAAGAGCCGGCAGATATGGGGGTGGTTCAGGGAGGAGATGGTCTTCGCCTCGCGCTCGAACCTCTCCCGCGCCGCGGGCTTGTCGGAGAGATGCGCAGAGAGGACCTTGATGGCGACCGTTCTTTCCAGCCTCGTGTCACGCGCCAGGTAGACCTCTCCCATGCCGCCTGCCCCGAGCAGATCGAGGATCTCGTAGGGGCCAAGCCGGTGTCCGCGGGTGAGAGGCATAGAGGAGGAGTGCTACGGACAGCCCGGCGTGGCGTCGTCCTCGCCGTCATAGAGGAGTGTGTCGAGGGCCCCCGGAACCGGGGTCATCAAATCATGCTCCAAGGTTTCACCAGCAGGCACGCGGGGAGAGCGTGAGGCCTGAGTGCTGGACCCGGATTATACCGCTCCGCGAAAAGAATCCTCTTCGAGCTGGGCACCCGCTCAGACTTCTTCGATGTCGGCCGTGGGCTCAGTACTACATGGAGTATGACCTTCCGGAATCCCGGCTCACCGGCTTCCAACTCACGCTGCGGCGGAGCGAAGCGATTCAGGTCGAGGTCATTGACGCGCCGAGTCGACTCCCCCGGCAGATTTCAAGCCGAGAAGGACGCGCCCCGCCGCATCGGTGAAGTTTGAATAACAGGCGGAACTCGCGCCATGGCGGCGATCGCTCCGGCAACAAGGTCATGAATGGATAGGGATTTCCAAAGCCCTACCCGCCATCGGACCCCGCAGATCTGGTTGTCATCGACCCTCGATTCCAGTTGTCGATGATCAGCGAGAATCGAAAACCCCGGCCGAGTCTCCCCTGGCCGGGGTTCGGAGCTACCTCGAGCTATACATAGGGTGCGCCCCCCTGACCCGGGGCCAGGCTCAGGATGAGTGCGTGGCTCCCCAGCCAGAATACGAACCTGCAACCTCCTGGTTAACAGCGCTCAGACGGAGCCCGATCTCCGGGGTTGGGCCGGTCTCGGTGATCGGCTCCTCCCTCGCCGCAGATCGCCGTTTGCGGTGCCGCTCGGCGCGAGGAGGCAGAGTCCGAGTGAGTCAGGGAAGCCTCAGGCAGTCTCGAGATCCGCGGCGGGCGGACGTTCGTGAGCCGATGCGGCAGCAGGTGTCTCCCCGTGTGCCGGCGGAGCAGCGGGCATGTGCACGCGTGTGGGTGAGGCCCCGGGCGCGGGCCCGACTCCCGGCCCGGCGCCCGCGTCCGGGCTCTCCTTCATGCTGCCGCGCAGGCTGAGGTAGCCCACTCCGCCGAGGACCAGAGCGACGCCCGTCCACTGCACGGCCGACACCCATTCGCCGAAGATGGGGATGGCCCACACCATGGTGAGCACCGGCTGGAGCATGAGCAGGACGGACGTCTCCAGCGCGGCCAGGCGCGTGATGGAGTAGGAAATGAGGCTCCATCCCACGACACTGCACCCGAGCGAGAGCGCCAGGAGCCATCCGTGCGAGGGCCATGAGGGGCGCAGGTCGAGCCCGCCGTCCACGAGCCCTATGAGGAGGCAGCAGGTCGCGGCCGCCAGCGTCGCCTCGAAGAGTGGAACGACGGGGTGCGCCCCGCCGCGTCCCGAGGCGCGAAACGCAAGGAGGAAGGCCGAGTAGGCGATCCCGGCAGCCGCTCCCAGGAGCGAGCCGCCGACGGGGTCCACTCCGTAGGCCCCCGGGAGGGCCAACCCCGAGATGAGCGCGACGCCTGCAAAGACGACGGGTATCGCGAAGAAGGCGCGCACATGGGGGCGCTCGCGGTGCAGGAACCAGGCGCCCAGCCCCACGAGCGGCACCTGGATGTTCGCCACGATCGTCGCTAATCCGGCGCCGATCTTCTCGATCGCCTGGTGCCAGAGATAGAGATCGAAGGAGAGCGCTCCGCCGGCGGCGAAAGCCAGCCAGGTGAAGCGCGAGGCCCGGGGAGTGCGTCCCCCGAGCAGGCGGGCCAGCACGAAGAGGACCGGGACCGCGTAGGCCATCCGGAAGAACGCAGCCGTGATGGGTGTCCGGCCGGCGAGGCGGAAGAAGATGGCGGAGAAGGAGATGAGCACGATCCCCGCGAGGGCCGCGATGCGGACCGGAGTCAGCAGAGCCTTCAACGCTTTCCTCCCGAGGCCGGACTAGAACAATTTGTCCTATCTAGTGCCACGATTGTCCTCAAATATGCTGGACGTAGGACAGTACAATAGCGATTCTGTTGCGTCAATGAGGACAATAGCGTAGGATTGTCCGTCGAACGGGAGGCCCCCGCATGCACCTCGAGATCCGGACCGATCGCGACGGCGACAAGCCTCTCTACCTCCAGATCGCCGACAGCATCTCCCGCCTCATCGCCTCGGGCGTTCTCGGCGCGGGAGAGCGCCTCCCGACCGTCCGGGCGCTGGCCCTGCAGCTCAAGGTCACGCGCGTCACGGTGCACAATGCCTACTCCCATCTCCAGGCGGAGGCCCTCGTCGAATCCACCGTAGGGCGCGGCACCTTCGTATCCGGAGAGGCTGGCGGGCAGGAGCCTGCCGAGGGGCGCGGCTCCCGACGAGCTGGCAGCCACCCCGATCGCTGGCACGGACCCGAGGAGATGGGGCTGCTCCTCCTGCACGATCGCGATCTCGAATCCCTGGCTCTCGCGGAGCCCGATCCCAGGCTGGCCCCGGCCGAGGAGTTCATGGGAGTTCTCAAGAGCCTCTCCGCCGGCGACCTCCCGCTCCTGCGCTACGGGGCGACCGAGGGGGATCCGAAGCTGCGGGAGCTGCTCGCGAGGCGCCTCGCGCCACGTGGAATCCGCTGCGAGGCGGGCGACATCCTCGTCACGACGGGGAGCACGCAGGCCCTCTCGCTCACGGTCCAGGCGCTGGCCCGCCCGGGGGACAAGGTCCTCGTGGAATCCCCTGCCTATTTCGGCTTTCTCTCGCTGCTGCGCGCGCTGGAGATCCATGCCGTGCCCGTTCCCATGGACACGGAGGGCCCCATGCCCGACGCGCTCGAGCGGCTCGTGCTGCGCGAGCGGCCACGCCTGCTCTACACGACTCCCACCTTCCACAACCCGACGGGCGTCACCATGAGCCTGGAGCGTCGCCGGCGGTTGCTCGACATCGCGGGCCGCTACGGGATGCCGATCATCGAGGACGACATCTTCCACGCGCTCTCCTACCAGCCCGAGATCCCCGCTCCCATCCGGGCGCTCGACGATCGGGGAGTGGTCTACTACGTGGACAGCTTCTCGAAGAGCCTCCTGCCGGGCCTCAGGATTGGCTACGTCGTCGCGCCTCAGGCGCAGCGGCGAGTCATCGCTTCGCTGCACTCCGCCGCCACGCTCGGCAACGCACACATTCTCCAGAGGGCGCTCGCGCACTTTCTCGAAGACGGGAGCTACGACGCCCACCTGCGACGGGTGATCCCTCACTACCGGCGGCGGCGCGACGCGCTCCTCCGCGCGCTCAAGAACGAGATGCCCCGGGAGGTCTCCTGGACCTCCCCCGGCGGAGGCTTCTGCTGCTGGCTGACCCTGCCCGAAGGCCTCTCCTCCGACGAGGTCTTCCGGGTCGCTCTCCAGCGCGGCGTCGCCTTCGCCCCCGGCCGCCTCTTCGATGTCCATCCCCGGCGGCCGGATCACGCCCGGCTCTGCTTCGGCACCCTCCCCCCGGAGAGGATGGAGAAGGCGGTCGGAGTCCTCGCGCGGATTGTGAGGGAGGGCCTGGGGCGGGTCCGGGCCTTCCCCGAGCCGGCCCGGCGAATGGCCCCCCTGGTCTGAAAAGGGGGGCTCACGCCCCGGACCGGGTGGCAGCGCCCCGGCATCCGGGCTATCTTGAGGCTTCCCAATACGAGGAGGTCACCATCTTGAAGGACCGGGAAATGTTCCGTCACACACGATCCGCCCTCGCGTTGCTCGTCGGTCTCGCGCTCGCCGTCTCGGCCTGCGGGGCCGCGGCCACGGGCGATGGCCAGGCAGCCGCCGGGAAAGCCGACAGCGACGAGACGGTCGCCACCATCGGGGGCAAGCCCATCACGCGCGCCGAGCTGGAAGCCCACCTCAAGAAGGTGAACCCGCAGGCCTTCCAGCAGTACTTCGACGCCCAGAAGGCGGCCCTGGAGATGCTCGTGAACGAGCGCGTCATGGCGGCCGAGGCTGCCACACGCGGAACGACGACCGAGGCCCTCCAGCAGGAGGCGCTCGCGGCGGCGCCCGCGGTGAGCGACGCCGAAGTCGAGAAGTTTTACAACGACAACCAGAGCCGGATGGGCATGCAGAGCCTCGATGCGATGCGTGAGCGCATCCGCGGCTACCTCGTCCAGCAGGGGCAGCAGCAGGCGCTCAACACCTTCGTGCAGGATCTCAGGCGCAAGCAGGGGGTCGTCGTCCAGCTGCAGGCGCCCCGCGTCGAGGTCCAGGTGGCCGCGAACGATCCCTTCAAGGGATCGAAGCAGGCCAAGGTCACCATCGTCGAGTTCTCCGACTTCCAGTGCCCCTTCTGCGCGAGGGTCGGCCCGACACTCAAGCAGATCGAGAGCACGTACGGCGACAAGGTCCAGATCGTCTTCCGCGATTTCCCGCTGACGAGCATTCATCCCATGGCCCAGACGGCTGCCGAGGCCGCCAACTGCGCCACGGAGCAGGGCAAGTTCTGGGAGTACCACGATCGACTCTTCCAGAACCAGCAGGCCCTGCAGCCGGATAGCCTCAAGAAGCATGCCGCCGATCTCGGCATGGACGCCGCCCAGTTCAATGCCTGCTACGACGGCGGGAAGTACCGGGAAGACATCATGAAGGACATGCAGGACGGCCAGCGCCTCGGCGTATCGGGGACGCCCGCCTTCTTCGTGAACGGCAGGTTCCTCTCGGGTGCGCAGCCCTACGAGGCCTTCGCGCAGATCATCGACGAAGAGCTCGGCGGTGCGGGCGCGGGAGCCTCCGCCGCGGCGAACTGACCCGCACGGAAGACGAAGTCACCCAGGGCCGGGCCCGCGGACGATCACCGCGTGGCCCGGCCTTTCATTTCAGGCCTGATGGAAGGCGCGGGGACGAGAGCAGCGCGCCGAAGACCTCCCAACGCCGCGCGGGATCTCCTTCCGACTCCGATTCGACCCAGGCGCGTACGAGGTCCTTCCCCAGGTTGTAGTTGATCACGTAGGCCCGGTAGGTCTCGATGAACCTCACGCGCTGCTCGGCGCGCTTCCTGGGCGTCAGGGCGTAGGTCATCAACCGCTGCGTCGCGGCCTCGGCGTCGATCGCGCCGTCGAGATAGAGGCGCGCGGCCTCGTTGCCGGCATAGGCGAGCTGCTCCACCTTCTCGGCCACTTCGTAGTAGAGGCCTGCCCGCGCCGGGTCGAGGCCGGCCAGAGGGAAGAGCCGCTCCTTCTCGAAGGCCACTCGCTCCTCACCCGGGAAAGCGATCTCGATGCCGAAGTTGGCCGTCCCCTCTGCGATGAGCGACTGGGGGCTATAGAGAGGGTAGACGGAGAACTCAATCCAGCCCCGACCCCGCGTGAGCTTCCACTCCAGCAGCGCGTTGTAGACGTGATGGCCGGGGTAGCCCTCGTGGCAGGCCAGATCGATGGCCCGGTCGATGTAGATGGGCAGGTCGGTGTTCACCTGGATGATGCTCTTGAAGCCGCCCTGGTACCAGTTGTAGCCGCTCCAGGGCTTGCCGGTGACGTACTCGATCGTGAAGCTCTCGTCCGGTGGAAGCTCCAGGTGCTGCGCCGTCTTCTCCCGGCAGGCCTTGATGGCGGCGCGGAAGACGGTGTCGAGCTTCGCCGGCGGGATGATGAAGGCCTTCTTGAAGGCCTCGTAGCGCTCGACGAGGGGGCCCTTCCCGGGGATCAGCCCCTCCAGCTCGTCGAGGATCTCCTGGAAATGCTCGTCGCTTTCTCGCGGCGCCACGGCGTCGTAGAGCGCCTTCGACTCCTGATCGAAAGTCATCTTGTGGCCGCCCAGGCGGTCGACGTGCGAGATGAGCGCGCCAAGCTGCGTATCGAGGTAGTCCCGCCGAAGGCGCAGCATCTCGTCGCCTCCGAGCGCGGACGCCCGGGGCAGCGCCCTCCTCAGCTCCACGGCGCGGGCCCGGATCTGGTCGAGCGGGGGCTTCTCCTCCTCGACGGCCTTCTTGAGGGACTCCGGGCCGTAGTAGGCGTCCACGTAGGAGCTGTCGTTCTGGCCCACGGCCAGGACGAGCTTCACGTAGGACTCGGCGATGGGGTCCATCGACGGCGGCGGGGTCGATCCCTCCTCGGGGGGCATGGGCTTCTCTCCTTGGGAGCAGGCGGCCGTCATCAAGAGAATTGCGGCTGCGGCGACGGCCAGGCCGGGATGATTGCGGCGCATGCGATCTCCTCGATGTGGGCGGCTTGCGGGCGGTGATTCTACCGCGTCCATCCCGGCCCTGTAAGGTTTCCGGCCGACGCGGGACAGCCACCTCCTGAACCGGGCGAGCGCCGAAGGCCTCGCCCCGTACCGACAGGAGGCCCCTGATGAACTCCCAGAGCCTCGGCAGGCTCCGCATCTTCCTCGCTCTCGTCCTTCTCCTCATCCCGGGCGGAGCGTCGCCGTTCGGGAGCGTTGCAACCAGGACCTCTCCCTCAGAGGTCTGGTTCGTCACGACGATCGCCGATCAGCCTGTCGGGAGCTTCCGGGAAGCTCGAAGCGAGGAGGGCTCGCTGATCCGGACCGATCTCGTGATGAAGCTCGCCCTCAACAGGATGGGCAGCCTCACCGAGATGACCACCACGGCCGCGACCCGTGAGACGCGCGAGGGGCGGCTCGTCTCGGTGGAATTCGAGATGGGGTTGTCGAGCCAGAAGACGGTCATGAGGGCGCAGGTCGAGGAGGGCACCGTCAGGATCACGAGCGAGGCGGGAGGGCGCTCCTTCGAGAGGGCCGTCGAGTACACGGGGGAGCTGATAGGGCCGGAGGCCGCCTCGCGCCGCTCCGCCTCGGAGCTGGCCCGGCCCGGCGACCGCATCGAGTACAGGACCTTCGCTGCGGAGATCGGCGCCGTGGCGGGAGTCACGCGCGAGGTGAAGGCCGTCGAGACGATCGAGATCGAGGGGCGCCCCGTGGAGAGCCTCGAGGTCGAGGAGAGCGTGGAAGGAGCCCCCGTCAAGACGCTGCTCTGGCTCGACAAGGAGGGGCGCGTCCTCAGGACCGAGCTTCCCGGCGCCTTCGGCGTGATCCGCACCTACCGCGCGGGCCGCGAGGAGGCGAAGCTCGCGGAGGGAGGCGGCGAGCTTCCCGGCGAGAGCTACGGCGCGTCGATCCTTCGCACGCAGATCCGCCTCCCGCAGGCGAGGAAGATCTCGAAGATGACCGTCGAGCTGCGCCACCGCAATCCGGATCTGGGATGGCCCGATTTCGAGGGGTCGGGGCAGTCTGTCCTCAGCAGCTCGCGGGAGAGCGTCGTCCTCTCCGTCGAGAGGCGCGCGCCGTCTTCCCGTCCCACGCTCCCGCTTCCCGCCGCGGCCCTCGAGAGGGACCGCCTCTACCTCGAGCCGAACGCCTACATCCAGTCTGACGAACCGCGCCTCGCAGCCATGGCGCGCGAAATCGTCGGGGACGAACGTGATCTCTGGAAAGCCTCGAAGAAGCTCGAGCGCTGGGTGGCGGAAAACATGCAGTTCGACCTCGGAGTGGTTCTCGCCCCGTCGGTCGAGGTCTTCGAGAAGCGGCGGGGGACCTGCGTCGGGTACGCCATGCTCCTGACGACACTCGCGCGGGCGGTCGGCATACCGGCCCGCTACGTGATGGGCTACGTCTACGTCGCGGGGATGTTCGGCGGCCACGCCTGGACCGAGGTGAGGGTGGGGGAGGATTGGATCGCGCTCGACGGCGCCGTCGTCGCCGATGGGCCGGCGGACGCCGCTCGATTCGCCTTTTTCTGGTCCGCCCTCGACGAGGGCGTCGCGCGGATGAGCATGGGCCCCGGGGCGAAGATGTACGGACAGATCGACTTGCGGGTGCTGGACTACTCGATCGATGGCGGCCCCGCCACTTGCGTGGCCGAGGCGAGGGAGCCGTGGAGCGTGGAGGGTGATCTCTACCGCGACGCCGGGCTGGGCCTCGAGCTGACGAAGCCCGCCGCCTTCAGCTTCACCGAACTAGGGAAGGTCTGGCCCGAGGATGTCATCGTCGGGATGGAGGGGCCCGAAGGACAGAAGGCGTCGCTGCGGCAAGCGCGGCGCCGCTGGTTCGACGACGCGAAGAGCGGCGCCATGAAGCGACTCGAGGAAGCGGTCCCCGGCGGCGCGCCGAGCGAGGCCAGGGTGGGAACGAGGCAGGCATTCGTGCTGGAATCCCCGGGAAGGGCGGCCCTGGCCCTTCCCGACGGGGGCGACCTGTGGCTCCTTACCGTCGAGGGGCAGGACGCGCCCGCGCTGCTCAAGACGATCGCCGCGGGACTGCGCATACCGGACGGCGGCGGGAGGAGCTGAGTGGATCCGGGCCCGAGAGGTACCCTCGCTGCGGCCCCCGAGGGGATCCTGCAAGGTGCGGCGGGCGGGATCCGCGGGCGGGCCCCGAGCGAGGCGACCAGGATGGATGGCAAGGCCGGGGCGGCTCTCGATGCGCGCTACGACGAAGTCCTCCGCGCGCACGGGGCCGCCCTTCGCCGTGTGGCCGGAGTCTACGAGCGGGACCCGGCGCAGCGCGAGGATCTCTTCCAGGAGATCTGCCTCGCGCTCTGGCAGGCCCTGCCTCGCTTCGAGGAGCGCGCCTCGATGAAGACCTTCGTCTTCCGGATCGCCCACAACCGGGGGCTCACCCACCGCTGGCGCCGGCGTGCGTCGGCCGCCGCAGCGCTGGAGGACGTCGCGGAACCGAGGGATCCATCGCCCAACCCGGAATCAGCCGCTTCGCGCGGAGAGCGCAGCGCCCTCCTTCTCGAGGCCGTCGCGCGCCTCCCGCTCAACTACCGGCAGGTCGTGACTCTGACGCTCGAGGGGCTCAGCCAGGCCGAGATCAGCGACGTGCTCGGCATCACCGAGAACAACGTGGCCGTCCGCGTGACCCGCGCGCGGCAATCGCTCCGGGAAACCCTCGGCGTGAAGGAGAAGGTCTCATGACGACGGGACAGGACACCGAGCTTCGCACCTGGATCGAGACGTGGCAGGCCGAAGGCGAGACGCCCGTCGACCTGCGCGAGAGGATGCTCCGGCGCGTGCGCCGCCAGAGCTTCTACCAGAAGGCGTCGGCCATCGGCGAGGCAGCCATAGTGCTGCTGATGACGGCCTTCCTCGCCTGGGTTGGAATCAACTCCACGCGCACGGCGGACATCGTCGTGGTCGTCGCGTTCCTGATCCTCCAGGCCTGGGCGGTGATCTACGGCTACCGGGCGCGCCGGGGCCTGTGGCGCCCGAGGGACGAATCGGCCGCGGCCTTCCTCGATCTCTCGCTTCGCCGATGCGAGCAGCGCCTGAAGCTCATGCGGGCGGGCTACCTCATCCTGGCCGTGGAGGTCGCCGTCTTCGTCCCCTGGCTCTGGATCCGGACCCAGCCCGACGCCGCGAGAGCCGCCTCCCTCCTCGGCACGCGCGCCGGCGCCTACGCTTTCCTGGCCGTCTTCGTCGCCGCCGCCCTCGCCGCCATCATCTATGCCGGCCACCGCACGCGAAGAGATCTCGACGCGCTCAAGGATCTCGAGCGAAGCCTCACCGCCATCAACGGGGAGCGCTGAGACTCCGCTCAGCTTGATGAGGACAACCCCAACCACTCCTCCCGATCGCTCAGGGCCCCGACTTGTCGGCCGGAGGGATGGTTGCCTCCTTGAGGATCGCCAGCCACGCAGTTCGTTTCTCCGGCGACAGTTGGGGGGTCTTTTCGACGAACGAGAGCACCAGCATCCTCTTCCCGCTTCGAGAGGCGCGGTCGAGCTGGTGCTGAGCCGGGTAGCCCTGGCAACCGTCGTGCTGCCATTCGTAGATGATCGTGTCTTCGGACTCCTCGAGAACCGAAATGCGGAGCGATGGGCATCCTTGAGAGAGGCCCGCTTTGACTTGCTCGAAATAGGGGCGAAGGGGCACACCGTGTGCGTAGGAGTGACTGGTCACCAACTCCTTCCAGTCTTCGACAGTCTGTCCCACTAGGACATACTCTCGGACGGCCTCCTGTCGGTTGGCGGCCTGATGACCGAGCTGCCAATCCCGGCCATAGAAGCGGAAGCTCCAGCGCTCGGGAGCCTCGACAGGTTCCTTCGCGCTCGAGCTGCCGATCAAGGCAGCTACCAGCGCCGTGACGACGACGAGAACTGCGAAGCTCCGCGTGAACTGTCTCATGGTTGCTCCTCCTCTGCTCCATGCGCCAGGAGCATGTCCACGATTTCCTTGTTGCCGTATTTGCGCGCAGCCTGCAGCGCGGTCCTGCCCATGGCTTCAGCGTTGACATTCGCGCCATGTGCGATGAGCAACGCCACGACGTCCCGGTGACCGTTCCTGGCCGCCCAGTAGAGCAGTGTCCGTCCATCGGCGAATGCGTCATTCACGTTCGCGCCGTTGCGAATCAGCAGGTCCACCACCGCAGTGTATCCAGACTCTGCTGCTTGCTGGAGTGCGGAGGAGCCGTCGTTACCAGCGCGACCCCGTCCGCCTCCGGGCCTCCGGGCGTTCACGTCCACACCTGCAGCGATGAGGATCTCGGCCACCTGCCTGATGCCGGCCTCGTTCGAGCCCCAGATTGTAGCGCTGATCAGCGGCGTGCCTCCGCGGTAATCCGCGGCGTTGACGTCGGCGCCGCGGGCCACGAGCAGCCGCACGATGTCCACACGCAGCGACTTCGCGGCGTCGATCAGCGGGGTCGACTCGTACAGGTTCCTCGGGTCAATCTCCGCGCCCGCGTCGAGCAGCGCCGTCGCGATCACGAGGTTTTCCGATTCTGTGGCGATGTACAAGGCCGTCTCCTTGTTCCGATCGCGGGCATCGACGGCCGCACCGTTCGCCCTGAGCACCCGAAACACTTCCAGGTACTTCGCGTCCTGCACGTCTTTGACCGATCGTTCCTGCGCGAAGCGGTCACCATGGGACAGGTTGGCCGCCAGCGCTTCCTCCTTCGATATGGACACTCCCTTGGCGAGCCAGTGCATCGCGGTCCAGCCCGGCACGTTGTCTCCCCCGACCCGTATGGGTGTGTGGTCCGGGTCGGTCTTCGACACGCCCTCCGAAAAAGCCCACTCCCTCGTTCCCGTCATCCGTGCACCCTGCGAAAGGGCCCACTCCACACCCTCCTTGTTGCCGTACTTCACAAACGCGGTGATCAGGTCCATCCCGGATGGCCCGCAGTCGACTTTCGCGCCCCTTGCGACGAGGAGTTTGGCCGCCTCGAGATGCTGGTTGTATGCGGCATTTGCCAATGGAGTGTATCCGTAGTCATCGGACGCATTGACGTCGGCGCCCCGCTCGAGCAAATACCCCACAACCTGCGTTTGCCCTTCGGCCGCAGCCAGGTGCAGGGGGGTGGTGCCGAATCTGTCTTTGACTTGCACGTCCAGGTCCTGTGCCAATAGCCACGCCACGACGTCCTGATGTCCGGCTCCGGACGCCCAATGGAGAGGCGTTTGGTGCCGTTCATGGTCTCGGATGCGGATCATGCCGGGCTTGTGTGCTGCCAGCTCCTGGAGCTTCGCGAGATTGCCCGCCAACGCGGCTTTCCGCGCCTCGATGACGGACGCGGTCTCCGGCCTATCGCTGTAGAGCATCACGCAGCCGCCGAGCGAGGTCGCGATGACGACAAGCGAAACCAGTCCCTTGGCCGAGTTGCTCACTTGACCTCGGGCCTCCAGGCTTCGTGTCGAGGGACGGCGGGTCGTACTGCGGCGTGTTCTGCCGCCTAATCTCATGCGCCCGACACGACTGAGGACTCGCATCTTCCATCCTCTCTGGACTTCGCCGCCACCGACACCCTCATCTCGCTCGACGTTACAGTGCGAGATTCAAGTCGCACAGGATTCGCCTCCTATCATCCCTCCGCATGGCGATTATTTGCAAATCACTCCCCCTCGGCTTGATCATCGCATCCGCCATTCGGCCAATCTCTGATTGGACGAGTCATGAGCGGCCCGCCGACAGTGGGACGGCTCCTGTTCTCGCAAGAAGGTGACTGCCTCTCGACCTTGAACTGTGTTATATTCACGTGTATATGCAGGTCATGCCCATCCACGAGCACGTTCTCCTGGCGGCACTCCAGATCTGCCGGGAGCGTGGGGGCTGGACCTTCCGGCCCGGTGAGATCGTCGCGGCCCTGCCCGACCTGAACACTGCCTCGGTGCGGACGCACGTGATGAGCCGCTGCTGCGCGAACGCGCCGGCTCACCACCCTCACCGCTGGCCCTACTTCCGGCGTCTCCGCCGCGGGGTTTACGAGGTCCGGCGGGAGTGGCGCGAGGGGCGCCGGGACACGGCTTCCAGACTGGGTTCGAAGCGCCATGCCGGCCCTCCAGGATCCGGAGAGTCCCGGGGCGGATCGCGCCCGCGGCGGGCCGGCGTGGTTGCAGAAGCCTCGAGAGACTACGCCGCTCAGGCTGGCGAGGGTGAGTACACGCAGACCGCGGCCGGCATCGTCGTGGAGGTCCGGGAGGCGGCTGGTGAGTATCGAGTCGAGATTCCCGGGAGGCCCGATGCGATCCGGTCTGCCTCGCTCGATGACACGGTCATGCGTATCCGCGATGCGCTTCGTGAAGGTGGCTCCTCGCCCTCGGTGCCTTCTGGTCCGGTCCGCATCGGGGTGCAGCTCGAATCGGAGCGTATCGACCCGGTGATCGCGGAGTACATGAAAGGCTTCGACCGCACCTTGGTCTTGGGGAGCCTGAGGATGACCTACGAGGAGAGGCTCCTTGCGCTTCAAGACTGGGCGAATGCCATGGAGGATATCCGGGGAGCCGCGAGCAGATCGTCGAAGAAGAGAAAGCGGTGATCGACTTCCGAGCGCTGCTGGCGTTGCTCGCCAGAAGCCGCGTCGAATTCATCATCGTCGGCGGCGTGGCCGCGAGCCTGCATGGCTCCTCCCGCGACACCCGAGATCTCGATGTGGTCTATTCGAGGAGCGCACAGAACATCAAGCGCCTCGTGGCCGCCCTTCAGGGCCACGGCCCCTACCTTCGCGGCGCGCCCCCCGGGCTGCCGTTCCGCCTTGACGAGCTGACGGTGCGGAGCGGTCTCAACTTCACTCTGACGACCGACATGGGGAACCTCGACATACTCGGCGAGATCACGGGAGGAGGGACCTACGAGGACCTGCTCGCGCACTCCTTCGAGATTCAGCTCTTCGGGCTCTGGATCCGCTGTCTCGACCTCGACACGCTCATCCGCGTGAAGCGGGCGGCGGGGCGTCCGCGTGACCTCGATGCCATCGCCGAGCTGGAGCTGATCCGTCAGGAGCGCGGGAAGCTCGATCGCTGAGCGTTCGCGCCAGATGCTCAGTCTCAGCGATCCCTTCACTACCGCATCACGCAGCATCCGCCGCGATCGAATGTCGCACTGGAGGATCGTGAGGAGGGTCGGCGAGAGTCATCGATGGTCATGCTCAGCCTGGATCCAGCGGGTGATCATCTCGTCGAGGACGTCGAGGGGGATCGAACCGTTGCGCAGGACCGCGTCGTGGAACTCCCGCACGTTGAAGCGCGTCCCGAGCGCCTCCTCGGCGCGGCGACGCAGCTCCCTGATCTTCAGCTCGCCCAGCTTGTAGGCGAGCGCCTGGCCAGGCCAGGAGATGTAGCGATCCGTCTCCGTCCTGACCTCGTGCAGCGACAGCGCCGTGTTCGAGCCGAGGAAGTCGAGCATCTTCTCGCGGCTCCAGCCCATCGAGTGAACGCCGGTGTCCACGACGAGGCGGCAGGCTCGCCACATCTCGTAGGTGAGCCTGCCGAAGCGGCTGTAGGGGTCGGTATAGAAGCCCGCCTCGATCCCCAGCCACTCCGAGTAGAGCCCCCACCCCTCGCCGAAGGCGGAAATGTACGAGTAGCGGCGGAAGGGAGGAAGCTCCCCCAGCTCCTGGTTGAGGGCGCTCTGGAAGTGGTGGCCTGGGACCGCCTCGTGAAGCGTCAACGCCTCGAGGGCGTAGAGGGGGCGCTTGTCGAGCGCGAAGGTGTTCACCCAGTAGCGCCCGGGCTGCGTGCTGCCGATGGGAGCGGCCACGTAGCGGCCGGCCGTGTACTTCGGCGCGATGTCGGCGGGGACGGCCTCCACGGTGTAGGGCAGGCGCGGGATCGTCTTGAAGAGGGAGGGGAGCTTCCCGTCCATCCGCTTCGCGATCCAGGCCGCCTCTTTCAGTAGCTGCTCGGGCGTCGTCGCGTAGAAGCGGGGATCGGTCCTGAGAAAGGCGAGGAAGTCTGCGAAGGAGCCCTTGAAGCCGACCTCGCGGATGATCTCCTCCATTTCCGAGCGGATCCGGGCCACCTCGCGCAGCCCGATGGCGTGGATCTCCTCGGCGCTCATCTCGAGCGTCGTGAAGTGGCGGATCTGCTGCGCGTAGTACTCGCGGCCGCCGGGAAGCTCCGAGGCTCCGAGCGTCGTGCGGGCGCCCGGCACGTACTCCCGCACCATGAAGTCCCGAAGAGTCGCGTAGCCCTTCGACGCTCCATCGAGGATCGCCGCGCGCCCCTCGCGCTCGAGCCTGGGGCGCTCGGCCTCGGGGACGCCGGTGGGGAATTCGCGGAAGGGTCCCCAGAAGACGCTCTTCTCGGGATCGGTGACGACGTGGGCCGCGATGACGTCTTCGATCCCGTCGAGGATCACGCGAGGCTGGGTCATCCCCCGGCGCAGCCCCACCCGCATCAGGGCGATCTGCTCGTCCACGTAGCGCGGCCAGGCGCGAAGGCGACTGATGTAGTTCTCGTAGTCGCGCACCTTGTCGAGAGGGACCTCGAAGGCAAGCCTGGCGAAGCCGGTGTAGAAGCCCGAATCCGCGTTGAAGGGGATCTGCCAGTCGCCCAGCCGGTAGTCCGCGATCTGATCCGCGAGCTGGGCCCGGAGGATGGCGTGGTTGATCCGGTCGGTCTCGCCGAGGCGTCCGGTATCGATGGCATCCAGCTCGGCCAGGAAGCCCCGGTTGATCCCGTCGCGCCGCTCGAGATCCGCCGGCGTCATGGAAGGCAGGAGGTGATTGCGGTCGTGCACGCCGACCGAGGTCGCAAGGAGCGGATTCTCGGCCAGGCGCGCCTGCCACTCCCGCTCGATCACAGAGCGAAGCTTCGCCGCCTCGGCGGGATCTTCAGCAGCGGGCATCGTGGACACGGTGAGAGCGGCGGCGCAAAGGAGCAGGAGGAGAGGCAGCGCTGTTCTGGGATTCATCTTTGGTGAGCTCCGGTGCCACGACAGACTCCTGTATCGGAGAGGGCAGCATCCTACCCGTCACGAGTCTCACCCCGCAAGGAGGCATGAGCGACGGGTCGATCGTCGGTGGACTTGACCGTCTGTGATCGCGACCCTCCGTCCCGTGCTGAGTGATGCGCCGCAGAGCGACCCTCCGTCCCGCGCTGACTGCTTCGCGGCCGCTCGACCCCGGGTGCTATGATCCCGCCTCTTCCAGCACAGGAGGCAACATGATCTTCGGCCCGCACGGCGCGACGATGGTGCGTCCCGGGGAGGCCCTGCCCGGCCGCCCCGAGAAGATGCCCGTATCGAAAACCCATTTCGTCCTGGGCACCCCCATGGCGCCCCCCTTCCCCGGAAAGGAGCTGGCGCTCTTTGGCATGGGCTGCTTCTGGGGCGCCGAGAAGAAGTTCTGGCAGGCCGCGGGCGTCCACAGCACGCAGGTCGGTTACGCCGCGGGCTTCACGCCGAACCCTACCTATGAGGAAGTGTGCACCGGCATGACCGGCCACGCCGAGGTCGTCCGCGTCGTCTTCGATCCCGCGAAGACCTCCTACGAGGAGATGCTCCGGATCTTCTGGGAGAGCCACGATCCCACGCAGGGGATGCGCCAGGGGGCGGACTCCGGCACGCAGTACCGTTCAGGGATCTACTCGTACGGTGAAGCGCAGCGCGCGGCGGCCGGGGCCTCGCGCGAGACCTACCAGGCGCTCCTCACGAAGGCGGGCCACGGGAAGATCACCTCCGAGATCCTCGAGGCGCCTGAGTTCTACTACGCCGAGGACTACCACCAGCAATACCTGGCCAGGAACCCCGCCGGCTACTGCGGGGCCGGCGGCACGGGAGTCTCCTGCCCCGTGGGTGTCGCCAGGCGCTGAGGCACAGCACCCAGAAGCAGCACCGGATTCCGGCGGGTCCCTTGAGGTAGCATTCGCCCGATGTCTGTAACGCACAGGCTCGTCGCGGCGGTGATCCTGCTCGTGGCCCTCCTGGCCGTGGGCTCCGCCGGGTACCGCTTCCTCGTGGGCAGCACCTGGTTCGACGGCCTCTACATGACCGTCATCACCGTGGCCACGGTGGGCTTCGGCGAGGTCGTTCCGGGCCTCGCAGCAAGCATTCCCGGCCGGACCTTCACCATGGTCCTCATCCTCTTCGGAATGGGCCTTCTCCTGTGGGTGGTCAGCACGATGACCGCCTTTTTCGTAGAGGGGGATCTCTCCGATATCCTCCGGAGGCGAAGAATGCAGAAAGCCATCGATGGAACCCGCGATCACGTCGTCGTGTGCGGCATCGGCGCCACCGGCATCGAGGTCGTGAACGAGCTGGTGGACATCGGCGTGCCCAGCATCGTCATCGAAGAGAGCCAGGAGAAGCTCGACAGGGCGCTCGTCCGGATGCCCTTCCTGCACATCCTCGGCGACGCGACCTCGGAGGAGGTGCTGGCGAGCGCCGGAATAACTCGCGCGCGCGGTCTCGTGACCGTTCTGCCCTCGGACAAGGACAACCTGGTCGTCACCTTCATGGCGAGGCAGATGAGCCCGGCACTCCACATCGTTTCGCGGGGCATCGATCCCGCCATGCGCGAGAGGCTGAAGCGCGCCGGCGCCAGCTCCGTCGTCTTTCCCAGCCACATCGGTGGGTTGAGGCTCGTCTCCGAGATGGTCCGGCCGCACGTCGTCACCTTTCTCGACAGGATGCTGAGGCCGGGCCAGGAGGGCACCTGGAGGTTCGAGGAGGTCGAGATTACGGAGGGCTGCGCGGCGTCGGGGCGCACTCTCGGCTCGTTGAACATCGCGGAGCGCAGCGGCATGCCCGTTCTGGCCATGACCGAGGGGGACGGCCAGAAGATCACGTACTATCCGGACCTCGCGTCGGTTCTGCGGCCGGGGAACCGTCTGGTCGTCATGGGCCGGAAAGATCAGGTCGAGAAGCTGCGGGGGATGATCCAGGCGGGTTGAACTACTGGGGGAGGAAGGAATGCCAACCATCGTGCTCGGGAACAGGGGAGGCGGGCGCTCTCGCTTCTTCAAAATCACCGTCATGCTCGTCGTCTTCTTCGTTGCCGGACTGGCCGTCGCGGCCGGGAATCCGGAGATCACGAGGCGGACCCTCCACAAGGCCGCCGAGCTGATCGGCCTGGAGTTCACGAAGGACGAGGAAGAGCTGATGCTCGAGGGGGTGGCGGAAGCGATCGAGGACTACAAGACGATCCGCGACTTCCCGCTCGACAACAGCGTGCCTCCAGCGCTGAGCTTCCATCCTTTCCCGCCGGGCGCTGCAAGCACCGGATCAGAGGCGCCGCCGAGGTACAGCCGCGTCGAGGCTCCCGCCGTCCCCGCGAATCTCGAGGATCTCGCCTTCCTCCCCGTGACCCAGCTCGCCGAGCTGATCCGGCAGCGGAAGGTCACTTCTATCGATCTGACGCGGATGTACCTCGCGCGGCTCAAGCGCATCGGGCCCAAGCTCGAATGCGTGGTGACGCTGACCGAGGATCTCGCGCTCGAGCAGGCGGCGCGGGCCGACCGAGAGATCGCCGCCGGCCGCTACCGCGGGCCGCTGCACGGGATTCCCTACGGCGCCAAGGATCTGCTCGCCGTCAAGGGCCATCCGACGACCTGGGGTGCCGAGCCCTACAAGGACCAGGTCTTCGACGAGGATGCGACCGTCGTGAAGAAGCTCGAGGAAGCCGGCGCCGTGCTCGTCGCGAAGCTCACGCTGGGGGCGCTCGCCTACGGGGACGTCTGGTTCGGAGGTCAGACCCGCAACCCCTGGAAGCCGGAGGAGGGGTCGAGCGGCTCGTCGGCCGGATCGGCGTCGGCGACGGCCGCGGGCCTCGTGGGATTCGCCATCGGCACCGAGACGTGGGGGTCGATCGTGTCACCCTCCACGCGCTGCGGCACGACGGGGCTGCGCCCGACCTTCGGCCGCGTCAGCAGACACGGGGCGATGGCGCTGTCGTGGAGCATGGACAAGATCGGCCCCATCTGCCGAGCCGTGGAGGACTGCGCGATCATCTTCGATGCGATCCGGGGCGCTGACGGGATGGACGAGACCGTCCTCGACCGTCCCTTCAACTGGGATGCCGACCTCGACGTGCACCGCCTCCGCGTGGGCTGGGTGAAGGCTCTCTTCGAGGACCCCATCGAGGACGAGGACGCGGAGCGCAAGGCAAGAAGGGAGGAGGGACGCCGCTTCGACCTCGCCGCGATCGAGGCGATCAAGGGGCTCGGGATCGATCTCATCCCCGTCGAGCTGCCCGACATGCCCATCCCCGCGCTCTCACTGATCCTCACAGCGGAGGCCGCGGCGGCCTTCGAGGATCTGACGCTCAGCAACGAGGACGATCTCCTCAAGAGGCAGGACGAGTCCGCCTGGCCCAACATCTTCAGGCAGGCCCGCTTCATCCCCGCCGTGGAGTACATCCAGGCCAACAGGATCCGCACGGTCGCGATGCGGCGGATGGAGGATCTCTTCCAGAAGGTGGACGCTTACGTCGTGCCTTCCTTCGGCGGGAACAACCTCCTGCTCACCAATCTCACGGGACACCCCGCCGTCGTCCTTCCCAGCGGCTTCCGCGAGGACGGCACTCCCGTGAGCATCACCTTCATGGGCAGGCTCAACGGCGAGGCCTCGGTGCTTGCCCTGGCAAGGGCCTACCAGGAGGCCACCGGCTTCCACACCAGGCACCCGGCATTGTGAGCGCGGCGCGCCGGGGCAGGGATCGAGGATTCAGCGAACCTGCAGAGCACTGGCATGCGCGCATGGTCTCCTCGATCGCGAAGCACAAGGTGAACGGCCGGAAGCTCGACTCTAGAGATGCCGATGAAGGTCTCGAGAACGGAGGGGCCAGGCGGCCGGTTCAATCTGCCGGAATGGCGACAGTGCTCGCGGCCTTTCTCGCACTGACATGCTTTCCGGTGACTGCCCGTGAGAGCGAGGACCAGGCACGGACGGTGACAGCCGTGGAGAGCGCTGCTGGTGCGGCGGATACGGGATCGCCGCCGAAGCACGACCAGCTCATGGGAGCGGGGATCTACACCGTGCCCCAGCCCTACGAAGGCATCGGAACGTCGATCGTTCCCGTGCCCCTGGCCAACGTCTCATGGAAGCGCTTCTACGTCTACGGCGTGGAAGGGGGCTTCCGCTGGCGCGAGCGCAGCCTGCTCGGGTGGCGCGTCTTCGTGAGCCCGAGATTCATGGGCTACGACTCCGGCGAGAGCGAGGCTCTTGATGGGATGGAGGCGAGGGACTTCTCGGGCGACGCGGGAGCGGGAGTCACGCTCAGGCCCATCCCCTTCATCCTGGACCTGAGCCTCCGCACCGACATCCTCGGGAAGAGCGGCGGCGAGGAGGCCCTTCTCGACGTCGACCTACTCCTGCCATCAGGAGCATGGCTCTTCAGGCCTTCGGCAGGGGCGCAGTGGCAGAGCGACGAGATGATCGACTACTACTACGGCGTCACGCGTGACGAGTCACGCCCCGGCCGCCCCGCCTACGGGGGAGACGCCGCCTTCACCTGGTACGTCGAGATCGAAGCTTCCTGGAAGATCGGGGCACGGTGGACCCTCGTCTCGGGAGTGACGAGCGATCACCTGGGCGGGGGGATCACGGAGAGTCCAATCGTGGATGCTTCCCACACGGAAACCGGGTACATCGGGCTTCTGTACGGATTCTGATCGGACGATCGCCCGGCCAGCCGTTGCGAGGAACGCACCGGGCAGGCAGCCGGGCCCCCCCATCGAACCTGTCCCCCGGGGTCTGACCTATTGCACGACGGCCGTGTCGGATCCTCCGCCGCTCGATTGCACCGTGACCGTCCCTGGGTTCGGCGTGTTGTTGGGGCTGGTGTAGCTGTACCGCAGGTTCACCGCATCCCATGTCATCACGCCGAATCCCACGACCGTGAGTGTGACGCCCGGCTGCTGGCTGCTCGTCGCCAGGACGGTCAGCCTTTTCGGTCCGCTCTTGTAGGTGGCGCTCGTGATCGTCACGGCGTCGGTCTGCGGCAGCTCGTCGATCTGCCCGTTGCAGTTGTCGTCGATCCCGTTGGAGGGGATCTCCGGGAGCCCGGGGTTGGCGTTCGGATTGGCGTCGTCGCAGTCTCCGGCGCAGGTGGTGTAGCCGTCGCCGTCCAGGTCGAAGCCGTCATCGATGACGGTGTCGCAGTCCTGATCGATCCCGTCGCAAATCTCCGCGGCCCCTGGATTGATGTTCGGATCCGTGTCGTTGCAGTCGGTGGTCGTGTCGTACCCGTCGGCGTCGGCATCCGTGGGAACCAGTGCCGAGATCTTCAGGTCGTACGACCCGTAGACCCCCACGTCGGTGCCGTGATGGACGCGCACGAAGAACTGGTCCGTGCGCGGTGCCACCCATTCAATGAGGGAGGAGTCGTCTCCGGGAGCCCGGTCGTCGTTCAGGACGAGCACAGTGAGTCCATCCGTGTCGTAGAGCCGGAGCGAGGTGTTCCCGTCGCTTTGCAGGTTGAGCGTCTCGATCGCATAGGTCTGGCCGGCCGAGGCGCCGAAGGAGAACCAGTCGAGATCCGTTTCACCCGCCCCGTCGAGGTTCGAGTCACGGAAGAACGAGGCATGGGTCGTCGAGCCGTCCGTCGGGGCCGATGGTGCCTGGGCGGCCGTGTCGTTGACCTCCTTGGCGTCCTCGAAGTACTCGACGCCGTGATGCGCCGCAATGGCGATCATCTGGGAGCGGAAGCCGTTCTGGACCGGAGTGAGGAACCACGAGTCCCAGAAGTCCTCGAGTGAGATGTTGAGGTCGCCGGGAATCCCGCTCGTCATGACCTGCCAGATTTCCGAATCAGCCAGGTTCAGCGTGTCGTGCGCGTCCTCGACGCCCGGCGTCGTGTCGGGGGTCGAAGCGCCGTCGACGATGTCCCACATGATGGAAGTGACGACGAGCTCGCTGGTGGCTCCCTCGCAGAGATACTGGGTGTCGGTCTCGAGGTCGGCATACCGGACCAGGTTCCCCGGGCCCGGCGCGCCGGTCGTCCTCGTGTAGATGTTGCTCCCCGCGAAGCCTGCGAAGCGCAGGCTCGAGTTGCCGAAGTAGGTGGCCCACCCCTCATCGAAAGAAAGCCGTATGTCGAGATTGCACAATGAGAATGTGTTGGCGCCGCCAGGAGTGCTGGTCGCCGAGTACTTGCGGATGATGTGATGGCCCATCTCATGGAGGACCACCGTATCGTCGTAGCCGGCCGTGTCGCGCAGGACGACCCGCTGGGCGACCGTGTCGTAGTAAGAATCCGCCACGCCGTTGTTCAGGCCCCAGAGGGCCGTCACGTGCCGGGACGCATCCGGCCTCGAGCCCGCGAGGGAGGCGACGTAGTCGCAGCCGCGCAGGAGCTGGTCGTAGAGGTTGAAGGCCTCTCCACCCGCGCCGATCGGGATGGTCAGGGCGCCGAAGTTGACGTTGACGCTCGGTGAGTGGCCCGACACCATGGCCGTCGAGGAGGCGTAGTAGATCGGCTTGGTGCCGGTGTTCTGCCGGATGTCGATGTGGAGCGAGGCCGTGCTCTCGGACTTCGTGATCACGCGAACGTAGACGGTGCGGACGCTGGAGTCGCTGACGGTTATGGAGTAGCTGCCGCTCAGGCTCGTGGCCCCTGTGGCCAGGATGGCGCGGCGGCCCGTCTGGTTGGCGTCCACGACTTCTATGTCAGCCAGGCGGACGGGACGCAGCGGCTGTGTCCCCGTAAAGCCGTTCTGGTCGTACTCGCGATCGACATACTGGAAGCTCCCCGAGGCCACCCAGTTCGCGGCGGCGGGAAGAGTGGAGAGCCCCCACACGAGGAGCGCAGATCCGAAGATGGAGAGGGCACGCTTCATGGCTGGCTCCCTCCCTGGACCGCGCGGTACTGGAGCAGCCCTTCATCCTCCAGGTCCACTTCCTGCGGCATGAGAGCGGGGTCGAGGTTCACCCTCAGGTAGGCTCTACCCCTCACCACGTTTCCGGCTCCGTCCAGCCCTTCGGCGGCGAACTCGAGGTGGTGGACGATCCCGGGCGTGAGATCGAGGGAGATCTGGACCTTTCGCGCCTGCCAGGCCCGAAGACGCCTCGCGTCGCCCGGCACCTCGATGTCGGCGCGCGCGGAGGGGTCTCCGCCGCGGCCATGTTCCAGCCGCAGGCTCGACAGGTCGACCTGTGACAGTACGAAGGCCTCCACCAGGGCCCGGCGGCTCTCCCCGTGGCCGGTCAGGCTGACAAGCCGCACGCCCAGCTCGAGCGGGGCGGAGGGCTCGGAGGGCGGGGCGCTCCCGAGCGCTCCCGCCCCAGGTGCGGCGAGGAGGAGCGCGAGGGTGAGCGCCGGGACGGCAAAACGGTACCTGCCTTTGTAGGTCATCTGGAAACTCCTGTAGGAGCGGATGGGGGAGCCGCGATGAATCGGCCGATCCTCTATCAAATACGGCCTTCCATCTGTCCCGGCAATGTTCTTGTTTGTTCATCCGGCCGGGCCGGAGAGGCTCTGTGCTAGTCTTTGCGCCACTTTCCCCGTAAATGGTGTGCGGAATGAGATCAGGCCGCCGAGAAGGAAGCCTCCGCCGCTCACTCCTCCGTGCCGCGCCCCTCTTCGCTCTCTCCTGCCTCATTTCAGTCGCCGGGCTCTTCGGCCACGGCGGGGCCGACGAGGTCATCGGCCAGCTCGATCGGCTGATCGCGAAGAGCCCGGGCGAAGCGGCCCTCTACCTCAGGCGGGGGGAGCTGCAGCGCTCGCGGGGGGAGTGGGAGGCGGCCCTCCGGGACTTCGAGCGGGCCCGGCAGCTCGAGCCCGGACTCCACCTCGTGGACCTCTACACGGGGCGCCTCTGGCTGGAGTCCGGTGAGCCGGCCCGGTCGCTCGAAGCGCTCGATCGCTATCTCCAGGCCAGGCCCGCGGATCCTTTCGCGCTCAGGCTGAAGGGCCGCGCTCTCCTGGCCGAGGGCCATCTCCTCGAAGGGGCGGCTGTCCTGGATCTCGCGCTGGCGTCGCACGCTGCGGCCGGCATCGATCCCGATCCCGAGATCTTCGCCGCAAGGGCGCGGGCCCTCGCCGCAGCCGGGGGAGAGGCCAACCTCGACCGCGCGTTGCAGGGTCTCGAGGAGGGTCTCGCGCAACTGGGGGGACCCGTCTCACTCGAGATCGTGGCGCTCACCCTGGAGGAAGGATCGGGGCGGAGCGAAGCGGCCCTGAGCCGTCTGGAGCGCCTCGCACGGACCTTTCCGCGCCCCGAAGCCTGGCAGGTGCGACGTGCGGAGCTTCTGGAAATGGCGGGCCGTCTCGATGAAGCGACAGGAAGCTACCGCGCCGCACTCACCGGCATCGAGAGTCTTCCGGCCGCGAAGCGCGCGACGTCGGGCTTCCAGGATCTCGAGAGCCGGATCCGCTCGGCCCTCGCCCGCCTCGGTGCCATCCCCATGGGTCGTCCCGATCCCATGCATTCCGCGACAGATGCCGGGGGAGCACCTTGAGCACCGGGATTCGAAGGCCCGGCGCGGGGGAGCTCGGCACGAGGCGCCTCGAGAGGCTCGTGGAGGCCGCGATCGTGATCGCGGTCGTCCTGATCGCAAGCGCATCGCCTTCGGTGGCGGAGGTCCTCGTGCTGGAGGGCTCCGCGATGAAGTACCTGGCCAACACGAGCGCCCCGGGGGGAATCAGCGGCATCTCGTGGACGGCCCCAGGGTTCAACGACGCGGCCTGGCCGGCAGGCGCCTACGGCGTCGGCTACGAGACGGCCATCGGAGCGGAGAACCTCATCACGACCGCCGTGGCGCCGCAGACCAACTCGGTCTACACGCGCACGTGGTTCTTCGTCTCGGATCCGAACGCGATTGCAACGCTCTTCTTCGGCGCGGATTGGGACGACGGCGTCATCGCCTGGATCAACGGCGTGGAGGTCTATCGCTCCGCGCAGATGCCCGCGGGGACTCCCACCTGGAACACGGCGGCGGCTCTCCACGAATCGAGCAACGGCGCCAGTCCCAACTACGGTTCCCTGGCGGAAATCACCGCGACCGGGGTCCCGGCGATCCATGCCGGATCGAACCTCCTCGCCGTGGGGGTCTGGAACGCGACGCTGCCCTCGACCGATCTCGTCCTCGTGCCGAGGCTCGAGACGGGGCTTCCACCCGATGTCACCCGCGGCCCCTATCTCCAGAACGCAACGCCCTCGAGCATCGTCATCCGCTGGCGCACGGGCAGCCCCACGAGCAGCGAGGTGCGGTTCGGGGACGCCCCGGGGAGCCTCTTCTCCTCGGAGAGCCTCGCGGGCAGCAGGACCGAGCACGAGATCGAGCTGACGGGGCTGGAGCCGGACAGGGTCTATTTCTACTCTGTGGGCTTCCCGGGCCAGCTCCTCGCGGGGGGCGACTCGGGGCACCGGTTCCGCACGCCACCCTTTCCGGGAACGCGGCGTCCCTCGCGGATCTGGGTCATCGGGGATGCGGGCACGGCGAATGCGAACCAGCAGGCCGTGCGCGACGCCTACTACAACGGACCCGCCGCGGGCCTTCCCACCGATCTTTGGCTCATGCTGGGCGACAATGCCTACCAGATCGGCAGCGACGCCGAGTACCAGGCGGGCGTCTTCAACATGTACGCGGACCTGTTGAAGACATCGACGGTCTGGCCGACTTTCGGGAACCACGACGCGGGATCGGCGTCGTCATCCGGCGGTGGTACGGGCGTCTACTACAACATCTTCACCCTTCCAGAGAGCGGCGAGGCGGGCGGGCTTCCCACCGGGACGGAGGCCTACTACTCCTTCGACTTCGCCAACATCCACTTCGTCTGCCTGAACTCGGAGGACGTGGATCGGATCACCGGCGGCATCGACCCCAACGGCCTGATGATGACCTGGCTCGAGCAGGATCTCATGGCGACCTCGCAGGACTGGGTCATCGCCTTCTGGCACACTCCTCCCTATTCGAAGGGCACGCACAATTCCGACAGCACCACGGACAGCGGCGGGCGGCATTTCGACGTGCGAGAGACCTTCCTTCCGGTCCTCGACGCGTGGGGAGTGGATCTCGTCCTGACGGGCCACAGCCACGTCTACGAGCGCTCGTTCCTGCTCGACGGCCACTACGGGGTTTCGAGCACGCTCACCGGCTCGATGATCCTCGACGGCGGCGACGGCCGCGTCGATGGCGACGGGGCCTACCAGAAGGCCACGGCGGGACCCGCTCCCCACGAGGGATCCGTCTACGTCGTGGCGGGAACCTCGGGACAGACCAGCGGTGGATTCCCGCCTCTGAACCATCCTGCCATGGTTGTCGGTCTCGACGTGCTGGGCTCCCTCGTCCTTGACGTCGAGGGAGACCGCCTCACCGCGGGCTTCCTCAACTCGACGGGACAGTGGCAGGACCATTTCACGCTGGTGAAGAACACAGGCGCGGCCCCCGCTGCCGACTTCATCGCCTCCCCGTTGAAGGGAGTGGCACCCCTGAGCGTCAGCTTCACGGATCTCTCGACGACGAACACGGCGGAGTGGTCGTGGGATCTCGACGGCGATGCGATCGAGGACAGCGTCGAGAGCGATCCCGTCCACGTCTACGCAGCACCGGGAACGTGGCCGGTCACCCTTACCGCCTCCAACGACGGGGGTTCGGATGTCGAAACGAAGGCGGGCTTCGTCTGCGCCGCCCCCTCGGCGCCACCGGCGACCTCCAATCTGCTCTTCGGCCCCGACTGGGCCACGCTCACCTGGAGCGCGGCCCCGGGCGCGGCGACATGGGACGTGGTCCGCGGGGATCTCTTCATGCTGAGGTTCGGCGGAGGGAGCTTCACCGCGTCCGTGGACGCCTGCCTGGCCGACAACACCTCGTCGCCCACCGCGAGCGACGCCTCCATCCCGCCGACCCTGGGAGCCTACTTCTACCTGGTCCGCTCGAACGCCCCCTGCGACCTCGCGGGCACCTGGGACGCGGGAGGCGCGCAGGGAGGTCCGCGCGATCCGGGGATCGCGGCCGCCCCGGCGGGCTGTCCCTGAGATCGGCCTGACCCCTACCCCAGGCCCCGGTGTCACGCTCTTCCGGCGAGGCAGGCTTGCGCCGATCATGGCTCGGCGGGGCAGAGCGCGGAGGAGCGCTTTGGTAGAATGTCCGTCCCTTTCGTCCTGGGAGGAGAGCACATGAGAAACCCGTCCCCGCGGGCCTGCCGCCTCGGGGCATGCATATCCCTGGTTCTCCTGATCGCGACTCTGACGGGCGCCCCGGCGCGGGCGGCCACCGCGCCCTCGAAGCGCAAGGCGTCAGGAACCGCCGCGACGCAGCTCTCGAATCTCGAGGATCGGATCGAAGTCATCGCCACGCGGATCCCCGAGCCGCCCGACGACGTCCCCGCGGGGATCGAGGTCTTCACGGGCGAGGAGCTGCGGCGGCGGGGGGTCACGGATCTAGCGGGTGCGCTGGCTCTGGCGGCCGGCGTGGACATCGCCCCGGGGGGCGACAGCGGACCAGCCTCCTCGGTGCCGGAGATCTGGGGCCTCCGCGAGTTCGATGCCTTCCTCCTGGTCGTGGACAATGTCCCCTGGGGCGGTGCCTTCAACCCCTCTGTCGCGACGCTCAGCATGCGCGACGTCGAGCGGGTGGAGGTCCTGCGCGGTCCCGCACCGGTGACTTTTGGCGCGACCTCCTTCGCCGGCGTGATCCACGTCGTCCACTCGCAGGCCGCAGCGGACAGCACATACGCGGGGGCGCGGGGCGGGAGCTTCGGCAGCGGAGGCGCCTCTGTGGATCTGCCCCTGACGTCGGGCGAAAGCTGGGAGTCCCGGCTCAGTCTCGATGCCGACCGGCAGGGCTACTCCGATGACCGGACGGCCTATGACCGCGGCCACGCGCTCTGGAGGGCGGCACGGAGCGCCGCGGAGGGCAGCCTCTGGTTCACCGTCGACGGCGCCTGGCTCGACCAGGATCCTGCGAGCCCCCATCCGAGGGAAGCCGAGGATCTCTCGGGGAAGGTTCCGCTCGATGCAAACCACAATCCCGAGGGGGCCTATCTGAAAGACCTCATGTTCACCGCTGCCTTCGGGGCCGATCGCCCGGTGGGCGCCGCGCGCTGGGGCCTTCTGGCCTCGATCTCCCACACCGACCAGGAGAACTTCCGGGGATTCATCGACGACGTTGCGGCCGGAGGCGCGACGGGAATCGTGCCCGCCCGGGGTATCTACGAGGAGGTCGACATCTTCGATCTCTACCTCGACACGCACTTCTCCTGGAGCCCCTGGGCGACAGTCCGCCTCGTCACGGGCGCGGATTTCCTCCACGGGGACGCGAGCGCGGAGGGAGCCGACTTCGACTACGACGTTCGCCTGGACGGCTCCCCGGCGACCCATGTGAGCAAGCCGTCCGATCTCCCGATCCATATCGACGATCGCCGGGAGTTCCTGGGAGGGTACCTGCTCTCGGAGTGGACGCCGGTGCCGAAGGTGCGCTTCTCGGGAGGGCTGCGGTTGAACTACACCTTCGAGGAGCGTGAAGGGAAGGACGAGGCCGACCCCAACGCCCCCCCCGGCGGTGAGGAGGGAGCGAGACACTCCGAATTCCGCCCCGGCGGGAGCGTCGGTGTGCTCTTCATGCCCCGCGAGCGGGAGACAGGGTACCTCCGGTTCTTCGTGAACTACCGCGACACCTACAAGCCGGCAGCGGTCGATCTGGGGATCGGCGAGGAAGCGGCAGGAGGGGGGGGTGAGGAGGAGCTCCTCGACCCGGAGACTTCGCGCAGCGTCGACGGCGGCGTCAAGTACCTGGGGTGGGAGCGGAGGCTCTCCCTCGAAGCCGATATCTTCTGGATGGACTTCAGAAACCTCGTGACATCGACGACCGTCAACGGGCTTCCCGAGCTCATCAACGCCGGGAACGAGAGATTTCGAGGAATTGACACGGCGCTCGACGTGCGGCTCCCTGGGAGCATGAGCGCCCGGGCCACGTACAGCTACCACGACGCGACCTTCGAGGACTTCGTGCAGGAGTTCGGGGGCGTCCCGACACAGCTCGCGGGCAACCGCCTCGAGATGTCGGCGCGTCACCTGGTCTCAGGCGGGATTGTCTACGCGCCCGAGCGGGGCTTCACTGCAGGGGTGGAGGCCAGGTACGTCGGCAGCCGCTACCTCAACAAGCGCAACACGGCGCCCGCCGGCGGCTTCACGACGCTCGGCGCCGGAATAGGCTACAGGTTCGATCGGTGGGAGATCCGGGCCGACGGCCGCAACCTCACCGACGAGCGCGATCCGATCGCCGAGAGCGAGCTCGGTGACGCGCAGTACTACCTCCAGCCGGCCCGTCGCATCGACGTGAGCGCCGCGGTGAGGTTCTGACAGGCGGCGCCTTCCCGCGGAGCCACCATGGACCTCGCCCTCCAGACGAACGGCCTCCGGCGCACCTTCGGCGATCTCGTCGCCGTCGCGGGCATCGATCTGGTCGTCCCGCGCGGGTGCCTCTACGGATTCCTCGGTCCCAACGGGGCCGGCAAGTCCACGACCCTCAATTGCCTGACCGGCCTTCTCGGGCCCACGGCGGGATCGATCCGCATCCTCGGGATCGACCCGGCGGCGGATCCCGTGGCCGTGAAGAAGCGGATCGGGGTCGTCCCGGAGCACCTCGCCCTCTTCGAGCGGCTGACGGGGAAGGAGACGCTCAGGTTCATCGGACGGGTCCACGGGCTGGATCAGGCGACGCTCGAGCGGCGCTCCAGTGACCTGTTGAAGTTCATGGCCCTCGAGGACTCCGCCGACGCGCTGGTGACCGACTACTCCCACGGGATGCGCAAGAAGATCGCGCTGGCCGCCGCGCTCCTGCCCGCGCCGGCCCTCCTCTTCCTCGACGAGCCCTTCGAGGGGATCGACGCGATTGCCTCACGCCAGATCAAGGACCTCCTCGTGAGGTTCGTGAAGGGCGGAGGGACGATCTTCCTGACCTCTCACATCCTGGAGATCGTGGACAAGCTCGCGACGCACGTCGGCGTGATCCGTTCGGGCGAGCTGATCGCCCAGGGCTCGCTCGAAGAGCTCCGGCAGGGCGATCGGCACGGGCAGACTCTCGAGGAGATCTTCCTCGGCCTGGTGGGTGCCTCGCCGACCGAGGGCGGCACCCTCGAGTGGCTCGCGTCGTGATCCGGCTCATCCTCCTCTTCGCCTGGCTGAGCTGGAGGGAGACGATCAGCTATTTCCGCTGGCGCCGCCGCACGGACGCGGCCGAGAGGTTTTCCCGGCTCCTGGCCGTCCTCGTTCCGGCTTTCCTCGGAGTGCTCCTCCTCGGAGCCGTCGTCGTCCTGGGCGCCCTCGCCTGGCGCGGTGGGTACGAAATCGGTGCGGGTACCTCTCTGGCGGCGAAGATCCTGCCCGTCGTCAAGGGCGTCGTGCTGATTTCGCTGCTGGCGATCGTGATCCTCGTCCCCATCGGCGCCACCCGGCAGGGCGCCGCGGCCGGCTCGGCCCGCTTCACCCTCCTGCCGATCCCCCGGCGCCGGCTCCACCTGATCGAGGTCCTGGCGGGTATCGGGAACCCGATGGTCATTCTACTCATCGCCGCGCTGCTGGCTTTCGGTGTGGGCGTGATATCGGCGGGAGCGGCGCTTGAGGGCGCAGCAGCGCTGATCGCGGGACTCCTCCTGGCCTTCCTCGCCCTATCCTTCGCTGCCCTTTCCGGCTTTGTCATCCAGTGGGTCTTTCGGGATCGCGGCCGCGGGGAGCTGATGCTGCTTCTCCTCATGCTGTTCCCGCTGACGCTTTCCGGGATAGCCCCCTTCCTCGAGAACGTCGAGCAGGAGGTCAAGGCCCGGAATGCCGCCGTCAAGGAAGCGGCTCATGCCCAGGGCGCTGGCAGCGACACGGAGGCAGGGGCCCGCGCAGCGGGCGAGGTGGCAGGCGTCGAGCACGAGCTGGAGCCCTTCCGCGCCTGGAAGCTGCTCGTTCCTTCCGAGGCGTACGCGATGGCGGTGGCCGGCGGGTTGGACGGGAGCGCGCTGAAGGCTGCCGCGGGCCTCGCCGCGCTCCTGGGGCAGGGGGGCCTCCTCCTCGGCCTCTCGGCGCGGGTGCATGGAATCCTCTTGTCGGAGCCCGCGGCAGGGCGCCGGCGGAGGGTCTCAACGAGGGACCGTGCGCTTCCATCCATCCCGGGCCTCTCGCCCGCGGCCGCCGCCGTGGCGGAAGTGCAGGCTCGCACGGCACTGCGCACGGTGAGAGGCAAGCTCGCGGTCTTCTTCGGCGGAGGGATCATCCTCGTGCAGGGGGTGACCTACAGGAGCATCCCCGAAGCGGAGCTCAGCTTCGTGAGCTTCCTCGCCGACGGCGCTTCCCTCGCTGCGATGGCGTGCCTCCTCGCGCTGCTCTTTCTCCAGGCGGTCATGTACAACCAGTTCGCGTCGGACGGGAGCGGGCTCGCGATGCAGTACCTGGCTCCCATCTCGGACCGGGAGATCATCCTGGGCAAGGCCGTGGGCATCGGCATTCTCCTGAGCGTCGCCATGATCCCCTGCATCCTCGCGGCGGCCGTTCTCACGCCCGGCGGCTCCCTCCTCCGCTGGGCGGCCGTCCCGCTCGTCGTCCTCTCCACCTACGTCCTCACCGTGCCCTTCGGCGCCTTCCTCTCGATGTTCTTTCCGAAGACGGCCGACCTCGGCAAGATCAGCTACGCGGGCAACGCCCACGGCTTCGCGGGCCTGGCGGGGTTCGTCGGAACCGCCATCGCGGCGGTGCCGCCCGTGGTCATCAACACCATGGTCGGGGGCGCCATGAGGAGGCCCGCCCTCGCGCTGGCTCTCATCATGGCGTGGACTCTCCTCTGCGGGCTCGTGGCGTGGCCGCTCCTTGCGTGGGTCTCGTCGCTGGCGGACGAGAGGCGCGAGAATCTCCTCCTCGTCGCCCGAGGCCGCTGACCCCGTCCGCAGAGCGGGCGAAATGCTCGTCCATTGACTTACTCAGTCATTGGCGTATACTCATGGTGTGCCATGCGATTCGAATGGGATCCCGCGAAGGACGAGGCCAACCGGAAAAAGCACGGTCTGTCCCTCGAGGAGGCGGCCGGGCTATTCAAGAGCGGTAACCATTACCTCGAGATCTACGACGAAGAACACTCCGACAAAGAGGATCGCTACATCGCAGTTGGGCGGATAAAGCGAGGAATGATCGTCGTGGCGTACACGGAACGTGACGACGACGTGCTGCGTCTCTTGAGCGCGCGCTTGGCCACAAAAAGTGAGCGAGGCCGATTCGAGGCACATATGAGAGGCAAATATGAAAGACGAGATTCGTGAGCTGACAGAAGAGGACTTTGCGAAAGCCATCCCTCGGAAGCAGCGGGAGCGGCTTCTGCGTGGGCGAATCGTCGGAGGGGAGGATGTCATCGCCCTCCGGCGATTCGTCGGGCTGACCCAGGAGCAGTTCGCCCAGGCTCTGGGGATCAGCGTTCACACGCTGCGGAACTGGGAGCAAGGCCGACGGAGTCCGGAAGGCCCTGCATTGGCCCTGCTGCGAATCGCCGCGCGACACCCGCGCGTGTTGCGAGAGAACCTGGCGGTCTCAGCCTAGCTTGGCCCGAGAGGTAGCGCGCCGTAGTCGACTCTCAGTGCGTCGAGGCCAGGGCCGCAGATACCCGCTGGACGCTGAGCGTCACGACGAAGGTGCCGGTGCCGTCGGGCTCGATTGCGATCGATCCCTCCCACCGGCTTCCGTCAGCCGCGGAGTAGGCCCATGCGTCGAGGGCGCGATCCCGCTTCGAGGCCGAGCCCCCGGCGGAGGATCCCGCGGCCAGGGACTTGGCGTCGCGGGAGGCAGCAGGCGCGTCCACGTCGGCACGGGACCAGCCCTTCAGTGCAGCGATCTTCTCGGTGACATAGGCCTGCAGGTCCGCGAGCTTCATGTCCGTGCGGACCCGGAAGCTCCGCTCCCAGCGATCGCGGTCCCCGGCGCTGGCCACCACGGTCACTTCGGCGCCCGGCGGCGGGGCGATGTGCGGGAGTCGCATGTCGGCGAGCGCGGCGCGCGCGAACTTCGACTCGGGATCCCAGTCGTACTCGAGGTGGAGGGCCAGCTCCTTCGCCCGGACCTCACCCTTGAGCTTCGAGACGAGGTGCAGCGCCGCGTCGATCCCCGACGAGAGGCCCGCGGAGGTGATCACCTTCCCGTTGTCCACGAAGCGCTGATCGGTGACGACCTCGGTCTTCGGGGCGAACTCCCGAAGCTCGTTGATGAGCCCGTAGAAGGTCGTCGCCTTCTTTCCGTCGAGCAGGCCTGCCTTCGCGAGGATGAAGGCGCCGTTGCAGACCGACATGACGTAGTCGGCCTTCGCGGCCTTCTCCTGGAGCCAGGAGATCACGCGCGGATTCCCGTAGGCCTGCTCGGCGTTGCCGCCGGGCACGACGATGATATCGGGCTCCGGGGCCGTCTCGAAGCTGAACTTCGGGTTGACGCTCATCCCCATGGCGGTCGTGATCGTCTTTCCCGTCTCGGAGACCGTGAAGACATCGAGGCCGCGGACCTGGCCGAGGACCTCGTAGGGGCCGGTGTAGTCGATGATCTGGACACCTTCGAAGATCAGGATGGCGACGTTCTTTATCTCGTCCCTTTTGATGAGCTGCATCCCGCAGACCGGGCAGGCGCCGGCCTCGTTGTAGACCTTGTCGTCGTGCGCCGGGTCGCAGGGTGGGCAGACCCATTCCGCTGCGGCCGCGGGAGCCGGTGCTCCCGCCAGTGCGAAAGCCAGGCCCAAGGCTGCCAGCCCGGCAAGGTAGACAAGTACCTGGGGTATGCGCGGGCGTTGATCAGGCCGTCCAGTCCGGCCAACTGCGAGGCGGATACGGCCCGACTTCGACTTCGAGGCGGGTGATCTCATTGTGCGGCCCTCCTGCTTTCCCGGATTCGCCGGGACGAGCATCCGAGTAGGAACGACCTGGAAGCGGGAACATTCACGCCGTGGCTCTCCGTTCGTCGCGGCTCCGCCAGGACGAGGGGCTGACTCCGAACCTCCTCGACCAGAGCCTCCGGAGCTGTCGGGAGTCCTTGAAGCCGCACTCGGCGGCGACCCGCTCGAGCGTGTAATCGGGGCTGCGCAGGAGGCTGGAGGCGACCTCCAGCCTCATCCGCGTGACGTAGTCCTTGACGCTGATCCCCGTGGCCTGACGGAAGACGCGTGTCAGGTTCCGTGGGCTCATCCCCGCCACTCCGGCGAGATGCTCGATCGTGGGGCGGGCCTCCAGGTGGCTCGCGAGCCAGTCCTGGACCCGGTGAACCCCGGGATGAAGGTGCGTGCGGAAGTCGAGGAAGACGCTCGTCTGGCTGCTCTCACCGCTGCGCCGGAGATAGACGACCATCTCCCGCGCCACGCGCGCCGCCGTGATGGGGCCGTGGTCCGCCTCCACCATCGAGAGGGCCATGTCGATCCCCGACGCGACGCCCGCGCTCGTGATCACGGGTCCATCTCTCACGAAGAGCCGATTGCGCACGACGCGGGCGGCCGGGTACTCGCTCTGCAGCCGGGCCGCCACCTTCCAGTGTGTCGTGCACTGCCGCCTGTCGAGAAGGCCGGCCCGCGCGAGAACGAAGGCTCCGCTGCAGATCGAGCCGAACGAGGCGCCCGCCGCGGCGGCCTCCCGGAGCCAGCGGGCGGGGACATGGCCCAGGTCGCCCAGCGTCGAAGAGGCCAGCCCCGGCACGAGGATGGTGTCCCCGGAGCTGACTTCGGGGAGGGGCTCGAGCCCTGCGAGCTGAAGCCCTTGCGCGGATCGAATGGTCTCCCTGCGGGCGCAGTAGCGGATCTCGTAGGCCCCGCCCAGGCCGCTCGCCTCCCAGAAGACCTGGACGGGCCCGGCCATGTCGAGCAGGTGAACGGAGGGGACGATGAGGAAGAAGATCCGCCTCGGTCGCGCCGTTGGCCCGGGAGGCGCTTCACCCTGATGGGGTTTCTTCATGACGGGCTCCGGACTATCTGAGCCATGAGTATAGCTACATGATCGTCCAGCAAAAGGCTGAATTACGGACTCTTGTCGGACATTTCAGGCCATCGTGTCCGGAGGGAGGCTACCTGCTTTCGCTGGACTCCACCGCGGATCGGAGGCGAGCGAGATCACCGTCGAGCTTGCGCTGCACTGTCGCTCCCATGAAAGGTCCCAGGAGGCGGGTGAACCCGCGGCAGCGAACGGTGAGAGTCTGGGTCAGCACCGTCCCTTCGGAAGCCGGGCTGAGCGCAAGCCGGTTCGTTCCGGCCATGTAGGGGCTCTCGAGGCTCACCTCGAGGAGCCTCCCGGCCTCGAGCCCCAGCACCTCCGTCGTCATCTCGCTGCGCATTCCGTTCTCCTCGACGACGTCGATCGAGCGTGCACCCACGCGGAGCACTCCGTCCCCGAGGGGGTTGACTCCCACCCCAGGATGATAAATTGCGGCGGTCGCTTCGATGGCAATGAGATTACACGGAGGAATTCGGAGCGCCTGTACTCCCATCGCTCCAGGCATCCTGATCAAGGCGGTGGCGTGCGCCCAGCATTCCGATCCGCGCCCGTGGACCGAGCCGCACGCACGGAGTTCGCTCGGCGCGTAAGTCACCGCGGGCGGGCGGATCGCTGTCCGGCCCGGGGGTGACTCATCAGGGGTGTCGCAAGCTCTCTTTCAATACGGGTTCCGGCCCAGGGAGGAGCACCATGACCAGTCCGATTCCCCGCTCCAACGGCAGTCCATTCCCCCCACCACGCAAGAGCCCACCCGCCCTACCCACGGTCGGTTCATCCCGGGCTCAACGTCCGCCCGCAGCGGGGGCCGCCGGGGGAGTTGCGCAGACGGAGAGCGCCCGCCGACTCACGCGGCTCGTGGCCACGATCCTGGACGCGATTCTCGTCGGCGGCGCGGTCCTCCCGCTCGCATTCTCATCGCAGCGTGACAACCCCTCGGGGGCCCTCATCGTGGTGTGCCTTGCGGCCATCCTGGCCCTCTTGGTGGTGAACCTGTACTTCCTTGGCCGGGACGGTCAGACGTTGGGCAAGAAGGCGCTCGGCATCCGCATCCTCCGGAAGGACGGATCCAAGGCGGGCCTGGGCCGGCTCCTGCTCTTGAGGTGGATCGCGCCCGGGGTGCTTGGGTGGATCCCGATTGCCGGGGTGATCTTCGGGCTTGCGGACGCCCTGTTCATCTTCGGCCCCCCGTGCCGCTGCATCCACGACTACATGGCGGATACAGTCGTCGTCCTGGCCTGATGGTCGAAAGGTGCCATCGCATCGGGACGCCGAAGGTGTGACCTCCGCCTTGCATCGAACGACGCAACCACCCTGAACCTGAGCCGGCCCGCGTGGGAATCGCCGCCAGGATGGCGCTACACTCCGCGCCCTATGCCCATGCGCGAAGGTGAGAGGCTCGGCGCCTACGAGATTCGCGCGCCTCTGGGCGTGGGAGGGATGGGAGAGGTCTACCGGGCGGTGGACACGGGCCTCGGCCGCGAAGTGGCGGTGAAGATCCTGCCCCCTGCCCTGGCCGGGGACCCCGAGCGCCTCGCCCGCTTCGATCGCGAGGCTCGCCTCCTGGCCTCGCTGAACCACCCGAACATCGCCACGCTCTTCGGCTTCGAGCGCCACGAGAAGAGCCCCTTCATCGTGATGGAGCTGGTCGAGGGCGAGACGCTGGCCCAGCGGCTCAAGCCAGGCGCGCTTCCTCGCGATGAGCACCTCGAAATCCTCCAGCAGATCGCCGAGGGGCTCGAAGCGGCCCACGAAAGCGGCGTCATCCACCGGGACCTGAAGCCCGCGAACATCAAGATCACCCCCGATGGGAAGGTGAAGCTCCTCGACTTCGGCCTTGCGAAGGCCCTCGAAGGCGAGCACGGCGTCCGATCCGACGTGTCGCTCTCGCCCACACTGACCGCCGCGGCGACGCAGCGAGGCGAGGTGATGGGGACGGCCTCCTACATGAGCCCCGAGCAGGCCCGGGGCAAGCCCGTGGATCGGCGCACGGACATCTGGGCCTTCGGCTGCGTCCTCTATGAATGCTTGACGGGGAGGCTCGCCTACAGGGGCGAGACCATCTCGGACACGATCTCGCTCATCCTTCAGAGAGAGCCGGAGTGGGAGTCTCTGCCGGCGGACACGCCTCCACGCCTCGTAGAGCTGCTTCGACGCTGCCTCGAGAAGGACGCGCGAAGGCGGCTGCGCGACATCGGTGAGGCGCGCCTCGAGATCGAGAAGGTCCGCGCCGGCAACCTCGCGCCGACGACGGGCAGCGGAGCCTTGCCGATGGCTTCGGGCGGGATCGTCACGGGAGCGGCAGCCCCGCCCAGAGGACGCTTCGGCCCCGCCGCAGTGACGGCGGCGCTCGTTCTCGGTCTGGTAGCCGGTGCCGCGGTGTGGGGGCTGTCGCCTTGGGGCGGAAGCTCGATGAAGGGACCAGCCGGAGTGATCCGCTTCTCGGTCGCGCCGCCGGCGGGCATCGGGATGCGCACGCCGAAGATCTCGCCGGATGGATCCGTCCTCATGTTCTACGGACGCGAGGAGGAGCCGGGGCCTGAAGGGCGGCGGCTGACTTTCCTCTATGTGAGACCCCTGGACAGCAGCGAAGCCCGTCGCATCGAGGAGAGCGAGGGGGCCTTCGTCAGCGCTTTCTCGCCGGACAGCCGCTGGATCGCCTTCGGGGTGCCACTCAGTCCAGGATCTCCGGCCGGGAGCCTGAAAAAGGTGCCCGTGGATGGGAGCGCGCCTCCCGTCATGCTGGCGGGTTGGGGCGACGACTGGCTGGATGACCTCCTCTGGCTCGAGGCCGGCGACCTCATCGTGACGACCCGCGAGGCTCCCAAGCTGGTCCGGATCCCGTCGGACGGAGGGGGCGAACCGCGAGAACCCATCCCGATCGAGGTGCCCCGGACTGCTGATCCCGCGACGAGCAGCAACGAAGCGGTGACCCTCCACAGCCTGCTCCCGAATCCATCTCTTGTGCTCGTGACCTTGCCCTCCTGGGAGGGGCGATATCACCACGAGACGCACGTCCTGGATACGAGATCGGGTTCATTGCGGAGGATCCTCGAGGACGGCACGTCGCCTGTCTGGTCGGCGACGGGCCATCTCCTCTTCACCCGGGACGACACGCTCCTGGCCGTTCCATTCGACGAGGACAGCCTCGAGCCGATCGGTGGTCCCGTCTCCCTGGCGAAGGGGCTCGGGATCTCGGACTCTGCGGGTGCCGGGGCCAACTTTACGCTTTCGCGCAGTGGAACGCTCGTCCATACGCCGGGTGGGCGCAGAGGCGGCCAGCGGACGATCGTCGTCGTCGGCGAGGACGGAAAGGCTACCCCATGGTCCGGTGACCGGCGGTCCTTCCAGTCGGATCTCGCTCTGTCGCGCGACGGACGCTGGCTGGCCACGACCGTCATGACGGAGGACCTGCTCTTCTCGATCTGGGTCTCCGAAGTGGATCGACCGCGGCTGCGGCAGGCTGCCTCGCTGCCGGGGATGGATTGCGCGTCGCCGCTCTGGATGCCGAGCGCCGACATGGTGCTCTTCAAGTGCGGCGGGCGCGAGGGGAGGGACGGGATCTACTCGGTCCGTGCGGACGGCGGCGATCGACCGTCGCTTCTCGTGGACCTGGAGGATCAAGCGCTGCTTTTCAAGGCAGTCTCCGTCTCGGCTGACGCGAGGTGGCTGCTCATGGACCGGGCCTACCCTGCCGACATCCCCGCCAATCTCCTGCAAGTGGCCGATCTCACCTCGGGTGAGAGCGGGAAGCTGCGCGCTCTTCTTCCAGACCTCCCCATCGTGTGGAATGGCCGCTTCTCGCCGGATGGCCGGTGGTTCTGCTACCTCACGCCAACCTCCGGAGGCAGGGAGCTCTATGTCCGCCGCTTCAACGGCGAGGCCGATCCCGGTCCCCCAATCCTGGCGGCCGTGGGCGAGATCGAGCGTGCCGAATGGGCGGCGGCCGCATCGTCCGGAGTCCAGGACCTCTTCTACGAGGACAGGGAGGCCCGGCTCCACGTCGTGAGGGTGGATGCGCGGGATGGGATTCACCTGTCGGATCCCCGGCAGGCCCGGGATCTTTCGATCGTGAAGCCCGATCTGTCGGAGTGGGCGAGCGCTCCGGACGGCCGTCTCTTCGCCGTCCAGGAAGACCCGGACGAAGACCTCCAGATCGTGGCCGAGGTCACCGTGAACTGGTTCGACGAGTTGACCCGGCTCGTCCCTCGAGGCCGGTAGGATGTCCCTTCAAGCGGGATCCCGGCTCGGCCCCTACGAGATCGTCGCGCCGCTCGGGGCGGGAGGGATGGGGGAGGTCTACCGCGCGAGGGACACGCGCCTGGGCCGAGACGTCGCCATCAAGGTCCTGCCCGAGCACCTCTCGAAGTTCCCCGAGATCCGCCAGCGCTTCGAGCGCGAGGCGCGCGCCGTCTCGAGCTTGAACCACCCGCACATCTGCACGCTCCACGACGTGGGGCATCAGGATGGCGTGGATTTTCTCGTGATGGAGTGCCTCGAGGGGGAGCCGCTTGCGGCGCGCCTGAAGCGAGGCCCGCTCGCGCTCGACGAGGCGCTCCGCTACGCGATCCAGATCGCCGACGCCCTCGACAAGGCTCACAGGCAGGGGGTCGTTCACCGCGACCTCAAGCCGGGCAACATCATGATCACGAAGGCCGGCGCCAAGCTCCTCGACTTCGGCCTCTCCAGGACGCTCGAGGGAGGCGCCGCGACGGCGCCATCGGCCTCCGGCTCCGAGGGATCGGCGCTTCCCACGCACCAGGGGCTCCTCACCGCTTCGCCGACCATGGAGAGCCCGCTGACGGCGCAGGGAGCGGTCCTCGGCACCTACCAGTACATGTCTCCCGAGCAGCTCGACGGGAGGCCCGCGGACGCGCGCAGCGACATCTTCGCCTTCGGCCTCGTCCTCTACGAGATGGTGAGCGGCCAGCGGGCCTTCACGGGCAACACGCAGGCCAGCCTCGTCGCGAGCATCCTGAAGGACCAGCCGCGTCCGCTCGGCGAGCTGGCGCCCGTCTCGCCGCCGGCTCTGGAACGCCTCGTGCGGGCCTGCCTCGAGAAGGACCCCGACGAGCGGCGCCAGTCCGTCCACGACGTCCTCATGGATCTGAAGTGGATCGCCGGAGGTGGCGCCGCCACGACCGCAGGGCTGGCGTCTGAGGAGCGCGGCCAGGGTCTCGGTGCCTCCCGCTCCCGGCTCCGGGAGAGGCTCTGGATGGGTGCGGCCCTCCTGCTCCTCGCGGCGGCGGTTGTCCTGGGGCTCCTCCGGCCTGGGAGGGAACGCGAAGGCCCCGACCCCGTCTTCCTCCAGCTCACGAACCCCTCGCCCGATCCGGATACGATCATCGACTCCGGGGCCATCTCACCCGATGGGAAGGCGATGGTCCTGGTCCTTCGGGACACTTCCGAGGGGACGAGGTCGCTCTGGCTGCGGCCGATCTCGTCGGCCACCGCGACGCCCCTCCCGGGGACGGAGGACGGCCACGCGCCTTTCTGGTCGCCCGACAGCCGCTTCGTGGGTTTCTTCGCCGAGCGGAAGCTGAAGAAGATCGCCGTCGCTGGAGGACCACCGGTCGTCATCGCCGACGCGCCCGCGCCGACGGGCGGCGCCTGGGGACCGGACGGAACCATCATCTTCAGCCCGGATGAGGGTCCGATCTTTCGCGTCGATGCCTCCGGAGGTGCGGTCGAGAAGGTCACAGAGCTCGACACGGCGGAGGAGGCTCACCGATGGCCCGCCTTCCTGCCCGGAGGGCGGCGTTTCGTCTTCCAGGGCGACGCGACCCGGCGGGAGGATCACCACCTCAAGATCGGGGATCTCGACGCAGGCGTGGTCGCGACGCTCGTTTCCGCGATCACGAACCCGGCCTTCGCCCCGCCCGACCGGCTGCTTTTCGTTCGGGCCGGCTCTCTCATGGTTCAGCGGCTGGATCTCGACAAGCTGACTCTCGAAGGCGAGCCCGTCGAGATTGCAGAGAACCTCCTCGAGGCGGAATGGAGTCACTTCTTCACCTTCAGCGCTTCCACGACGGGGGTGCTCACCTACAAGTCCGCCGACCTCGATGCCAGGCTCGCGTGGCTCGACAGGGAAGGAAAGGAGCTTGAGGTGATCGAGCAGGAAGGGCGATTCGGCGACGTCAGGCTGTCGCGGACGGGGACTCGCCTCCTATTCGAGCGGCTCGATCCCGACGGGCGAATCGGCGATCTCTGGCTGAAGGATCTCGAGAGGAACGTCACTTCGCGGCTCACCTTCCACCCGGGACAGGTGGGGGCGCCCGTCTGGTCGGCCGACGAGGCCACGTTCGCCTACTTCTGGTCCCAGGAGGGGAGCCACGTCAAAGTCTTCACACGGCTCCTGGACCGGCCGGAGGAAGAGAAGCAGCTCGGGGAGGTTGGGGCGAGCGCCTGGCCGCAGAGCTGGTCCCCGGACGGAAAACACATCGTCGTCCTCCGCCTTTCGCCGGATACGCGGGAGGATCTCTGGCTCATGAGCGCGGACCCATCCGAAGAGCCCCGGCCGCTCATCGCGACGCCCTTCACCGAGCAGGGGGCCGCCTTCTCGCCCGACGGCCGGTGGCTCGCGTACGAGTCGGATGAGACGGGCCGCATGGAGGCTTACCTTCGAAGGTATCCCCTGACTTCATGGAAACTGCAAGTCTCGACGAGAGGCGGCGCCTTTCCCCGCTGGCGAGGGGACGGGAGAGAGATCTTCTACCTGGATCCGACGGGGACGCTCAACGCCGTCGCCCTCCAGCCTGGCGAAGGGTCGCTTTCGGCGAGCAACCCGGAGGTTCTCTTCGATCTCGGCCTCCCGTCCTTCGGAGTCACGGCCAACGGCGGATACTCCCCGGCGCCGGATGGGCGAAGATTCCTCGTGGTCCAGCGCGAGGTCGACCCGCGCAGGGCGCCCATCACGATCGTCTTGAACTGGACGCGGCTCCTGGACGACCGAAGCAAGATCCCGTGATGCTCGAGGCAGGGCAAATCGCCGCGCACCAACGCATTGTCGCGATGATCCGCGAGAGCGGTCAGGCGGCGGCCCTTCAGGGTGCCGGGCTCGCCGGCGGCGTCGCACGCACAGCACATGATCAGCCACATCTACGTCGCCCTCGGCTCCTGGGACGAGACGGTCGATGCCAACGAGAAGGCCCTCGCCGTCTCCGAGGAGCGCGCGCGGAACAAGGGGCTCCCGCCGCACAGGCGGAGCCACCACGCGCTCCACTGGCTTCAGTACGCTTACATGCAGCAGGGAAGGTACACGGACGCGCTCAGGATGCTGGAGAAGATGACCAATGTGTCGGGATGGTGGGAGCCAACGAGCGAAAGCCTGGATTCCGTTGCCTGGGAAATCGGAGGTCTGACCGGGTGCTTATTCAAGAGCGACCGGCGCGGTTCGAAGCACTGCGTGTCACACTCGGCGCTTCGCCGAACATTGCATGATACTGCCCGGAGAAGCGACCGAGATGCTGGAAGCCGAAGCGGCGAGCGACCTCGGTCACGGTCGTCCCCCGACTTCCATCCTGGACGAGCGCGCGTCGAGCTTCGTTCAGTCGGTAGTGACGCAGGTACGTCGCCGGGCCGATGCCCAGGATGAGCTGAAACGCGCGGCTCATTGAACGCCTGGCGACGCCGGTCGCCCGACACAGTTCTTCCAGATGCAGCGAGTGTTCGCCTTCGTGCATGAGGGCCGCCTCCGCGCGACGCACAATGGCTGCGCCATCGAGCAGCGCTGGCTGCTCTTCCGACGGGGCCGCGTCGCGCAGCGCATTCACGAAGCGAGCCGTCAAGTCGTCGATCATTGACTCTACAGCGCTAATCGATGCTCGCAACGCTTTGTCATGACGGAGCGTTCGTGCGGCTCGGTTGAAATACTCAATGAGATTTGCGCGACCGATGGCTGATGCCCGGGCAACACGCCAGACGCGGGGCGCGTGGCCGCGCCTCACAGGAGGCATTCTGTCGAGGTACCTCTCGAACCTGTGGGATGGTACGCCAATGCAAACGATCGAGAAATCTCTGCCGTAGATGCCGTCATGGATGGCCCCGGGTTCATGAACGAACAGCGAACCGGCGCGAACTTCCGCCCCGTGTTGCAGCGACCGGCTGGCCGCCCTCGTAATGAGCGAGAGCGTCCAGCCACCGGGGGGGAACTGCCCGCGCCCGCGAAGCGGCAGGTTCGTCTCGATCCACGAGATCTCCCCCGCCGGGACACGAATGCGGGTGTGATGTCCGCGCAGCCTTCCCGGGATAAGCTGCGATAACTCGAGCCGAGCATCGGAAAGGACGCGCGCGTAGGTCTCAACGTCTGTGATCTGATAGTCGAAGAACTCTGGAGGAAAAGCCTGCGGCATGGCGATTGGCCCAAATCGGATAGTACTCAAACGGAGGAGCATTATAGCCTGTCAACGTCGAATCGGTAACCTGGGGCGCTTGCCGTCTACCGGATCCGCCCGCAGAAGACCTTGAGCGCGCCTGTAGGTCGCCGATTTGGTACACGCGGGGATCATGAACGAAACGTCAAATGGAGACTGCATGAAACGAAACACAAGTTCGCATGACGCAGCCCTCGCAGGTCTGGCGGCCATCGGTCTCGCGCTGGTTACCGGCGGCTTCAGTCAGATCGCCCTTGGGCAGGAGAATCCGACTCCCGCCGACCTCAAGAGGGCTGAACAACAGAAGCCCGATTATTCGCCTTACCCGGGCCAGCATTTCCCCACTCGCGTATTCTGGGGCGACACCCATCACCACAGCAGCTTCTCGGTCGACGCCGGCATGATGGGCTGCACGCTCGACCCGGAAACGTCGTTTCGGTTCGCCCGGGGCGAGGAGGTGATTTCCAACTCCGGCCAACGGGTGAAGCTGAGCCGCCCGCTCGATTTCCTCAACGTGTCCGACCACGCCGAATTCCTCGGCCTCCCCGATCTGCTCAAAGAGGCAGACCCCACCCTGCTGGCCACGCCAACCGGCAAGCGCTGGTATGACCTGATGCAGTCCGGGCCTGTCGGGGCGAACGAGGCAGGCAGCGATGCGATATTCGCCATCCAACGTAACGAAGAGGTTATCAAGGACGCCAAAATCACGCGCAGCATGTGGGAGCGCGTGACCGCCATCGCCACCAAATACAACGAGCCGGGGAAGTTCACGGCCTTCAACGGCTTTGAGTGGACCTCGGCGCCGGGCGCCAACAACTTGCACCGCGTGCTCATTTTCCGCGACGGCCCCGCGCGGGCGAACCAGGTCGTCCCGTTCTCCGCCTTCGACAGCACGAACCCCGAGGACCTGTGGAAATACATGGCGAACTATGAGCAGAAGACCGGCGGCCGGATCCTGGCCATCCCGCACAACGGCAACCTGAGCA
>CAZMRF010000012.1:0-30172 GCA_964568735.1 uncultured Acidobacteriota bacterium
AACATGCGCCAGCGGAGGATCCCGGCCCTCGAGAGCCACCTCAAGCTCGTCCCGGACGACGCCCGCGGCCGCTCGCACCTCGCCCTCGACTACGTTGCGACGGGACGCCCCGACGATGCCGTCCGGGAGATGCAGTTCGCGGTGGCGCTCCGTCCCGATGACGCCAACCTCCTCTACAACGTCTCCTGCATCTACTGCAACATGAACAAGAAAGCCGAAGCTCTCGACGCGCTCGCAAAGGCCTGGGAGGCGGGCTTCCGGAACGTGGACTGGGCGCGCCGCGATCCCGACCTCGCCCTCCTGCATGGAGACCCCGAGTTCAACCGCCTCTACCCCGAAAGGCCCCCCGGCACCTGAGGCCGCAACTCCTCCGGTCGGTGCGCACCTTGACGGCAGGTCGCACGACATGTACTGTGTTCCTGTACATATCGAGGAGCCCCTCCATGCCGACCGAAACGACCTACACCAGCGCCCGGGCGAACCTGGCCGCCCTGTGCGACGCAGTCGCGGAATCGAAGGACATCGTCATCATACGGAGGCGGGGCGCCGAGCCCGTCGCCCTCGTGGCCGCGGACGAGCTGAGCAGCCTGATGGAGACGGCGTACCTCCTGCGCTCCCCGAAGAATGCCGAGCGCCTTCTCAACGCATTGCTGCGGGCACGAAAGGGAGGGAAGCGCCCCCGGAGCGTCCAGAGCCTCCGCCAGGAGCTCGGGCTTGCGAAGAAAGCCTGAGCGGCAGATCAAGGAGCGGCGCGAGCGGCAGGCTGTCTTCCATCGGGAATTCGTCGAGGACTTGCACTTCTGGGTCTCGACCGACCGCCGGGTGGCGCTTCGCGCCCTGGATCTGGTCGAGGCGATCGTCCGCGATCCCTTCAAGGGTATCGGAAAGCCGGAGCCTCTCCGATTCGTGCTCTCCGGCGCGTGGTCGCGGCGGCTCACCCAGGAGCATCGGATCGTCTACCTCGTGAGCGCTGGGCAGGTCCACTTCCTTCAGGCGCGCTACCACTACTGAACGAATCGCTGATTTGCTTCGCACTCCGTGTCGCCCGCGACACCCTGTAGCCCGTGCGTTGCCTGTACGCTGCGTCGCGGGGAGCGCCTGCGGGCCGAAGCAGTCGGCCCGCAAGTGAGGCTCTTCGGGTCACTTCAGGCGAGCGGTCTGCACCCAGGTCCCGGTCTTGCCGAAATCGTCGGAGACGATCACGCCTTCGGGTCCGGCAACGTAGACATACTTGCCGTCGGCGCTCACGGCGACAGAGACGCCACCCATGTCATCGGCGATGTCGAGCTTTTCGTTGAAGTCCTCCTGGATCTTCTGCGCCCGGAGCACTCCGGGGTAAGCGATGAAGGCGGCGGCTATGGCGATGGCCACGGCGGCAGCGATCAAGAAACGGCGTCCGACACGGATCACGATCACGGGCTCCCTGCTCATGGAGAACTCCTGTTACCTCGCCAGCGGGACGAGGCGGTCGATGGCGCCACTGGCCGAGCGCCGGACAGATTCCACGGTGACGACCGGATCGGCGTATTCGGGCTCGCCACGCAGCGATCGTCGCCCTTCCCGGTACGTCGTTTCGATGCGCACCAGCCGGCTCTCCTCGCGCACCAGGACAATCTCTCCCATGGCGTGGCGCAGCCACGCGCCGGGCTTCTTCCCCCGGTCCGATTCATCGGCGTAGAACCAGGTGCCGAACCGAATGGCGTCCAGCCGTCCGTCAGCCGAGTAGACATAGTCGAGCTTCCGGTAGAGATAGTGGTCGGGATCTCCCGAGATCCGGCCGCGGATCTCGCGGGCGACGAGTCTCCCATCCTCGATGGAATCGCTGATCTTTGCCCTCAGGTCGGACTCCTGGGCGGTCCGGCCGTAGTTCACCCTGCCCTCGACCTCGGGGCCGCGCTTGCCCATCGTCATCGTGTAGCGATCACCCGAGAGATAGGTCACGGTTTCCTTGACCAGCCCGTTCTCCGACAGCTCCGCGGCGATCGATGGCGGGGATTCCCTGGGCGGGAAGGCGAGCACGTAGGGAGCATCGCCCCAGAACCGGCGCTCCGCGGCTGTCGACTCCATTCCGGAGAGCCGCCCGCAGCGGGGGCAGAAGTCATCCGAATCGTGCGAGCCGCGGCAGTAGGGGCAGGTGATCGAACCCGTCGCGCCGGCCGCCCCGGCATCCGGATGCGATGCAGGAGGCCCTGCCTCCTGGGCCAGGCCGGCAGCGGCGGTGAGGAGCAGAACTGCCGTGGCGAGAGTCCCCTTCATGACAGAGCGCCCTCCCCCCTTCGGGAATTGTGGGCCGTGAGGCTACTCCATTGATCATGGTGAGTCCAGCCAGAGGTGCTAGTTCGGCACATCACGTCGGGATATACTCCGCGCCCTTTGGTCCTGAGGGGAACATGTCGGGGCTGTCGGTACTCGAATGGCAAGCATCGTGTGGAGACGGAGGTGACAGCTTGAGCCGGAGGATTGCACTGGGGATCTTCGTGATGAGCCTGGCGGTCTGCACTGACGTCAGCGCCCTGGAGATGGGTGTCGGGCTTCGCGCCGGAACTCAAGGGTTCGGCCTCGAGTACGGGATCCAGGTCACGCGATGGGTCGGCGTTCGGGGTGCCGGCTACCTGCTTGATTACTCGGCGGACTTCGACGACGACGGGAACTCCTATGAGGGAACGTTGACGCTCAGCAGCTACGGCGCCTTCGTGGACATCTATCCCACCGGGAAGACCTTCCGGATCTCGGCCGGAGTCCTGGCGAACGGGAACAGGATCGAGGCCAACGGCAGGCCAACCGAGAATCAGGAGATCGGAGGCACCGACTACACGCCTGCGCAGATTGGCGAGCTATCGGGCGATGTCGAGTTCGACGACACGGCAGGCTACGTCGGGATCGGCGCCGGGAGATTCACGGGCGCCGACCGCCTGGGATTCCTTTTCGACGTCGGGACCCTCATCCAGGGAAGCGGCGACGTCTCCATCCGCACGAGCGCAGGCCAGGTCGCCCCGGCCGACATCAAGCGGGAGGAGGCGGACCGCGAGGATGACATCGAGAACTACAAGTACTGGCCGGTGATCAGTTTCGGACTCGCAGTCCGGTTCTGACAGGAAGGCGTCACCGCGGCGGCGGAAAGCCCTGTGCGGGAAGACTCACCCATGACCCGGTCTGGACGATCAGCCTGGCGCTCGCGGCCGCGGGCGGCGTGCCGTCGCCTGCTTGCCGGAAGGCCGCGAGCAGCCTAATATGTACACATTCATGTACATCCTGGGAGGTCTCCAGTGGCCAAGCGAAGTTCGATCGCGGAAGCGCGTGCCCACCTGCCGAGCCTGGTGAGAGAGGCGGAGTCCGGGCAGGCCGTGGAGCTGACTCGCCGGGGTGAGCCCGTAGCGGTCCTGATCGGACGGAAGCAGTACATGCAGCTGGCTTCGGAGCACCGCCGGTTCTCCGAAGCCTACAAGAAGTTCGCGGATGAGTTCGACCTGGCCGCTCTCGGCATCGACCCTGACGAGGTTTTCTCGGCGGTCAGGGATGAGACCCGCGGCCGAGAGGTCAACCTGTGAATCTCAAGTATCTGCTCGACACGAACATGGTGTCCGAGCCGCTGCGTCCCGAGCCTGCGCCCGGAATCCTGCGCAGCCTCCACCGGCACGAAGGGGAGATGGCGATTCCGTCGGTTGTCTGGCACGAGTTGCGGTTCGGTTGTCTTCGCCTTCCGAAGTCTCGCCGGCGTACAGCGATCGAGCGGTACCTGGAGGACGTGATCCTCGCGAGCTTCCCCATCCTCGACTACGACCACGCCGCCGCGGAGTGGCACGCGATCGAGCGAGCAAGGCTGGCCTCCGCCGGGAGAACGCCGCCGTTCATCGACGGGCAGATCGCAGCCATAGCACGGGTCCACGACCTCGCCCTCGTGACCTCGAACAAGGCCGACTTCCGCGGATTCAAGGGACTGCGCATGACGAATTGGGCGTGAGGCCTCTGCCGCTCCGTATCCAGGGTGGGAGGCAAAGCGATCGCCCCGCGGCAGGGTTGAGCGCTGCCTGTATACTCCGCGGCGCAGGAGAGCCCTCTCGGCGGGAGACCCCATTCTTGATGAGACTCTGGACCGTCGGCCTGGCGCTCGCGGCGGCGGGCTGCGCTGCGAAGACTGCGGGGCCGGGCGGCCGGATCGTCGATCTGACGCACACGCTCGACGCCGAGACGATCTACTGGCCGACCGAGCCCGGCTTCAAGCTGGAGAAGGTGGCCGAGGGGATGACGGAGGGCGGGTACTTCTACGCGGCCAACCGGTTCTCCTCAGCCGAGCACGGCGGGACACACATCGATGCCCCCTACCACTTTCACTCCGCGGGGCGGACGATCGACACCATCCCGCTGGAGAAACTGATCGGGCCGGGAGTCCTCGTGGACGTCTCCCCCGCCTGCGCGAAGGACCACGACTACCTCGTCACGACGGCCGACTTCCTCGCATGGGAGGAGCAGCATGGCCGCATCCCGGATGGAACCATCGTTCTCATCCGGACGGGTTGGGAGGATTACTGGCCCGACCGCGAGCGTTACCTGGGCACGGGCCTCACGGGGGCGGAGGCCGTCGCGAACCTGCATTTCCCCGGGCTGCACCCCGCGGCTGCGAACTGGCTGACCGTACAGCGCGACATCAGGGCCGTCGGGATCGACACGGCCAGCATCGATTACGGCCCCTCGAAGGAGTTCGCAACCCACGTGGCGCTCTTCGAGCGCAACATCCCGGCCCTCGAGAACGTCGCGAACCTGCACGTCCTCCCACCCGCCGGCTTCACCGTCATCGCCCTTCCCATCAAGATCGCCGGCGGCTCAGGAGCCCCCGCCCGGATCGTCGCACTCATTCCAGGCTGACCTCAGACGGAGTGAGCTCGGCGCCGCCGCAGGGCCAGCGCCGGTCCCGTCGGGCAGCACCTGCACGCCTGCGATGAACGCCCGGAGAAACGCATTCCACTCTTCGAGGCTTCCGAACTCCAGGTGTCGCGGCAGGTCGTTAAGGGCGGCCCCGGACGATCGCAGTCTCGCACCGAGAGAGCTCTCGAACCTCACTCGGTGTTCCCGACCGCGGGCTCCGGAATGCGCGCGTGGATCTCGACTGAGCCTGTCTCGGGCTTGATCAGCTCGACGGAGACATCGTGTGTCCCCTCCGCCACGGGCAGCTCCATGCGACGGAACTTGGAGGGGAGGAGATCGGGCATTTCGGCCCACGTCGCGGTCAGGGCCTTCGTCGTCTTGAACTCGACCTCCCTTGGACGCTTCGACCCGTCGGTGATCCTCAAGCGGTAGCTCTGGGTCCCTCGCATCGTCTGGTCGTAGTCGAGGCGGCACAGCACCTCGAGGGTCGTCGGGCCCACAATGCGGAACCGCACCGGCTTGCCCGGCAGGGCGCTGTAGTAGGGGATGTTCTTCTCGCCTTCCTGAAGCGACAAGCTCCGCGCCGCATCGACCGGCGCCAGGCTGACGGTCCTGGCCCTGCCGCCGCCCGCCGAGGACGTCAGCAAGCGCACCAGGATAGGCCTCTCGCCCTCCGTTGACAGCTTGAGCGTGTGCGGCCCCTTCCGGATGCTGACAATCATCTGCCGGCTCTGGCCGACGAGATCACTGCCCTGGGCCGGGCGCGCCTCCGTCGACAGCTCGGTCTCCATCCGTTGCGACTCCAGAACGCGCTTCCCTTCCGTGACCTGCACGCTGTAGGCGACCTTTTCGTTCGTGCCCGACGGTAGCTCCGCACGAGAGACAATGCGCAAGCGCGCGGGACCCTTGACCTTGATGGTGAGCGGGCTCTTCGGTGTGACGCGGAAGTAATTCCGAGACTTCCCTTCGACGACGACGCGGATGGGATCGCGCTCCGGGAGCCGCTCCAGGCCCTCCCAGGCTGATCCGGCGGCAGCGGCACCGATCGCCAGCAGCGCTCCGCCGGCGAAGAGAACGATCGTCCTATGGAGCTTCATGGTTGGGTGTCCTTTCCGGATGGGGGCGTCCCAGGATCTGCTGCCTCACGTCCATCCGTAGGACGAGGAGGTTCGCGGCAAGCAGGAGGAGGGCAGAGGTGCCCACGAGCCACAGGTTGTACCTCTGCTTGATGAACAGGAGGCCGGTCCCCGGTTGCACCGGCGCGGAGGCGTCGTCGGCGATTCCGAACTCGCGGGCGAGGCCTTCGACCTTGAGGAGGTGAAGCACCGGGATTCCGCGCTCCCCCAGGATGTTGACGACGCCTCGGTTCGGGTAGTTCTGGGCGGCGAGTCGCCGCGTCAGGCCCGCCGGGATCAGCCGGGCGTTCTGCGCACCACCCAGGCTCGCCAGCCCTCCGCCCACGTTGACGTAGAGCTTGATCGGTTTCTGCCGCGCCGCGGCGGCGGCATCGTAGAGCGAGACGCGCTGCCGGACGGCCTCCAGGAGATTCTCGGCCTCGAGCAGGCGCACGCCGTTCCGCCGGGCGGCGTCGACGATGAACTGCCGGCCCGACGGTGACAGTCCTCGGCCTACGTCGCCTCCGCCTCCGAATGAGGCCGCGAGCGAGCGGTACGGGAGGGTTCCGTTCTGCGCGACCACCGATTCCATGTCGAGCCAGGTCATCTCCGGGTCGGTTGCGCCGAACATCGAGGAGCCCACGGACGTGACGATCAATGGCTCTGCCCCGATCACCCGGCAGGCGGCGAGCACGGCCAGGTTCATCCCCGGGAGCGATCCCGTCATCCCGATCGCCACGAGGTCTCCCTCACGCACGCCGGCCTGGAGCATCATCTGGGTCGAGGCCGCCGCGAAGTTCGGGTGGGCCGCGAGCGATTTCGCGGTCTGAGAGCCCCTGTCCGTCGTTATGAGCGTGAACTGAGGGCCGATGACGCCGGTCGCTTCGGGGTCGTTACGGCGATCCACCGAGATGTTCCGGCGTTTCTTCGCGGCAAGAATCTCCGACTCAGCGCGCTCCATGAGCTGAACGGCCTCCAGCTTCTTGCGGTACGCGTCGGCGTGGATCGGCGTGAGGGACCGTTCGGAGACGGCGTAGAGGACGGTTCCGAAGCAGGCCAGGCCGACTAGGGAAGGGGTGGAGGCGCGCCGCAGGCTCATGGCAAGGGGTTGCCTCCGCTCAGGAGCATCAGGAGCAGCCGCACCAGTACACTCGTCGTCGTCATGACCGAGAGTGTCGCGACGATTCCCTGCCGCTCCATCCAGTTCGCGATGAGCCCCGGGAGGACGTAGCCGATGGCGCGCAGATCCAGGCCCGCCTCCGCGAGATACATCGGGAAGACTCCCCGCGTCAGGGCCCCGAAGATGAAACCGATCAGGATGGCGACCACGATCCGGCGCCTCCCGTAAATCAGCATGTAGCGGGAGAGGACACTCATCGCGCCGAGAGTGGCAAGGGCGGCCCCGATCGTGCCCGCGATGCGAAGGGGCTGGTGCATCATGAGCGCGAGGTAGCCGGGCACGACCATGCCGCCGGCGGCGACGCCCAGCGTCTCCGAGAAGATGAGGCTGATGACCAGCCCCAGGCCGACGGCTTCCTCAACCACGCGACACCGCCCTGTTGCTGAAGTGAAGAGCGATCTCCGCTCCGAGTCCCACGATGTTGCCTATTCCTACGACCACCGCCCGCTCTTCCGCCAGGTCCAGGATCCGCTCGTAGACGCGCTCGGCGCCGAGCCCGCCCAGATCGCTGACGCGATCGCGCGGGATCCCGAGAGAGACTGCCCGCATCGCCACAGCCGCGGTCGCCTCGCCGGCGAGCGCGATGTGGTCCGCCCCGAAACGCTGGGCAGCGAGAGCGACGAGCTGGTGGGAGCGGTGGAGGCGGTCGGCACGGCAGGTGAGAAGGACGATGATTCGCTCCCCGGCCCGGCGCGTATTCAGCCCGAGACGCTCCCATATGAGGGCCGTCGAGTCGGGGTCGTTGGCGGCAAAGGCGTTGACGAAGGTGACCTGCTTGTCTCCCGAGCGCACCGTGTGACGCCGCAGCACGCCCGGATCGGGGGTGGCGATCTGCATTCCCGACAGGGCGGTGGCGCGATCCACGCCCAGGTGGGAGCAGACGGCGAGAGCCAGGGCGACGTTCTCCGAGTGCTCTATGTAGGAAAAGCCCGCGAGATCTTCGAAGTCCGCGTTCGACGCGGGCACGCGGTGGGTCTCGCTCCCGCGCTCCCGGGCGATCCGCTCGAGAAGGTAGGCACGCGCGCGTTCGGTTGTAAAGAGGTGGCCGTTGCGTGGGGCGGTCTGCGCCAGGGCCATCGCCACGTCGTCGAGAGTCGGGCCCATGACGTCGAGGTGGTCGGCGCGCACGTTAGTGATCGCGCCCACGCCGCTCCGGATCAGCCGCAGCTCGGAGAGGGGCTGGAGCTCCGGGGTCACAGCCATGCATTCGATGACCAGGGCCTCCACCTCCTCCTCGACGGCACGCCGCACTACCCGCGTCTGCTCGATGATGTTTGGGTGGCCGAAGCGGTAGACGTTAACCTCCGACCCGTCCGGCAGGATCATGCGGGCCATCGTGCCCGTAGTCTTCGCGAGCACACGCCGGCCGCCCGCGCGCAGCCCCCCTGCGATCAGACGCGTCACCGAAGATTTTCCCCGCGTGCCGTTCACATGGACGCGGATCGGGATCCGTCGCAGGAGCCGCTCGTGGCGGCGTGATTCCCGGATCCCATAGCCGGCGACGGCGCAAGCCAGCAGCGTGGAGAGCAGTCCAGGGACGATCAGAGCCTCCATCCGAGAGAAATCGAGGCGACGTTGCGGGTGAAATCGGTGACGTCGTCGCCGGTAGAAGAGCTGGCGCCGGGAGCGAGGTCCGAATCGTTCTTCTCATGGTCGAGGGCGGCCTCGATGTGCAGCCGATCACCGAGAGCGTGGCGGAAACCGATGCGCTCCTCGGTGCGCGTGTCTTCCCGCTCGAAGTGAAAGAGATCGGCCGCGTCGCGCGAAAGGAAGTCCCTCGTCTCCCGCTCGACGTCGAGCGATAGCCTACTGCGCCTCCCCTTTCGTCCCCAGCCCCATGAGAGTTCCAGGCTCACCGCCTTTCGATCGTTGGAGATGTCTGGCTCCAGAGCCAGTGTCGAGGAGAGGTCGCCCGCGGCATCGTACGATTCCATCCGGTAGCCGGCCCGCAGGCTCACGGCCCGCACGCCGGGAGGAGGCCAGGTCACCTCTGCGCCCCACCCTGACAGGTCACCGTCACGCTCGTTGAACGGGGAATCATAGTCGCGGCTGTCGATCTTCCAGGCAATCTCCGCCTCCAGGTACTTCGGCATCAGGACCTGATGGAGCGCCATCTCGTACTGCATGGAGGAATACTGCGCGCTGTCGCGCACGGTGCTTCCCTGGATGCGCGTGGCCTCGGGAACTGTCAGCTCGCGCAGGTAGAAATACGGCATCGCCTCGGCCTGCACGACGAAGGTCGTCTCGTACCGGCGCGCGGCGGTCAGATCCTGTGAGAGACGCAGGAGGTAGGTCTCGTAGTCCTTGACGGAGTTGCGGGTGAAGAGATTGGCGCGAGCCTGTGCGCGGAATGACGTCTCGACGTTGCGACGGAAGCGGCGCGACCAGCCAAGGCCCGCAGACGGGACCAAGATGAAGTCGTCCGGCGACTCGATCCGGAAGCGGCTAGCGCACGTCGGAGTGGATCGGCACGCAGGATCCTGCACCAGGTCGCGATCGGTGTCGGAGAGCTGGGTGATGTTGCTGTCGTATCGGCTCGTGAACGCGACCAGGTACGACCAGCTCCCGAGAGCTTCAGGCTCCGCCGCAAGGAGCGGTCCGGCCACAAGCATGGTCGCCGCGAGAGGCAGAGATTTCCTCGAGAGCTGCATGACGCTTCCTTCTCCGACATCTCCGGAGATGGCCAAGGACCCTTGCCCGAGTGCAGCCCGACACACCGGTTCCCGGTGCCGATCGTTCGGCGCTGGAGCAATATATGTGCCGGCTCTGAGAGCGCAAGCCGGAGGATCTGTCGCGAGGGAACCGCGTGGGATCACGATCGCGCTCCAGCAGGCCTTCCATCATGGAGATCCCGTCGCCAAGGACAGAGGTCATCTTCGAGTCGTTGGAGCCGGGTGAGGCCCCCAGTACCGAGTCCCCATGAATCGCCTGATCACCATCCCGGGCAGCGGAGAAGCTTTCTCCCAGGGTCAAGCGGCGTCACGAGCGATCGGATCAGATCCCCACGAACCGCAGCCGGCAGGAACGCGCTGCCAGAGCGAGTGCCGAGTCGTGGGTGGCCATCACCAGATCGGTCGCGCCCCGCTCGCGCCAGAGCAGGGCCGTGGCTCAGAGCCCTCCTTCGACCTCCGGCACCTCCGCGTCACCTCGGCGGTACTCCTCGAGGGAGGGGTCGACGAGGTCGGGGCGATTCGCCTGCTCCAGAGCGTATTTCATGGCTTCTTCGATGATCTCGTCCAGCCGCCCCTTCAAGCGCACGATCACGAGCTGATCCTCGTCCTCGATGACGAGCAGGAGGCGCCGGATCGACTCATCCCGCCCGGCTTCGGAGAGAATCAGTACGGTCTCCCCGCTGTCACCGTGGATCTCCACGAGGGGGCTCCAATCCGTCAACTTCATGGTGGTGATGTTCGGGCCGGCCGTGCCCTCTGAGGGCTCGTCGCGGACTTCGTAGATCCCGATCTCCACCTTCTTGAGGCCCTCGAAGGGAAGAGGCTCTTCCTCCGCCTTCTTCACGATCCAACGGGTGAGGGCCATGCCCGAGCGGCCCACCGTCAGGGCGAAGGACTTGCCATACTCCCTCCCTGTGGCCTCCTCGATGTCCCGCCGGACCCCGTTGGGGCCGTTGAAGGGCATGATGCACCCGCCGGTCGTCAGGACGAGAGCCATCGTGGCGAGCCTCAGGGCGTGAGTCCGCATTGTTCTAGTAGACCTCCGCGGGAGCCAAACGGGGATCCGATGCGGGAGGTTCCCGGCAGCCAGCCGGTGGGTTACGCCTGCTCGCGCTGAATGGAACATGTAGAGAGGACGAACCCTTTCGAGTCGCATGGGAAGTACCGGGCGGTATCTTGCCCCCTGCTTCGCTCTACCCGTACGACGCGATGAAGGTGATCGGGTTCGCCTCGAGGAAGGGGCGCGCGAGGATCCGGCGGGGCAGGCGCCCGTCCATGTCCCTGCCCACGGGCAGCCCCATCAGGTAGAGCGTCAGGGGCACCACGTCGGCGATCCCGAGATTGTCGATGGAGCGCCCGCCCGCGACTCCGGGCCCGGCCACGAAGAAGACCCCGGCCGGACCCGTGTCGTGGCCGACGCCTCGCGCGGGCAGTCCGGCCACCCGGCGCGTCAGGCGCTGGAGCAAGGGGTAGGGCTCGCGTCCATAGGCCGAGACGACGATCAGGTAGTCCTCCGGGCCGAGAGAGGCCTGGACCTCCCCGATCCAGTGGTCGAGGGCCTCGTAATAGCGCGCGAGGATCCCTTCGGTGTCCCAGGCAACCGTCGCCTCGATCTCCTCGGCCGAGCCGCCCGCGGAGGGCTCGGGCAGCGCTCGAGCGAAGATGCCGAGCCCGCCGAGGTGGGCGGCCGCCAGCCGGCGGGCGCCGCGGGCCTCCGTCTGGAGCAGGCGGAGCAGCGCGAGGCCCGTGGCGGTGTCGGCCGCGACGGCCCTCCGCAACGGCTCCTCGAGCGAGGGATCGGACGGGGCGCCCGCTGCGATCCTCTCGTACCAGCGCCCGGCCTCGCCCGGGGCGCTCTCGCTCTGCTGCGACGAGAGATCCGGAACCTCACCGGCCAGGGGCCAGCCCAGGAAGGTCGCCTCCACCCGGACGTGATCGAGGATTTCCCACGCGGATCGGCACCTGAGATCCGCGGCACGCACTTCCCGCCGCGAGAGCCAGGCGGGCGACATCCACCGGCGGAAGAAGACCCCCGAGGGAAGGCTGCGCAGCTCCCCGTCCATCCCCGCAAGGCGATAGACGCCGACATCCCGGATGCCGTGGCTCCCGGGGTTTCGGCCAGTGGAGAGTGTCGCCCAGGCCGGAGCGGAGCGGCAGGGATGAAGTGTGGCCAGCGGGCCCCAGGCTCCTTCGCGTGTCATGCCGGCCAGGGTCGGGAGCCTCCCTTCGGCGACGAGAGGGAGAACCTCGGAGAGCGTCGCGCCCTCGAGAGCGACGATCACGACGGAGCCCCGCCGCGTCCCCGCCTCCCCGCCGGCCGAGACGATGGAGCCTCTCGGAAGCCGCGGGCTCGCGCTCCAGCCGAGGAGCGACGCCGGCAGCGAGGCCGCGAGGAAGACCAGCGCGGCCCGCCGTGGGCGCTCGCCTTCCTCCGAGCCCCGCATCTGCGCGACGGAGGCGAGGATCGCGCCCGCGGCCCAGTTGAGCGAGACGAGCGCGAGCGCGATGGTGAGGCCGCGGGTGGGCCGATCCGCGACGAGATCACCGCCCTCGGCCAGGTTCCACCCGTAGACCGTCATGGCGAGCCCCACGCCGGCGACGAGGAACCAGACGACGGACTTGAGATGGAGCCACCCGATCCGGAGCGGGCGCGCGGCGAAGAAGCGCACCGCCGCCACGGCGAGCGGGAAGCCCGCGAGGAGGGGAAGCCCGTAGGCCACGGCGAGCACGGCCCAGGCGCCCAGCATCCCGGGGAGCTGCGGCTCGATCTCGGGGTTGAGGATGATGACCAGCGAAGCGAGAAGGAACGCGAACGCGAGGGCGCTCGGCGCGGCGTTGGTCACGAGTCGGAGGAGCGTCAGAATGTGCCGCACGACAGGAGCGGGACTCTATCACAGGGAACTCCCCGGGAGTCGCCGGGGCGCAGGGGTCCGAGAAGCGTGTGTTAGATTCCGGGCCTGAGAGCCTGTCCGGGTACGAGCGCGGGCCGTGCCGTGAGCGCCGTGCTCCTGGATATGAGGAGAGGCGGGGAAAGCGCAAGGATATGCCCGAGGATCGAGCGCTCAGGGTCCGGTTCAACGAGCCGGTGGGCGCTTCCTATCACCTTCTCTCCCTGGCTCTCGGCTCCCCCCCGCCGCCCTGGGAGCCGGGCCAGTTCGCGATGCTCTCGCTCGGGGATCGGCTCGATCCGCTCCTGAGGCGCCCCTTCAGCATCTACAACCTCCATGACCCGGCGCGGCCCCCGGACGAGCTGCAGTTCCTCTACAAGATCCATGGAAGAGGCTCCGCGATCATGGCGGCGGCGAAGCCGGGCGATCTCCTCTCCTGCCTCTTTCCCCTCGGGCGCGGCTTCTCGGCGGGGGCCGGCTCGCGCCGGCAGCTCGTGCTCGTGGCGGGCGGCGCCGGTGTGGCGTCGCTCCATCCGCTGGCGGCGGCGGAAGTGCGGGCCGCCCGCTCCCCGCTCCTGCTCTTCGGGGCGCGGAGCGCGGGTGAGCTCGTCGCGGCCGAGGCGACACGGGCCCTGGGCGTCGAGACGCTGGTCGCCACCGATGACGGATCGGCGGGGCGGCGCGGGTACGTGGCCGACCTGCTCGACGAGGTGCTCGAGGCGCGCGGCACCGCAGACCGCATCGTCTGCGCCTGCGGGCCGATGCCCATGATGAAGGCCACGGCCGCCGTGGCCGAGTCGCACGGGCTGCCGTGCCACGTCTCCCTCGAGAGCACGATGGCCTGCGGCTTCGGAGTCTGCGTGGGATGCGTCGTGGGCACGCGCTCCGGCGCGGGTGGTGAGGTGCAATACCTCAGGACCTGCATCGAGGGGCCCGTGATGGATGCCCGGGGGCTCGTCTGGTGAGCGCGCCGCCCGACCTCTCCGTGGAGCTGGGCCCGCTGAAGCTGCGCAACCCCGTTCTGACCGCGAGCGGCACATGCGGCTACGGAGAGGAGCTTGTCCCCTACTTCGATCTCTCAAAGATCGGCGGCATCGTCTGCAAGAGCCTCTCGCTGAAGCCGCGCGCGGGCAACCCTCCGCCCCGGCTCGCCGAGACCCCGGCCGGGATGCTCAACTCCATCGGCCTCCAGAACGTGGGGGTCGAAGCCTTCATCGAGGAAAAGCTGCCCGTCTTGAGGACGCGGGACACCGCGATCATCGCGAGCATCTTCGGCGCCACCCTCGAGGAGTTCGGGGAGCTCGCAGGGCGGCTGGAGGGCGCGAAGGGGCTCGCGGCCGTCGAATTGAACGTCTCCTGCCCCAACACGCACAGCGGGGGCGTCGAGTTCGGCGTGGTGCCGGAGTCCACCCGCCGGGTCACGCAGGCCGTGCGTGCGCGCACGAAGCTGCCCGTCATCGTGAAGCTCTCGCCCAACGTCACGGACATCACCGAGATCGCCCGCGCGGCCGTCGACGGCGGCGCCCACATGCTCTCTCTCGTGAACACCTTCTTCGGCATGGCCATCGACGTGAACAGGCGGCGCCCCGTCCTCTCCTCGGGAAGCGGCGGGCTCTCGGGGCCGGCCATCCGCCCCATGGCCGTGCACCTGGTGCGGAAGGTGGCACTCGCGGTTCGCGTGCCCATCATAGGCATCGGCGGCATCTCGACGGCGAAGGATGCGCTGGAGTTCATTCTCGCGGGAGCGAGCGCGGTGCAGGTCGGGACGGCCATCTTCGTGGACCCCCTCGCGCCCTTGAAGGTCGCCGAGGGGCTCGCCGAGTGGTGCCGCGAGAAGGAGGTCCCGGTGCTGCGGCATCTCATCGGCGCCGTCGAGGACGGGAGGAAGGACTCATGCACCTCGGGCGGTTGAAGCTCACGGCAGCAGCGTGGTTCCTGGCGGTGCGGCTCGGCAGGTAGGAAGCCGCCGTTCCCGCCCGTGGAGAGACTGTGATGAATCCTGCACGCGCTGCTCGGAATCGAGGACTCTCGATCAGGTTCGTCCTGCTCGCGGGCCTCGTGCTGGGGGCTCTCTCGACCACCGGCTGCGGGCACGACGAGGGGCCCGTGACGTCGCCGTCGGGCCGCGCGGCCCGCCCGGGCCAGACCGAGACCGGGATGGCCTCGTGGTACGGCCCCGACTACCACGGCAGGCAGACCGCCAGCGGCGAGCGATACAACATGTTCGAGTACACGGCAGCCCACCGCACGCTCCCCTTCGGAACGAAGCTCAAGGTGAAAAACCTCGAGAATGGGCGTGAAGTGTCGGTGATCGTCAACGACCGGGGCCCCTTCGTGAAGGGGCGGATCCTGGACGTCTCCTACGTGGCGGCGCGCGATCTCGACATGACGCGGAACGGCACCGCGAAGGTACGCATCGAGGTGCTCGCCTCGGGATGACGCCGCGCCGGCGTCAGAAGATCTCGACGTCGAAGAGATCCTTGAGGGCTCCGTAGGCCTCGTCTCCGCTCGCCACGAGCCTTCCCTCGGGGTCGTAGATCTCCATGTAGGGCAGGGCGGTGATCGACCTCTGCTTCACGACGTCCGTGGTCCAGTCCACGATGTCGACCTTGCGCACGGCGACGTCGGGGCGGTCGGCGGCGAGGCGGCGGAGCTGGGGATCGAGCGCCCGGCAGGGGGGGCACCAGTCGGCGTAATAGTCGAAGATGGTGTACTTTCCCGCGGCCAGGTGCTCTTTCAGCTCGAAGGCTTCGCCCTTCGAGGCCACGGCCACGTCGCCGCCGAGAATGACCTCCTCGGAGGGCGCCCGGGTCGCGACGAAGGCACCATAGGCCAGCGCCACCCCGACGCCGATCAGGATCAGGGTGAGGAGGGGGGGACTGAGCTTCGTGAAGGCGCTCATGGCTCGCCGACGATGCTAAGGGACCTCATCGGCCCCGTCAACAGCGCCCCCCGGCCCGGGTATTCCCGGCTCGCGGAGGGCGGGGGGCCGCGATCGCGCGGCCCCGCGGGTGAGAGAGCGCCGGAGGTGAGGCGCTCCCGGGCGCTTCGCGTCGCTCTGGTCTCCTGCATCCTCCTCTGGGCCCTGGCCTCGCCCTTCCCCGCTGCCGAGAAGTCGGCGGCCGAGCCCGTTCCGCTCACCAACGAAGACATCGTCCGGATGGTGATGTCGGGCATCGAGGAGAGCACGATCCTCGAGCGGATCCGATCCTCTCCCTGCGCCTTCGATGTCGCGCGCGACATCCTCTCCGAGCTCCGCGTGGCCAGAGTCTCCCAGCCCGTGATCGACGCGATGATCGCCAGGTCGCGAGTCCAGGCGCCGCCGGCCGCCCCCCTCCCCGAGCCCGCCGGTTCGACTGCGGCGGCGGGACCCGGCTGGATCGAGATCGTCTTCGACGTGGATCCCAACCGCGCGCCCGCCATCAGCTCCGTCGTCGCGCCGGCGCTCGTCAAGTGGCAGGACGAGGGCCAGCCGGAGGTCGAGCTTCCGGCCCGCCTGGCCTTCGTGCTGACCTGCACGGAGCCGACGCACGTCCCGGACCACTGGCAAAAGAAGACCAGGCTGTCGCCGGAACAGGTGGGCCGTCACAAGCTGCTGCTCCTGGAGGAGTCCACCGCGACGGTGGAAGGGGCGGCGCAATTCATCTACCTGCGCCTTCCCGCCTCCTGGCGCGTCGAAGAAACGCCGGGGACGCACAAGGGAATGGTGGGGGCCGCCGTGAAGGTAGGCGATCGTGAGGAATACATCGCTCTCCACCTCGAGCCCTACAAGGACCTCGTCGTGGCGCCGGGAGAGGTGACGATCATGAAGCTCCGGATACGCTCGCCCGACGAGGCGCGCCGATCGAGGCGAAGCTTCCTTCAGCGGTCGCCGAAGGGACTGACCTCGGAGGCTGGATGGGTGGGTGATCCTCGCCTGCGGCCCACGATCAAGATCGTGGAGATCACGCCTCCCCCCTCGGCAGCGAAGGCGCCGGAGCAGACCGTCGCCCCGGACAAGCCGCCGGAGTGAGGGGGAGCTTCGGCCCGCCAGTGGGCCACGCTGCGCATCTCGCGCGCGGGATCGACGCTGGATCTCGGTTTTCGGTTCAGGCTTCGGGCGGGGGTGGCGTCTTGGGCGGCACGCGAGTGGTTCGCCCGTTGCCGCGATGGCGCGCGGCCAGCTCTTCGGGAAGCGAGCGCACGGCCTCCCTGCGGGCCTCGGGGGATCCCATGACCACGGAGATCGCGCGGGAGACGCCCGGCTCCTCCATCGTCACGCCGTAGAGCATCGCCGCCTCCTCCATCGTCCTGCGGCTGTGCGTGATGACGATGAACTGGACCTCCTCCGACATGGTCTTGAGGAGGGAGACGTAGCGGGCCACGTTCAGCTCGTCGAGCGCGGCGTCCACCTCGTCGAGCAGGCAGAAGGGCGAGGGCGAGTAGCGGAAGATGGCGAAGAGGAGGGATAGCGCTGTCAGCGCCTTCTCTCCCCCGGAGAGCAGCCCGATGCTCTGGAGCCTCTTTCCCGGCGGCTGCGCGGTGATCTCCAGGCCGGCCTCGAGGATGTCCGGATCCTCCCCCTCCTCCACGGCCAGGCGGAGGTCGGCCCGGCCGCCGCGGAAGAGGATGCTGTAGATCTCGGCGAAGTTCGTGCGGATGCTCTCGAAGGCCGTCGTGAAGCGCTCCCGGGACTGCCGGTTAATTCTGGAAATCGTCTCCCGCAGGGAACGGATCGAATCTTCGAGGTCCTTCCTCTGGGCCGCGATGAAGGCGTGGCGCTCCTCGAGCTCACGGAACTGCTCCATGGCCATGAGGTTGACCGGCCCCATCCGGTCCCGGCGGGCCTTCCACTCGGCGAGCTCCGATTCCACTTCGGGGACGTTCCGGGCCTTCTCCTCGGCCGTGAGCGAGGCGGTGGCACTGGCGAGGTCGCCCCATCCTTTCTCCGCCACCCGGGCATCCAGGTGGCGCCGGTCCCCCGCGAGGCGCTCCTCCGCGATCTCGATCTCGTGCATCGCCTCCCGGGCCGCCTCCAGCCCCGCGCGGGCGCGAGAGAGGTCCGACTCGAGCGCTTCGAGCTGCTGGCGCCGCTCTTCCGCCGCGGCTCGCGAGGATGAAACCGCTCCCTCGGCCAGGATCCGCTCGGCCATCCGATCGGAGAGGGTCAGCGCGTCGGCCTCGGCGCGCCGCGCCGCCTCCTGCCCTCGCGCAACCCAGCTCTCGCGCTCGGCGCGCTGGGCCGCAAGCCTCCTCTCCAGCTCCCGGCCCGTGGAGGCGTGGTGCTCGAATTCCGCCTCGATGGAGGCCTGGCCCACGCGCGCCGCCGCTGCCTTCTCCCTGAGAAGAGCGAGGTCCTCCTGCCGGCGCCCCAGGGCCGACCGGAGATCCTCGACCGCCCCGACCAGGGACTCGGCCCGCCGGCGCGTCTCCTCCTCCAGGTGCAATCCCCCCGTGAGGCGGCGCTCCGCGGCGAGCATGCCCTGGCGCGCCGCGGCGAGATCCTCGCGCAATCGCTCGGACTCACCCGCCTGCGCTTCTTCTCTCAGCTTCAGGCGGGTCGCCTCGGCCCCGAGCGCCTCGCCTTTCTGCTCCAGCCCCTCGAGACTGCGCGAGAGATCCTCGCACCGCCTGCGCCACTCCTCCGCGGCCGCCCGGAGCGTCGCCACGCGGGCGCGGGCCCTCTCGAGGGCGCCGCCCAGCTCTTCGAGCTGTGTGCGCGAGCGCTCCGACTCCGCCGAGAGGCGTTCCATCAGGCGCTTCAGCGTCATGACGCCTGCCTCTTCGGGCAGCTCGGCACCCCCTTCGATCCATCCGTCCCGCGACAGGAGGTCCCCCTGATGCGTGACGACGTCGAACTCCGGGGCCTCCCGCCGGAGCCGGGCCGCTTCGTCGAGGTCGCGGGCGACGAGGACGCGGCTGAGCCGCGCCCGGACGGGCCCGAGCGACGAAATCCGCGGGCCGAGCAGATCCGCCAGCGTCGGCGCGCCTCCTGCGCGCGCCTCGGGGAAAGCTCCGCTCTCCGCCGCCTCTTCCGGGATGACGACCGCGCGCCCGCGGCCATCCCGCTTCAAGTCCTGGAGGAAGGAGAGGGCCTGTGAGCGGCTCGAGGTCACGAAGCCGCGGAGCAGCCCTCGCAGCGCCGCGTCCACGGCGCGGTCCAGCTCCTCTGAGGGGAAGATCTCGTCCTTGAGCAGGCGCAGGGGGCCCGCGGCCGCCCCCGCGAGGGCGGCGAGCTCGGACTGCTCCAGCTCCTCGAGCGCTTCCATGCGCTCGCCGATCCCTTCGAGGAGCCCGCGCTTCTGCTCACGCTCGACGAGGAGGCCTTCGCTGCGCGAAGTCTCCATGGCGAGGAGCCTGGAGGCGGCATCGGCCTCCCTTCGCGCATGCGCGAGGCCGGCCCGCGACTCGGCGAGCTTCTCCTCGTGCCGTGAGCGGCTCGCGCCGAGGCTCGCGGCATCCGCGTGGATGCCGTCGCCGTCCCGCGTCAGCCGTTCGGAGTCCGTCTCGAGCCGCGCGAGGAGATCCTGGAGCCTTCGGATCTCGCTGCGGGCGGAGCTGACCTCGGAGGCGAGCCCCACGAGATCCTCGCGCGCCACGGCGAGATCTCCCTCGTCGGACTGCAGCGCCGACGCTTCCAGGCGCAGGAGCGTCTCCGCCCGCTGCAGCGCCTCCTCGATCTCGTGGTATCCCGTTGCGGCTTCCTCGCGCTGGCGGGCCAGCAGCGCTCCGCGCTCGGCAGCCTCGTGCTGCTTGCCGCCGATCTCGGCGACCTCCCGGTCCGAGCGCTCGATCTGGGCCCGGGCCGAGGCATCCTGCTCCCGCGCCCGCTCGACGCTCGTGCGAAGGGCGTCGATCGTCCGATCCAGCTCGTGGAGGAGGTCGCGGGCCCGCTGGTGCTCAAGGCTCTCGCGCGCGGCGGCTTCCCTGGCGGATTGCAGCGCGGCCTCGGCCGCGCCCAGCGCCGCCGCCGCCCGGCTCTCCTCCGCTTCGCCGTCCTGCCGGCGCCGGCCGAGCTCCGCCTCGGAGACCGCGAGGTGCACCGACTCGTGGTGAAAGAGCACGCGCTCGGCGCGGTCGATCCCTTCGGTGATCCGCGCATAGGCGCGGGCCCTCGCGGCCTGGCGCTTCAGGGAGCCGATCTGCCGCTCGAGCTCCACGACGATGTCATGGATCCGGGCGAGGTTCGCCTCGGTCGCCTCGAGCTTCGTCTGAGCCTGCCGCTTGCGGATCTTGTAGAGCGCGATCCCGGCCGCCTCCTCGATGAGGACCCGGCGATCCGCGGGCCTCGCCGTGATGACCCGATCGATCTTCCCCTGCTCGATGATCGAGTAGACGCCCGTGCCAACCCCCAGCCCGGCCAGCAGCTCCTGGATGTCCCGGAGGCGGCGCTTCTCCCCGTCGATGAGGTATTCGCTCTCGCCGCTGCGGAAGAGGCGGCGCGTGATCCGGATGGGCTCCCTCTCGACGGGTGCGCCTTCATCGTGGCCGTTGCCGGCCTCGCCCTCGGCGGCATCCCCGGCGCCTTCGGCCGGGCTCGCGCGGAGGCCGGGCTCGCTGAGCACCAGCGTGACCTCGGCCATCCCGACGGGCCTGCGGTTCTCGGTGCCGTTGAAGATCACGTCGCCCATGTGCTCGGCGCGCAGCGTCTTCGAGCTTCTCTCGCCGATGACCCAGTTGATGGCGTCGGCGATGTTGCTCTTGCCGCAGCCGTTGGGGCCGACGACCGCGGTGATCCCGGATCCGAACGTGAACTCGGTGGCGCTCACGAACGACTTGAAGCCGTTCATCTCGATTTTTTCGAGCCTGACCATCCGGGTCATCCCTCGTCGCCGGCGCTCGCCGGGCACGGCGAAAAACGGCTCATCCTACCACAGTTGGGGTGCCCTTCTTCCCCGGGCACCATATGTGGGAGATGATGGCTCAGAACGAGCGCGCGGCGATGAAGTCGCAGACGTCGCTCAGGGATCGGCGGGCCGGGGAGTCGGGGAAGCTCGAGAGACATGAGCGCGCCTCCTCGCAGTAGCGCAGCGCCGCGACCCGCGTGCGCTCGAGCGTTCCCTCGTGCTCCATCGCCTCGACGATGGACTCCAGGCTGACCCTGTCGAAGCTCCGATCCTCGAGAACCGAGCGGACCATCTCCAGGTGCCGCTCCTCCCCGCGCTCGAGCAGGTAGATCAGCGGGAGCGTGACGCGCCCTTCCCGCAGGTCGTTGGCGACGGGCTTGCCGAGAATCCGCGAATCCGCGGTGAAATCGAGGAGATCGTCGACGATCTGGTAGGCCATCCCCAGGCTCAGGCCGAATCGCCCGAGGGCGCCCACCCTGACGGCGTCCTGCCCGCCCAGGACGGCCGCCACCTGCGCGCATCCCGAGAAGAGCAGGGCGGTCTTGCGGCGCATGACGTCGAGGTACTCCGCCTCGGTGACGTCATGACGGCCGTTGATCTGCGACTGGACGATCTCGCCTTCGATCATCTCGAGGGTGATGTCGCAGAGGATCTTCACCAGCCTCAAGTCGTCCGCCGAGAGCGCCGAGTTCATCGCGCGCAGGTAGAGGTGGTCCCCGACGAGGACCGTGAGGTGATTGCCCCAGCGTTCGTGAACCGTGGATCTTCCGCGCCTCAACGCGGAGCCGTCGATCACATCGTCATGGAGGAGGGTCGCGGTGTGGATCAGCTCGAAGACGGTGGCGAAGAGCACGTGCCGATCGCCCCGGTACCCCGTGAGCCTCGAGCAGAGCAGGAGGAGCGCCGGGCGGATCCTCTTGCCTCCGCCTTCCGAGAGGTAGCGTCCTATCGCGCCGAGGATCTCGACGTTGGAGCCCAGCCGTTCCCCCAGGTCGCGCTCGACGCGGAGGAGGTCCTTCTCGACGGGCGCGAGGATGTCGGCGAGGGAGGGTGGAGTCGACGCCTTGCGGGCGGGCGCCGCTTCCCTCGCGCGGGCCGGCTCAGACACCATGACCCTCGGCGCCCTCGGCGAGCCCCTGGACCGGCTCGAAGCGCCGGTAGCCGAGCGGGACGCCATCGCGGAAGAAATAGACGATCCCGCGCGTGTGGTACCACCACTCTTCACGCGGACCCTCGGGCCCCGCGCCCGTCATCTGGCGCTCGGGGAGGCCGAGGCTGCGCAGGATCTTCGCCATCTCGGAATCCTCACCGGCGCCCTCGATGCGGCGCTTCACCTCGGGCCAGTCGGGATTCTCCAGAAGCTCGACGTCCACGATGAGCGCCGTCCCGGATTTCAGGAGCCGCGTGATCTCGCGATCCTCGGGGGCGAGGAAGCGCACCCGGTCGAAGGTCTCCGGATCGTGGAAGCGGAGGAAGTAGTCGTCGTAGGAGCGGTCCTTCGGGATGCGCAGCTCGTAGAAGCCGTTCTCGTCGGTGGCCGTCCTCGCGGCCTCGGCGACCTGGCCTCCCGACGAGAATCTCCCGACCGAGAGGGAGCGGCGCGTCTTCAAGAGGCGCACCGGAGAGCCGCTCACGCCGACCGCCCCGGAGTCGACGATCCGCCCGCTGACGTGGATCTCCTTCTCGGCGGCGATCCCCGCCGCCGCTCCCTGGAGGAGGAGCCCGAGGGCGCCCGCCAGCAGCGCGACGCGGGACAGGAGAGTTCTGCTCACGATGCTCCGGCTCAGGCCGTCACCGGCCCTGCGAGCGGCCGTCCACGGGATGGCGATAGAGGATCAAGTTCGGGTGGTCCAGCCGATCCTGATGCTGCGTGGCCGAAAAACGGGCCGATTCTACACCACCCGGGCGGAGCACGGGCAACCGCGCATTCAACGACGCGGGCTACGAGTCCGTCCCGGCGCTCTGGTCGATCACCTCGGTTCCCGGAGGGGGGGTGAAGGTGAAGAAGCCCTCCGGAAGCTGCGGATCCAGCTCGACGCGCTCGAGGATCATCGTGATCCGATTCCCCATTCCGTCCACGGCCGTGATCCGGTGGAGCATGAGGCTTCGGGTATCGAACTCAATCTGGAGCTCCTCGTACTCCTCGCGCGGCGTGCGTGGCACGAGCCGGAGCAGCACGTCACCCGCGCGGCTCACCCCCTCGGCGCTCGCCTCGAGAGCGACGAATTGATCCTCCAGCTTTCCCCCCGCCAGGACGGAGAAGGCTCCCCCCTCCCTCCACTCGGCCACCGAACCCCGGTAGACCAGGCGCTGCTCCGGCAGGTGGAGCCAGGTGTTCCGGCCATCGCTGACGGCGGTCTTCCTCTCGGGCTTCATGTACTCCCACCGGATGAGGTCGGGACGGCTGATGGCGAAGGTTCCCTCCTCTGCCTGTGGAATGCCGAGGCCCGAAGAGGTGAAGGTCTGCACGAAGCGCCCCCGCAGGGACCTGGTCTGCTGGAGCCGCTCGTCGAGGCGATGGAGGACCTCCGCCGCCTCGGCCTCGCGAGGTTGAGGTGGCTCCGACGCGGAGGCCGGGGCCGCCCATGCAAGGAGCGCGGCCGCGGCCCCGGCGACTCTCCGCCACCGCCGTCGTGGTCCTGGCTCGATCTGCGGGCTCGGGCCGGGCCCCCCTGGGGCTTCCATGCAGGCCATCTTAGTTCAGGGCCGGTTGCCGGACCGCCATGCATCGTGATAGGGTCCGCCTCCCCTCCGGTCGTATCGGCTGCTGAACCATGAAGACCTACCTCGTGATGGGCGCGGCCGCGGCCGCAATCCTGCTCGTCCTGGCGGCGTCCATGCTCACGTGGATTCCGGCCGGGCATGTCGGCGTGTCGGGACGGGGCAGCCTCGCTGCGAGCCTCTCCCCCGGACTGCACTGGCACGCGCCCTTCGCGCCCTCCCCGGCCACGTATTCCTTGAGCCTGGGGCCCGTTCCCGGCGAGGCTCCGCTCCGATGCTCGGATGGGAGCACCTACAAGGTGATCTTCGAGGTGAGCGGCCGCCTCGACCCCGCCCGCGCCCCGGCATTCCACGAGGTCGCGGCGGACAATGGCGTGGAGCGGGTCCTGACCCAGGGCGCAGGCCACGGGATCGCCGGAGCGGCCGCCTCCCGGCCTCCGGAGGCTCTGGCCACCGGCGAGCTCCTGCCGGCCGCGCGGGCGGAAGCTGCCCGGCTCCTCGATCACGTGGGTGTGACGGACGTTCAGCTCTCGCTCCGCCTCGAATCGCCCGAGAGCCTCCTCAACCTCGCCCGAACGCTGGCGCGGCAGGGGCGCGGCGGACTCGTGCGGCCTCTGGCGGAGGCCGCGCTCGAAGGGGGAAGCCGCACGTGGGAGACGCACACGGCGCTCGGCCTCGCGAAAGAAGCCGAGCGGGACCTGCGCGGGGCTGAGAGCGCCTACCTCGATGCGCTCTCCCTCCTCCCGACGGCCCTCCCGCCCATGGCGGAGCTCGTCAGGATCTACACGTCCGTCGAGGAATACGACAAGCTCGAGAGACTCCTGAGCGCGGCGCTCGAGGTCGACCCGACCAGCGCCGCGCACCTTACCTGGCTGGGCGGGACCTACATGAGGCGCGGCTCCCTCGAGCAGGCCGAGGCGCTCTTCCTCAGGGCGCTGGAGCGCGATGCCGGGAACACTGTCATCCTCAACAACCTGGGGGGTGTCTACCTGATGCGCGGGCGCGGCGGGGAGGCCGTGGAGATCTTCCGCAGGGCCGTCACCGCGGCACCCGGCGATCGGCAGAGCCTCTACAACCTGGGGGTCGCTCTCAGTGCGCAGGGCGACCACGAGGAGGGGCTTCGGTACCTCTTGGAAGCCGAGCGGATCGACCCGGGCAGGAAGGCGGTTCTCGAAGCCGTCGCGGCGGCCTACCGTGGCCTCGGCCGGAGGGCCGAAGCTGACAGGTGGGAGCGGCGCGAGAGAGAGGCGCCCGCCGACGGCCGCTCTCCCGGGCCGTGATCCGGCGGGGTGGATTCAGATAGACATGGGCGCCGATTCCCGCTACCCTCCCACCCTTTCCGGGCCATCTGCGGAATTTGGAGATTATTCGTCATGTCCCTGCGCCCCGAATCCCTGCTGAGCACCGCTCTGATCCTCCTCCTGGCGACGCCGGTGGCCGGACGAGCTGCCCAGGAGAAGTCCGGGGAGCAGGCTCAGGAGAAGGAGGCCCCGCAGGGCGGCACCGCCGCCGGGGAGGCCGAGAAGCCGAAGGAGCCCTCGGCGGCCGCGGTCGAGCTCTCCGATCGGCTCACGGTCAGAGGTGGGCCCTCGATGATGCTGATCAGGGCGAATCTGCGCGGTGACGGCGAGTACCGTGATCCCCAGTTCGGCGAGCACGTCACCACGGTGAACGAGGTCAACTTCGACTCGGCCGCGGGCGGCGGCTTCATCGCGGACGCCTGGTACGAGATCCGCAAGAACTGGTACCTCATCGGCTCCGTGGCCTTCGCCTCCTTCGGGCAGGAGGACTACACCGACTCGCGGAAATTCTCGAACCGGGGCGGACCAGGAGAGGTGGAGTTTGCTTCTTTTGGATCGCAGCACGAGTCGGAATTGCTGGACTGGGCCATCGGCGGCGCCCGCCGCGTCTTCCCGACCAAGCGATACAAGGACTCGCGGATGTACGTGGACGCCATCGTGCTCCTGGGGGAGACCGACGCTTCCTATGCCTTCGAGTCGGGAGCGATCCTCTCGGACCCCTACGCCGCGCCGGCCTTCAACCCCGCCCTCGGATTCGATCCCAGGGGGCAGGATTCGGCGAGCTACGATCTCGAGTACCAGACGTTCAAAGCCGGCGTTCGCTTCGGCGGACGCCTCGGCGAGCGCCTCTCCCTCGAGGGCCACTTCCTGCCCATCTGGGGCGGGCACTTCGACGCGACGGCGGATCTCGGAGCGCACGGGACGACGATGACCCACCCGCCGGGCACGAGTCACCTCCCCATCGGTGATCCCCACGGAACGGGCCTCAATGAAGTCGTCCAGAACGATCTCTTCGCTCCCTCGCTCGACGTCGAGCAGAGCAGCTCGCGCGTGAGCGGCCTGAGCGTCGGGATCAACTCGATGCTGGTCATCAAGGAGTGGCTGTCGATCGACTTCGGCTACGCGCGGAGCTTCCAGCGCAGCGTTGGAGGCAAGGAGACGAGGATCTACTCCGACGAGGACGTCGCGGGCTGTCCCAGCCCCGGCCCCGTCGATCCGACCGACCCGAACCTGGGTTTCCTTCCGCCGAAGTGCGCCGACGATCACGGCGATCTGCTCAAGGGCTCGCTCGTCACTGACTCCATCTACGTGATGGGCCGCTTCCGCCTCTACTGAATCTGCTAGACTCCCCGCGCAACGCGGGGCTTCATGGCGTCTCTCAGGTTCCTCCAGCTCTCCGACCTGCATCTCGACTCGTCTCTGGCCGCGGGAGGGCTCGGCCTCTCCCCCGAACAGATCCGGATCCGCCAGGGCGAGATCCGCGCCATCCTGCCGCGCGCGTGCAACCTCGCCCGCGAGCGTGAGGTGGACATCGTCCTCCTCCCGGGCGATCTCTTCGACGACGAAGCGGTCCGGATCGACACGGTCAACTTCGTGGTCGAGGCTCTCGGGGGGCTCCAGCCCGTTCCTGTCCTCATCGCCCCCGGCAACCACGATTACTACTCGCTCGGAAGCCCCTACAACGAGGAGCTGCTCGAGGCGCGCCGGCAGGCTCCGTGGCCTCCGAATGTGCACGTCTTCCGGGGATCGGCCTGGCAGGTCTGGAGGGCTCCAGGCGGCCTCCCGGCGAGCGTCACGGGGATGGCGCACGCCGCCGGGGCGGCGATTGGCGAGCGGCTCATCTCGCGCGACATCCCTCTCGATCCGGAGGCGACCTTCCGCCTGCTGCTCTTCCACGGATCGAGGGACAACACGGAGCTCCCCCGCGGAAAGCTCTGCACGGTTCCCTTCTCCGATGACGAGCTCGCGCAGCGCGGCTTCGACTACGCGGCCATCGGCCACTACCACGACTCGACGATCATCGACGGTCCCGCCGGCAGGATCCTCGGAGCGTACTCCGGGGTCCCCGCAGGCCGCGGCCTCGACGAGCCGGGAGAGAAGTCCGTCCTGATCGGCGAGATCTCCAAGGACGGGCCCGCCGCGCAGCCCCGGGTGCGGCTGGAGCGGGTGGTCCTGGACGAGCGGCGCATACACCTGGTGGACGTCCCCTGCACGGGGCTGACACATCAGGACGCCATCCTGAGGGTGGCCGACGAGCGTCTCGCGCTGCGGGAGATCAAGCGGCAGGACATCGTCTGCCTGCGCCTCTCGGGCCGGGCGGCGCCCGGGATCGACCTGAGGCTGCCCGATGGATTCCTCGCCGACCGGTACTTCCACGCCGTCCTCGACTTCTCCCGCCTCAGGCCGGCCTACGACCTGGAGCGCTACCGGAACGAGGAGCTGCGAACGACGGAGGCGCGCTTCGCCCGCGAGATGCTCAAGCGCATCGACGCGGCCGAGGGTCCTGCGTCCCGCCGCCTGCTCGAGAATGCCCTCTACTACGGGCTGGACGCCCTCATCCAGAAAGAGGTGGTTCCCCGCTATGAGGAGTGAAGCCCGGTGAAGATCCGGCGGCTCCTGCTCAGATCTTTCGGCTGCCTCAGCGGCGAGTACCACCTCTCCGCCGATCGCGCGAACCTGATCATCGAGCCCAACGAGCGGGGCAAGTCGACGCTCGCGGCCGCCATAGTCGCCGGACTCTACGGCTTTCCCCCGGGGCAGCGCCGCTCGGAGAGCCGCCCCCTTCTCGACGTGGACCTGCACCGCCCATGGACGGGCGGCGGCTACCTCGTCGAGATGGATGTCGAGGCGGGGGGAGCGGTCTTCACGATCCGGCGGGATTTCGAGTCACGGAAGGAGCAGATCTTCGAGTGGAGATCGGGCAAGGAGATCACCGAGCAGTACTCGATGTCGAAGGACAGCCTGGACTTCGCGGGCAGCATCACGGGACTCGATCGCGACGATTTCTCGAGGACGGCCTTCCTGAGGCAGACGGAGATGCAGCAGGTCCGGGACGCCCGGGGGATCACCGCCGCGCTGCAGCGCATGGCGACCTCGCAGCAGGGGGACGTGGCCGCGGCAGAGGCCACCGAGATCCTCTCCGACGCGCTGCGGCAATACCGCGGGCTCAAGATACGGCGCGGCAAGGTGGACTCCGAGATCTCCGCCATCGAGGACGAGATCCAGGCCCTGCGCGAGAAGATCTCGGCCATGGAGCAGCGGCGGCGCGACGTCGAGGGCAGCATCCGCGAGCTCGAGAGCGCTTCGCAGCACGAGGTGGAGATCGAGTCCAGCCTCGAGCGCCTCGAATACCTGATCATCGCGGCCGGGCGCGCCGAGGACGAGAAGCGGCTCGCGGAGATTTCCGGTGAGAAGGAGGAGCTGGAGGCCCGGGAGCGGGAGTTCCAGGCTCTGAGCCGCTACGAGCGCTTCCCTGCCGACAAGCGCGGGCGGCTGGCCGAGCTGAAGGCGCGCCTCGACGCCCTCGCGGAGGAGGAAGGGCGGATCCGGGAGCGGGGCCGGACGGAGGTCGACGAGCCGCTGGCCTCGCGCGAGTCGCAGGCGCGTCTCAGCGAGGGGCTCGACGGGATGCGGCCCGATGACTTCTCACGCTTTCCATCCCTGGAGACGGACCTGGCGACCTCCTGGAAGTCGGTGAGAGACGCCCGGCAGGGTCTCCGGCGGCTCGAGCGCTCCGTGCGGGCGAGGGGCGGTGATCCCGGCCGGCTCCGGGATCTCGCCCTCAGGCTCTCGTCTCTCTCGCCCGCGGAGCGCCGCTTCCTGCTGGATTTCGGCGCGAGCGAGTCCGAGCAGCGAAGGGTCCTCGCCGAGTCCGAGCGCGAGGCCGAGGGGATGGCGGAGAGCTTCGAGGATACCGAGAGCCGGGCCCGTCGATCGAGGAACATCCGGCTCGCCCTCGCCGTCGCGGCCGTCGCAACGGGCATCGGCGCCGCGGGCCTGTGGGCGGCTGGACTGACGGCGATGGCGCTCGGGGCCGCCGGGGCGGCCCTGGTCCTCGCCGCCGCGCGGTTCTGGGTCGTTCCCGGCGCCCGCGAGGGCGAGGATCTCGCGGAGGTTCGGAGCCGCCTCACGCAGCAGGAGCGCTCGCGCGGGGAGGTGAGCCATGCGCTCGAGGCGCTCCGAGCCGACCTCGAGAGGCTGGCGCGCAAGGTGGGCGCCGGCGGCACCGATGCCGTGCTCGACGAGTTCAGGGAGGCGGAGGCCCATGCCGACGAGGCCGCGGAGTTCACTGCCCTGGAGCGGCGGCACTCCGAGTCCAGGGCGTCCTTCGAACGCAGCGAGGCCGGGGTGAAGGCCCTGATGGAATCGGCCGGCCACCGCCCGGCCCGTGGCGTCGTGACTCCGCGCACCACGCGCCGCTTCAGGGAGGCCGTGAGCGCGCACCGTTCCCTCATGAAGGAGATCGAGGGCCTCAGGGAGAGGCGCGGCTCGCGCGACGAGTCGATGGTACGCCTCGCAGGGGAGCGCGAAGCGCTGTCGAAGGAGCTGCAGCAGATCCTCGGAGAGGCCGGGATGGATCCAGCGGCCGATCTGACGGCTGCCGAGGCGGCCTTCGACGAGGCCGTGAGGCTCAAGGAGCGCTACGAGCTCCTCAGAAAGGACGTGATCCCCGCCCTCGTTCGGCGCTCCATGACCCGTGATGACGCGGATCTCGCCCGGCGCGTCGAGGCCACCGGGACGATCCTCAAGCGCAAGCTCGAGGAGAAGCGGGAGCTCGCGGGTCTTTCGCCCGAGAAGTCCCACAAGGAGTACATCGAGGAGAGGAACAGGCTCAGCAAGCAGTCACGCGCGGCCGGCGAGAGGCGCCTGGAGCTCTCTCACGAGCTGAGCGAGGTCCTCCGCGAGTATCGCCGGGACTTCCCCGACACCCAGCGCTGGCTCGTCGAATGGGAGCTCCGCAGGGAGCGTGCCAAGGGATTCAAGACGGCCGTGGAGACGGCCCGGGAGGCCCTCGAGGCGATCTCGCGCGAGGCCTACGCGGAATGGGCCGACGTGCTCAACGAGCGGGCTTCGGAGACTCTCGCACATCTGGCGCCGGGCTACGATGATCTCAGGTTCGACGAGTCCCTCTCCTTCAGCGTCCGCGAGACGGTGCGGCGCGAGCGGCGAACCCGCGACGACGTGGACCAGCGCTTCAGCGCCGGCACGCGAGATCAGATCTATCTCGCGGCGCGCCTCGCGATGGCGGGTTACCTCTCGTCCGCCCGGATCCGCCTGCCGCTGATCCTCGACGATCCCTTCGCCACCTTCGACGATGACCGCTTCACCCGGGCCATGGGCCTCCTGCTCGAGAAGTTCAGCAGGCGGCATCAGCTGATCATCCTCTCATGCCACGAGGCCAGGCACCGGGCCTGGCAGGATCGGCACCCGGAGCTCTTCGCCGACCGGGTGCGGATCATGACGCTGCAGGCGTCCGTCCCATGAGCACGCCGGCCGCCGCCTCCCGCACTCCGATGTTCGAGCAGTACCACCGCGCGAAGCGGGACCAGCCGGACGCGAGCGTCCTGTGCCGCGTCGGCGACTTCTACGAGATGTTCTACGACGAT
>CAZMRF010000012.1:30182-94586 GCA_964568735.1 uncultured Acidobacteriota bacterium
CGAGTGCATGGAGGTACGGTATCACTTGTCGGTCGTCGGTCGTCAGTCGTCAGTCAGCGTGAGAGGAGCTAACCGCGGTCTTCGCGGGTTCTACGACGATGCGGAGGTGGCCAGCAGGGTTCTGGGCCTGGCGCTGACCGCAAGGGGCCGCGGGACCTCCCACGAGGCCCCCATGTGCGGCATCCCCTACCACGCGGCCGACGCCTACGTCAGCCGCCTCGTGCGCGCGGGCTTCCGGATCGCCATGTGCGACCAGGTCGAAGAGGCGTCGAAGGCGAAAGGCCTCGTGCGGCGGGAGGTGACGAGGGTCGTCAGCCCGGGCACCATCACGGATCCCAACTCGCTCGACGACAGGAGCAACATCTACATCGCCGCGCTCGCGCGGGCGGGCGGGAGCGTCGGCTCGGCCTTCGCCGATCTCTCGACCGGGGATTTCTGGGTGGCCGAGGCGCCGGAGAACGAGGGCCGGGAAGGGCTGGCGCTGCAGTTCGCGACCTTTCTGCCTCGCGAGATCCTCTTGCCCGAGGGGCGGGACATGGAGGCGTGGATCCCTCCGCGCGGGCCCGACTCCGGCGCTCTGCCCGTGACCCGCGCGCCCGAGTTTTCATTTGGTTACCAGGCCGCGCTCGGGACCTTGACGGACCACTTCGGCACCGAGGGGCTGGAGGGGTTCGGCTGTGCGGGGATGACCGCGGCCGTGGGAGCCGCGGGGGCGCTCCTCCGCCACCTGTCGGAGAGCCAGAAGAGCCCCCTCGAGCACTTCTCCAGGCTCCGTCCCTTCATCCCCGGCGATCACCTGGTGCTCGATCATACGACCCTGCGCACGCTCGAGGTCGTCGCCTCCATGAGGGACGGCTCGCGCGAGGGAACCCTGCTGGGCGTGCTCGACCGCACCGTGACGCCGATGGGAGCGCGCCTCCTGCGCTCGAGGCTCCTCTCCCCTTCCGCCGACAGGGCGACGATCGAGTGCCGGCTCGACGCGGTCTCCGATCTCGTCCCTCGCGAGCAGGAGCGCCGCGAGTGCCGCGGCCTGCTGGGTGGCGTGCGCGACATCGAGCGGATCCTCGGCAGGCTCTCCATCGGGACCGCCAGCGCCAGGGACCTCGTGGCTCTGCGTGAATCCCTCGCGGCTCTCCCTCGCCTGCTGGAGATCCGCTCCCGGCTCGCGGCCGTGGAGCTGCGCCCCGTGGGTCCGGACGAGGACCTTCTCGAGGATGTCCGGGACCTCCTCGAGGCGGGCATCGCCGAGGAGCCCCCCGCCGATCTCCTGAGCGGGGGGATCATCCGGGACGGATTCAATGCCGAGCTCGACGAGCTCAGGGCCATCAGCCGCGACGGGAAGGCCTACATCGCGGGCCTCGAAGCCCGGGAGCGCGCTCGCACGGGGATCGGATCGCTGAAGGTCAGGCACAACCGGGTCTTCGGCTACTACATCGAGGTGAGCCGGGCGAACCTCGCCCACGTGCCCGCCGATTTCGAGCGGCGGCAGACGCTCGTCGGCGCCGAGCGGTTCATCACGCCGGAGCTCAAGCAGTACGAGGAGAAGGTCCTCACGGCGCAGGATCGCATCTCGATCCTCGAGCACGAGCTGTTCGTCGAGCTGAGGGGCAGGATGGGGGCCGAGGCCGGCCGAATCGGCGCGGCCTGCGGAAGGATCGCGCGGATGGACCTCTACGCGGCGCTGGCCGAGGTGGCGGCGCTCGAGGGGTATGTGCGGCCGGTGATGGCCGACACGGGCCCCATCCGGATCCGATCGGGACGCCATCCGGTCGTCGAGACGCGGAGCGAGAGCCGGTTCGTTCCCAATGATCTGGATGCCGGGGGCGACGGCGCGCGCATCCTCATCATCACCGGCCCGAACATGGGGGGCAAGTCCACGTATCTACGACAAACGGCCCTCATCACGCTGATGGCTCACGCGGGCTCATTCGTGCCCGCAGCCGAGGCTTCCCTGCCGGTGACGGACAGGATCTTCAGCCGGGTCGGGGCCTCGGACAGCCTCGCCACCGGCCAGTCGACCTTCATGGTCGAGATGACCGAGACGGCGAACATCCTCCACAACGCCACGCCCCGCAGCCTCGTCCTTCTCGACGAGGTGGGCCGGGGCACCTCGACCTTCGACGGCCTCTCGCTCGCGTGGGCGATCGTGGAGCACCTGCACGACGGGCCGGCGCCCCCGCCCCTGACCCTCTTCGCGACGCACTACCACGAGCTGACGGACCTGGCGATCACGAAGAATGGAGTCCGGAACCTGACGATGGCCGTGGAGGAATCGGGTGGAGAGGTCGTCTTCCTCAGGCGAGTCGTGGAGGGTGCCGCCGATCGATCCTACGGGATCCAGGTCGCCCGGCTGGCCGGACTCCCCCGCGGAGTGATCGCGAGGGCGCGCGAGATCCTCGTGAACCTGGAAGCCGACGAGGTGGGGCGCGACGGCATGCCGCGGCTGGCCCGAAGAGGCGGGACGGCCGCACGGGAAGCGGGCCAGCTCGGCCTCTTCGGAGGGGGCGCCGATCCCGCGCTCGAGGAGATGGCTGCCGAGATTCGCCGGATCGATCCGGAGGCCCTCACGCCGCTCGAGGCGCTCCAGGTTCTTTTCAGGCTGCGCGAGCGGCTCGGGGGCTGAAGGCGGCCCATGCCCCGGTCAGAATGGCGCGCCAGAAGCACCGCAGAAAGAAAAAGGGGGCCGGAACTGGCCCGATCCGGCCCCCCCTGGCCCCTACCACAGGGACCTACCCGAACTGTCCACCCCCTGCCACCGCCCGGCCACTTACGGGCGCGGTGAACAGCGCCGGGTAATACCGTCGATCAGAACAATCTCTGATAGCCCGTCTGCTGCATTGCCCTGAGGAGCCACCACCGATCCCACCAGCTCGGGATCAGGGGCTCACCCCCGTTGCTCGGCGGCTCCGGTCGCGCGGCCTGCTGCGAAGGCTCGGTCTGCGTCGGAGGAACGTCCCTGAGCGTGACCCGGACCACGTCGCCGTCGGGCTTCCTTGCTCTGGCATATACCTTCATGTGTTCTATCCGCTTCCCCGTCGGATTGGAGGGCGGAGCGATGGGCCGCCCGCCCTCCGTGTCCACCTGCCGCACAGGAGGAGGTCGGGGTAGCGGCCGGCGGATCGTCTTCCGTCCATCACCCGGGGCCCTTGGCCCGGCTTCGTCCTGATCCTCAGCAACGTCAGTGCCAGGAGACTCGGCGCGCGAAGGCGGTTCTACCCTCGGCGCTATCCTCGTGTCGCGCTTGAGCTTGCCAGGGATCCCGGCGCGATGCTGCCCGGGAGCCCTCCGGATTCCCCCGCTGAATGGATATCCCAATGGATAGGCCAGGCTGCGGAACAGGCAACACGGGACGCCGCTGACATCGCGATCAGCCGTACGCGACTCGCTCCGCGCGGATCGACTGTTCGCCTTTCACACCTCCCGCGATCGAGGCCTCTCTCGAATTGCGGGGGGATTCCCACGGTAAGGCTGTCTGTCGCGGCCTCTGCGCCGGAGGAGCGATCGGGCGCGTGGCGAAGCGCGCGCGGGTTGCCGCTCCCGGGGGATCGTGGTATAAACAACGGCGCAAGTGAGTCTTTTTCAAGGACTTGCGCGGAGCGCGCCGTGGACGATGTCCCCCTCCTGAAGCTGATCTACCCCGGAGGCCGCCACAAGCTCGTTCCCATCCGGGCCGACCCCTTCACGATCGGCCGCCGCCACGACAACCACCTGGTCATCCACAACGAGGACATCTCCAGGGTCCAGGCGATCATCAGGCGGCGCGGCGAGGAGTTCGTCCTCGAAGACCAGCAGAGCCTCTTCGGCACCGCCGTCAATGGCGAGGCGATCCAAACCTGCTCGCTCCACAACCGGGACGTGATCTCGTTCGGCCGCGAGAAGCGCATCGAGATTCTCTTCCTGCACGGGGATCGCATGCATCGGATCCTCGACCAGGTCGATCGATCCCCCGACCGCCACGGCAGCAGGGAGGAGCTGCGAAACCTCCGGATCCTCCTCGAGATCAGCAAAGGGCTGAACGCCTTCTCGTCGCTCTCCGACCTGCTCGAGCTCTCGCTCGACGCCGTGATCGATCTGACGCGCGCGGAAAGGGGTTTCGTGATGCTCCGTGACTCCTCGGGGGAGCTGCAAACGTACGCCGCTCGGAACATGTCCGGCGAGAGGCTCCGTCCCGAGAACTTGAAGATCTCGACGAGCGTCGTCTCCGAGGTCGTGGAGCGTGGACGGGCAGTCTTCCACGAGGACGTGCTGGAAGAGTCGGATCTCAGGGACCGAAGCAGCATCGCGGAGCTCAGGCTCCGCGCGATCTCCTGCCTGCCCATCCGGATGCCTGCGGCCCACGTCCTCGTCTCCTTCGACGGCGCGGCCACGGGGTCGGGCAGCGACACCGCCGATCCCGATGCTCCGAGCAGGATCCTGGGCGTCGTCTACACCGATTCCTCCCAGGCGACCCAGCCCGTCAGCGACATCACGAGGGAGCTGGTCGAGTCGGTGACGTCCCACGCGGCCATCGCGATCGAGAGCTTCCGTTTGCGGCAGGAAGAGCTCGAGCGGCGCCTCCTCGAGACGGAGATGGAGAAGCTGCGGGAGGTGGACCGGCTCAAGAGCGACTTCGTGTCGCACGTCTCCCACGAGCTGCGCACGCCCCTGACCGCCATCAAGGGGGCGCTGGACAACATGCTGGACGGCCTCACGGGCAACCTCAACGACAAGCAGATCCGCTACATGGAGAGAATGAAGGAGAACACCTCCCGCCTCGTCCGGCTCATCGAGGACCTCCTCGATCTCTCGCGGATCGAGGCCGGCCAGATCGGGCTCAACCCCAGGCGCATTGCCGTCGATCGTCTCATCGCGGAGGCCTGCGATTCGCTCAGGCCGATCGCCACCGCGCGCAAGGTCGATCTCGTCTGCTCGGCTCCGAGGGGGCTGCTGATCAAGGCGGACAGGGATCGTGTCATCCAGGTCCTGGTGAACCTGACGGGCAACGCGCTGAAGTTCACGGGCGAGTCCGGGCGGGTCGACGTGACGGCCGAGAACGCCGGGACGCACGTGAAGATCCGCGTCGCCGACACGGGCAGCGGGATCGATGCAGCGGCCAAGGAGCGGATCTTCGAGCGCTTCTACCGCGCCGTGCCCGAGGAGAGCGAGAAGATCGAGGGGACGGGCCTGGGGCTTGCGATCGCCAAGAGCCTCGTCGAGCTCCACGGTGGGACGATCGGCGTGGAGAGCCAGGTGGGCAGCGGCACGATCTTCACGGTGACCCTGCCCATCTCGGGACCGCCGGAGCGCCCCAGCCTCGGCGTGGGCCGGCGTGCCCGGAAGACGGAGGGGCAGACCTCAGCGCCGGACGGGCAGCCCACGGATCAGGGCCTGGAGGGGTGACGGTGAGATCGGGACGGATCCTCCTGGTCGATGACGACCCCGACATCCTGGAGGTTCTCGGGGACAGGCTCGTCTCCCAGGGCTACACCGTCCGGGCCGCGCGCGACGGTGTCGAGGCCGTCGAGAGCGTCAAGGCCGATCCGCCCGACGTCATTCTCTTGGATCTTCAAATGCCGCGCATGGGCGGGCTGGAATTCATGAAGCATGTCGCCGAGGAAGATCGCGACATCACCGTCGTCGTGATCACGGCCGTGGGAACCATCGAGCGGGCGGTCGAGGCGATGAAGCAGGGCGCCTACGACTTCATCACGAAGCCATTCAACCCCGAGCAGGTCACCCTGACTGTCGCGAAGGCCCTGGAGCGCGAAGGCCTCAAGCGGACCAACAAGCTGCTGCGCGACGAGCTGAGCCAGCGGGAGGTGAGGCTCATCGGGGAGGCTCCCCGGATGGCGGAGATCATCGGCACGGCGCAGAGGGCGGCGGCCTCCCGCTCCACCGTGACGATCCTCGGCGAGTCCGGGACCGGCAAGGAGGTCCTCGCCCGGGCCATCCACGAATGGAGCGACCGCCGCTCGGCCCCCTTCGTCGCGGTCAACTGCGTTGCCCTCACGGAGGAGCTCCTCGAGTCGGAGCTGTTCGGCCACGAGAAGGGCTCCTTCACGGGCGCCGTCAGCCAGAAGGCCGGCAAGTTCGAGGTCGCCGACGGGGGAACGATCTTCCTGGACGAGATCGCCGAGATCCGCCCGCAGCTCCAGGCGAAGCTCCTCCGGGTGCTCCAGGAGCATCAATTCGAGCGCGTCGGAGGCACCGCCTCCCTGCACGTGGACATCCGGGTCATCGCCGCCACGAACCGCGATCTGACGGCGGAGATCCAGGCCGGGCGCTTCCGCGAAGACCTCTACTACCGCCTCAACGTCATCACCGTGAACATGCCGCCGCTGCGCGAGCGCGCCGGGGACATCCCCACCCTGGCCGAGCACTTCCTCGAGCGCTACGCGCGGGAGACGAAACGCGCGGTCAACGGCATATCGCGCGAGGCGCTCGAGGCGCTCCTCCGCTACGAGTGGCCCGGCAACGTCCGTGAGCTGCAGAACACGATCGAGAGAGCCGTCGTCCTGGGCGGAAGCGACGAGATCGTCCTCGACGACCTGCCGACCCACATCGTCGAAGCCCATCGCCCCGGCGAGGGCGACGAGGCTCACGGGTTCCACGGCCAGGTGCGCCGCTACAAGGGCCAGCTCATCCGCGACGCCGTCCGCGCGAGCGGCAGTCAGCGCAAGGCGGCCGCGCTCCTCGGCCTCAACCCCACCTACCTCTCCCGTCTGATCCGCACCCTCGGGCTCAAGGACTGAGCGCGCTCGCGGTGCGGGAGCAGTTCCGGCCGGCTTCCTTCGCCTGGTAGAGGGCACGGTCGGCACGGCGCAGCAGACCCTCTGCCGTGTTCGCGTGGAGCGGGAACTCCGCCACCCCGAGGCTGACGGTGACGGGAATCCGCTCCGGCGAGAAGAGCGAGGCCTCCACGCGCTGCCGGATGTTCTCGGCGACGATCTGAGCACCGGCCAGGTGGGTCTCGGGAAGCACCACGGTGAACTCCTCGCCGCCATAGCGCGCGCAGATATCGTTGTGCCGGACGGCCTCCCTGAGGATGCGCGCGAGCTGGCAGAGGACCTCGTCGCCTGCCTGGTGGCCGTGCAGGTCGTTGATCTTCTTGAAATTGTCGACGTCCGCCATGATCAACGAAACGGGCAGCCCGTGCCTGCGCGCGAAGTCGAGCTCCTCCCCCAGTCGGGGCTCGAGCCCGAGCCGCGAATCGAGCTGGGTGAGCGGGTCGAGCGAGGCCTGTTGGATGAGCGCGTTGTTCGTGATCGCGGCCGACGCGTGGTCCGCGAAGACCCGCAGCGCGGAGAGCTCCTCATCGCCGAAGGACTTCCCCTCGAGCGGCCCCTCGAGGTAGAGCACGCCGAGCGTCCTCGTGAAGGGGGCCCCGTGGATGGAGCGCCGCCTCTCGTCGAAGACGCGCCGATCGCGGAGCACCTGGCGGATCGGTGTCACGATCCTCTGCCCGTCGCAGAAGGGTGTGCCCTCGGTGAAGACCCACCGGACCATGCGTCCCTCGGCGGGCCGAGCCTCCGCGTCGACCAGGTTCGCGGGCATCCGGTGCGCGGCGGCGATCCCGAGGCGGCCTGCGAGGTCTCCGATGATCAAGGCTCCCGCGTTCGCGTCGAGCGCCTCCGCGGCCGAGCGGACCACGACCCCCAGCGTCTCCTCGAGATCTCCGGATCCGTGGACCGCCCGCGTGACACGCTCGACGAGCTCCGCGCGGCGCCTCTGGGCGATGTGGGCCTCGTAGAGCTGGCGGCTCCTGAGGGACTGGGCCAGATGGGAAGCGCAGGCCTCGACGAGCGCCCGATCTCCCGGCGAGAAGGGATCGTCCTGTTCGCCGCGCTCGAGCCGCAGGGCGCCGACGGCCGTGTCGTCCGCGCTCAGGGGCACGATCAGGCTCCGGCCACCGCCCTCCGTCCGGGTCGTGCTCTGACGTCCGTCCACCCGGAGCTGCTCCGCCCGTTCGGGCTCGAGGGTCGCGGGAGCAGGGGACTCCCCGCCCTGGATGCCGAAGTGGTGCCGGATGTTCCCATCGGCATCGAAGAGGACGAGGTGGCCGCGCCTGCCCCTCGTGAACTCCACGAGCATCGAGAGAGCGAGGTTCGCGAGCCGCTCCGCCTCGATAAGCGTGTTGAAGGTCATCGTGGAGCCGAGCGTGTAGAGGGCCCGGTACTTCTCGTGATCACCGGAGGGCCGGATTCGCTCCTTCTGCATCAACCGTTCCCTCTCAAAAGCTCGCGACCATCTTCTGGAAGCGGGGATCGGAGCGTAGCGGCGCCAGCACCGGATCATTTCGGACGTAGGCCCCGCTGATGACCGTCGACAGGCTCTGCCGTCCCGCCTCCAGCGCGCGCGCCAGGAACTCGAGCGCTTCCTCCCCGGATCCCGTCTGGGCACGCACGCAGGCAATGGCGTAGTCGGCCATGGGCATGGGACGGCCCGAGGAGAGAGCCGCCGCGCGCGCCGCCGCGGCTTTGGCACCGGATCGGTCGCCCGCCGCGAGCAGCGCGAGTCCCTGCAAGGCGGCGACGAGGGGATCGTCCGGCGTGGCCCGCGCGGCCTCCTCGAGCGTGCCGACGGCCGCACGCGCCTCGCCTTGCCGGATGAGGGCCCAGGCCAGGACGATCTTCGCGTAGGCGGCATCCGGATCGTCGCGCAGCAGCGAGACCATCCGCTCGCGCGCCTCGGCGGGCCGCCCTGCGAGGATGGCGATATGCGCGAGATTGAGGCGGGCGAGGTGAAAGCCGGGGTCGAGAGCGAGCGCGAGCCGGCCCTCCGTCTCCGCCTCCTCGTACCGCCCCTCCCGCTTGTAGAGCATCGAAAGCCAGTGGTGCCCGACGGCCGACTCCGGCTCGAGGGAGATGGCGTGGAGGATACGCCGTATACCGCCCTCCACGTCACCGTCGAGGGCGGCCACCAGCCCGTTCGAGATGTGAGCCTCGGGCAAAGTGGCGTCCAGCTCGATGGCCCGGCGGCCGGCCTCCTCGGCGCGATCACGGATGCCTTCGCCCAGGCTCCAGCCGTACATCAGGGAGACGGAGTAGGCGTCGGAGAGGCCCGCCCACGACAGGGCGAAATTCGGATCCAGCCGCAGGGCCTGGTCGTAGAGCGAAACGGCCCTGAGCATGTCGGATTCGGTGCGCCGGCGGGAGAGCTCCCGGGCCCGGAGGTAGAGATCGTAGGCGCGCAGGCTCGAAGTCGGCGCCTCCGAGATCCGGGCACGCTCGCTCGTGGTGAGGCGGATCTCCAGCGCACGGGCGATCTTCTCGCTGATCTCGTCCTGGAGATCGAAGAGCCTCTCGAGCGGACGGTCGATGATCTCCGCCCAGAGGATTTCCCCGTCAGCGGTCTCGCGAAGGCGCGCCGAGACCCGGACCTGCCCGCCTTCCCGGTGCACGTTGCCCTCGAGGAGGAGATCGGCCTCGAGGTGCCTCGCGACTTCGATGGGATCGGCATCAGCGGCGGGCTCACTTCCCGCCGGGGGAGCCAGGATCCGCAGCCCGGCGATGCGGGAGAGATCCACGATGATTCCCTCCGTGATGCCCTCCGCGAAGTAGCCGTCCTTGCCGTCCAGCCCCCTGCCGATGAACGGGAGGATGGCCATCGCCCTCTCCACCCTGACGGGGGAGGCGCTGGTCCCGGCGCGATCCACGGCCACGGCCGCGGCGGCTGCGAGGCCGACCGCCAGCAGGGTCCAGATCGCGGCCCGCAGGACCGTGGGGGCCCTCCACGTCGAGGGCCGCCAGCCTTCCATCCCGCGCCCCGCCGCACCGGGGTCGGCTGCAGCCGCGGAGAGCTCCCTTCTCAGGCGCCTGAGATCGACGACCATCTCCTCGATCGTCTGGTAGCGGTTCTCCGCCTTCTTCTCCATCGCCTTGGAGACGATCCGCGAGAACTCGCTCGGGAAGCCGGGGGCCGCCTCCTGGAGCGGCGGGGGCTGCTTGTGGATGACCTGGTCGAGGATGGCCACCTCGCTGGCTCCGAGGAAGGGCAGGCGCCCCGTGGCCAGCTCGTAGAGCACGGCCCCGAACGAGAAGATGTCGCTCCGGACGTCGATCTCCTCGCCCAGCGCCAGCTCGGGGGACATGTACAGGACGGTTCCGATGAGCTGCCCGTCGCGGGTGAGGTTGGGTGCCCGCGTCGAGGCCTCGTCGGGCGTCGCGGGGGAGCTGAGGCCGGCCTCGGCGCCTGGATCGAGGAGCTTGGCCAGCCCGAAATCCAGGATCTTCACGAAGCCCTCCTCGGCCACGATGATGTTGGAGGGCTTGATGTCCCTGTGGATGATCCCGTGGTCGTGCGCCGCTTCGACGGCCTCGCCGACCTGGATGGCGACCTCGAGAATCTCGTCGCAGGAGCGGCGATCCTCCTCGATGAGCTGCGAGAGCGTCCTGCCCTCGACGTACTCCATGGCGATGAAGAGCCGCCCCTCGGAGTCGTCGATGTCGTAGATGTGCACGATGCCGGGATGGTTCAGGGACGAAGCGGCACGAGCCTCGCGGATGAAGCGCTCGCGGCGCTCGGGACTCCGCAGCGCGCGGTCGGGGAGGATCTTGATCGCGACCGAGCGCGGGAGCCTGAGATCCTCGGCGCGATAGACCTCACCCATACCCCCTTCGCCGATCTTCTCGACGATGCGGTAATGGGATAGGACGCGGCCAATCATCGGGTCAACTCCGGCTTCCCGTCCCCGGACGGCGCCGGAATCGGCGCGCGGGGAGCGCCGGCGCCCCGGGATGGGGCCATCGGGTGACCCGGCATCCTCAGTAGGACGCGAGCGCCTCCTGCTCCGTCTCGAAGGTGTCGAAGTACTCGTCGAGCTTGGTCAGGGCCAGGAGATCCCTGGCGCGTCCCGCGGGATTCACGAGCTTCATCTTGCCCTTCCGCTCGAGGACCCGCTTGTAGCAGGCCACGAGCTCACCAATCCCCGCGCTGTCCATGTAGCTGACTTCGGTGAGGTTGAGGAGCACCGAGCCGCTCCCGTCATTCAGCGCCTGGTCAACGGCGTCGCGCAGCTTGAGGTCCCCGCTTCCGATAGTGATCTTGCCGCTGAGATCGATGACACGGACCCCGCTGGCCTCCCTGGTATTGACCTTGAGCATGAAGCCTCCTGACACCTGAACACCATCCCTAGAGCCCGCGCCGACGACGCGGGATTCTAACACACGCCGTCCCCGGCGCCTCCAGCGGCTCGGACTCCGCCCAAGTCATCACTTTCGCAGGCCGGCGCGTCCTCACCCCGGATTCCCACCCGCTCCGGAGGCGGTCGAGGCCCTAGGTCGTCGCCAGCTTCTTCACCATGCTGACGACGAGCCCCTGCCCGGGGACGTGCTCGTAGTCCACGCTGTCCACGAAGCTGCGCATGAGGAAGATGCCGCGCCCGTTGGTCTTTCCGACGTTCTCCGGCGCGCGGGGGTCCCTCACGCAGCTCCAGTCGAATCCGTCCCCCTCGTCCCGCACCTTGATCACGAGCTGACCCGGCTCGACGGCGAAGGAGATCCTCACTCTCTTGGAAGGATCGAACTTGTTCCCGTGCTTCATGGCGTTGATGGCGGCCTCGTGGAGGGCCAGCGCCATGTTCATCGCCGTGTCTTCGTCCAATCCGAGGATCCGGCAGATCTCATCGCTGGTCGCATGCACCAGGTTGAGGTACTCCACGCGGCTGGCCATGGAGATCTCGATCTGGCCCGGACTGCTCATGCGCCCGGCGCCGAACGCCCCGGCGGGGAACGTAGGACGCCTCTCCTCCCCAGAATGCGAAGGCGTAGTATCCCCACCTCGCTGAACACTGTCAAACCCAGTCGCTGTCTGGTGCAGGACTCGTTTGACGGCTTTCGCTTCTCTGGCCTAAGATGACTTGTTTCGTCAGCGACCGCTTCCGGGGAGCCCCTCCTTGCCTCACCTGACCATCACGACAGCCGACGGTCAGTCGTTCCAGCGAAAGCTCGACAGGGACATCCTCACCATCGGCCGTTCTTCGAAGAACGACGTCAGCCTCGCCGCCGATCTCTCGCTCTCGCGCTTCCACGCCGAGATCCGGCGCGAAGGCGACCGGTTCGTCGTCCGGGACGTCGGAAGCCGCAACGGCACGAACCTGAACGGAACTCCGGTGCTTCAGCCCGCCCCCGTCAGGCCCGGCGACCGGATCACCCTGGGCGAGACGACGATCCTCTTCGGGGAAGGCATCGCTCCGGCCGTGGTCATCGACGACAGCCCCGTCGGCAAGGACACCACGACCTACACCATCTCCGTCGACGAGGTCATCACCCGTTCCAGCGTCTTCTCGCACAGCAGCGACGTGAAGGCCACGGTCGATCGCGACCGGCACAAGGCGCTCGGGCAGGCGCGGCCCGCCACGCGGCCCCCGACGATCCAGGCAGGCCTCGATGCCACCCAGGTGACCGCCGGTGAGGGCACGGGGGACAGGACCCTGGCCGTCCTCACCAGGGCGGGCATGGAGCTGATCAACCACCGCCCCTACGACGAGTTGCTCGACGTGATCATGGACCTGGTCTTCGAAGCGATGCCCGCGGAGCGCGGCTTCCTGATGCTGCTCGAGGGCGACGAGAAAGAGATGGTCCACAAGGCGGTGCGCGATCTCACACGCTCCTCGGGAGGGGCGATCTCGCTCTCTCGGAGCATCGCGAACCTCGTCATCCAGGACAGGCAGTCGGTCCTCACCAGCGACGCGCAGAGCGACGAGCGCTTCCGGATGCGCGAGAGCGTGGTCCTGCAGGGCATCCGCTCCGCGATGTGCGTTCCGCTGTGGAACAACAAGGAGGTCATCGGCCTCATCTACGTGGACACGGTCAACTCGACGAAGCCCTTCGGGCCCGAAGAGCTCCGGCTCCTGACCCTCCTCGCGAACATCGCGGCGGTGAAGCTCGAGAATGCCCGGCTCGTGGAGAACACCATCGAGCGGGAGCGCCTCGAGCAGGAGCTCGCGCAGGCCGCGGACATCCAGCGGCGACTCCTGCCGGAGTCCGTGCCCGATCTGCAGGGCTACGAGATCTCGGGCGAGGCCGACGCCTGCCGCGCCGTGGGAGGCGACTACTACGATTTCGTCCGGATGCGGAGCGGACGTGTCGCGGTTGTCATCGGTGACGTCTCGGGAAAGGGGATGGCGGCCGCCCTGCTGATGGCCTCCATGCAGGCCATCTTCCGCACTCTGGCCGACTCTGAGGCCACGCCCGCGGAGCTCATCTGCTCGCTCAACAGGCACCTGATCCGGAGCGCCAACCCGAACAAGTTCGCCTCCTTCTTCCTCGGAGCGCTCGACCCGGCCAGCGGCTCTCTGCTCTACGTGAACGCCGGCCATAACCCTCCCGTGCTCATCCGGGTCTCGGGAGAGGTCGAGCGACTCCCTGCGGGCGGCGTCGTCCTCGGCGTTTTCGAGGACGCCCCCTTCGAGGAGCAGACCGTAACCCTCCACCCCGGGGATCTGCTGGCCCTTTATTCCGACGGCGTAACGGAACAGACGGATGCCACTGACGACGAATTCGGCGAGCAGCGCCTCATCACGGCGCTGAAGTCGAACGCCACCCTGCCTGCCGAGGCCATCCACAGCGCGGTGCTGGAGGCTCTCCACGGGTTCTCCGGGGAGACGCCCCAGTACGACGACGCCACGCTCGTCATCCTCAAGCGGACCGCCTGAGGGCGGAGGAACCCCAGGGCCTCCCCCCCACCATCCTGGAACCTTTGCCCGGGGCCCCCGTTCCACGGGCGGTTCGACCGGGAAGGCCCGGAGGACCCGTACCCAGACCCAGAGCCCTGTGCGGAGCCGCCCGGCGGCTCCCGGAACCGGAGGTTCAGATGACTCAAGCTGCCAAGAAAGCCGTGCTGACAGCCCTCGCCCTGATGGCCCTCGCCGGTTGGCAGGCAGCCGTTGGCGACGAGCCGACCATCTGGCTCAACGTCGAGGTCAACGGGTCAGAGGCGGCGGGCCCCAAGGTCAAGATCAACATGCCCATCTCCCTCATCGAGGTGGTGATCAACTCCATCGACACCACCGAGATCATGCAACACCTCAAGACAGAGAAGGGGATCGACCTGACCAACCTCTGGCGGAACCTCCGAGACGCGGATGTGGATGAGTTCGTCAGCATCGACAGCGGGGACGAGCAGGTGAAGGTCTTCAAGGAGGGGCACACTCTCAGAGTGACGGTGAAGGAGGCGGGCCTCGACGAGCCCAACGTGCAGATACGGATCCCCTTCACGGTCATGGACTTCCTGGTCGAAGGGGCGACCCAGAACGAGTTCCGCCTCTCCCAGCTCGTCGAACAGCTTCGGGGAAACCTTCCGCTGGTCCTCGTCGAGGCGACCCACCAGGACGAGAACGTCAAGATCTGGATCGAGGAGCGGTAGGAGCCTGGCCCGGCATCGGCTCGGGTCGAGAACTCTATCCACCGCCGGCGGGTGAGAGAAGGTCGGCAAGCTCAGCTTCGAGAGAGGCCTTCTCCCCGCCGCCCCTGAACCTCCGGTACTCCCGGCCATCCTTCAGCACGATGAAGGTGGGAAGCCCCTCCACCTCCCTCTCCTTGGCGGGCTGGTAGCTCGTGAAATCCCTCGGGACACCGTGGTAGACGGCCCGCACGTTGGGGTTCGCGGTGGCCTCCATGACCTTGAGGAACCGCGGGACCACTCGCTGGCAATGCGGGCACCACGAGCCGAACCAGACCTCGATCTGAAACGGGTTGGCCACTTTCTTGAGGCGCGCGATGGCGCTCTGGTCCGGGACGTACTTCTCCATGCCCTTCTTGTACAGCGGGTTGATCTCGTAGATCTGCTCGACAGTGGTCTCTCCGACCACCGGCGGGACGCGCGCCACCCGGAACCGCTTCGGGCCGCCGTAGAAGACCACGGCCGTCTCGCCGTCGTAGGCCCAGGGGGCCGGCGACGTGCGGAGGAAGGCCGATTCGGCCAGAACGACTTCCATGTCGCTCTTGATGGTGATCTCCGTGGGCATCACCGGCCGGACCTCTTTCTCACGAAGCGTCAGGACCCACGAGGGATCGAGCTCCGGCCCGTAGATGAGCATGTAGGGCTTGCCGACGACCTGGAAGAGGCCGATGTCAGGCTTGCGGCTCCCGTCGATCTCGACCCCGTAGTCGTAGTTCCTGAACCAGGATCGAGGCTCATTCTCCTGGACCGGGGTCCCGGCCCCGGGCGGCTCGATGGCGGCGCCGTGCGACTGCGCGAGGAGATCGAGCCCGGGCAACACCAGGAGCGCGAGAGCAGGCAGCAGGGCGCAGAGCACGCCCCGCCCGACGCGTCGGACCTTCGTCACGGCTTTGTCTCCTGTGCGGCGACGGAGGAGTCCGCGAGGAGGATCTCCGTCTCGGGCATGGCGTTCCAGACGGCCGTCACGACGCCGTCTTCGACGAGGAAGTAGCGCGGGAGGCGCCGGTAGAGCCCCCGCAGCTCCTCGGGGATCACGTGGTACATGGGGCAGGCCGGCGCCCATGACCAGAAGAAGGCGTCCTTCACCTCCTCCTCGTTGGGGTAGAGCACGGCCACCGACGGCGCGCCGGGGGCCGCCGCCACGGAGCCCAGGGCGGTGACCGCGGGACCGCTGACATCTTCCGTCGCGAGGTCCAGCAGGGCGACGAGGTGCCTCCCTTCGAAGAAGGCCGCGTCGGGAAGGCTGAGATGGAGATCGTCGAAGGCAACCCCGGGCTTGAGGCCCGTGACGAATTCATCCAACGGGAGCGCCGGCGCCACGGGGATCAGCGCGATGGTTACCAGCGCGACGGCTGCCGTCACGGCCCCCCGCACCTTCCCGCCGGCCTCGGATCGCCTCGCGGCCAGCAGGCCGACGAAGGCGAGGGCGAGGAATGCCAGATCCTCCGCCAGGGTCTGCCCCACGCTCCGCTCCGCGAAGCGCCCGAAGCAGCCGCAGGCGCTGATCTCACCTCCGGTCGCCCAGGTGTATCCGAGGAGCCCGATGAAGCCCGTCAGGAGAACGACTGCGGCGCCCACCGCCCATTTCCTGTGGAAGTCGAGTATCAGCGCGACTCCGAGGGCTACCTCGAGAGGGAGCAGGAGGTAGGTCACGAGCTGTGCCGCGGCGGGGGGGAGAACACGGTACCCGCGCACGATCTCCGTGAAGCCCTCGGGGTCGAGAGCCTTCAGCCCGCCGGCCGCGATGAAGACGACGCCCAGAGCCACGAGGGCAAGACGGCCGACCCAGCGCTTCACAGCCATCGACCTTCCCCGGACTCCTTTCGGCCCATGGACAAAGCCGTCCCCGTGAATCAGGGGAGCCCCGTCACCAGGCCGCCGTCGACGCAGATCGTCTGGCCCGTGACATACGAGGCCGCCCCGGAGCAGAGGAAAACGACGAGCGCCGCGACCTCCTCCGGCGTTCCAATCCTCCGGACCGGGGTCTGCGCCCGCCACTCCTCGAAGATGGCATCGGTGGATATCCGCCTGTCGCCCGCACGGCGCTGCGCAAGATCCCTCAGGCGGTCCGTCGAAGTGTAGCCGGGGCAGACATTATTGACCAGGATGCCCTCCGGGCCAACTTCCCGCGAGAGCGTCTTCGCCAGGCCCACGACGGCCGAACGCAGAGAGTTCGAGAGCAGCAATCCCTCGATCGGCTGCCGGACCGAGATCGACGCCAGGTTCACGATGCGTCCCCACCGCTCCGCGCGCATGCCCGGCAGGGCGGCCCGGATCAGCCGCACGGCGCTCATCAGGGTCAGATCCACGGCCTCTCTCCACGCGTCGTCGCCGAGCTGGTCGAAGAGGCCTGGAGGCGGCCCCCCCGCATTGGTTATCAGGATAGTCGGCGCGCCCATCCGGGAGGTGGCCTCGGCCACGAGGCGCCGGATGCCCTCGGGATCCCGGAGATCGCAGGCGAACCCGAAGGCCTCCACCCCGTGGCGACCGGCGATCTCGCCAGCCGCCTCGCTCACGGCCGCCTCGGTCCGGGCGCAGATCACGACGCGGGCTCCTTCCGCTGCCAGCCCTTCGGCGATCGCCCGCCCGATCCCTGTCGTGGAAGCCGCCACCAGCGCTGTCCTTCCCCGGATACCCAGATCCATGCAGCCTCCCTCCAGCCCTTCGTCCCGACCCACGCGCCGGCTTCGCCGGCACGCCCGCCGGGATGCGGATTCTATACGAGCCGGCTCGCGGGCTCACGCGCTCCCGCCCCCGGTGGGCTCGGCGCGTCGATCGACGTCCCCCATCCGCGCCGGGTCAGGATGATCCCGGCGAGGATGGCCGCAGCGCCGAGCCCGAGCGCCGGGTAGAGCCTCTCCCCGAGGAGAATCCAACCCGCGATCACGCCGACGAGCGGGACGAGGTTGGAGTAGACCGCCGTTCGAACGCTTCCGACCGAGCGAAGCGATCGATACCAGAGCAGGTAGGCGAAGACCAGCGGGAACAGGATGCCGTAGGCCGTGGCGGCCCAGGCCACGGCGCTCACGGAGAGCCAATCCTGCGAGAGGATCGAGGGGATGCAGACAGGGGCGAGGAAGACAGCGCCCCACGCCATCGTCACGGCCGTGATTCTCAGCGGCGAGTGCGTGAGGAGGAGAGTGCGGGAGAGGACCGTGTAGACCGCCCAGCAGACGGTCGCCGCGAGGATCAGGAGGTCACCCGTCAGCGACGGGGCGGGGCCCTCCCGGGGAGGAAGGCCCGCGATGATGACGTAGACTCCTCCGAGGGCCAGGGTGGTGCCGGCCCAGTGGGCCGGGCTGATGCGCTCGTGCCCGAGCGCGAGACTGAGGAGGGACACGAGCACCGGCGTGAGCCCGAAGATGAGTGCCGCGTGCGCGGCGGTCGTCCTCGCGATCCCCTCGATGAAGCAGAGCTGGTAGGCCGTGTGCCCCACCAGGCCAAGGAGGAGCATCCGCGCTCCATCGCCCGGGGCGATCGCGGGTCCGTGCGGCCTCGTGAAATGAATGACGCCGAGGAGGATCGCGGCGGCGCAGAAGCGCAGGCCGTTGAAGGCGAGCGGCGCCAGCTCGGCCAGGGCGAGCTTCGCGATGGCGAGGTTCAACCCCCAGAAGATCACGACCATGAGCAGGTCGAGGTCGTTGCGCGTGAGGGATCGAGGTTTCTCAGGCCGCACAGAATCGGGCACGCTTTCTCCGCCGTGGGAAGCCCAGGAGGATAGCGGCGTCTCCGGCCGGGTCAATGGACTCCCGCTCCCTGCGACGGGGGCGGGACAAGGGCTTCCGGGTCTGCTAGTCTGTGCCCGTTCGGGCAAGCCACCCTGTCCCCTCCCCTCCCTCCGGGGCTCGCAAGCAGGGCCGAGGAGCCTGACCGGGCCCGCGCTCGGACAGGCTGCCAGGGCAACCCCCCAAGCTGAACGGACGAAGATTCGAGGAGCGCGGAGCGCGAACCTCTTTCAGAGGTCCGCTCCAAGGAGAGCCATTCATGCCCCCATCCGGCCAGGTGACCGAGCTTCTCGCGAATGAATCGCGGCGTCGGGAGCTCAAGAAGGAATCCATTCATCTTCCCTCATGGGATCTCAACTCCAGGCAGATCTGGGACATCGAGCTGCTCCTGAACGGCGCCTTCTCTCCGCTGAGCGGCTACCTCGGTCGCGCGGACTACGAGGGCGTCTGCTCCCGGATGCGCCTCGCCGGCGGCCGCCTCTGGCCGATTCCCATCAACCTGGACGTGACGGAGAAGTTCGCGCAGTCGCTCTCCAAGGGCTCGCGCATCGCGCTGTGCCACCCGGAGGGCATGATCCTGGCGCTCCTCACCGTCACGGACGTCTGGAAGCCCGATCGCGAGGCCGAGGCGAAGGCCGTCTTCGGCACGTCGGACAGATCTCACCCAGGGGTCCACCAGGTCGTCGAGCAGTCGAATCCCGTCTACGTCGGCGGGACTCTCGAAGGGCTCGAGCTGCCGCCGCACCACACCTTCAGGCACCTGCGCCGCACGCCCCTGCAGCTCCGCGAGGAGTTCGAGAGGCTCGGATGGGACAAGGTCGTGGCCTTCCAGACCCGCAATCCGCTCCACCGGGCCCACGTGGAGCTCACGCGAAGGGCCGCCGCGGAGCACGAAGCCAACATCCTTATCCACCCGGTCGTCGGCCGAACGAAGCCCGGCGACCTGGACTATTTCTCGCGGGTCCGCTGCTACGAGGCCGTCGTCCGGAATTACCCGCCGCACTCGACGATGCTGAGCCTCCTGCCCCTCGCCATGCGGATGGGGGGTCCCCGCGAGGCGGTCTGGCACGCTCTCATCCGCCGCAATCACGGCTGCACGCACTTCATCGTGGGGCGCGATCATGCCGGCCCTCGGGACGCCGCGGGCAAGCCCTTCTACGGGCCCTACGAGGCGCGCGACCTGGCCCGGGAGCACGCGAAGGAGATGGGCATCGTCGTCGTCCCCTTCGACGAGATGGTCTACTGCGAGGATCGCGGAGAGTACATGACGAGGGCCGAGGTTCCCGAGGGCGCGAGGGTTCTCGATCTTTCGGGAACCGAGCTGAGGCGCCGGCTCAGGGAAGGCTCCGACATTCCCTCCTGGTTCTCCTACCCGGACGTCATCCGCGAGCTGCGCATCAGCTTCCCGCCGCGCTCACGGCAGGGCTACACGGTCTTCTTCACCGGCCTTTCAGGCTCCGGCAAGTCCACCATCGCCAATATCCTGATGGCGAAGCTCATGGAGCTGGATTCCCGCCCCGTCACGCTGCTCGACGGCGACATCGTCCGGAAGAACCTCTCCAGCGAGCTGGGCTTCTCGCGTGAGCACAGGGACCTCAACATCCAGCGGATCGGCTACGTCGCCAGCGAGATCACGAAGAACCGCGGCGTCGCCATCTGCGCTCCCATCGCTCCCTACGCCGGAACCCGCCGCGTCGTCCGCGACCTCATCAGCGAGTACGGCGGCTTCGTCGAGGTCCACGTGGCGACTCCCATCGAGGTGTGCGAGGCCCGGGACCGCAAGGGCCTCTACGCCAAGGCGAGGGCCGGACTGATCAAGGAATTCACCGGGATCGACGATCCCTACGAGGCCCCCCAGAAGCCCGAGATCGTCATCGACACGGCTGAGCTGTCCGCCGAAGAGGCGGCCCAGAAGGTGATCCTCCACCTCGAGAGCGAGGGGTTCATCACCTCGGCCAGCCCGGGGTTCGGCGAAGGCCCCGGGGCCTGAGCCCGTGCCAGCTCCGGCGGCGGGCCCGGCGGATCGCGCCGGGATCCTCGACAGGATCAGGCAGGGCCTCGAGGCGGCCGGCGAGGTCCTCGCGGACTTCACGCCGGGCAGCATCGAGTCGCAGCGCAAGAAGGGAGGGGATCCCGTCACGGCGGCCGACCTCGCCGTGAACGACTGCCTGCATCGCCTGCTCCCCCGCACCGGTGACGGCTGGCTCTCCGAGGAGACCGCCGACGATCGCTCCCGGCTGGAGCGGGCCTGCCTCTGGGCCGTGGATCCCATCGATGGGACGAAGGAGTTCGTGATGGGGCTCCCCGAGTGGTGCGTCTCGATCGGCTTCATCGAGGACGGGGAGGCGGTCGCCGGGGGCCTCTACAACCGCGCCGCGGGCCAGATGATCGTCGGCGCCGTCGGGGAGGGAGTCTGGCTCAACGGCGAGCCTGCCCGCACCCGATCGACGTCGAGCCTCGAAGGGGCCGTCGTCCTGGCCAGCCGCAGCGAGGTGAAGCGCGGGCAGTGGGAGCGCTTCGCAGGGGCGGAGTTCGCCGTCCAGGCGCTCGGCTCCGTGGCCTGGAAGCTCGGACTGGTGGCGGCGGGACTGGCCGATGCCACCTGGACGCTTGTTCCCAAGCACGAGTGGGACGTGGCGGCCGGGGTCGCCCTGGTGCGGGCCGCGGGAGGCGACGCGAAGACCCTCTCGTGGGACAGGCCGCGCTTCAACAAGAAAGAGCTGCTCTTTGACGGCCTCGTCGCCGCGGGCCCGGGACTCCTCGAGTCGATCGGGAGATACCTCGAGCTGCCGGCCCGCCGCGTACCCTAGATCGTCACGCCGAAGCGGTTCCTCAGCATGAAGGCGAAGACGATCGACAGGATGAAGAAGACGACCATCCAGTGGGTCTCGTAGCCGAGCAGGCTGATCTCGGCCTCCGGGTAGGCGAGGGAAATCGACTCGAGCGGTCCGTTCCGGGGTAGCGGAGCCTCGGCGGGATACAAGAGCATGTTGAAGAAGCCCGGCTCGTAGCGGACGGGCGAGATCCGCCTCACCTCCTGCGAGACGAGGACGCTCTTCCCGAAGCTCTCCCCCGCGATCTTCACGCCGATCTCGAAGTCGCCCCATTCCTCCGCCACGAGCCGCCAGACCATCTCCCGCTTCGATGGGATCCAGACGGCTGGAGCGTCGAGGCGCAACCCCGGCGGGAGATCGAGATCCACCGCCGGCTTGCGGGGGGCTCCTCCTGAGATTTGGGGAGCCCCTCCCTCGGATAGATGGACCTTCAGGAGAGTCCGCTCGCCTGGGCGAAGCCCTTCGTAGCCGTAGTGGAACTGGAGCTGGGCGATCACGAGGAGGAGCGGGACCATCATCCAGACCATGGGGACGAGCGAGTAGGCCAGGTACCTCGCGTTGTGGCCGAGGATCTCGGTCTGCGCGCTCAGGATCGCAGGGAGATCGTCCTTGAAGAGGCGGATCTCGAAGAGGCACGCGTGGATCCTTCGCTTCACCGCGGCGAGAGCCTCCTGGTTGGAGGTGGCCTTGAACACGACGAGCATGCCGACCGATATGACGAGGGAGACGACGGAGAGCCCCGCGAGCGGGGGGAGCCCGCTGAAGGGCATGAGGATCGCGTCGAAGAAGACCCGAAGCAGGGCGTTGAGGGCGCTCACGAGATGTAGCCGAGCCCCTGCAGCCGCTTCTTGATCTCCTCTTCCGAGTCCGCGCCTTCGAGGAGGGAGAGCTCCTTCTCGAGCGCGTGCGTGATGAACTCCTCCGGCGAGGAGTACCCGGCGATCTCGGCGTACTTGCGGATCTTGTCGACGAGCTCCTTGTCCAGCTTGACCGATTTCTTTCCGAACATTTCGTTGGGCCTCAGGGAGCGGCGTCCCGCCTCGGGAAGCCTTCGATGCCGAACTCCGCGAGAACAGCGGACGCGAGCTGATCCAGCCGCTCGGCGGGCTTCTTGAGGGGGCGGCTCGTGAAGAGGACTCCCGGGACCGCCTCGTGGTCCATCAGGTGATCCCCGGACCATTCGGCGGTGTTGTCCTCGATCACCTGGGGCTCGATCTTCCCCAGGGCGGAAGCATCCGAACCTCGGGTCATTTTCGCGTACCCGATGACCAGATCGGGTCCGATCTCCAGGAAACCACGGTCATGGTAGCTCTCCTCGCGCTTGTAGACCTTGGTGATGGCGGGCTTGCCCGTGACGGGATCGATCGTGGCGAGGAGCCCTTCGGCGATCTCGCTCATGAGGCTGTCCCGCTCCGAAGCCAGGACGATCCCCCGCTTCTCCCGCCCCGCGAGGTTGATGTAGAGCGAGGAAAGCCCCAGGCCGTAAGCCCGTGTGCGCGACCAGTCGATGTTCGTCCCGAGGATGCCCAGGGAATCCTCGCGGCCGGGGTCCACGAGGACCAGGTAGCCCTTCTCTTTGAGCCAGGTGTTCAGGTTGAAGGAGCGCCTCCAGCTCGTGAAGCCATGGTCGGACATCACCACGAGGAGCGTCTCAGGGCCGAGCTTCTCCATTGCCAGCCCGACCACCGAGTCCATCTTCTCGTAGAGCTTCGGAATCACGTCCTTGTATGGGGGGTCGAGCAGCGGATCGTAGGCCGGGTGGCCGGGATCCATCGCGCGCCAGAGCATGTGGCAGGTTTGGTCGACGTCGCCGAAATAGTAGAAGAGCAAGCCCCCCTTCCAGGTTTCCAGGATGTGGCCGAACTGGCTGATCACCTCTTCGTTTGCCATCCGGGCCTGCTCCAGGAATTCATCGCGGTCGAAGACGTGCTCGCGCAGCGCATGCGTGTTCTCCGGCATCCCCTGCGTGTAGTAGTCGCCCGTCGCCTCGGCCAGCTCGGTGGCGTACTCGGCCGGCGTGGAGATGGGCAGCCCCGGCGCGCGGGGGTCGAAGTTGAGCGGGGTCACGAAGAGCCGGAAGTCCGGACGGAGGGACTGTAGATAGAACCTGGCGATGGCATGCAGCTTCTGCGTGGGCGCCATCTTGAACTCGAAATGAATCCAGTCCGACCAGGCGCCCTCCTCAAGGACGAACTCGTTCCCGCCCACCTCGATCTTGACCACGGGATCCACGGGGTCGAGGTACACCGTGAAGTCCAGCGCGAGCTTCTCCTCCTTCACGAGGAAGGGATTGTCGGGGCCGTAGAGCCTGGCCTGCACCATGTCGTCGAGGACGAAGACGTCGTAGACCTTCCCCCCGCTGAGGCTTCTTCCGGCGAAGGGCTCGGGATCGGTCGTGTAGTACGAGAAGATCCCGTAGGTCCCGACGAGGTCCGGCGTGCCCATCCCGCTCAGCTCCACGCTGGCCGTGCCGGAGGGGGGGAAGTTGGCCGGCATCCGGATGATGGCCGTCTGGATGCCCTTCTCCTCGAGCACCTCCCAGAAGGGCTGGCCGTGGCGGAGCAGCTCCACCTTGCCGCCCGACAGGGGGATCTGCCAGCGGCCCAGCTTCAGCGTGCTGCCGGAGCCCTCCGCCTTCGACGTGGAGAGATAGGGCAGCATCGTCGCGGGGTCCCGGTGGATGAAATCGAAGATGCCGTGGCCCCCGGCGTCGAGCCCGGTGATGAAGTTCGACCATGCCACGGGGCTCTGCGGCGGGATCGACGTTCCCAGGGGAGTGAAGGTGCCCTGTGCGGCGAGCCGCGCCAGGTTGGGCAGGCGGCCGGCGGCGATCAGCTCCCGGGTCAGGTCGTAGTCCAGCCCGTCGATTCCCATGACCACGACCTTGGGGCCGGCCGGCGATCCGGCCTGCCCGCTCCCGCACCCCGCGAGAAGCCCGAGGAGCAGCAGGGCAACAGCCAGGGAGAGCGTGGCCGAACGACCCGACCGGCACCTCTTGCTCGTCGATGGAGAGCCTCCGGGATTACGCACGGCTGAAGGCCTCCTTGTCGAACAGAGGCTCGCCGTCCATGTGCTTCGGGGGCTCGAGGCCGAAGAGGCGCAGTGTCGTCGGGGCGATGTCGATCAGGGCGGGGTCCTTCTTGCTGATCTTCTTCGTGCAGAGGAAGATCCCCGGCACGAGGCGCGGATCGATGCAGTGATCGCCGCTCCAGGCTTTCCTGTTATCCTCGAAGACGGGCCCCGAGACCATGCCCGTCGCGCAGTCCCAGGAGACCCGGTAGCCGGCGTTGTAGCCGATGATCAGGTCCGGGGCATCGGAGAGATAGGGCCCCTGGTAGAGCGCCGCGGTGTCGAACATCTCGTTGATGCCGACCTCGCCCTTCTCTTCGTCCCGGAGGGCCCGGAGCCTGGCCATCAATTCTCTCTTCAGCTCCTGCGCTTCCTTGCCGGGCTCCACGATCCCGTGGGCTTCGCGCCCCCTCAAGTTCAGCCACATCCCGGTCAGCCCGAGCACGTAGGCCTTCGTCCGGCTCCAGTCCACGCCGGTGAGCCACTCGGCCGAGCCATCCGCCCCTTCTTTGAGCGCCAGGTAGCCGTTGTCCAGGAGCCAGCGGTTCAGGTTCACGCCGCGGCGGAACGAGGCGAAGCCGTGGTCGGAGATGACCATCAGGAGGTCCCCCTCGGTCATCTTCCCCATGACCTGCCCGACCAGGAGGTCGTTCTTCTTGTAGATCTCCTCGATGGCCGTGGGGCCGGGCCCGCCGTTCTTCTCCACGGGCGCCGGGTGGCCCTTCTCCATGTAACGCCAGAACATGTGCTGGATCCGGTCCGTCCCGTCGAAGACGCAGACAAGGGAGCCGCGCCGCAGCTTCTCCATCGCCGCGAAGAGCATCGCCTTGCGCTCGTCGTCGATGTCGTGCGTCTGGCGCAGGAATGTGGCGTCGTCGGTAACCCCTTCATTGAGCGCCCAGGTGTCCTCGGCCAGCCCCAGCGTCGCGTAGGGGCCGATCTTCTTGGCCATGTAGGTCGCGTAGTAGGACGGGTGCGAGATGGGCATGGCCGGCTTCTCGGGATCGATGTTCAGGGGCGTGACGTAGAGCGAGAACTCCTCCCCCAGCTCGATGACCATGACCCGGCAGACTCCCGAGACCTTGATGCCGGGCGCCGCCTTGAAGGTCAGCGTGATCCAGCGGCTCAGCTTCCGCTCCTCGAGCTCCACCGCCTCGCCGCCGATATTCACTCGTACGCGGCGGGCCTTCCGATCGATCTCGATGGTCATCGGGACTTCCAGGGGCGGGTTGCCCGCGATGAACATGTTCTCGGGCCCCTGGATGCGCGTCTCGAACCTCTCGCTCCCCTTCTCGAGCGGGATGCGGATCCCTCCCTCCTTGAACTTCTTCTCGGATTTCCGGGTCGTGTAGAGAAGGAAGGTCCCCTGCGTCCCCAGCAGGTCCGGCGCGCACATGGCGCTCAGCTCGGCTCCGTTGAACTTGTCGGGTGGAAAGGTGATGGGCACCCTCAGGATGGTGCTCCAGACGTTGTGCTCGCCCAGGATCGCCCACGTGGGCTTCGACCTGCGCAGGAGCCGCACCTCGGGCTTCCTGAGCGGGATCCTGTACTTGCCGATCTTGAGGAAGCGATCGACGCTGCCGATGTGGGTCGACGACAGGAGCGGCAGGTAGGTCCGCCGATCCCGGTTGAGGAAGTCGAAGATGTTGTGCTTCGCGGGGTGCGTCCCCGTGCTGAAGGAGGACCAGGCCGCCGGCGACACGGCCGGGTAGGAGGTCTGCAGGCGGTGATAGCAGCCGCTCTGGGCCAGCTTGCTGAAGTTGGGGAGCTTCCCCTCCTTCATGTACCTGTCGGTCAGCTTCGGATCCTGGCCGTCGAATCCCACGACGATGAGGCGCTTCACCAGCGCCTTCGCAGGCTGTCGCTTCGTGATCGCGCGGTAGAGCATCCGGAAGGGCCACAGGAGGAGCGCGAAGAGCGCGAGGACGAGTGTCGTCAGGAGAACGGCGAAGGATGAGAGCAGGGCGAAGCCGGCGCCGGGGCCGATGTAGGCGTGCGCCGGCGTGGGAAGCGCGGCGAGCACGAGGAAGATCAGCGCGAGGCGGGTGGCCCGGCGGACTGCGGCCGAACCGGACAGGCTTGGGGACAACCCGGCACCCTCCAGATTCGAGGGCCGCCACGATGGCGGCCGAGCGGCGGATTGGGCATCCTAGGGACAAGTTGCTATATTTTCAAGCCTTTCTGCCCTGCCATTCCTCCGCGTGCAGCGGTTCCGGCGGTGTGCGGACCTTCATGAGCGCCGCCCGCCATGCGCGGAGCGGACCTCGAGGAATCCATGGCTTTCTCGCTCGTCAGGCGGGTGCGCTACGGCGCCCCCATCGTGGTCGTCTCAGGCCTTCCCCGCTCGGGCACTTCCATGGCGATGAAGATGCTCGAGGCTGGAGGCATGGAGATCGTCACCGACAACTTCCGCTCGGCGGACGAGGACAACCCGAAGGGATACTTCGAGCTGGAGCGGGTGAAGAACCTGCACAAGGAAGCCGACAGAGCCTGGCTGCGCGAGTGCCGGGGCAAGGCCATCAAGATCATCTCATTCCTGTTGCGGTCCCTCCCCGATGAGAACAACTACCAGGTGATCTTCATGAATCGGAAGATCGCCGAAGTGCTCGCCTCTCAGCAGAAGATGCTGGAGCGGCGGGGCGAGAGCTCCCCCACCACGGACGATCGCATGGCCGCGCTCTTCGAGAAGGATCTCACGGAGGCCCGTTTCTTCCTGCGCCGTTCTCACTTCGATGTCCTCGAGATCGACTACAACGCGGCGGTCGCGGACCCCGCGGCCATGGCCTCGAGGCTCGTGGAGTTCGTGGGGGGGACACTCGACCTCGCGAAGATGACCGGCGTCGTGGACGGCCGGCTCTACCGCAACAGGGCCTGACCCGAGCGCTCGGAGCCCGCCGGCAGGATCACCAGGCTCACGTCCGGCGGGAGCCCGCGGTAGAGGCTGCCCGCCTCCTGAGGCGGCATCCTCAGCCGGACCCGGACGCGATGCTCGCCTCGAAGTCCGAGCGCCGAGAGGAAATCCTCCCAGCGCGCGACGAGGGCCGGCAGCCACCCGCCCTGCGAGCTGCCTCCCTCCTCACCCTCGCCGCCGACGACCTCCACCTCCATTCCGCCGTCGAAGAGGATGTGGTAGCGGGGCGGCGCGGGTACGGCCTCCTCTGGCGTGGGGGGAAGCAGCGGAGGCTCCGGCCCCTGACGCTGGCCCTGGCTGTCGACGCTCAGTGTGGGGCGCTCCTTCTTCGGCGGCGGATCGAGCCTGCCTCCCCTCCAGGACGGGGGCGGCGCGCCCTCGGGAAGCGGGCGTGGGATGAAGCCGATGCGCCTGCGGCCGACCTCGATCGAGGAGATCGGGTAGCGGCGAGCCACGACTCCCCTGTACAGGAGCGTGACGGTGTCCGCCTGAGGCTCGAGGACGAGGTAGAACTCGTTCTTTCCCGACAGGTCGACGAGCTGGCGGAGAACCTCGACGCGGGGCGCCGTTCGGGAGGAGCCGGCCCCTTCCGGGGAGGTCTCCCCCCCTCCGGGGATCGGAGAGGTCAACGCCATGATGCAGAGCCCCGCGACCACGGCGAGCCTCGGCAGGAATCTGCGCCGGCTCGCGGCCGGGCCTCCCGGTTCGCTGCGTGATCCCTCGGGGTCCCTCATCGAAGTCGCCATCAGAAAACCAGGACGGGCGTGCCGAGGGGGCAGAGGTCGTTGACCTTGCGGAGGTTCTCCTTGCCGAGCCGGATGCACCCGTGCGTCACGTGCCGTCCGAGGAGGTTCTCGTAGAGCGTGCCGTGGATGAGGAAGCCATCGCCGAAGTAGAGGCCGTACTCCCCGAGAGATCCGTGCTCGACGCGCTCGTCGAAGCGGTCGGGCACGGGCTGTCCGTCCTCGAGGAAGGCCCAGTCGGGCTTCACCCAGACGGGATTGTGAGCCTTGCGGAAGATCGTGTGAATCCCGCGGGGCGTATCGAAGACCCACTCGCGATCGGCGTCGACCTGCTTCAGCACGAGGCCGGAGCCCGTCGAGCAGACGGTGTCGAGGATGATCTTTCCATCGCGCACGAGATAGAGCCGGTTGTTCGCGCTGTCGACGGCGACGTAGAGACGCTTCTGGCCGGCTCGCCTCAAGGCCCTTTCGAGGTTCCTCTCCTCCGCGCTCGGAGCGGGGCTGCCCGCGCCGGCTCCGGAGGCGGCCTCGGCCTCTCCAGGCTCCGGGCCGGGACCCCAGGGCTCGTAGGTGTAGCCCGTTCCCGCCGCGGCCAGCGCCAGCGCCGAAGTGAGAAGAGCCACGGCAGCCGCCAGCCATGCTCTCGCCCTGCGTGGCGGCTGGGCGGGCGGGCCGCCGCGCTCGGCTACGGGGCTCGCGGGCGGCGGGAGACTCATGAACCGCTCCGTCCCGTCGCCGAATCGTGGCGATCCACCAGGGCGCTGAACTTCCCTCCCCGGCCGTAGGCTCCGACGATCGTCACAGGCGTCCCGACGCTCACGAGCCGGTCGAGCCGATCCATGTCGCTGTTGGAGAGCGCGACGCACCCGTCGGTCCAGTCCTTCCCGCGACCGCCTTCACCGTGGATCTCGATGGCACCCCCGGGGGCGGCGCCCTTCCGGACGGAGCCGGCCCTCACCGCGCCGAGGAGCCGGGCGCGATCGGTGGGGTTGGGGTAATCGAGGAGGAAGGCCCTGTAGTACGACGACTGGCCCACGTCCTTCCTGACGGAGATCTTGTACCGCCCCTCGGGCGTCGCACGGTCCCCCGAGTGGAGCTTCCTCGCGGTGCTGTTCCAGCCCATGTCGGCGGAAAAACGGGCGATGGGCCGGCCCGAGTCCAGGACGACGAGCTCGTTCCTCTCCTTGACGACGAGGATCGCTCGCCTGCTGCTTCGGCGCGACTCGGCGATCGTCTCCTCGGCCCAGCGCTCCCAGATCTGGACGAGGTTGCCGTCCTGGTATCTCTTCGCCCGTTCCAGGAGCGCGGCGAGCACGGTGCGCGCTCCCTGCTCCGCTCTCGAGGCGGCCGCCTCGGCGGCCAGGTGATCCCCCGAGCGGCTGTGAGCGCGTGAGTCTTCGAGGGCTACGCGTGCGCGAAAGAGAGAAGCACGCTCCGAGCGGCGGGGCTCGACGAGGCGTGCCGCCGCTTCGGCATCCGCGAGCGCATCGCGGGCCTCCTCGAGCGAGAGCTTCGCTGCGACGGACGCCTGCCTGCGCCTGGCTGATGCCTCGCGCAGGGCCGTGCAGGCGAGGCGATGAGCCTTGTCGAAAGCCGATGCCGCGACGTCGAGCTGCTCGTGAGGAAACCACATTTCCATGGCCGCAATCTGGAGCCGGCGCGCCGACTCGAGGGTGATCTCCGCCGACTCGACCCGCTCGGGGGCCCAGCGCCGGATGTCGGGCCGTCGTGCCACGACGATCGCTTCCTCGGCCACGCGCATCTGCGGGAGCGGAAGGGGCGGCCAGGACACGGATGCCACGAGGAGCGCCGCCGCGGCTGGAACGGGCATCAAAGCGCCGGCGAGGATGAGCCCTCGCCGGCTGCGGGAAAAACGGGAAGGCCGGGGCGGCTCCTGGGGGGAAACAGCCTCTGCGGGCCGCCCCGGCTCTTCGGTCACGTGGATGATCAGGCCCTGCGGCCGCCCGCGCTCTTCACCGCCTCGCGGGCCTGCTGGACGGCTTCCTGGATCCGGTTGGCCGTCGAGATGGCGGCCTCCGCACGCACCTTCGCCTCACGGTACCGCTCGGAGGCGATCTCGCTGTCCATCTCCGTCAAGGACTGCTGCGCAGCCTCGACCTCGCTCTTCATCGCCTCGATCTCGGCACGGTTGCCCTTTCCGACGGGGGCCGTTCCGAGCTCGGTCATCGCCGTCTCGAGGGCTGTCCGGGCCTGCGCTGCCAGAGCGGTGACCTGCTCACGCATCGCCGCCTTCGCGGCCGTGGCCGCCTCGTTGGCACGCGTGGCCGCCGCCTGGGCGTCCTTCGCCATCTCGAGCGACTTGTCGTAGGACCGGCTCAGGGCGAACTTCGCCTTCTGAGCGGCGATCTCCTCGTGGAATGCCGAGGCAGACGTCTCGGCCTTCTCGAGCGCCTCCGGCGCGTACTCACGCACCATATCGGTTCTGGCCGCAGCCAGAGCCGAGTCGACAGCCTGGATTTCCTGGGTCGGCTCCTTTGCACATCCGGCGGCGAACAGCACCGCCAGGGAGAGACCCAACACAGCAGCTTGCTTCTTCATGTTCGTGAACTCCGGGGCCGCCTGGGCCATCGCGGGTCGGGGGATCGGCCGGGGATCGGCGCGCACCCGACAGGCACACGCCGGGATGCTCGTTCCACCGCCGGGGCCGGCGGGACAGAAAAGAGTCTACCAAGATTCATGCCAGTGGATCCATAAATCGCCCGAATTGGCCCCATCATCCGGGCGCCGCCAAGTGGCTGCCCGGCGGGCGTTTTCGAGCTATTCCACCTCCGGCGCAGATCACCTCCGGAATACAGTCTGTCCTTTCCGGACCCGAGGCACCCGACAGAGCTTGTCGGCCCTCCTCCGCACATCGACCTGGCGCCGGGCCTGCTAGCCATTCTTGAAGGTCTCCTTCCGGAGCTGGTGGCGCCTCATGAGGTCCCAGAGTGTCCGCTCGTTGATACCTGCTCTTCGCGCCGTCTCCCGGATACGGCCGTGCGTGTGGTTGAGAAGGGCGCCGATGTAGTCCCGCTCGAAGGCCTCCACGACGGTCCGTCGAGCATTCCGCAACGGCTGGTCGAGGAGCGCGGAAGGGAGGCGGCCCGGCTGCCACTCCCCGGGGGCCGGCACCGCGCGGGCGGACTCCGGCACCACGTCCACGATCCGGCGCGGCAGGTCGCCGAGTCCGATCTCGGCTCCCGAAGCCAGGAGGACGGCCCGTTCGATCGTGTTGATCAGCTCACGGACGTTGCCGGGCCAGCTGTAGCGACTCAGAGTCTCCATGGCCTCGGGCAGGATCCGATCGACCGGCCTTCCGAGGAGCGCGCGGAAGTGGGACAGGTAGCTGTTGGCCAGCGTGGGAACGTCTTCGGGGCGATCCCTGAGGGGAGGGAGCGTCAGGGTCACGACGCTGAGGCGGTAATACAGGTCTGCGCGGAAGCGGCCCGTCTCCATCTCCACGTCGAGGTTGCGGTTCGTGGCGGCCATGACCCGGACGTCGACGTTGACGGGCCTCTCGCTGCCGATGCGCATGATCAATCGATCCTGCACCGCTCGCAGGAGCTTGACCTGGAGGTGCAGCGGAAGGTCGGCGATCTCGTCCAGGAAGAGAGTCCCACGGTGCGCCAGCTCGAAATAGCCCCGTCGCGCACGGCCCGCGCCCGTGAAGGCTCCCTTCTCGTGGCCGAAGAGCTCGCTCTCGAGAAGGCTCTCCGGGACGGCCCCGCAATTGACGGCCACGAAGGGGCCTCCCGCGCGCTTTCCCTCGGAATGGACCGCGCGCGCGAGCCACTCCTTGCCCACGCCGGTCTCCCCCATCAGCAGCAGCGAGCTGTCCGCGTCCACCACGCGGCGGGCCAGGGACATGAACTGCTGCATGGCCGGGCTGCGCGTGGAAAAATCTTGAAGTCTCGCCCGGACGTCGGGGGCCGCGGCCGGCTCCGAGAGACGCGACTCCATCGCCTCCCGGCGGCGCCGGCCGAGCGTGACGAGCATCTCGCGGAGGACCGGATCGGGCAGCTCCTGGTTCACGACAGCAAGGGATCCTGCTGCCAGCAGGTGGGCCCTGTCCGTGGCGTCTTCGTTCCCCGAGAGGACGACGACCTCGGGTCTCTCGGGAAGTGAGCGCAGCCTGGAGATGATCGTCTCGGCTCTCTCCCCGAGCAGCTCGCGGGAGATCACGACGATGTCGAAGTCCTCGCGGTCGATGAGCGTGAGGTCGCCTTCGGGCTTCTGAAGCGTCGTGACGAAGACGTGCGGCCCCGCGATGAGCCGCTCGAGACGGCGGGCGAGGGGCCTGCGATCGACTGAGAGAAGTACGCGGACCAGCATGCTTGAGGCTCACCTAAACCGGGGGCAATCGACCCGCTTTTTCGGCAGCAACATACCCGATCGGAGGTCCTCCTCTCCACTTCCCGCCGTCGGGGTTGTCGGCCGGCACTCCGGAACGATTGCGGTGCACTCATCCTCGGAGTCCCCGGCGATTCCCAGCCGGTGGCATCACGGTTGCCTTTCAATGGATCGAGCCGGAGAGGCCCGGGAGCCGCGTGGCAGGCACGCGAAGTCCCGGAAAACCCCGAGCCACGCGATGGAGCAGGAAACAATGGCCTCGATGAACGACCAGAAGCCCCCCCAGGACCGGAAGACTCCCACGGCCAAGACCCCGATGCCTCAGCCCATGGGCAAGCAGAACCCCAGCCCAGGCACACCCTCGAGGAACCCGGGCTCCTCGGATCCCAGGAGGTAACGCAGCGGCATCGGGCACCCGGCCGGTGGCCTGAGTCCAGACTCCCGGTCCGGAATCCCCGAGCCGCTCTGCGCGGCGGGACGCGGTGCTTCCCCGGCTGGCAGGGCCGGACTGAACCGTGTCCCGTCGCTTGCTCTTCCTCCCCCGCGACGCACCACGGCGTGCAGCTTCCCGGCGTGCAGGTGCCTGGCCCGCTCCGGGCCTCCGTCTCCTACGATATAGGCGTTGCCCGAATGGCGGCATTGGTGCACTATCCCGCACCGCCGTATCGCCGACCCGCCTGTCGGAGGGTGGAGGTGAGCCGGAAGAGCCTTCGGACGTGATGCCTCACGCATTCGCTGTCCGTGGCTCGCGCAGGGGGGGTGGAGGTGAGTTCGACGGGCTCGGGCCAGGGAACGTGGGGAAGGCTCGCCTTCCTCGTCTTCCTCTTCGCGTGCGCCTGCGGATCAGCGGCAGCCCAGGAGATCACCGCCACGCTGCGGGGCAAGGTGCTCGATCCAGGGGCCACTCCCATGCCGGGCGTTCCGGTCACGGTTTCGAGCGCTTCGCGCGGTGGCTCGGTGAGAACCGTCGTGACCGATCTCCAGGGGCGGTACAAGTTCCCGCTCCTCGCGCCCGCGAGCGACTACTTCCTCCAGGTGAGCTACCCGGGCTACGCCTCGACGGAGCTCGGGCCGATCGATCTCGACGCGGGCAAGACGACGCTCGTCGACATCTCGCTCCAGACCGCGGAGAAGCTCACAGAGCGGATCGAGGTGATGGCCCACGGTAACGTCGTCGACACGACGAGCACGAAGTCATCCACCACCTTCAACACCGAGTTCGTGGAGGGCCTGCCCATCATCGGCAGGCGCTACCAGGACATCCTCACCCTGACTTCCGGGGTCACGGACACCGACGGCGACGGCAACCCGAACGTCCAGGGGGCCCGGGAGACAGGGCTCCAGTACCGCCTCGACGGGAGCAACATCACGGACCCGGCATCGGGCACCTCCGGCCAGAATCTGAACATCGACGCCATCGAGGAGATCGAGGTGATCACCGCGGGGGCCGGAGCGGAGTACGGGCGCGCCGACGGAGGCTTCGCCAACATCATCACGAAGTCGGGAGGCAATGACTTCCAGGGCACCTTCCGCCTCGTCTGGCAGGGGCAGCTCCTCAACGGCGACGGCGCGGGCGAGAACAACGATACCTTCGCCACGGCCGCCACCCCCGACTTCGATCTCAGGGACTTCTCTCCTTTCCTGACGCTGGGCGGAGCCTTCGTGCAGGACAGGCTCTGGTACTTCGCGTCGTACCAGAGCGTGGATCGCCTCGAGCCCCTCAACATCGCGGGGTTCAGCATCCATAAAGAGACCCTCGGGCACACCTTCTTCGGGAAAGTGACCTGGCAGGCGGATGCGGACAACAAGCTGGCCTTCCAGTACAGCGAGGATCCCTACGAAATCCGGGGGAAGTTCCTCGATCTCGGAGTCGATGCCGACTCCGACATCGAGCTCGATCAGGGGGCACGGACCACTCAGATACGGTGGACCACCATCGCCTCCCCGACGCTCCTGGTGGAGACGCTCTTCTCCTACTACGACGGCGGCGTGAGCATCACTCCCGCCTCGGACCTCTTTCATGTCACTCACATCGATACGACGCTCCAGGAGATCCAGGGCCAGACGGTCCTGCGGGCCAGCTACCCGGTCGCCGAGTGCTCGTCCAACGGATCGATCAGCGGCTTCATCCCGAACTGTGACCCCAGCCGGGGAAACCCCTCCATCTACCAGATAGACAACGCCCGCGGGCTGGTCACGGGCCCCTATCCCGACATGACGGACGACGTGCGCCTCAGGGCGTCGGTGAAGGCGGACGTGACCTACTCGCTCGAGGATGCCTGGGGGGAGCATCAGATCAAGGCCGGGCTCGAGTTCGCCGACGAGCGGTTCACCGACGAGCCCGTCAACAACCCCTTCTTCGTGAACAACTGGAAGTACTGCTCCGAGATCTGCACGGACCCGCCCGATCCTTCAACCTGCCCCCCGGGGTGCCTCGCCAACGGCATGCTCTTGCCCGACAACGTCCTCGGCTTTCAGGTCCTCATCGCTCCCACCCCGGTGCGCCTGGACCAGCAGGCGGAGAGCTTCAACTCCGCGATCTACCTCCAGGACGTCTGGAAGCCCCGCCCCAACCTGACGGTCCAACTGGGGCTGAGGCTCGACCAGGAGGCCGTGGACACGTCGGGCTACACCCCTTTCGATCCCCGCGAGGAGAAGCGGCAATCGATCGCCATCGTCGAGGGGCTCTGCGACGACGGGATCCGGGTGGCCCGCTTCGGAAGCGGGGAGAGCAATGCCGACAACGGGCGGGTCTGCGATGATTCGACGAGGATCCCCGGCGAGCCGCCCCAGTTCGATCTCAAGTACCGGTTCGACACCCAGACGCCGAGGAACCTCCGCAAGTTCGACACGAACCTGGACGGCTTCTTCGACAGCGGGGTGGACGGGTCGGTCTGGTTCGATCCCTATACGGTCTTCATCGAACGGTCGACGGAGAACTTCTCGATCGAGAACCTGAACCTCTCTCCACGCTTCAGCGCCTCATGGGATCCTGCAGCCGACGGGCGGACGAAGCTCTACGCCACATGGGGTCGCTATTACGATCGGCTCTTCCTCGACACGGTGGACGACGAGATTGGCCCGGACATCGAGAACTTCGTCTTCTTTTCGAGGGGCGGCTCGGGGTTCAATCCCGGCGAACTCTCCTCCCCGGCTTCCGCGGCCTCGCTGGCCCAGGTGGACCGCAATCTGAAGACGCCCTTCACCGACGTCTTCACGGTCGGTGTCGAGCGCGAGCTGGCGCCCGAGTGGGCTGGACGGCTGATCTACACCCAGCGGCTCGGGTGGGAGCTCCTCCAGGATACCGATCTGAACCATCTCGAGTGCAGCGGCTTTCCGCGCGAGTTCGACATCCGCAAGCAGGACGTCTGCGCCCTTTTCACGGACCCCAACGGAAAGGTGCACCTCACCGACGACCAGTTCGGGACCATCGAGGAGACCGGGCAGTCCCAGCCGAACGGCGCCCCCGATCTCTACATCGTGAACCCCGGTTTCAATCAGGTGCTCAGGACGGGCAACTACAATTCTTCGAAGTACCGCGCGATCACCGCCGAGATCCAGCGGAGGCTGCACCGCAACTGGCAGATGCAGCTCAGCTACACCTTCTCCCGGGCCTACGGCCAGGCGGAGGAGTTCGGCTCGACGCTGGGGAACGATCCCTCCACGAGCGACGACGAGGAGGGCTACCTCGACTTCGATCAGCGCCACCGGGTCATCCTGCTCGCCACCACCCACCTGCCGAAGGACATCGAGCTGGGAACGACGATTGCGTGGGAGACCGGCACTCCCTACTCGGTCATCGCCCAGGTGGCGGAGGTCGACAGCGACCAGAACGTCTCTTTCAGAACCTTCTACCCCACCGAGCAGCGCAACGACCAGCGGAACAATGGCGCCTGGAAGATCGACGCCAAGATCGCCCGGAGCTTCATCCTCGGCCCCACGACGGCCTCCGCGAGCCTGGCCGTCAACAATCTCCTCAACGACGACGACCTCACCATAGGGGCCTACCGCGCCGCATCCTTCACGGAGATCCAGCTCCAGCGCGGCCCCCAGGGGCTGCGCCGCTTCGGCCGGTACTGGGAGCTTGGCTTCTCGTTGAACTTCTGAGCCCGGCTTCAGCGACGGACGGCGAGGATCTCCACCACGGCGGGGGTGACCATCAGCGTGGCCGGGTTGCGCTCCGCGGCCGCGACGGCGGCTGCGATCTCACCCGCGCGGCCGGCCGGAAGGAAGCCCAGATCCACGAGCCGGCTCAGACCCACCTCGACGAAGCTCCTCGGCCACTGCCAGATCGGATCCGCCGGCGAGACGAGGCTGACATGGGTCCGCAGATCCCGGACGTCGAAGCCCGACTCGGTGAGCCAGCCCGGAAGGTCGAGCCCGACATCCGGCTCGCCCCCCTGCGCGCGCCACGACTCCATGACGGCGGTTACGAACTCCTCCAGCTCCGCGACGCGCGGCGCCATCCGCCAGGCGGCGTAGTCGAAGTACTCGTGCAGGACGACGGAGCCGCCCGGCCTCAGGGCCTCCCGCAACCGCCCTGCCAGGTCGCGCGGCCGCTTCACGAAAGCGAAGACCCAGCGCGCCCAGGCCCCGTCGGCGCGCAGATCGGGCAGGGGGCCGGTGTCCAGGTCGATCTCGTGCGTGAGGAGATTCCCGATCCCGCTCCGGCTCCGCTCCGCCTCGAGAGCCTCGAGGAAGCGCCGCGATCGATCCACGGCGTGGACCCTGCCTCCGGGCCCCACGATCGCGGCCATATCGAGCGAAGCCCACCCTGGGCCGCAGCCGACGTCGAGGAGCACGTGACCTGCCGAGAAGCCCGCGCGGCTCCATGCGTCGAGGACGCGCGGCTTCCAGACCCGGTGCTGCAGCCCGAGACGCGCGATTTCCTCGTCGTGCGTGCCGAGGATGTAGTCCTTCTCAGCGGGAGCCATCGAAGTCCCGGCCTTCGCCTGCGCGCGACGAAGGCGCACGACGAGGGGCCCTGGCAGCGGGCCTCTTCGAGGGAAGGCCGACTGCCGAGCGGCGGGGTGGCAGCCCTACTCCGGCTACCAGAGCGAGGCCTGAGAGCGGGGAGAGCGCGTGGTGCGGCCCGGATTGCGAACCCTGCGCGGCCGGGTGCGAGCGGATTCCGGCTCAGGGAGCGCCCCCTCGTGCGCGAGGAGCCAGCGCTTGCATGGGAGGCCGCCGCCGTAGCCACCGATGGTGCCGTCGGCCGCGATGACGCGGTGGCAGGGGACGATGAGGGCGACGGGATTGCTGCCGTTCGCGGCCCCCACGGCGCGGAAGGCCAGAGGCCGCCCGACGCGCCGGGCCAGCTCCCCGTACGAGATCGTACGGCCCGAGGGGATCCGCCTCAGGGCAGCCCAGACCGATCGCTGGAAGGGCGTGCCGCCGCAGTCGACGCGCACGCGATCGAGCGCCGCGAGGTCACCCTTGAAGTAGGCGCGCAGCTCGGTGACGGCGCCCGCGGGGTCGCGATGCGGCTCCTCTTCGAATCGCCCGAAGCGGCGGGTGAGCCAGCGGCGCGTTCCGGCCTCCCCGTCATCCAGGGCGAGCGCCACGAGCGCGTCCCCCTTCGCGAACAGGAGCAGCTTCCCGATCGGAGTCTTCATCTCGGCCGCATGCAGGATCATTTTTCTCTCCGTCTTCATTCCCGACCACCAGGGTCGACACGTCCATGGCTCGCAGTCTCGCCACGGATGCTGCGCGGGCCCGTGCCTCGATCCGCGAGGCTCCGCCACAGGTGCATCGCAGCATAGGCCCTCCACGGGCGCCACGACTCCGCGCGCCTGAGGAGGGTCGCCTCGCTCATTCCCGTCGCTTTCTTGAGGCCGAGGTCGCCGGCGGGGAAGGCGTCGGGCTCGCCCAGGGCGCGCATCGCAACGTAGTGCGCCGTCCACGGGCCAATTCCGGGCAATGCCGTCAATCGCGCGATCGCGTCGTCGAGCGACGCCGCCCCCGAGAGATTCAGCCTCCCGGAGGCCGAGGCCGCCGCGAGCGAGCGCAGGCAGGCTCCCCTCGCGGCCGGGATCCCGATCTTCGAGAGATCCGCACGGGCGAGGGCGGCAGGAGTCGGGAAGAGGTGCGTCAGCCTCGCGGTGGGATCCGGGATGCGTGCTCCGTGCGCCGAGACGAGCCGCCCGGCGATCGTCGTGGCTCCCTTCACGCTGATCTGCTGCCCGAGGATTGCACGCACGGCCGTCTCGAATCCGTCCCAGGCACCGGGGACGCGTAGCCCGGGCCGCGCCGGGACCACCTCGGCAAGAAGCGGATCGCGCACGAGGTCGCACCCTATCTGCACGGGGTCGGAGTCGAGATCGAAGAGACGCCGCACGCGCCGGACGATCCGATCGAGCCCCGGTCCCGGTGGTGCATCGACGCGGAGAATGAGGGATGCATCGTCGTTTCCCGGCCGCACCTCGAGCCTCCCCGGACCCGCGTCGGTGCGGATCGTGCGCCGGTAGCAGCCTTCATCGACGATCTCCACACCCGGGATCGCGCGCGCCGCGAGGAACTCGAGCAGCGCCTCCCAGTCGAGCGGCGGATGGTAGGGCAGCCGCAACGCCAGGCCGCGCTCCGCATCGGGCACCGCGGTGCCGCGGCGGAGGTGGCGCGGCGCGCAGCGGAACGACTTCCGGAAGGCGCCATTGAAGCGCCGAACGCTGCCGAAGCCTGAGGCGGCGGCGACCGCGGTCATGGGGAGATCGGTCTCTTCGATCAGCTTGCGCGCGAAATGAGTGCGCCGCGTGAGCGCGACGGCCCTGGGCGGCGCGCCGAGCAGATCCAGGAAAAGCCTCCTCAGATGGCGCCCGCCGATGCCGAGCCTCTCCGCGAGCGCCTCCACGCCCCCGGCGTCGAGCGCTCCCTCGTCGATGAGCCGGAGCGCGCGCGTGACGACGGCCGCCGTGCCGGACCAGGCCGCCGAGTCCGGCGAAGCGTCCGGGCGGCAGCGCCGGCAAGGGCGGAAGCCGGCCATCTCGGCAGCCGCCGGCGTCGGGAGGAAACGGCTGTTGCGAAGCGCCGGGACCTTCGCGGGACACCCGGGGCGGCAATAGATCCCGGTCGTGGTGACGGCGAGGACGAAGCGCCCCTCGAATCGCCGGTCGCGGCTGCGCACGGCGCGGTAGCAGGCGTTCGTGTCGAGCGGCGCCCCCTCGCCGGGCTGCGGAGCCCGGGGTGCCTCGTGCTGGCCGGTCATCTCGGCTCTCATCGCCGGGAGTTGTATCACGCCGGAGCCCATCCGATCGGACAGATTCGGACATCGATCCTGCGAGCCCCCCCTCCTGCTCAGACCCTGGCGTCGACGGCCTCCACGGGGCGGTCGAGGTAGCGGTACTGCACGGCCTCGGCCACGTGGACGCTTCGGACGCGATCGATGCCTTCGAGATCCGCGATCGTCCGTGCGATGCGCAGGATCCGGTCATGGCCCCTCGCGGAGAGAGACAGCCGCTCCATCGATCCTTCCAGGATCCGCTCCCCCACCGCGTCGAGCCTGAGCGTCGGGGCCAGCCAGGCCATGGGAGCACGCGCATTCGTGAGCGGGCGTGCGAGGATCCCATCGTCGACCCGCCAATCGCCCGGGCCGCGGGAGAGGGCCCCGGCCTCCTCCGTCGCCTCCTGCTCATCACGCCTGACGCGGGAGTCGGAGCGAGCGGGATCACCACCACCTCCGGGACGTCCCCGGAGGTAGCGTCCCGCCTGCCTCTCGCGTGCAGCCGAGACGCGCGCGGCGACCGCTGCCGACGTCTCCGATGAGCCGTTCCCCGACATCTCACGGAACGACAGAGCCGGCACCTCCACGTGCAGGTCGATCCGATCGAGGAGCGGCCCCGAGATCCTCGCGCGGTATTTCTGCACTCCCCTCGGCGTGCAGGTGCACTCGCGACGCGTGTCTCCCCGGTGGCCGCAGCGGCAGGGGTTCATCGCGGCGACCAGCATGAACGCGGCCGGGTAGCGAAGCGCGCGCGCCACGCGGGCCACGCTCACCTCCCCCTCCTCGAGGGGCTCTCTGAGGACTTCGAGCAGCTCGGGGCGGCACTCGGGCAGCTCGTCGAGGAAGAGGACGCCGTGGTGAGCCAGGCTCACCTCTCCGGGCCGGGCCCACACTCCGCCTCCCACGAGGCCCGCCATCGAGACAGTGTGGTGCGGCGCACGGAAGGGTCGGTGGCGGATCAACCCCGATCGATGGAGCGCTCCGGCGCTCCCGTGGATCCTCGTGACTTCGATCGCCTCCTCGTGCGTGAGGAGAGGCAGGATACCGGGGAGGCATCGCGCCAGCATCGTCTTCCCCGACCCGGGTGGCCCCACGAGGATCAGGTTGTGGCCCCCCGCGGCCGCGATCTCGAGGGCACGGCGCGCGGCGGCCTGGCCGCGGACGTCGGCGAGATCGATCCCCGCCGGGCGGTGCATCTCGCTTCCCTCCCCGGATGGCAGACCCGGGGCCGGCTCGAGCGGCGCCGTACCGGTCAGGTGCGCGACGACGGCCCCGAGCGATCGGGCCACGAGGACCTCCAGCCCCTCGATGGCCGAGGCCTCCGGCGCATTCTCGGGGGCGACGATCAGCCCGCGCAGCCCCGCATCGCGAGCCGCGAGCGCCGCGGCGAGCGCCCCCGGCACGGGACGGGTGCGCCCGTCGAGGCCGAGCTCGGCGTAGAGGAGTCGCCCCTCCAGTCGCTGCGTATCCATTCCCGCCGCGGCCGCGACGATGGCCACCGCCACGGCAAGATCCAGCGACGATCCTTTCTTGCGCACGTCGGCGGGGGCGAGGTTGATCACGATCCGCTTGCAGGGGAAGTCGAAGCCCGAGTTCTGGATGGCGGCGCGGACCCGCTCGTTGCCTTCGCGGGCCGCGGCCTCGGGAAGGCCCACGGTGCGAGTGGCGGGAAGCCCGGAGGAGAGATCGACCTCGACACGGACGACCTTCACGTCGATGCCGTGGAGCGTTCCGCCCTGGATGGTGCTGTGCACGCTGACCTCCTTGGTCCTCGCGTGCACCCCCGGGAAAACACAAAAGAGCCGGACGCCCCCCAGGCGGCCAGCCCTCGGCCGGCAAGGTATCCGCTCAACCCAGCGGAGGTCAACACATTCGTCGTTGGCGAGCGGGTCGTATCGGAGTGACACCGGGTGGAAGCGGGAGCGAGTGGCGACGCACCTTTGCGCGCGCGAGCAAGGAAGGGTTGCTGGGCCTTACTCGTAGCCGCGATCGGCGAGGTGCTGCTCGTCGAGGCCGAGGAAGTGGCCCACTTCGTGGAGGAGCGTGATCCGGATCTCCTCCACGAGCTGCTCGTGGTTCTCGCAGATCCGCTCCAGGTTCCGCTTGAAGAGGTAGACGGCGTCAGGGGCGCTCGGAAGATCGCCGAGGCTCTTTTCGGGCAGCGGCGTGCCCACGAAGAGCCCCAGGAGATCCGGCGCGGGATCTTCCAGGGTGTCCAGGAGCGTCATCGACGGGACGTCCTCCACGACGACGGCCAGGTTCGCCATCCTCTCGCGAAACTCCGCGGGAAGCACCTCCGCCGCCTCCTCGACGTAGCGTTCGAACTCGGAGCGCGTGAAGCGCGGCGAGAGGGAGTAGACGTCGGGGGCCAGCCTGTGGGCCATCCGCTCCTCCTCCTCGGCCAGCGCCTCCTCGCCGCGGTGCTCGGCCAGGAGCGAAGCCAGGTGGTGCGCCTGCGCGTTGTCGGGCTCCGCCTCGAGGACCGCGTCGAGCTCGGCGCGGGCCTCGGCGAAGCGGCAGGTTTCGTAGAGGAGCTGCGCGAGCGCCTCCCGCACCTCGACGAGCCCCGGCTCGAGATCGAGGACACGGCGCAGGTGGGGCTCCGCCTCGTCGAGGCGGTCGTCCTCCATGAGGGCGAAGCCGGCGAGGGAGTGGGCCTCGTGGAGATCCCCGTCGGAGGCCAGCAGGGCGAGCGCGGCCGCGACCGCGCCGTCGACGTCTCCCTCGTCGAGGCGGCGCCAGCCTTCCTTGAGCCTCGATTCGAGGTCGCCCTCCCGCTCCGCCATGCGAGGGCAAGGATACCACCCGGAATTGACACATCGAGCCGGAGCTTCCTACTCTGAGGCCTTCCTGAACCCTCCTGTGATGGGAGACTTTCCCGCGCAGGAGTCCGCGGTTCGGGGTCGCAAGAGTGCCCGCGCCGCATCGAGCGCGCCGTGCTCGCCCGCAGCGGACGTCCGGAGGCCGGGCTCGATCATGTACAGGACTTCGATCCCCTACGGCCGGAGTCGGGAGCGGAGGGCGAGCACGGCGCGCGAGCGACGGTGGATCCGGCCGCAACCCGCGAATGCGTGGAGGGTATCGGCGGCTCTGATCTTCCTCTTCTCCGGAGGCGATCTTCCCGCAGCTGAGCCCGGGAAGGATCGCGGCGTTCCGCTCCTGCGCGCCGTCAGGCTGGAGGGTGCGCTCGTCGTGGACGGGAACCTCGACGAGGCCGACTGGGGGCGGGCGCCCTCGACCGGCCCCCTGACCCAGCGCTACCCCGCCGAGGGGCAGCCCGCCACGCAGGGCAGCGACATCCGGGTCCTCTACGACGACGAGCGGATGATCATCGGCGCCCGCCTCCACGACGACGAGCCGTCGCGTCTCGTGGCCATGGAGATGAAAGAGGACGGGCCCCTCGACCAGGACGACTCGTTCGCCGTCTTCCTCGACACCTTCAGCGACCGGCGCAACGGGTACTTCTTCGAGACGAATCCTCTCGGCGCCCGTGCCGATGCGCTGATCTTCGACGAGGGGAGGAACAACTCCTTCGACTGGGACGGAGTCTGGCAGGTGGCCACGAAGGTCACCGCCTCGGGCTGGAGCCTGGAGATGGAAATCCCCTTCAAGACGCTCCACTTCCATCCCGGCGAGGTCGACCCCTGGGGGATCCAGTTCCGCCGCCTCATCCGCCGCAACGCGGAGGACGCCTGGTGGTCTCCCATCCCCCGGAACGAAAGCGAGTGGAGGATCTCCCGGGCCGGAGACCTCGAGGGGCTCTCGGGGATCCGGCAGGGCGGACGGTGGGAGATCAAGCCTTACGGGCTCGGCCAGGCCCACGAGCGCCCCACGCTCGGCGAGGACGATCCGGGCCTCCAGGGCGACGCGGGCGTGGACGCGCGATTCGCCGTGACGCCGAACCTCTCCGCCGTCTTCACGGTGAACACCGACTTCGCCGAGACCGAGGTGGACAGTCAACAAGTAAATACGACCCGCTTCCCGCTCTTCTTTCCGGAGAAGCGCGAGTTCTTCCTGGAGTCCAAGGGCTACTTCGACTTCGGATACACGATCGAGGAGCCCGGCGGGCCCGACGTCGTCCCCTTCTTCAGCCGGAGGATCGGTCTCGGCGACTTCGACATCAACGGCGAGACGATCACCGCGCCGGTTCCCATCCTGGGGGGAGCGAAGCTCGCGGGGCGCCTCGGGCGATACAACATCGGCCTGCTCACGGCCGCGACCGACGACGAGCGGGAGATCCCGAGCGCAGGGTACGGCGTCCTGCGCGTCAGCCGGGACATCCTCACGCGGTCGAACTGGGGCCTTCTGGCCGTGGGGAAGGACCCCTCGGGGCCCGGCGAGGCCCCCGATCCCAATGACATCGCGGCCGGGAACCATTCGAACCAGGCATGGGGGGCCGACCTGAACTTCTCGGTCTTCGAGAACCTCAAGTACGGCGGCTCCTTCCTCCTCACCGAGACGCCCGGGGCGCGGGAGAGCCAGCGGATGGGGCAGCTCTACGCCGACTGGAGCAGCAGCGCCTGGCAGCTCTGGCTTCACCACTCCGACATCGGGGAGGACTTCAACCCCGAGGCCGGCTTCGTGAGGCGCCGGGCCATCGAGAAGACCGACGCTCGAGCCGGCTGGTCCTGGCGCTCATCGGAGGCCCCCATCCGGCGCGTGGAGCCCCACGCCCGGATGATTTACACGGCCGACCAGGATCACGACCTGGCCACGCGCTGGCAGCACTACGGGATCTGGGTCGAGCTTCGGGACGGCTCGACCTTCGAGGCGGCCTGGAACCCCCAGTTCGATGAGCTCGACGACACCTTCGATCTCAGCGACGAGGCCGTCGTCCCCCCCGGGGCCTACCACATGAAGGATCTGTTCCTGGAGTGGGAGGGCGACGCCAGCAAGATCGTCTCGGGAGATATGATCCTCCTGTACGGTGACTTCTTCGACGGGGATCGCTTCGAGGCGAATGGGACGCTGCAGGCGCGGGTCTCCCGCTACCTTCGATCCTCGCTGACGGTGAGCCGAGTCGAGATCGACCTTCCCCGCCGGACGGCTTCGGCCCCGAGCGGAGCCTTGCCGGCCTCGGAGTTCAACACGACGCTCGTCCAGGCCAACGTCGGCGTGACCTTCACCACGCGGCTCTTCGCGGACGCGCTGCTCCAGTACAACACCGACGTGGACGACTTCTCGAGCAACCTCAGGCTCAACTACAAGTACCGGCCCGGCTCGGACATCTACGTCGTCTACAACGAGCGCCGCGACATCGAAGGCCTGCCCACGGACACCGTGGATCGATCCTTCACGGTGAAGTGGACCTACCTCTTCTCGCTCTGAGAGTCCTGATCGGCCTGAGGGATGACGGCGGGGGCTTCGGCTCGTCCGGAGCGGCGATCGAGCTCCAGGGGCTCGTGCCTCCACGGCCAGTCCCCGAAGGTCTTGATGATCTTGATGCTGACGCTGGGGCTGCTCGCGGTTGCGTCCATCGAGGTGTCGATCATGCGGGAGCCGCTGATGATGATGAGGCTGCTCCAAGGGCCGTTGAAGGAGACGCCGATCCCTCCGCCCACGATGTGCTCCCGGAAGGTCGGGTTCCTGACGCCGATATCCTCCGGGCGGGACGTGAAATCCTCGCGGTTCTCGATGACCGCTCCATCGAGGTTCAGCTCGACGCTGAGCCCCGTCCCCGGGATCGGGGCCAGCCACTCGATCCGCCCCGACAGGCCCCTGTCGAAACCATAGTCGCGCCCGTTGAAGCCCTTGACGCCGACGCTGCCGAACTCTCCGACGCGGAAGCGGGAGAAACGGTCCAGGCCGCTGCCGGCGTTGAAGGAGACTCCCATGTTGAGCTTCTGGAATCCGCCAGGATAGAAGGCCTTCGAGATCGACAGCCCCCATCGATGGTACCGGTCGTCATCCCGGGTTCCCCGGGCACCCTCCGGCTCGTTGGGGTCCTCCGGAACGAAGCCCCAGTCCTCCCACGCGCTTCTCCTGGCGGCCGAGCCCCAGGCTTCGAGGCCGAAGCCTGAACGGTTGTAGCGCCACCTGCCCAGGGCCGTCGTCGTGAGCAGGTCGGGAGGGACGAGCATCCCCGCCCCCGTCTCGTCCGTGTGGTCGAACCACTCGTGCCTGGCCTGGAGCTGGACCTCGGCCTTGGTGTTCGTGCTCAGGGGGCGCGCGAGGGTGAACATGGCGGCCTCGCTGAGAACGTCGAGGTCTTCCTCCCTCCTTCGCCCGTCGTCGGTCGTCCGCTTGAGCTTCTCCCGGGCGCCCAGGAGATGGCCCTCGGCGCTCAGCTCCCATCGCGTGCCGGCAAGCGAGGGATCCGACCACGACCCCAGGATGAAGGGGCCAGCCCAGGCGATATCCACCTGGGTGCCCGTGCCCCTCCAGTCGAAGTCGAAGAAGTTGATCCCCGCGAGGGGCGACGAGACGACAGGCGAGGTGCCCACGGAGAGCCCTCCCACGAGAGCCACGTTCTTCAGCGACTCGCTCTGTCTCAGGAGACCGCCGCCGGGCTGCCCGATCATGTAGGCGAAGCCGTCCTGGTCGTCCCTGGCCATCCGCCTCCCCGATCCCCAGGCGAGCTTCCGCACCTCCTCGAAGTTCTCCCCATTCAGCGCGAAATCCTCGTAGAGCACGGTCCGCTCCACGACCACGGAGCGGCCAAGGACCGTGAAGACCATCTGGCGGTAGCCCTGGAGCGGAACCCAGTGCATGGCGGCCGCTCCCGGCGCCGGCCCATACTCGATGACGTCCTCGCTGCTCGTGATGGGAGGCTCGAGCCCTTCCTGTACGAGCCGGATCTTCAGGCGCTCGAAGGTCTCGGCATCGATCCAGACCCGGCCGGAATAGCGGCTCCCGCCGGAGGCGGCGGGATCGAACTCCAGCACGTAAGCCTGCCGGCCCCGAACGCGCTCCCGCCCCGCGAGACGGTACCCGTAGGCCTCGTCGAGCCGGACTTCGATCGGAACCTCCTTTACCTTGTCGGCCTGGATGAAGGGAAGGTTCGCGGCCGGTCCGCGCCATCGCGCGCCATTGACGTAGAGCTCGATCTCCTCGTAGTCGCCCACGCCCTCCTCCCAGAAGAACCTGTTCACGGAGGTGACGTCCACGGCGATGCCGACCGTATCGGCGCGGTAGTGGTAGGAGAGCGTGGCCAGGGCCGTGTAGTGCTGCGTCGCGCGCCGCTGGGTCTCCTCGACGGCGCGCAGGCGGGCGATGATCTCGGGGGCCGTGAGCTCGATCTCCGCGGTCACTCCGACCCTCTCCGGCTCGGCGCGGGGGTCCCCCTCGGTGACGTAGCGGATCAGGAGCGGCCCCCTAGGAGGATCGAGCAGGACGACGGGAGGCTCGCCCTCTTTCTGCGCCGGCTCCACGCGGCCCGCAAGCTCACGGCCGTCGGCGAGATCGAAGGCCCTCAGCTGGCGCAGCGCGCCTCCCCCCGTGCGCAGCCGGACCGCCAGCTCCTGCATGGGCAGGCGGAGGATGGCGATCCTCTCCGGTCCGAGCGTGTCGGCCCACTCCCCGGCCACCGTCCCTCCGCGAGGCTCGTCGATCCAGATGCCTGGCGGTGCGGGATCCGGCACGTAGCGCGAGGAGACGAAGTGGATGAAGGCGGCCTCGACCCTGCGAGCCTCCTCGGTCGGGGCTTCCGGAAGCACGATCGTGGACGCGCCCGATGCGCGTCCGGCGTGGACTCGGGCGAGGAGATCGCCCGGATCGGCGCCAGGATCGAGATGGAGCCAGAGGGGAACTCCGGGATAGGACTCGGGGAGAACCTCATCCGCGAGCGCCCTCATGGATCCTTCGCTCACGGAGATCGCGTCGATGTAGGGCCGCAGCCGCGTGTGAGGGATGCTCCGGAGCCACGAGGGATCGCCACCGTCGAAGGGCCCGGTCACGAGGCCATAGGGGGGCCGGAAGGATCGCAGAAGGCTCCCACACTTTTCGACGAGGTAGGCCCAGGAGAGCGGCTCGAGATCACCGGGCGCTCCAGGGGAGAGCTCCACGCGCCTCAGCCGGCCGGCATGCAGATCCAGGAAGGCCGCGAGGCTCTCCAGCCACGGTGCGACGGCTCCGTAGGGATCCGCCTCACGCTGCCAGGCCGAGGGGGGCAGGAGACGAGGGACGATCTCGAGGTACCGGGTTGAGGCGCACTCGAGCGCCGCGTCGAGCACACCGGGTCTGGCCAGCGCCTCGGCGTCGAGCGGCACGATGATCTGGAGGCGAGGCTCGCCCTCGCTCCCCTCCCATGCGCAGGCGAGGGAGGGCTCGCGGACGAAGACGGCGAGGGGTGCCTCGGCGGCTCCTCCGGATTCCGGGGACGGCCATGCGGCGGCCCATACGCGGGCGGGTCGCGACGGCCAGCACGCGAGCAGGAGGCAGAGCGCTATCCGGAGCCGCCTGAATGGGAAGCGGCCCCGCTCCGCCGCTGCAGCCGCCCCTGGATCTGGGGCGATGCTGACGCGGATCATTCCTGGAATTATACGGCGCAGAACCGCTCCCACCCCTCTCCGACTCTCCCGTACAGCCATAACATCACTAGGTATACGAGTTACCGGAACGGCTCGCGGCGGCGCCTGGGGCTCGGGCGGGGGCCGACTCTCGTGGCTTTATCGAGAGGCGTCCCGCGAGTCCAACTCTTCCCACACCTGGAGGATGTTGCTCTGCAGCGATTGGAAGCCCGGTGTGAGATCGGCATGGGACTCGAGTCGGATCTCCTCGAGTGCCGTGGAGAGGGTCTGCCCCTTCTTTCGGGCCGCGGCGACCGCCTCGTGCAGGTCGGCGAGGTAGGAGCGGAAGCTGCGAAGCTCCGCGGGCCCGCCCACGGGGCCGTGACCCGCGATGACCCGCGTCTCCGGAGGGACACGAGCGAGGACGGTGTCGAGCGTGCGGATCCAGCCCTCGGATGAGCCGCCGCCGTCCACGTCGATGAAGGGGAAGCCCCCGTTCCAGAAGAGATCGCCCATGTGCACCACTCCTCTGCGGGGCAGGTAGACCACGGAATCCCCGTCCGTGTGGCCGGGCGCCAGGTGGAAGATCTCGACCTCCTCATCACCGAGATAGACCCGGAGCCGGTCCTGGTAGAGCACCGAGGGGGCGACGACCGTCGCGGCATCGAAGCGCTTCGCCTCCTCCAGACGGCGCTTGAGGAAGTCCAGGGCTCCCTGCACCGAGCCTCGCGCCTTCTCCCCGAGAGCGTTGGCTCCTCCCAGGAGCGACTCCGTGAAGAGGATCCTGCCGGGCAGGCTCCGGACCCATTCCCCCTGGCCTTCGTAGAGGCGCCGCCGGACATTCTCGTGACCGATCAGGTCTGCCTGCGCGGCGAAGATGCGGTTTCCTCCGGTGTGGTCTCCGTGGAAGTGAGTGTTGACGACGTACTTCAGCGGCGCCGGGCTGAGCTTGCTAATCTCCGCAAGCAGCGCGGGGGCGATGTCCTCGTACTGTGTGTCCACGGCCAGGACCGCACCGGGTGTCACGACGACGCCGACGTTGCCGCCCTTGCCGAAGAGGCACCAGGTATTCTCCGCGACCTTCTCCACGCGGACGGTGGGATCGGGAGCCGCCGGGACCTGCGCGAGAGGCGTGCCCACGTGCGCGACCGCCGTGGAGGCCGTGAGGCAGCCCATGGCGAGCCCGATGATGGCCTGTGCGCAGCGCGGGCGGCGGGTCCCCCTACTTCTTGTTGAAGAGACCATCGAATTTCCTCTTGGCGTCCGCTGGGCGCCCCTGCTTCGGCGGCCCCACCCGGTCCATGAGCTCGAAGAACTCGCAGAAGTTCGCGAGCTCCTTGTCGCGGACCCACTCCGCGGCAGGATCGGTGCACTGGTTGTGGGCCGAAGGATCGAAGAATCTACAGTTCTTGCAACATTTCAGTGACATCCGGCATTTCGAGCAGGTCTTGTCCCTCGAGGGGCGGGGATCCGGGCCGACGTCGTTTCCGCAGAACCAGCAGATCTTCATCCGGGAGATTCCCCCTGCGCGCCCCACGTCGTGGCGCCAGGCCGCAGCAGACTATCGGCGCGCTCGCGCCAGTGTCAACGGAAGTTGAGGGTGGGTCAGCGGGCGCGCGGTGCCCGGCCGAAGGGTGCGTCCGACGGCCGCGCTGGATCGAGGGATGGATCACAATCGGCTTCGGCTCATCCACAGGGCGGCGGGGACGGCGGAGCCCTTCGCGGAGGCCCTCCGGGAGCTGGCCCCCGGCATCCGCGTGGTCCGGCCAGGGCGAGGCGAGGCCGTGGATCTGCGCAATCTCCTTGAAGGAGCCCCTCGTCGCAGGTAGGCTTCGCGGCGGTGAGCTTTCCGTCGCTGATCGTCCTCCTTCTCCTCGCCTCTCCCGCCGGGGATACAGAACCGCCCGCGCCTCCCGAGAGTCTGCCGTGGGAGTCCGTCGATCCCCAGCCGGCCGTCGCGCCTGAGACCAGCCTCTTCACGATCGACGTCCTCCTGAGGCGCGCCGAGTGGATGCTGGATCGAACCTCGCGGGAGTCCGTGCTGCGAGCAGCCGAGCTGTACAGGTTCGCGCTGCAGCTCGACGCCTCCTCCGCGGAGGCCCGGGCCGGCACCGCCAGGGCCATGACCACCTGGTACCTCAGGCGATGGACGGAGGATGACAGCCTGGTGGATCGCGCTGTCGCCGAGGCACGTCACGCCGTCGCCCTCGCGGAGTCGGACCCGAGGACTCACGCTGCCCTGGCCTACGCGCTGATGGCGGCGGAGGCATGGGACGAGGCTCGCGAGGCGGCCGACCGTGCCTGGAGCCTCCACTCGACGGCGACACCTCTCTGGGTCACCTCTGTCTACGCGCAGTCGCTCCTCGCGCGGGGGGACAGGGAAGCTGCGCTCCACGTGACGGAAGAAGCGCTGGCACTGCGCGCGGATCTGGCCGCGCTCCACGGTCTGCATGCCCAGATCCTGCTGGAGATGGAGCGCTTCGGCGATGCCATCACTCCACTCAAGCGAGCGCTCCTGCTCGAGCCCGACTACGCGCCCGCGATGATCCGCATGGCCTACGCACGGGACCGGATGGGCCAGCACGAGCTCGCCGGCTCCATGTTCTCGAGGGTCAACCGGACATTCCCGGAGGAGAAGCCGAGGGCCTACCTCCTCATGGCCGCTTCGCTGATGGGCCGGCAGAAGTACGATGCCGCCCTGCAAGGCCTCGGGGAGATCCAGTTCAAGTCAGGGCGCGGCCTGGGCGAGGGCACGCGCCTCTTCCTGATGGCGGTCTGCCACGAGCGGCTCGGGCAGGCAGGGAAGGCCCGCGAGCTGTACACCCAGGTGACGAAGGACTACCCGCTGGCCTCGTTCGGCTCGTTCACCGGACGGAGCGCCGCTGTCGCCTCCTACGAGGCGCTCGCCCGGATGGCCCTCGCGGAGGATGACCTCGGAGAGGCGGGCCGCCTCCTCGAACAGGCGCTCCAGCTGGACCGGCCGAGCATCGATCTGTTCCTCACGCTCTCCCGCGTCTACGGAGAGCACAAGCTCGAAGAAGAGGCGGAGGAAGTCCTCGCACGCGCCGCCTCGACGGATTTCGGCGCGGGAAGCTCGGGCCGGAAGGTCGAGATCTACGTGGCCTGGGCCCGCCTGATCCGATCCAGCACCCGCGGGGCGGCCCCGGCAGAGCGCTTCGACCGTACGCTCGAAGCCCTCCGTCGCCACAAGGAGGCGCTCCTCGCCACAGGCAACTATGCCTGGTACGTCGAGGCCGCCAGGGCCTGTGCGCTGATGCAGGCCGAGGAAGAGGGGATCGGATGGCTGCGGAGCGCCATCGACGCCGGATACCGGCATCTGGACTGGATCGCCGCGGACCCCGAGATGGCCTCCCTGAGTCGTCGCCCGTCCTTCAAGGCCCTCCAGCTACCCGAGGCTCCCTGATCGGGGCATCACACCCGGGATCGTCCGTAGTCCTGGCTGAAGCAGGCCCCAGGAGGTCTGGCCGGGGCACGAGAACGGTGGTACCTTTCATGCGGCGGCTGACCGTAACCCGCCGAAGTGCCGGCGTGTCAGAGGTTACGATGAATCCTGCCCCGGCCGCCGGGCTTCCGGCCCAGGAGATCTGCCCTCCGGCTCCCGGACCATCGTGACAGAGGTGAAGCGGGCATGAGCTCCCCCCGCCGCGTCGGCGCTCTCCGCATCCTCCTGGCCGCCATGGCCCTTGCAGTCCTGCATGTCACAGGGCCGGCGGCAGGGGCGACCGCCACCAAGCAACCCACCATCCGGGCCATCGCCCATCCGGCCAAGGTGCAGGCCGGAGAGACCTTCACCGTGGACATCCGCGCGCGCCGGATGAAGGGAGCCGCGGCGGTAGCCTTCCATCTCGTCTACGACCCGGCCCTCGTGGTTCCGGTCATGAGCGGCTCCACGGAAGGGCCGCTCTTCGGACGCGGAGGGGCCCGCACGAGCTTCCTGGCTCGCGCAGGCAGCACGGGGGATCGCGTCGTCCTGGGCATCGCCAGGCTGGGCGCCGGAGGATCGGGGGCCAGCAAGGGCCTCCTCTGCCGGCTCACCTTCCGCGCCGTCTCCAACGGAACGGCCTTACTGGCCTTCGATCAAGCACAGGTCAGCAATCCCGTGGCCGGCACGATCCCAGCCACCTTCCAGCCGGGGAGCCTCCTCGTCGGGCCCGGGCGGGGCGGGGCGGGGGAGTAGCGCTCATGCGCTCCAAGCGGAGTCCGGGCCTCGGCCTCGCGATCGCCATGGCGTGCTCGGCCGGGCTCCTTCTCTCCGCCGGGCTGATTCTCCTCCGTGCACCCATGGAAGGGCTTCACGCCGCGGAGGGGGAGCCTCCGCTGGCGCGCCGGATCCTCCTCGAGAAGGATGACGCGTGGCGGCGGCAGGCCCGCTCTCTCGAGCGCGCGGGTCTCAGGGTGCTCGGCGACTATGGGCGGTTTGTCCTCGCCGAGATGGCGGATCCCGGGGGCCGCTCCATCTTGCGACGGGCCGGCGTGCGGATCCGGCGTGAGATGGAGGATGGAGTGAGGCTCCATCGGCGCACGCTCGGCGCCGCCGACGATGCCGGTGCAGCTCCAGGCCCGGGCCTCCACGTGATGAAGTTCGAAGGACCTGTCAGGCCCGAGTGGGTCGCGGCCCTGCGCTCGCTGCGCGGTGTCCGGATCCTCTCCGCGCTGCCGGAGAGCGCCTACCTGGTCTGGCTCCCACGGGATGCCTCGGCGGCGCTCGCACGGCTGCCGCGGCGCCCGGAGCTCACCGCCCGGCTCGCTCCCTCCGACCGGATCAGTCCGGACCTGGACGGATCGGGTGATCCGGTCGTCGTCGCTGCCTGGTTCATCTCCACCCCCGAGGGCCATGCCGCCGCCGCGGCGGCTCTCGATCGATCAAGCGGGATCCGGGGTCCGGCACCACGCCTCCCCGGCCTCACCGGCGTGCTCCTTTCGCTCACTCGAGCCGAGCTGGAAGAGATCGCGACGTGGCAGGAGCTCGTCTGGGCCGAGCCCTGGGGCGCCATCTCGCTTCATGACGAAGTCTCCTCTCTCGTCACGGCGGGACAGATCGCCGGGAAGCTCCCGCCGGGACCGCACTACCGCGAGTGGCTCACGTCCATGGGACTCGACGATCTCTCGTCCTGGACCGTCCACGTGGTGGACTCCGGCATCGACACGGGCCTCGCGGGGGCCAGCCACCCCGCCCTGGCGGGAAGGGTCATCTCCGCGGGCAACGAGACCTTCGATCCCGCAGGCGACGACTGCGTCGGGCACGGCACCCACATCGCGGGGATCGTGGCCGGGAATCCGGTCCCCGGCTCCGATCTCGCGGACGGCGACGGCTTCGAGTACGGGCTGGGCATGGCGCCCTCCGCGCGGCTCGCTGTCTCGAGGGTTTTCAATTGCTCCGGAGATCTCGAGGTCCGGCGCACCTTCACCGAGATCTTTACCGACGCGTGGGATGGCGGTGCCCGGGTCAGCAACAACTCCTGGGGCATGATCGGGGCGGCCTACAACGCCCTGGCCAGCGAGTTCGACGCGATCGTGAGGGACGTCGACGGCGACCCCGCCGACGGCGAGCAGCCGATGGTCGTGATCGCCTCCACCGGCAACCTGGGCCCGCTTCCCTTCACGCTGGGCACTCCAGCTCTCGCGAAGAACGTCATCGCGGTGGGCGCTACGGAGTCGGTCCGCCCCGAAGGCACCGACGGGTGCGGAACGAACCCCGAGAGCGCCGACAGCGCGGATGAGCTGAGGACGAGCAGCAGCCGGGGTCCCACCGCCGACGGGAGAGTGAAGCCCGACCTCGTCGCGCCCGGCTCGCACATTCTCTCGACGGTCTCCCAGGCGGACGGCTACACGGGACTTGGCCTCTGCAACACGTACTACCCGCCCGGACAGCGCCTCTACACCTGGACGAGCGGCACGAGCCAGTCCGCTGCGCACGTGAGCGGCGCCGCGGTCCTCGTCATGGAGGACTACCGCCGCGAGTTCGGGGCGGCGCCCAGCCCGGCCATGGTGAAGGCGGCCCTCGTGGCGACCGCTCGCGACCTCGGCACTCCCGGCGCGATCTTCACCACGTTCATCTCCTCGCGCCCCTCCTTCGACCAGGGCTGGGGCCGTGTCGACCTATCGGGTCTCGTCGGGGGCCGGGCGCGTTTTGCCGAGGATCAGAGCCACCTCTTCACCTCGTCGGGCCAGGATGTGGTCCGGGGCCCCTTCTTCGTGGCGGATCCCGCCAGACCAGCCGCCGTGGTCCTCGCATGGACCGATGCGCCCGGGACTCCCGCGGGCTCCTCATGGGTCAACGATCTTGACCTCGAGGTCGTGACCTCATCGGAGAGCTTCCTGGGCAACGTGATGCACGAAGGCTTCAGCGTGCCGGGCGGTCAACACGACGCGCGCAACAACCTGGAAGCGGTCTTCCTGCCGGCGGGCTCCAGCGCCTTCTTCACGGTCAGGATCACGGCCGTGTCGCTGCCGGGCGACGGCGTGCCGGGCGCTCCGGGCGCGACGGACCAGGACTTCGCCCTCTACGTGGACAACGTGATCACGGCCGCACCCGAGGGATCCATCCGGCTCACGAGCCGCGAAGTTTCATGTACGTCCTCGGCCCGGGTGACCGTCACGGGCCGGAGCCTCCATGGCGTGGACCGGATCCGCGTCGAGGGAGCCAGTGGATCGGAGACGGCGCCCGAGAGCTTCGAGCTGAGCGAGACGCCGCCGGGCTCGGGGATCTTCCAGGGAGAGATCCCCATCGCCCCCGGTCCCCCGGCGCGCGACGGCCTCCTGCAGGCCTCGGATGGCGACACGTTCGCCGTCTCCTATCGCCTGGAGGATCCCGCAACGGGAGCGATGAAGCTGCTCACGGCGCCGGGGACGGTGCGATGCTCGGCTCTCTCCATCTCGGACGTCAGATTCGAAGCAGCGGGGACCAACCGAGCGGCGATCACGTGGAAGACCAGCCGGCCGGCCGACTCGGTGGTGACGGGAGTGCCCGCCCTGGAGATATCGGATCCATCGCTCGTGACCAACCATCGAATCATCGCGACGGGACTCGCGCCCTGCACCAGCTATGCGATCACTCTCGCCTCCACCGATCTCGCCGGCACGGCCGCAACCGCCCCCGCCACCGGCACCTTGCTTCTCAATACCGCGTCGAGCTTGAGAATGCCTCTCTTCAGGGACGACCTCGAGCGCCTGACGGCGGGATGGAGCCACGGCGGGGCCGGAGACGAGTGGGAGCTCGGCTCCCCGCAGACCGGACCCCCGAGGGCCGCCTCCGGGAGCAGAGCCTGGGGCACCGATCTCGACGGCTCCTACGAGAATGTGACGGACAGCCACCTGACGCTGCCGCCCGTGAAGCTCCGCGGACTCCGCGGTGCCGCTCTGGAGTTCCGTCACTTCCTCGGGATCCCCAAGGCTGTCAACGCAGGCGATCCCCAGGACGGCGCCTGGATCGAGGCCTCGACGGACGAGGGCCTCACCTGGATCGTCCTCGGGCCCGACGGCGGATACCCGGTCGATGCAGGCCCGAACAACCCCTACCTCCCCCCGGGCTCAGGGGTCTTCGCGGGCACCAGCAACTTCTGGAGCGACGTCCAGATAGATCTCTCGAGCCTCCGGGGAGAGTCGGTGCTCATCCGGTTCAGGCTCTGGCGCGACCCGGCGGCGGCGTCACCTCCTGGAGCCGGCTGGTACATCGACGACGTGGCCGTGGAAGCGGGCGTCCCCTGCGGGGCCGGCACTCTCGCTCTCGACAGCGCCGATTATGGCTGCAACTCCCTCGTAGGGATCACGCTGGCGGACGAAGACGTGGATTCGGATCCGTTCCAGATCGGGTTCGCGTCGATCCTCGCCGAGACCTCCTCCTCCCCTGTCGCCATCCAGCTGCGAGAGAGCGCGCCTGACAGCCGTATCTACACGGGGACGCTCCAGCTTTCGGGCAGCGGCGCTCCCGGCGCGATGGAGATCGCGGAAGGCGAGACGCTCACCGTCCGGTACGAGGACCGGGACGACGGCACGAGATCCCCGATCACCGTCGAGACGGCCGTGACCATCCCGGACTGCACCGCTCCGGCACCTCCCGGATCCCCGGAGATCGAGCCGGCCGGTGGGGGCCGGCTCCTGCTCCGGTGGGACGATCCCCCCGATCCCGACCTGGCCCAGGTGCGCATCCACTACGACTCGGACGGCCCCGGACCCATCTACAACGGACTGGGTGCGGCCGAAGGAGCCTCTCCATTGCGGGCGGAGGTGGGCCGCAGCTCCGCCATCCTCTCCGGCCTCCCCGCGTGCCTTCCGCACTTCATCTCGCTGACCGCGATCGACGACTTCGGCAACGAGAGCGCTTTCTCTCCGGAGCTCGTCGCGGTTCCCTTCACGGGCGCGCCCTGCACGCGTGCCACGATTCTCCTCGCGGAAGAGAGCGGCGCAGGCTGCTCGCAGGTTCTCCCCATCCGGATCGACGACGCCAACGCGGATCCGAGCCCCATGGCGCCGGGCGTGATCTCGATCCTCGCCGCCGCCTCGTCGGATCCATCCCCGCTCTCCGTAGTGCTCACCGAGACGGGGCCTGCTACCGGCGTATTCACCGGCACGATCCCTCTCTCGCCGGATCCCGCCGCCGGGAGGCTGCGCGTCGCCGAGGGAGACGAGATCGTCGTCACTTATGCCGACGCGGATACGGGATCGGGAGCCGGCGCGCCCATCACGGCGCGGCTCCCCGTGGACGATTGCCGCTCCCCGATCATCACCGACCTGCGCCCGCCGAGACTGGATTTCGGGAGCGTGCGCGTGGAGTTCACGACCGACGAGCCGGCCACGCCCGTCATCGAGTTCGGGCTCGATCCCGGGCTCGAGGCCTCCATCCAGGGAGCCCCGCTCGCGACCACGCACTCGATCGAGCTGCCTTCCTTCGTGGAATGCGCCCCTCTGTACTACCGGATCACGGCCACCGATCATCGCGGCAACGCCACGGTCGCCGACGACGACGGCCTTCCTTTCCAGGTTGGAGCCTCCCGCATCCTGACGGTCTTCTCGGACGATCTCGAAGCAGGAGCCCCGGGCTGGACCCCCGACGGCTCGCAGGACGGATGGGAGCTCGGCTCCCCACAGGCCGGACCCCCGGGGGCCGCCTCCGGGATCAAGGTCTGGGGGACGAATCTCGACGGCACCTACGGCGTGGATGCCGACATGACGCTCGTCTCGCCGCTCATCGATCTCGAGGGCCTCGACAGCGCCGTCCTGATCTTCAATCACTGGTACGACATCCACACCAGCACACCCGGGGCCGGCTTCGACGACGGAGGCTGGGTCGAGGTGAGCAAGGACCGGGGAGTGACCTGGACTTACATCGCACCCGATGGCGGCTACCCGGACGTGATCGAGACGAACCCCTACATCGCATCGGGAGCGCCCGTCTACGCCGGCCAGACCGCGGACTGGGAGGAGGCGATCTTCCAGCTCGACGCCTTCGCGGGACACGAGATCCTCATCCGCTTCCATCTCTTCCAGGATCCGTTCGATCCGCCGGAGCCCGGCCTGGGGTGGTACATCGATGACGTGCGAATCCGCGCGGCAGCGCCGTGCAGGCAGGGCCGGATTCATCTCGACCTCGGCAGCGGCGACTGCGGCGCCTCCCCGCTGACGGTCCGGGTGTGGGATGCGGACCTCGACCTGGATCCGAACAGCGCTGAAACGATCACCGTGAGCGTCGAGTCCTCCTCGGATCCAGCCGTGCTGGACGCCGTCCTCACGGAGACGGGCCCCTCCACCGGGCAGTTCGGCGGCACTCTCCCCTTCAGCAGGGCCGGGGGCCCGGGAATCCTGCGCGTCCTCGGCGGCGACACCGTCACGGCCACCTACGAGGATGCCGACGATGGAACGGGAGGCCCGGCCACGGCCGTTGCGACGGGAAGCGTGCGCGACTGCACTCCTCCCGAGATCAGGCATCCTTCCTGGCAGCGCCTCGGAGCGAACCTGCTCGAGATCACGTGGGAGACCGACGAGCCCGGCGACAGCGAGGTCCAGATGCCGCCCGGGAGCGTGGCCGCGGCCAGCTCCGCGCTCTCCACGATCCACCGGCTCACGATGCCCGCGCCTGCCCATTGCGCGGCGGCCTCCTTCACGATCGCGTCGACCGACGCGGGGGGGAACCGGAGCATCGACGACAATGGCGGAGCCGGCTACCCCGTGGAGTCGGCCCGCGAGATCATCGTGTTCTCCGAGGACTTCGAGTCGGGCGCCGCGGGATGGGAGCACGGAGGCGACCCTGACGAGTGGGAGGTCGGCCCTCCGCTGGCCGGCCCTCCCGGCCCATGGGGCGGCGCGTCGGTGGCCGGCACCGATCTCGACGGCCCGTACGACAAGGACCCCCACCGCCAGCGTCACGAGAGCTGGCTGCTCACTCCCTACATCAGCCTCGAGGGGCTCGAGGCCGCGACGCTCTCGATGATGCACTTCCACAGCTTCGCGGGGGACACGCGCGGCGACGGCGGGCTCGTGGAGGTGCTGGATCGCGGACGCTGGGTCAGCGTGGCGCCCCTTTCCGGCTACCCGGGCTCCCTCCGCACCGACCGCGCCTCCGGCAGCCTCCCCGCCTTCGTGGAGGAGAGCGCGGGCTGGATCGAGGCACGCTTCGACCTTGCGGCCTTCATCGGCCGGTCGATCCGAGTGAGCTTCCGGATGGTGGTCGACCACGGAACTCCGGCCACCGCCGAGGGATGGTACCTGGACGATGTCCGGGTCTCGGGGACGGCCCCCTGCCGCAGGGGGATCCTCGCGCTCGACAGGGAGGAGTACGGCTGCGAAGCGGCGGGAGCCACCGTGCTCCTGTCCGACGCGGATCTCGATCTCGACCCCGGCTCGATGGAGAGCGTCGTCGTCGAGGTCTCCGACGGAACCACGCTCCTCGCCGTGAATCTCATGGAGACGGGCCCCGCGACAGGGCTCTTCCGGGGCGAAGCGCCTCTGTCCGTCTCGGGCGCGCCGGGATCGCTCCGGCTCGAGGAGGGGATCCGGATCACGGCCACCTACGATGACGCGGACTCCGGATCAGGCGGAGCGGCCACCGTGGAGGCTGAAGCCCTCGTGCGCGACTGCCGCGCTCCGGTCCTCACGGCGGTGCGCCCCGAGCCCCTCTGGAGCGGCGCGCTCCTGACGCTGAGATGGGAGACCGACGAGCCGGCCACGACGGAGGCCGCTCTCCTCATGAGCGGCAGGCCGCCCCGCACGTTGAGCCTCCCCGACCTCATCACGGAACACGTTGCGCGCTTCTACGATGTCCCGGACTGCACCTCCTTCACGATAGCGCTCGCCTCGCGAGACGCGGCCGGCAACGTCGGCGCGGCCCCCGGCGGATCCCAGCCTCTCACGGGCGAAACGCGCTCCGAGGTCCGGCTCTTCCAGGACGACATGGAGGGATCCCCCCAGGGATGGACGAGCGGCGGCGCGGAAAACGAGTGGGAGCGCGGCGTCCCCGTCGTCGGGCCGCCGGGGGCCTTCTCGGGCAGCTCGGTGAGCGGAACGGATCTCCTGGGCCTCTACGCGGCGGGCACGAACTCCTACCTGCGCACGCCGATCCTCGATCTCCGGGGCGTCACCTCCGCCGTCTTCTCCTTCTGGCACTTCTACGACGTCTTCGCGAACGGCACGCCGAACGCGGACGACGACGGAGGCTGGGTCGAAGTCCTGCCCATCGGCGCGCAGATACCCATCTACGTCATGCCCATCGAGGGTTACAACAACACGATCGATCGGGACGGCGGCTCGCCCATCCAGGGAGGATCGGGCGTCTTCGCCGGCAGCTCGGGCGGCTGGCAGCGCTCCGTCCTGGACTTGAGCCCCTTCGCCGGCAAGCAGGTTCAGGTGCAGTTCCACATCTGGAACGACGTCGTCGAGGGGCCCATCAACCGCAACACGGGTGCGGGGTGGTACATCGATGACGTCGAGGCCAGCGCGCCGGGGACCTGCTTCCCCGCGCCCGTTCTCGACTCGGCCTCATCGGGGGTGCTCACCCAGGGCTCGGTGGGAATCGCGATCACCTTCTCCGGCTCCGGCCTCCGCGAGCCCTTCTCGCTGAGCGCAGGGGACGGCATCGTCCTGCGCGACGCGACGGCCGGTACGCCGGGATCCTGGACGGCGCTCGCCGACGTGGCGCCCGGTGCTGCCTCCGGGCCGCGCTCCCTCGTCGTGAGGAACCCCGACGGGCAGGAAGGCGTCCTGCCCGGCGCTCTGATCGTGGGCACCGACCCATCACGCGCCGACATCGACGGCTCCGGGCTCGTCGACGACGCGGATCTCGCCCTGCTGGCTGCCTCCTTCGGCTCCTTCATCGGAGAGCCCGCCTACCGCCAGGCAGCCGATCTCACGGGCGACGGGATCGTGGATGGCCGCGACCTCGCGATCCTGGCTTCGGCCTTCGGACAGATCCCCGCGCCCTGACGCCGGCGCCTTCCTTGACGGGTTCTGCTCCCTCTGAGACAATCCACCGTCGGCATCAAACCGAACCCATCCCGGAACGCGAATCCCGCCATGGCAACCATCAGTCCGTTCAGGGGCCTTCTGTACAACCCGAGCCGGATCTCCGATCTGCGCCTCGTCATCACCCCGCCCTATGACGTCATCGGCCCCGAGAAGGACGAGGAGCTCCGCCGCCGCGATCCCCACAACGCGGTTCACCTCATCCTCCCCCGGCCCGAAGGCTCGATCGACCGGTACCGCTTCGCGGCCGAGCTCCTCGCGGCCTGGAGGAAGGAGGAGGTCCTCGTACAGGACGAGGAGCCCGGCCTCTACCTCGTCTCCCAGAAATACACCGTGAAGGGCCTGGGGCCGAGAACCCGGATCGGCCTCGTGGCGCGCGTGAGGATCGAGGACGAGAGATCGCGCACCATCCGTCCGCACGAGCAGACCATGGCGGGCCCCCGCACCGACAGGCTGGACCTCCTCGAGGCCACGCAGACGAACCTGAGCCCGATCTTCCTCCTCTATTCGGACCCTCAGGGAAACCTCTCCGCCCCGCTCGAAGCCGCCATGGGCCGGCCGGCGGACCGGTGGGCCGTCGACGATGCGGGGACCGAAGTGAGCCTCTGGAGGATCTCGGGGGCCTCCGCCGTCGCCGGGATCGTCGAGGGCTTCAGCGACAGGACGCTCTGGATCGCGGACGGGCATCACCGCTACGAGGCCGCGCGTGCCTACAGGGACAGGATGCGATCGGCCGACCACTCGCCGCCCGGCTCCCAGCCCTACGATTTCATCATGGCCCACCTCACGAGCATGGAAAGCCCGGGCGTGACCATCCTTCCCTACCACCGCGCCATCCATCACAGGGCGCGGCTCGACCGCAACGCACTCATCGCGGGCGCCCGCCGCCACTTCAACATCAAGGAGTTCCCCTTCGAAGGCGAAGAGCCCCGCGCCGATCAGATCCGGCGGCGCCTGCGCGACTCCGCGCGAGCGGGCCGCAGCGTCTTCGCCGCCTGCACGGGCGCCGGCTCCGGCTCGTTCCTCCTCCTGATCCTGAAGGAGGACATCAACAGCGAGGAGGTCCTCGGAAGAGACGTTCCCGGGCCCCTGCGCGACCTGGACGTCTCCATCCTCCACTACCTCCTCCTGGGCAAGGCGCTCGGGATCACCTCCGAGGAGCAGCGCGAGGAGGGGGGCCCGCTGCGGTTCACGGACGACATCGATCGCGCCCTCGCATGGGTGGACGCGGGCGAGGCGCAGGTGGCCTTCCTGCTCAACGCCACCCGGAAGGAGCAGCTCGTCGCCGTGGCCGACGCGGGATTGCAGATGCCGCAGAAGTCGACCTACTTCTATCCCAAGGTCCTCACCGGGCTCGTCTTCAATCCGCACGAACCTCTCGGAGAGGCCCGGCCCCCGGCGCACAGCGCCGCCGCGCGAGCCGAATGAAGCCTGGGGCGCGCACCGAGGCGGCCCGGCAGAAAGCCGTCCGGGTCGTCAAGGAGCTCAAGAAGCTCTTCCCGGAGGCGCGCTGCGCCCTCGGCCACTCGACCCCGCTCGAGCTCCTCGTGGCCACCGTGCTCTCCGCCCAGTGTACCGACGCGCGGGTGAACCTCGTCACGCGCGACCTCTTCAAGAAATACCGCTCGGCCGCGGACTACGCCGCGGCACCGAGAGAGGAGCTCGAGAACGACATCCGCTCCACGGGCTTCTTCCGGAGCAAGGCGAAATCGATCCAGGGGCTCTGCGAGGAGATCGTCCGGAGCCACGGGGGCGAAGTCCCCCGCACGATGGAGGAGCTGGTCCGGCTGCCGGGCGTGGGCCGCAAGACGGCCAACGTGGTCCTGGGGGAGGCCTTCGGGATCACCTCCGGGATCGTCGTGGACACGCACGTCCATCGCATATCGAGGCGGCTCGGCCTGACGCGCGAGGAGGATCCCGTGAAGATCGAGCGGGATCTCATGGAGATCTTCCCCAGAACCGAATGGCTGGATCTCGGGATGAGGATGATCCTCCACGGCAGGGGCCTCTGCCCCGCCCGCTCGCCGCGCTGCGGCGAGTGCCCGCTCCTCGACGAGTGTCCCTTCGGCGCCCGCCAGGTCCGACCGATGGCAGGAACGCGAACCGCATCCACCTCCAGGATGGCCCGCCCGGCGAAGGCGCAGGAATCCCGCGGTCGGACGAGCCGCAGACTCAGAGGACGATTCGCATGAGCACACCGGGCGCTGAAACCACTTGCAGGTTCATCACCAGCTTCGGCGGGGCTGCCCGCTGCCAGGAGCCTCCCTACATCCTCGGCTTCTGCGAGTTCCACTTCGACTGCTTCCAGAAAGGAGAGATCGACGAGGAGGGGCGCATCTCCGATCTCCTCGACGACCAGCAGCGGAGGCGCCAGATCAACTTCTACGGGGTCCAGCTCCCTGAAGAGACCAGACCCGTCAGCACCTGAGGCCGCCGCGGCTCGGGATCCCCGCGACGCCCGCCGGGCGATCGAGCAGCGCTCGCGCGAGCTGGGCTTCGACGCCTTCGGCGTCTGCGCCGCTCAGCCTCCCCCCGAGACGGCCCTCTACTCGGAGTGGCTCGCGCGCGGCTTCCACGGGCAGATGAGCTGGATGGATCGCTCCGCGGGCAAGCGGCTCGATCCCGCGCAGATCCTGCCCGGCGCCCGCAGCATCGTCGTGGGCACGGTGCGCTACGCGCCCCAGCCCGCTCCGGCGCGGAAGGCTCTCTCGGGTCGCGTCTCCTGCTACGCCTGGGGGGACGACTATCACGCCGTCGTCGGCGGGAAGGCGGCTCTTCTGTCGGCCTTCATGCGCGAGCGGTTCGGAGCGCGCGCCCTCGACTACGTGGACACCGGGCCCATCCTCGAGCGGATGTACGCCGCGCGGGCGGGCGTGGGCTGGATCGGGAAGAACGCGATGGTCCTCAGCAAGGATCAGGGCTCCTACTTCTTCATCGCGGTCATCGTCTCCGACCTGGAGCTCCCGCCCGACGAGCCCGCCACCGACCAGTGCGGCGCCTGCACGCTGTGCATCGAAGCCTGCCCCACGGGCGCCATCGTGGAGCCCCGCATCGTCGACAGCCGCCTCTGCCTCTCCTACCACACGATCGAGCTTCGGGGGAGCTTCCCGGAGGAGCACAGGGAGGCCCTCGGCGACAGGGCCTTCGGGTGCGACGACTGCCAGGAGGCCTGCCCCTGGAACGGCGCGCAGATCCAGGCGCCCGCTCCCCTGCTCCCGCGCCCGGGCAACGGGGCACCCGACCTCGCGGATCTCCTCTCGATGGACCTGGCGGAGTACACGCGGCGCTTCAGGGGAAGCGCCATGAAGCGCGCGACATGGGAAGGGCTGCGCCGCAATGCCGCCGTGGCCCTCGGCAACCTCATCGCGGGAGAGCACCCGGAGCCTCGTACCACCGGAGCCGAGGCCCCCGAGCCTTCGACAGAAGAGCGTCAACGGGCGATCCGCGCGCTTCGCGATGCAGCGGAATCACCGGCGGCGCCCATCGCCGAAGCGGCGCGCTGGGCCCTCAGGCGGGCGTCAGAATCCGGGAGCTGAGCACTGGCTCAATCAAGGGAGCCGGCTGAGAAGATCGGGCGGTGCCCGCCAAGTCGGATCGTTCTAGCAATCGCCAGTATCCCGTGACCGAAGTCGTGTCGACTTGCCCAGCGGTCCCACGGTGGTGCGAAGCCAGTTGCAGCGCGATAGATGAATTCGTTGTTCGCAGTGACTTGGCAGCAGGTCGAACCTTGCACGCCAGGGTCGCCCTCTACTCAGATGAAGGCACCACAATCCGCTCACCACACTGCAGCAGTTCTGCCGTAGGACCCTCCCGAGGGGGGAAGCTCCAATCCAGTCGAGGGTAGAGCCGTTGGTGGATCCAGCCATCAGCCTCACGAACATCGTGGACGGATTCGTGGAACGACCGTCGGATGCGATGAAGGGGGCTTCCTGGGGCACCCGGGGTGACTTAGAAAAAAGTTCTTGACACTCACTGTACTTTCGTGTACTGTTCGCCTACCTGCCAGATCCCCAGAACAAGCTCCAGGAGCCGAACGTGCACGTCGCACCTGTCAGCTCTCCGCGGGAACCGACTCTCCGAGGCTTGCCTGCCGCCTGCCCGCAAGAGCCGTCGCTCCGAGACTTGCCCGTCACCCCACCTCAGGAGCCGAATCAGCGGTTCGTGGCGGTTCCGGCTCCGGCCGTGGATGGGGCTGGCCCCAGTCTCATCCCCCGCCGTCCGTCACTTGCCCATCTCGAGCGGCGGGCGGGCCGGCT
>CAZMRF010000013.1:0-85910 GCA_964568735.1 uncultured Acidobacteriota bacterium
GCAGGGCGAGGTCGGGCGGTCGGGCGTCGCCATCGATGCGCTCGACGACATGGAGCGCCTGCTGGAGGGGCTGCCTCTCGATCGGGTCAGCACCTCGATGACGATCAACGCCACCGCGCCCATACTCCTCGCGCTCTACGTGGCGGTCGCCCGAAAGCGCGGCGTTCCGGAGAGCGCGCTGTCGGGCACGGTCCAGAACGACATCCTGAAGGAGTACGCCGCGCGCGGCACCTACATCTATCCTCCGGCCCCTTCCATGCGCCTCGTCATCGGCGTGCTCGCCTTCTGCAGCGAGAGGCTCCCGCGCTGGAACGGGATCAGCATCAGCGGTTATCACATCCGCGAGGCCGGCTCCACGGCCGTTCAGGAGGTTGCCTTCACGCTCTCGAACGGGGTCGCCTACATGGAGGCCGCGCGCGCCGCCGGCCTCGACGTCGAGACGATCGGCCGGCGCGTCTCGTTCTTCTTCAACGCCCACAACAACCTCTTCGAGGAGGTGGCGAAGTTCCGCGCGGCGCGGAGGCTCTGGGCCACGATCATGCGCGACAGGTTCGGCTGCACCGATCCGCGCGCCATGATGCTGCGCTTCCATGCCCAGACGGCCGGCAGCACGCTGACCGCCCAGCAGCCCTGGAACAACGCGATCCGTGTCACGCTTCAGGCGCTCTCCGCCGTGCTCGGCGGCACGCAGTCGCTCCACACGAACGCACTGGACGAGGCGCTGGCGCTGCCCACGGAAGAATCGGCCCGGATCGCCCTGCGCACGCAACAGATCATCGCCCACGAATCGGGAGCGGCCGACGTCGTCGATCCGCTCGGCGGCTCCTGGTACGTCGAGTCGCTGACGGCGAAGATCGAGGAGGAGGCGCGCAGTCTCATCGAGAAGGTCGATGCCCTGGGCGGCGCCGTGAAGGCGATCGAGCGCGGCTTCGTCCAGAAGGAGATCCAGGAGTCGGCCTACAGGTATCAACAGGAAATCGAGGGCGGCGCGAGGGTCGTCGTGGGAGTGAACCGCTTCCGGGAGGAAGGGGAGCCCGGTATCCCATTACTCCGGATCGATCCGGCGCTCGAGCGGGAGCAGGTAGAGCGGCTGCGCGATTTCCGCCGCCGCAGGGACGAGGAGGCGGCGCGCGCGGGCGGCGAGGCTCCCCATGCCGCGGCCCTCGGCCGCCTCGAAGCCGCCGCGCGAGGAGAGGAGCCCCTGATTCCCTTCATCCTCGAATCGGTCGAGAGCCAGGCCACGCTCGGCGAGATCAGCGAAGCCATGCGCCGCGCCTTCGGCACGCACCAGCCGGGATTGTGAGCGTCATGACCTCACTTGCCCATGGGGGGCCGGAGAGAGTCGTTCTGCGCTCCAACTTCGGATCTGCTCCGGGTCATGTGCACGCTCGCCATCCTGCCTTCGGCTGACGGGTACCTCCTCGGCCACAACCGCGACGAATCTTTGCGGCGGGTTCGTGGCCTCGCGCCTTCACGCCGGCAGAGCCGCGGGAGAGCCTTCGTCGCTCCGCGCGACCCGGTGGGTGGAGGCTCGTGGATCTCCGCCTCGGAGACGGGGATCACCTTCGGCCTCCTCAACGCCGCGCACGCGGAGCCTGGACGGCTGCCCTCGAGGCCGCCCAGCCGGGGAACGATCCTCGACGCGGTCGCCCACCTCGCAGATCCCTCGAATGTCGAGGAGGCGCTCAAGAAGGGCCCGCCCTTCGTTGCCGAGATGCGCGGGTTTCATCTGGTGATGGTCCTGCCCGGAGCGGGAGCACGGAGCGCCGCCGCCGTCCGCTTCAGGTGGGATGGCCGCTCGCTGCAGCGTGATGAGCACGGCGCCCCCGCCCTCTTCGTCTCATCGGGATTCGACCAGGCGAGCGCCGAGTCGGCTCGCGGTGCCACCTGGCGTGCCTTCCTCGAACGAACCCGCGAGCCCGGCGCGACGGATCTCGAGGCGCTCCTCGCGACGCACGAGCCGCGGCGCGGCGTTCTCTCGATCTGCATGCACGGCAAGCAGGCCCGGACCGTCAGCCGCACGATCGTGACCGTCGCCCGCGGCACCGTGACGATGACCTACCTCGACGGCGCGCCGTGCGAGGCCGCCGGCCGTGATCTTCAGCGCATGGAAATCCCCCGGAGTCGGGTTATCGAGGAGCCCGAAGACAGGTGAACGACCTCCACATAGGAGATCCGGAGTCTAGGAGCCTGTCCGCGTCACGGCTCGGGTCGCGTCGCGAGCGCCGCGCCGCCGGATGCGAGGAGACGCGACGAAGTCGACCTTCCTGGTCGTCGAGGAGCGGCGAAGGATCCGGCCGCAAGCTCCTCGGATCAGCCTTCGGGGCTCAGGAATCGGCGTCCCGCAGATTCGTCGATGCCCCGCAGCTCATGCCAATACGGCGCAGGGCGTGTCAGAATGCAGACCTGTGTGCGGAGGGCAGTCCGCCGCCAGCCACAATGCCCGGAGCCGGCCTACGGGACACCTCCTCGCAGCGTATTCTGGTCTGAAGTTCTGGCCATTTACTGTAGACATCACCGTGACCGGCTAGGGCTGAAGTCCCCAAGGGCTATGATTCGCAGTCATCGTGGAGGTGAAATCGTGAAAGGTGTGCAGTTCGTGGTGAACGAGAGGGGTCAGAAGACCGGGGTCGTGATCGACCTCCGGGAGTATCGGGAGCTTTGGGAGGACTTCTACGACGCCGCCCTGGCCCGGACCCGTCGTAAGGAACCGCGCGAGTCGTTGGCAGCGGTGAAGCGCCGCCTACGTCGGAATGGCAAGCTCCGGGCCAGGTGAGCCCATACGCGGTCATCTTCGCGAGGTCGGCACGGAGAGAGCTCGAGGCTCTCGATCGGCCGCTCATCACGCGCGTGTTCAAGCGGATCGAAGCGCTGTCAGGCAACCCGCGGCCTGCGGGCTGTCGGAAGTTGGTCGGGCAAGTCAACCTCTGGCGCATCCGGGTAGGTGACTATCGAGTGATCTACGAGGTTGACGATGGAAAACGTGTGGTCGACGTGGTCGCTGTCTGTCACCGAAGTGATGCGTACCGATGAGCCGGTGTGTGTAACCACTGGGTGCATCCGCAGGCGGGCGGCGCGCTCCCATCGTGCCCGAGCCTTCCGCACGCCCGCCGCGACTGAACGTGGGCGTAAAATGACAAAGATCGGAGCAACCTGGGGAAAGGCGTTCCCCAGCAATCTTCCACACAGATGTGGCTCGCGATTCTCGCTCCGACAGAGAAGCGCCCCCCTGCTTTCCTCCCGCGTCAGGCTCCTCAGGTAGACCGCGCGGAACAACCTTCCGCGGACCTCCGAGCCTCCTCGAGCTTTGCGAAAAGCGCTCGAAAGTTAGCCTGTCGACTAACTTTAGGCGTGAGCCTCAGCCACAGTAAATCTCGCTGTGGGATAAGTATTTATTTTTCAGCTAGATAGGAGGTGGCGAGTGTGGCGGCGTGGGCTGTCCCCTCATGCAGCCCGACATAAGCCTTCTGAGCCCAGGTCATCCATGCACGTGTTGATCGGCGGAGAAGGCAGCCGGTATTCTCGGTCGCCCGCTCGCCGGTCCGTCCGGCGCGCGGCCCGGGAGGAGCCTCCTTGCCCCAGTTGAAGCCGGCCCGTCTGCCCGAGCCCGGCGCCATGGAGGGGGTGCCCGTCTACGATCACCTCCTCGAGGTGCGCTCGCTGCGCACCTTCTTCTTCACCTCCACCGGAGTCGTCAAGGCGGTCAATGACGTCTCCTTCGATCTGGACGAGGGGAGGATCCTCGGGCTGGTCGGCGAGTCGGGCTGCGGCAAGACGATGACCGCGATGAGCCTCCTGCGCCTCGTGCCGCCGCCCGGGCGCCTCGTCGGGGGGACCATCCGCCTGAAGGGGCGGGACATCCTCGGCCTGACCGAGAAGGAGATCCGGAAGATCCGGGGCGGGCAGATCTCCCTCATCTTCCAGGAGCCCGGCGCGGCCCTGAACCCGGTCCTCACGGTCGGCTTCCAGATCGCCGAGACCGCGAAGGTCCACCGCGGGCTCTCGCGAAGGGAGGCGATGGCCGAGGCGGTCCGCCTGCTCGAGGAGGTGAAGATCCCCGACGCGGCGCGCCGCGCGCGCGAGTATCCGCACCAGCTCTCCGGCGGCATGAAGCAGCGCGCGATGATCGCGATGGCGCTCGTCACGCGCCCTTCGATCCTGATCGCCGACGAGCCGACCACCGCCCTCGACGTCACGATCCAGGCGCAGATCCTGGCCCTTCTCGCCGAGCTGCGCGACAGGCACGGACTCTCGATTCTGCTCATCACGCACGACCTGGGGGTGGTCGCCGAGATCGCGGATCGGGCGGCGGTCATGTACGCGGGGAAGATCGTCGAGGAGGCCGCGGTGACCGACCTGTTCAAGGAGCCCCGCCATCCCTACACGCGCGGGCTCATGGCATCGATCCCCCGGCCGGATGGTGGGGGCAGGCGCCGCCGGCTCGCCACGATCGAAGGGGCCGTCCCCGATCTCGCGCATCTTCCGCCGGGATGCGCCTTCGCTCCCCGCTGCCCAGACCGCTTCGATCCCTGCGACGGGCACGCTCCGCCGCTGCTTGCCTCCGTGGGGCCGCCCACGCGCGGGCCCGCCGCCGCGCGCCGCCGCGGCGAGGGCGCACCCGGCCAGCCCGGGGCGGACTCCTCGGATCGCGCCTACCGGAGGGTCGCCTGCTTCGAGCACGAGCCTCCGCCCGAGGCGAAGCCGTCCGTAGACGGCGCCGGCTGGGATGCCGAGCGGGGACGATGAAAAGCGAGGCTGCCGTCCCGGCTCCGCGCGAGGGCGAGGCGCTGCTCAGCGTGAGGGGGCTCGTCAAGCACTACACGTCGGGCGGCGGAATCCTCGGAGGAGGACGCCGCAATGTCCGCGCTGTGGACGGCGTGGACCTGGATGTCCGCGAGGGCGAGACGCTGGCGCTTGTCGGCGAGTCCGGGAGCGGGAAGACGACGACGGCCCGCTGCATCCTGCGGCTCGTGGAGCCCACGTCGGGCTCGATCCGCTTCCAGGGGTGCGACTTCCTCTCCCTGAAGGGCCGGGAGCTGCGCCGGATGCGGCGCCACATTCAGATCATCTTCCAGGACCCCTTCTCTTCCCTCAATCCCAGGATGAGCATAGGAAGCACGCTGGCCGAGCCCTTCGCGATCCACCGGATCGCGAGCCGATCCGAGAGAAAAGAGAAGGTCGCCGAGCTGCTGACCATGGTCGGGCTCGATCCGGCCACGGCCTCGAAGTACCCCCACGAGCTCTCGGGGGGACAGCGCCAGCGCGTCGGCTTCGCTCGCGCCATCGCCCTGAGGCCCCGGCTCGTGGTCTGCGACGAGCCGGTCTCCTCGCTCGACGTCTCGATCCAGGCCCAGATGGTGAATCTCCTCCGCGAGCTCCAGGAGAGATTCGGCCTCGCCTACCTCTTCATCGCTCATGACTTGAGGCTCGTCGAGCAGCTGGCCGACAGGGTGGCGGTGATGTACCTCGGCCGGATCGTCGAGTGCGCCCCGGCAGCCCGCCTCTTTTCCTCCCCGAGGCATCCCTACACCAGGTCCCTCCTGGAGTCGATCCCGGTGCTGGATCCGGAAGAGCGGAGGGCCCGGACTCTGCTGGGGGGCGATCCTCCCAGCCCCGCCGAGCCTCCTCCCGGCTGCCATTTCCATCCCCGATGCCCGGTTGCGGTGGAGGTCTGCCGCAAGGAGGATCCCGCACTTCTCCCGGTGAGCGGGACGGCAACAGGCATCCCCTCGCACCTGACCGCCTGCCTGCTCGAGCAGGAAGGGGGTACGCCAGTACCGGGCGGACGCCAGGAATCGTCAGGGTGACGGCCCGGGTCGAGCCTTCGAAAGGCGCGCCCCGCCCCGATCCTTCGCGGACATGCGCCACCCCCGGCCCTCCGGCCCGCATGTCACAGCATCCGAGACCCCAAGGAGCTCCACGGCATCCAATCTCTCCGGGGCCGCGCCCGCAGGACGGATCGCTCCGGCCGGGATGAAACCCCCGGCCGCTCCGGCCCGTTCTTAGGAGCCTGTCCGCGGAAGGTCCCGGAACGAGCCCCGAGGGGGGCGGAGTCCTGACGCTTGAAACTCGGGGGGCGTTCGGTGAAACTCACGCGTCCCTCAACCCGTATCTGTGCCCGATTCCTGAAGCCGCTGTCAAAGTGGTGCCGAGGAGTGTGATGACACGTCTCCGATCCGTCTCGCTCGCTGCAGCTCTCGTCATTCTCTGCGCCTTCGACGCCACGCCCCCCACGGCGCAGATGGGAGGCGATCCCGAGCCCCTCAAGGTCTCGCTGAGGGAATGCGTCACCGCCGCCTTCGCGAACAACAAGGACATCAAGGTCGCCGCCTTCTCGCCCGCCCTGAGGAGCCAGGACATCACGCTCCAGGAAGCCAGGTTCGATCCGAATTTCACCTCGACGGCCTTCTACCTCGACGCGCAGAGCCCCTCGCCTTCCAGCCTGGCGATCACGGATCCGAACGGAAGGAACCTCTTCGACACGAACCCTCTGACGAACCCGAACGCGCGCGCGCTCACGCGCGGCATCGTCATTCCTCGTGAGTTCACCCGCTACCAGGTCGAGTCCATCTACACGGATCCCCTCCGGTTCGGCAGCTCGTGGAGCGCCGATCTGATACTCCGGCGCGACACCTCGTCGGCCATCAACGTCGGCGGGCAGACCTTCCTCCCCGCCTTCCCCGAGACCTACTACGCGAACCTGACGCTCTCCTGGAACCAGCCCCTCCTGAAAGGGTTCGGAAGCGACGTGAACGAAACGCAGATCACGCTGGCTACCAAGGACGAGCAGATCGGGATGCAGGATTTCCGGAAGAGCGTGGAGGACGTCCTGCTCGAGGTGGAGTCGGCCTACTGGACGCTCGTCTTCGAGAGGCAGGACCTGGAGGTCCGTCAGGAGGCGCTTCGCCTGGCGCAGGAGCTTCTCAGGCTCAACAAGATCCGCGTGGAGGTGGGGACGCTTCCTCCGATCGATATCACGCAGGCCGAGGCCGGCGTGGCGAGCCGGGAAGAGGCCGTGATCATCGCGCAGGCCAACATCGAGAACGCCGAGGACCGGCTTCGCCGCGTCATGGGGCTCAACCCACAAGCCCCGGACTGGAGGCGCACGATCGTGCCCGAGGAGGATCTCTCGCTCGTCGAGCGTGACGTCCAGCTCGACTCCGAGATCCGGAAGGCCGTCGAGAATCGAACCGACCTCGCATCCGCCCGGCTCCAGGTCGAGAAGAGCGACGCGAGCCTGAGCCAGCAACGCGACCAGCTCAAGTACAGGCTCGACTTCAGGGCGGACTACACGCTCGAGGGGCTCGCGGGCGACGACAATTCCCTGCCGTCCCGGGGAGTCCTCATCGACCCCAACTTCGGGCCCCAGACCTTCCCCGTGGATCCGGCGCTCAATGAGAACCTGTTCGATGCCCTGGACGTGATCCCCAAAACGGACTTCCCGACCTACCAGGCGACGCTCACGCTGGGGATTCCGATCGGCAACAAGACCGCCGAGGTCAACTACGTCAAGGCGCGGCTCGACAAGGAGCAGAGGGCCGTCGAGTACGAGGCCATGGAGCAGGCCGCGATCGTCTCGGTGGCCGAGGCCGTCCGCCGGGTGCAGACGGACCGGAAGCGGATCGACGCCGCGGAGAAGAACCGGGTGCTTCAAGAAAAAACGGTCGAAGCCGAGCAGAAGAAGTTCGAGAACGGGCTCTCGACCTCCTTTGAAGTCCTACAACTCCAACGGGATCTTTCGGAAGCCCGCTCGTCGGAGAACGCGGCGAGGCGCGACTACCGGACCTCGCTGGCGAACCTCGACGCCGTCACGGGAGTGCTGGAGAAGAGCCTCGGCGTACGACTCGACGAATACCCGCACCGGCCGGAGTAGCTCCGGCCGCCTGTCTCCGGGGCTGGAGCCTGTCCGAGCCGCGACGGGGACAGGCTCGCAGGTGATATCGTAGGGGCCCGTTCTCACCTTCCCCGGAGCGTGATCATGAGCATGGAAGAGATGCCGGGCGGCCCTCCTATGCCCGGCCCGGTCCCGACCCCAGACTTGCAGCCCATCGGCGCCACGGAGGCGCCCGGCGCGGGCACGCCGCATCCCGGCCTCCCGGCGAGGCTCATCGGCGTCCTCTTCTCGCCCGGGACCACTTTCCGGAGGATTGCCGAGCGCCCCTCCTGGCTCGGCGCCCTCGCGATCTATCTCGTGATCGTGGCTGCCGCGACCATGGTCTACAGCCTCAACGTGGACTGGGAGGCGATGTTCAGGTCGAGCTTCGAGGGGTCCGTCGGCTGGAAGCTCATGACCTCATTCTTGTCCGAGAGCCAGCTCTCGGAGATCGAGAAGACGTCGCTCAACGAGATCCTCAGCGTCGGGCGCGGCGGGCTTGCGCTCTCCACCATGCTCAACTCGGTCATCGGCACCGTGGTCCTGTTTCACTTCATGGCGGTTCTCTTCGCGACGCTCTTCTACCTCATGGGATCCCTGGCCGATCTCAAGCTGGGCCGTGTCTACCTGGACGCATTCTTCTGCGTGCTCCTGTTCATCCTCTTCGCCATCGTGAACTTCATGGTGAGGGCTGCCTTCGGCGAGGACGGCCGGGCCGCTCTCCCCTACCAGTCCGGACTCGCTTGCCTCTTCTTCCTCGGCTACTTCTGGCTCTTCCAGCGGTCCGTGGATCGCCAACCCGACCTTCGCAGGTTGATTGCCTCCTACGCGCATGCGATGGCTGTGCCCGCGCTGTCGATGATCGTCATGGTGATCGTCATCCTCATCAAGCAGGAGCCGGTGACCGTCACCGGCGATCAGGTGGTCACGTCGAGCCTCGGCGGCATCCTGGCCATCCAGGGCTCGAGCCCCCTCGCGGTGCTCCTCGGAGCGATCGACCTATTCTCGTTGTGGAGCCTCATCGCCGCATCGATCGGCTTCGCGGCCGCCACGCGCCTCTCGATGGGAACCGCCGCGGCGATTACCTTTCTCCCCTGGGGTTTCTACACGATGGCCCGCCTCGCCATGTCCGCCGCCTTCGGCGGCTGAGATCCATGAAGAAGCTGCTCATAATCGCGGGCGCGGCCGCGATCCTCCTCGTGATCATCGTGGCCTCGCTCAGGCACTCCACCACCGGCCGCGGGATCAAGGTGTTCATGGAGGATGTCGCGATCCGCCCTCTCCTGGTGGCGACCGTCTCCGCCTCGGGCGAGGTGCGCCCGCGGGAGGAGGTGAACATCTCCTCCCAGGTGCCGGGGCAGATCGTCGAGCTGCGCGTCGAGGAGGGCGATCGGGTCAGGAAGGGGGACGTCCTGGTGCAGCTCGATCCCGAGCGCTACCGCTCCGAAGTGCTCCGCCTCGAGGCGCAGGTCCGGATGGCCGCCGTCGATCTCGAGAGGGAAGAAGTGTCGCTGCGCACCGCGGAGTCCAACCTCCGCCGGCTGGAAGCCCTCTACGCCCAGCAGATCATCTCCGATGAGGAGGTCGACCAGGCGCGCCTCGCCGTGGATTCCGGGCGGATCGCCATGAAGTCGCGCGCCGAGCAGATCCACCAGGTCGAGGCGGACCTGGCGCGGGTTCGGGATGACCTGTCGAAGACGACGCTTCGAGCCCCCATGGCCGGGCTCGTCACGATGGTCAATGCCAAGCTCGGCGAGCAGGTCATCATCGGGACGATGAACAATCCGGGCACGGTGATCCTCACCCTCTCGGACATGGGCGAGGTGCTCGCGGAGGTCCGGGTGGACGAAACCGACGTCACCGCCGTGCGGACCGGCCAGAGCGCCGAAGTCCGGGTGGACGCCGTGCACGAGATCGCCTACGCCGGCAAGGTGGAGACGATCGGCAACGCCGCGATACGGGAGGGATCCATCTCGAGGTTCCCCGTGAAGGTCCTGATCCTCGATCCCGACGAGAGACTCCGACCCGGGATGTCGGCGCATGCCTCCATCCAGGTGGACGAGCGCACCGACGTCGTGGCCATCCCCCTCCAGGCTCTCGTCCGGCGCTCCATCAAGGATTACGAGAACGCTGGCTCGGCCCCGGGCGGAAGCGGTGGAGCGAACGCCGGCGAAGCCGGCTCGGGAAAGGCCGCCGCGGACGGAGGAGAGAAGAGCGAGAGTGCCGCCTCCGGCGAAGCCGAGGATCCGGATCGGGAGCAGGTCCAGGTCGTCCTCCTGGAGCGGGACGGCAAGGTCCGGATGGTGAAGGTCCAGACGGGTATCAGCGACGCTTTCCGTGTCGAGATCATCGAGGGAGTCGGGAAAGAGGACCGCGTCATCCTTGGACCCTACCGGCGGCTCCGCTCGCTCAAGAACGGCGACCTCGTCCAACGCGTCGAGCGCTCCGATCTCGGCGAAGAGGACGAGGGAAGCTGACAGGGAAGCCATGCTCATCGACATCAGGGAAATGACCAAGATCTACCCCATGGGGGGCGAGGAGGTCCGCGCCCTCAACGGCGTGTCGCTCGGCATCGAGCGCGGTGAGTACGTCGCCGTCATGGGCCCCTCGGGCTCGGGCAAGTCGACGCTGATGAACCTGATTGGCTGCCTCGACACGCCCTCGTCGGGGGCCTACTTCCTCAACGGCCGCGAGATCGAGAAGATGCAGGACGACGACCTGGCGGCCATCCGCAACAAGGAAATCGGCTTCGTCTTCCAGACCTTCAACCTGATGGCCCGCACGAGCGCCCTCCAGAACGTGGAGCTGCCGCTGATCTATGCGGGATTCTCCCGAGCCGAGCGCCGGCGGAGGGCCGAGGCCGCGCTCGACATGGTGAACCTGGGAGACCGGAAGAACCATCGCCCCAACGAGCTCTCCGGGGGCCAGCGCCAGCGCGTGGCCATCGCCCGCGCCCTGGTGAACGAGCCCTCTCTCATACTCGCCGACGAGCCCACGGGCAACCTCGACTCAAGGACCGGCGAGGAGATCATGATGCTCTTCGGCAAACTCAACGACGACGGCAACACCCTGGTGGTGATCACGCACGAAGACAACATCGCCCAGTGCGCCCGGCGCGTCGTGACGCTCCGCGACGGGAAGATCGTCGAGGACCGCAGCCAGCAAAACCCTCGAATACCCGTCCTATCGCGCACATCCGAAGAGAGCGCCACGGCCTGAAGCCCCCGGGAGGACCTGCCATGGGCGGCGGGATGATCCTCGAGAACATCGTCATCGCGATCAAGGGGCTGTGGGCCAACAAGCTCCGCTCGATCCTCACCCTGCTCGGGATCCTGATCGGGGTGGCCGCCGTCATCGCCGTCGTCTCGATCGTCCAGGGCTTCTTCTTCGCCGTGAACGGCCTCTTCCAGGATCTCGGCGCCGGATGGGTCCGGATCACCTCGTTCAGGCCGCCCGGCGAGGAAGGCGAGATGCTCGGGCGCATCCGCCTGTCGCGCGCGGACGCCGAGGCGCTCGTCGCGTCGGGCCACGAGATCCGGGACGCCGTCCCCGTGATGTTCGGCTTCCAGTCGGTCAAGAAGGGCGAGCGCAGCGTCTCCACGACGGTCGTCGGCACGATCGCGAACTACCAGGAGGTCGTGGGCTTCTACGCGGGCCTCGGACGCTTCTTCACCACCATCGACGACAGGCACCATCGCCGCGTCTGCGTCCTGGGCTGGAAGGTGGCCCGCGACCTGGAGCTTCCGGAAGATCCCGTGGGATCGCGGATCACGATTGGCCCGGACGAGATGATGGTGGTGGGCGTGATGGAGGAGCGGGGCGAGCTGATCGGCCTGAGCTTTGACAACTTCGTCTTCGTCCCCTACGGCACGGCCCGCAGCCTCTTCGGCGAAGAGAGCGAGGGGAACACCTTTCTCGAGATCTCGGTGAGATCCTCCGACCGCCTGGACCTGGCCAAGGGCCAGATCATCGACGTGTTGCGGCGCTCCCATCGCCTCAAGCCCGAGCAGCCCGACGACTTCCGCATCATCGCGCAGGAGCAGATCGTCGGGGTCGTCAACCGGATCTCGGGGATCTCCACCTACGTCGCCGCGGGCGTGGCGGGCGTCGCTCTCTTCGTCGGCGGCATCGGCATCATGAACATCATGCTCGTGTCGGTCACCGAGCGGACCCGCGAGATCGGCGTGCGCAAGGCGGTGGGCGCCCGCCGCGTGAACATCCTGCTCCAGTTCCTCATCGAGGCGACGATCCTGACGCTCGTGGGCGGCGCGCTCGGCGTCCTCGTCGGCGTGGGCGTGGGGAAGGCGGCCGCTTCGATCATCCCGAACTTCCCGGCGGCGCACGTGCCGATCTGGGCGATCGTGGCGGGCCTGGGCGTTTCGGCCTTCGTGGGGATCGTCTTCGGCGTCTTCCCGGCCGCGCGCGCCTCGCGGCTCGATCCCATCGACGCTCTCAGGTACGAGTGAGGCCGGCTCAGCTCCCCGAGATCAGATTCCTGAGGGCCGCGGTCGTGATCGACTTGGGTCGCATGATGGGAGCGCCCACGGCCCTGTTGAGCACGGTCTGGGCCGAGATCCCCATGGCCCGCGAGACGGCGAAGAGCACCGTGTAGTAGTCGAACTCGGTGAGCCCGAAGTGGTGCAGCAGGGCGCCCGATCCCGCATCCACGTTGGGCCAGGGATCCTTGGCCTTGCCCTGCTCCACGAGGAGCTTGGGGATCATCTCGAAGAGCCCTTCCACGATCTGGAAGATGTCGTCCTGCGAGCAGGCCCTCTTGCCGAAGGCCAGGAAGGCCTTGAAGCGCGGATCGGTGTCGCGCAGGACGGCATGGCCGTACCCTGGGATCCTCAGCCCCTTGCGGAGCCTCTCGAAGCAGTACTCGCGCAGCTCGCCTCTGGAGGGGACACCGCCGAAGTGGTCGCGAATCTCGATGACGAAGCGGAGGCACTCCTGGTTCGCGAGGCCATGCAGAGGTCCTGCCAGGCCATTGAGCCCCGCTGAAAGGGCGTAATAGAGATCCGACAGCGCCGAGCTCACGGTCACCGACGTGAACGCGGAGACGTTGCCGCCTTCATGGTCGCAGTGCAGGACGAGGTAGAGGCGGATCAGGTTGGTGAACTCGCCTCCTGGATCCGGAAGCCCCAGCATCCTCGCGTAGTTCGCAGCCCAGTCGAGGGAGGGGTCCGGCTCGATCCTCTCACCGCGGCCGGTGTGGATCCGGTAGACGCCGGCCGCCAGCTCGGGCAGCCGTGCCAGGAGCGTGAGGGCATCCTCGAGCATCGGCTCCCACTGGGCATCCTTCGTCATCCCCTTCCGGTAGCTCGACCGGAAGAACGACTCGCGCTCCATGGCGAGGATGGCCGTGTTGAGCATGGCCATCGGGTGCGAATCCGAGGGCATCGCCTCGAGGATCTTCCATACGTAGCCGGGCACTCCCGCGCGCGAGCGGAACTCCGCGCGGATGGACTCTGTGGCTTCCACGTCGGGCAGCTCCCCCGTGAGGAGAAGGTAGAAGACCTCCTCGGGAAGTCTCTCGGTGAGATCTCCGATGGGGATGCCGCGCACGATGAGGCCGCGATCCTGATCGACCGACGACGTGTCGCAGATGAGCCCGTAGGCGCCGCGGAGTCCGCCGAGGATCTGCCCCGCGGTGATCTGTGAGACCACCTTCTTGCGCTGCGACTCCGTGATCTGATCCAGCTCCGCCCGGGCCTTGTCGACGACCAGTGCGAGCCGCTCCCGGAGCGTACCTGTACTTGTAGGCATTGCGTCGATCCTGTTCCTTCTCGAGGATTTCTGGGAACCCCGGTGCGGGGGATTCCGCGGAGATTCTAGGCGCCGGAAGGTGTTTTGTCATTTCCCCAAGAGCGGAGCACCCGGCTCCCCTCCCTGCTAGACTGCCGCCTCCTCGCCAAGCGGAGCCGACCCCCGGCACCGGCTCCGGGAGGGAGGGGACGCGGGGCCCGGGCAGGGATCACCCCCGGCTGCAGAAAGCCGGGCGTTCGCCTCCCGGGTCTTCCCCCACTTCCGGAGCAAGCCGATCGTGAGCCCCCCGAGTCAGCGCGACAGCGTCGTCGAGCGCATCCACGGCGTCGAGGTCGCCGACCCCTTCCGATGGCTGGAGAAAGCCGAAACTCCCGAGGCCCGGGCCTGGACGGAGAGACAGAATGCCCGGACCAGCTCGAGCCTCGGGGCGTGGCCGGGCCGCCCGTCGCTGCGCCGCCGCCTCGAAGCCCTCATGGGGACGGCCAGCCTTGGTCCCGCCGTCGCGCGCGGCAGCCGGCTCTTCCCTACCCGCAGGGAAGGAAGGCTGAACCAGCCCATCCTTCTCGTCCGCGACAACCCCTCCGGGCCCGACCGTGTCCTCCTCGATCCGAACGTTCTCTCGGAGGATGGGACCGCCGCGCTCGACTGGTACTACCCCTCCCGGGAAGGGGAGCTCGTCGCCTACGGCCTTTCGACGGGCGGCAGCGAGCTGAGCATCCTGCGCCTCCTCGATGTCGCCTCCGGCCGCCACCTGGAGGATCGGATCTCCCGCACGCGGGCCTGCTCTCTCGCCTGGGAGCCCTCCGGGAGAGGCTTCTACTACACGCGCTACCCGGCGCCGGGGACGGTCCCGGCAGGGCAGGAGATGTACCACCGGCGGGTCTTCCACCACCGGGTTGGAGACGATCCGGCCCAGGACAGATCCGTCTTCGGGGAGGGCCGCCCCTTCGATCGGTGGCCCGACGTGGTCCTGTCGCCGCGGGGACGCTGGCTGGTCGTCATGGAATCCGAGGGGTGGACGAGGACCCGGCTCTACCTCGCCGACCTCGATCTCGAGAGCGAGTGGGTTTCCCTGGCGGAGGACGTCGAGGCCCTCTACTCGATTCTCCCGCTGGACGATCGGCTCCTGATCCGGACCAACGATGGTGCCCCGGCCTGGAGGTTGATGGAGGCCGACCCGGCCTCTCCTGAGCGGCGCGCATGGCGGGAGTTGATCCCCGAAGCCCCCGATGCCCTCGAGAGGATCGAGGTGGCCGGGAGGAGGATCCTGGCTGCCTACCTGAAGCAGGCCTGCTCAGCGCTTCAAGTCCACGGCCTCGATGGCAGCCCGCAGGGCGAGATCCCGCTCCCCCCCCACGGGACGATCTTCGGGCTCGACGGCGAGAACGAAGGCGACGACCTCTACGTCGGGTGGACCTCCTTCACGGCGCCTCCGCGGATCTATCGCTACCAGATCCCGGCGAGGAGCCTCTCGGTCTGGGAGAGGGTGGAGTCACCCATTGACGAGGACGACTTCACTACGGAGCAGATTCAGGCCACGAGCCGCGACGGCACGCGCATTCCCATCTTCGTCATCTACCGCAAGGGGCTCATTCGCGACGGAAGCCACCCGGCCCTGCTCTCGGGCTACGGCGGCTTCAGCATCGCGGTGACGCCGGCCTTCGAGCGGGAGAGCTTCCTCTGGCTGGAGCAGGGCGGCATCCTGGCCGTGTCCAACCTGCGCGGAGGGGGCGAGTTCGGGGAGGCCTGGCACCAGGCGGGGATGCTCGGCCGCAAGCAGAGCGTCTTCGACGATTTCATCGCGGCCGCCGGCCATTTGATAGGCGGGGGCTACACCCGGCCGGATCGGCTGGCCATCCGCGGGGGGAGCAATGGGGGCCTCCTGGTGGGCGCCGCGCTCACCCAGCGGCCCGATCTCTTCCGCGCAGCGGTCTGCCGCGTGCCTCTACTCGACATGATCCGTTACCACCACTTCCGGATTGCCCGCCTGTGGATCCCCGAGTACGGATCGGCCGATGATCCGGAGCAGTTCCGCTGGCTGATCGAGTACTCGCCCTATCACCGTGTGAAAGACGGCACCGTCTACCCTGCCGTCCTCCTCACGACCGCCGAGTCGGACAGCCGCGTCGATCCGATGCACGCGATGAAGATGGCCGCGAGGCTCCAGGAAGCTCAGGCCGCGAGCGACAGGCCGATCCTCCTGCGCGTGGAGAGCAGGGCGGGGCACGGCGCCGGCAAGCCGCTGAACAAGCAGATCGATGAGCAGGTGGACATCTGGACCTTCCTCTTCCGCGAGCTGGGAGTCGATCCTCCTGCGCAGCAGGATCCTGACAGCGTTTTTTCTCAGCAACCGGCGAGCTGACTCAAACACTCTCGCGCGCGGTCGTCAGGCTTCGGCAGGTACGAGTACCGCCGTTCCTTCGATGCGGCCTTCCTTGAGGTCGAGCAGCGCCTGATGGGCCTCTTCGAGGAGGTACTCGGTGACGCGCGGGCGGATGGGGATGGCGGCGGCCTCTTCGAGGAACTGCCTGCCGTCCTCGCGCGTGTTCGCCGTCACGCTCGTGAGCACCTTCTCGTGGAAGAGGTGCGGCTCGTAGGCCATCGAGGGGAGATCACTCATGTGGATCCCGGCGATGGCCACCGTGCCTCCCTTCCCGACGGCCCGGAGTGCCGGCAGGACGACTTCGCCCGCCGGCGCGAAGACGATGGCCCCGTCGAGGGGCTCGGGCGCGGCGTCGTTCGTTTCTCCCACCCATGCCGCCCCCATGTCCGCGGCCAGCCTGCGTGATCCCTCTCCGCGCGAGAAGACGAAAACCTCGCACCCTCGGTGCAGCGCCACCTGGTGGGTCACGTGGGCCGATGACCCGAATCCGAAGATGCCGAGCCTCCCACCTGGGGGCACGCCGCTGCGCCGCAGCGCCCTGTAGCCGATGATCCCGGCGCAGAGGAGAGGCGCGGCGTCCTTGTCGGAGAAGGCGCGGGGGATCGGGTAGGCGTAGGCCTCGGGCACGACGGCCAGCTCCGCGTACCCGCCATCCTCGTGCCAGCCGGTGAACCGGCTCTCCCCGCAGAGGTTCTCGCGCCCAGAAACGCAAAACGAACAGACGCCGCATGTCGAGCGGAGCCAGGCGATGCCGGCTCGATCGCCCGGCGCGAAGTGCCCGACGCCTGGGCCGACCCGCTCCACGATCCCGACAGCTTGATGGCCCGGGATGATCGGCATCTTCATGGGAGGCAGGTCGCCTTCGACGACGTGGAGGTCCGTGCGGCAGACGCCGCAGGCCTTCACGCGGACGAGGATCTCGCCTGCCGCCGGCTCGGGATCGGGTCGCACTTCGAGGCGCAAGCGGCAGGGCCCCGCGGGGCCCTGCTCCCGGAGCACCATCGCCTTCACGGGTACCCTCCTACACGGGAGTAGGCGATCCTGTGCCGGGCGCTCGCGCGTCGAAGGATCGCCCTGCGCTCCCACTTTCACCGCGTTCCAAGTCTGTGTGTACCGAGCCGCTGGATCTGCCGTCCGTCCGCGGAAAGGCGCCGCGGCCGGATCTCGTAGCTTGCCGCTGCGCCAGCTCGCGGCACTCGTCCTCCAGACGTCGCTCCGGTCGACCCTTCGACGCGCTCAAGTCTCGGTCCCGGATGGCACTCGTGCGCCATGATAGCCTTCCCGCATCTCAGAGCGGCCCTGAATAGCGAACGCCCGCGGTGTGTGAGGAGGTTCTGGTGGAACCAAAGACGACGTGGCACATGACACCCGAGGAGTTCCGGCGCCACGGGCGCGCGGTCGTGGACTGGATCGCGGACTACTACGAGCGTGTGGAGTCGCTGCCCGTCCTCTCCCAGGCCCGCCCCGGCCAGATCCGCGAGGCGCTCCCGCCGGCGGCGCCCGAGAAGGGGGAGCCCTTCGAGGCGATCCTCGCCGATGTCGAGCGGATCGTCATGCCCGGAATCACACACTGGCAGTCGCCGAGCTTCTTCGCCTTCTTTCCCGCGAACGTCTCGGGGCCCGCGATCCTGGGGGACCTTCTCTCATCGGGTCTCGGCGTCCAGGGGATGCTCTGGGCGACGAGCCCCGCCTGCACCGAGCTCGAGACGCACGTTCTCGACTGGCTCGTGGAGATGCTCGGACTTCCCGCGGCCTTCCGTTCGGACGGGCCCGGGGGAGGCGTCATCCAGGACACGGCCTCGAGTGCCACGCTCTGCGCGCTTCTCGCCGCACGCGAGAGCGCCACGGGCTTCCGCACGAACGAGAGCGGCTGCGACGGGCGCCTGGTGGCCTATACCTCCACGCAGGTGAACTCGTCGGTGATGAAGGCGGTCACGATCGCGGGGCTCGGGAGGAAAAACCTCCGGCTCGTGGATGTGGACGACAGCTTCGCGCTCCGGCCCGACGCGCTCGAGCGGATGATCTCCGAGGACCGGCGCGCCGGCTTGATCCCCTGCTTCGTCGTCGCAACCGTGGGGACGACCTCTTCCACTGCCATCGATCCGGTCCGCGCGGTGGGTGAGATCTGCCGCAGGGAGAAGGTCTGGCTCCACGTGGATGCCGCCATGTCCGGCACGGCGGCTCTCTGCCCCGAGCTCCGTCACATCCAGGATGGTCTCGAGCTGGCCGATTCCTACTGCTTCAACCCGCACAAGTGGATGTTCACCAACTTCGACTGCGACGCTTTCTGGGTGGCGGACCGGGCAGCCCTGATCCGCACGCTGAGCATCCTGCCCGAATACCTCAAGAATAAGGCGACGGAGTCGGGGGCGGTCATCGACTACCGCGACTGGCAGATCCCGCTGGGGCGCCGCTTCAGGGCGCTGAAGCTCTGGTTCGTCATCCGCCACTACGGCGTCGAGGGGCTCCGCCACCACGTCCGCCGCCACGTCGCGCTCGCGCAGGACTTCGCCGGGTGGGTCGAGGCCTCGGATCGCTTCGAGCTCGCCGCCCCTGCCCCACTGAACCTCGTCTGCTTCAGGCACGTGGCGGGTGACGACTTCAACCGGAGGCTCCTCGAGCGCCTCAACGAGAGCGGAAGGCTCTACCTCACACACACAGCGCTCGGAGGCCGCTACACGCTGCGTCTCTGCGTGGGCCAGACCCGCACCGAGGCCCGCCACGTCGCCGCAGCCTGGGAGGCGATCACGAAGGCGGCATCCGAGATGGAGATCCAAGGGTAGGGACCGAAGGCGCAGGGCTCCGGGCAATGGCCCTACGGCATCACGCTCAGGAGGTGCGTCACTTCCAAGATTCGATCTTGGAATTGACATTCACCATGGGGGCATTTCGCAGACGCTCGCCGAGTTGACCGGCCGCGTGCTCGATCGGATCACCGATCCAGGTCCGCCGGCCAGTTCACGACCAGGGCGATGCTCGTGGAGGGCTCCCCTGGCTCGTAGGGAATGATGAACCGCTGACCGTCGGCAGTGACGTCGAACCGATTGAAGACCCCGTAGGATCGTGTCTCAAAGAGCGTCCTGATGGCGCCGACCTCGATGATGCTCGCGCTTGCTCTGACCTCAGCAGCCATCAGCTTGTTGTCCGACGAGAAGTAAAAAAGCTCCCTGCCGTCGCGCCGCCAGCGCGGTGAGGATCCTCCCCCGGGCGAAACCTGCCATTTCCCGCCGGGACCGGGGAATGGCACGACATAGACCTTGTACTCCCCCGATTCGTTCGAGCAGTAGGCGAGCCACCTGCCGTCCGGAGAGAAGGCCGCCTCCCGTTCACTAAACTGAGATTCATGGAAGCGATAGGGCTTTCGTTCTCCCTCGATCGGGACCATCCAGATGCCCCAGCCACCCTGCGTCCCTTCCTGGTACGTCAAGACCTTGCCGTCCGGGGACCAGTCCGTAGGGAACTTGTACCGCTCCGCTCCCTCCACGAGAACTTCCTCGCCGCTGGAGCCGTCCGAAGCCTTCTGATACAAGCCGTGCTTCCCGTCACGATAGGAGCCGTAGGCAATCCGCCGCCCGTCGGGCGACCAGATTGGGTAGATGTTGCCCTGTGCTGAAGCCGAGCCGAAGGTCTGCGGTGATTTCACTCCGCGAGGAATGTCGTAGCTCCAGATGTCAAAGCCGGTAGCGTCGAGGTAGTACATGATCCTGTTTCCATCCGGCGAGATGCGTGGGCTGGCATACGAGTCCGCACCCGGCACCGATCCAACCTGCTTCCCGCTCCGGTCAATCCACACGAGCTGGCGGTCCGCGCTGCTCGTGCCTTCAACATAGGCGAGCAGGCCGCTCTCGGAGGCCGAAAAAAGGCCCTTGGAAAAGATCATGAGCTCTCGAACCGGGGCCGCGATCGGAACAGCTTCGCCGGTGAACTCCAGCCGTGCAGCATCGAAGGGCTGGGCCATCAAAGTGGCCTGTCGCAAAAAGAGGATGTGCCCCGAGGCGTAAGTGGCGCCGGCATGTGAGTGAAGCAAGAGATCGCTTCCCTCCGAATCCAGCGAGCCCACCTGGACCGTGTTCGTAGGGTTCTCTCGAGGTGTGAAAACACTCCCTGCCAGGTAGAGAAAGTGACGCCCGTCCGGCAAGAATTGAGGCCACCGGTGTGAGAGCTCATACTTCGACGTGTCCAGGGTGGTCACTGGAGTCGTCGGACCGCCGGAGGCGGAGACGCGGTAGAGTCCGGCGTTGACCGATGGGGTGAACACGATATCTCCCTGACGATTCCAGGCGCCGCCACGGCCGTCTGAGGCATCGCAGAGTGTGAAGGGAGGACCGCCAGCGATCTCGACCTTCTTGAGCTTGGCCCCCGCAAAGAAGCCAATGGATCGGCTGTCCGGGGACCAGAAGGGATAACTCGCACCCTCCGTGCCCGCCAGGGGCCGGGCCTCCAGGGAGTCGATTGGACGGACCCACAGGAGCGACCTCCCCTCGGAGTTCGAGCCTACATAGGCCAGAAATCGGTTGTCGGGTGAGAGCGCGAACCCTGCCGCATCCGAGAGAATGAAACTCGACCCGGCCATCGGCTTTATGTAGGCCCGCGTGACGCTCGCCCTGGCTGGTGCACGCGCCGCCTGGAGGTATCCCAGAGCCAGGGCGACGGCGGCCGTTGCCGCCCATGCGGCCCACATCAGCCGCTCACGGATCTTCCCGCGCACGACCGGCGGAGCATTCAGGACCGACTGCGAGCCGCCCTCCGCGATCCACTTCAACTGGTGTGAAAGATCCCGGGCGGTCTGCCATCGCTTTTCCGGGTCCTTCGCCAGGCAGGTCCGGATGGCGTGATCCAGCGCCGGCGGCGTCAGGGGCTTTACGGCAGATATCGGCTCGGGTTCTTTCTCCAGGATCGCCGATGCCACGCTCAACGGGCTCTTCCCCTCGAAGGCCCGCTTCCCGGTCACCATCTCGTAGAGGACCGCGCCGAGCGAGAAGAGGTCGCTCGGCCCTCCCAGGTCCCCCCCCTCCACCTGCTCAGGCGACATGTACTGGAAGGTGCCCACCACGGAGCCTTCCGCCGTCAGCGGCTGCGGGACGGTTCTCAGCGAGGTCGACGCTGGATCCGCCCCGGTGAGAGCAGGCTTCGCCAGGCCGAAGTCCATGAGCTTGGCGCCCGATCTGGTCAGCATGACGTTGCCGGGCTTCAGATCGCGATGGACCACACCGGAGCGATGCGCCATCTCCAGCCCTTCACAGATGTCGACGCCGTATCTCAGGACCTGCTCGAGCGGAAGGGGACCCTTGAGCAGGCGGTCGGCCAGTGTATCTCCGTCCAGATACTCCATGACGAGGTAGCCGGCGCCGTCCTGCGAGCCGACATCGTAGAGGTGGCAGATGTTGGGGTGATTCAGCGCGGAAATCGCTTTCGCTTCGCGCTCGAAGCGCTCCTTCGCGGCGGGCTGGTCGGAGAGGTGGGCCGGGAGGATCTTGATCGCGACGGAGCGTTCCAGGCGGGTGTCGCGGGCGCGATAGACCTCTCCCATTCCCCCGGCGCCGAGCAGCTCGAGGATCTCGTAGGGGCCCAGGCGGGAGCCGGGTGAAAGCGTCATGTCCTGGCGCGTCATGCCCGAGGATGATACCTCCGGCAGAGCCGTCAGGCAGCACGCATCAAGCCCGACGGTCCCGACGGCCGCCTGTCAGGTGGGGAGAGGCAGCGGGAGCGCGTGCGCACGGCACATGAGTTTTCTAAAGTGGAACCTTAGAAAACTCACGGGGGCTGACTCCCTGCTCTATGGGAAGGCACCGTGGTGGGCCCAGCAGGACTCGAACCTGCGACCTTGAGATTATGAGTCTCCTGCTCTAACCCGCTGAGCTATGGGCCCACATCACCGCCTGCCACCGCGCCGGGATCCACGTCCAGAGTCGGGAGGGGAGCACGGGTCCATCGCACGTTCCCCGCGGCAGCAGGATCGGTGTTCTCTGCTCCTACTCGAGCCGCTTGATGATGTGATATCCGTAGGGGCTTTTCGTCGGATCGAAGTCGGACATGCCTATCTCGCCCACGGCGAGCTTGAACCCGACGTCGCCGAAGGCCGCCACCATTCTCTTGCGCTCGAACTCGCGGGGAGCCGTGGTCCTGGTCGCGACTCCAATGTTGGCCATCGCATAGATTCCCGGCGGGCTGTCGTCGGTGAACTGCTTCACCAGAGCGTCGAAGTCCTCTCCCTTCTTCGCCCTCTCGAGCACCTCGTGGGCGAGCTTCTTGGCCTCATCGGCCGTGCGCTGGGCCTTCGTGCCTGTTCCCGCGATGCCGATGAGGATGTGCTGAACGATGATGTGCTCGGGCTCCTTGGCCATCGGTTCGGATTTCTCTCCCTCGGCGGCCGACTTCGTCGGTGTGGCCGGAGCCTTTTGAGATTCCTCGGTCAGGACGAAGCCGAGAGCGGCCACACTGGTGACCGCAAGGAGAAGTGCCCATCGGTGCAATCTCAAGATCATATCCCTCCGGCCGGTCGTCTGTGGCTGGTACTCTTCACCGGCTCCCGCGGCCGGAATCATGTCCGCCGCCGGAGGGCGCGTCAAGGCTCGCCACGGATCGGGCGCGGATCCTCCTGCTCCAGTCCTGGAGTGTCAAAGATTCGTGATGCGCAGACAGGAGAGGGGGGCGCTGGACCCGCAATCCTCGGGCGTCCGCGAGATTGGTTTCCGAGGCCGGGGAAGGCTCGTGCTGGTGCTCGTCCTTTCATGCCTCCTCCTCACAGGGGCAGCCCACGCCGAGGATCCACAGAGAGAGACTCCCGGCGCCCCGGAGCCGCGTGTGATCGAGAGGCGCCCCGAGGGAGGCCTCGCCTACCGCCTGACGATGTCGGCGGGGGCCACCCCGGAGAGGCCCGATCGCCTCGTCGTCTGGCTGCATCCATCAGGAGACCTCTACAACGACCACGTCGAGGCGCTCGCCCCGGTGCTCCTGAGCCACTGCTTCGCCCTGATGGTGATCCTCGACAAGGACGCACGGGGATGGACCTACGACGACGCGCGGCTGCTGCTGGGCAGGAGTCTCCCCGACGTGGGCACTGTTCCGGGGATCGACCTTCGCCGGCCGCTCCTCATGGGATTCAGCGCCGGCGGCCAGGTGGCCCTGGAGCTGTGGCGGACGAAGCCCGCCCTCTACGGCGGCGTCATCGTGGATGCCGCCTACCCCGCCGAGACGATGGACGGCAAGGATGTCGTTCTAGGGCCGCCCTCCGACCCCGCCATCCGCAGCGTTCCGCTCTTCGTCCTGGTCGGCGGCCAGGACCGATTGCTATGGGTGTGGGAGAAGGTGCGTCAGCCGTGGATCGACTCCGGTGTTCCGCTGACCATCGTGGTCGTTCCCGGCAAGGGGCACGAGTGGCTCTTCGGCGAAGAGCAGGTGAAGGAGCTGGAGGCGTGGCTGGCGCGCCTCCCCGCTGCAGGCTCCTCGGACAATCAGGTCGTGGCGCCGCCGCAGGAGGAGCCGGCGCCGGCCGTGCAGCCGTAGCAGTGGTTGCCGGTGACGATGGCCCGCCCGTGCAGCCTCGCCGGGTCGAAATCGTGGATGTGAGCCGGCGAGCCGTTCCCGACCACCAGCTCCAGCATCTGGTTGAAGTCGCAGTCGTAGAGGCGCCCATCCCAGCCCACCGAGAGCATGTAGCGGCACATGAGCCCCTCCGCGGCGTCGGGATTGAAGGCGCCCGCGAGACGCTGCATGTACTCCTCGTAGTTGCCCGTCTCGAGGAGGAACTCCAGGAAGCGGCTGACGGGCATGTTCGCCAGCGTGTAAAGGCTGTTGAAGACGATGCCGTGGTCCGCAGCGAGTCTCTTCTTGAAGAGCGCCTCGAGCGAAGGCTGGGAAGGGGGCAGGAAGGCTCCCACGGGGTTGGCCACGAGGTTCAGGACTCTCCCCGTGCCCTCCCTTCCGTAACCCAGGGAGTTCAGCAGGCGCAGCGCCTCGATGGATTTTTCGAAGACCCCCTCCCCGCGCTGCGCGTCGGTCGGGCGGGCCGTGTAGTAGGGAAGCGAGGCGATCACCTCGACGTCGTGGCGCGCGAGGAACTCCGCGAGATCGGAGTGCGCAGGAAGCAGGAGCACACTCAGGTTGCAGCGGTCGATCACGTGACGCCCGAGGCGCGTGGCCTCCTCCACGAGGTAGCGGAAGCAGGGATTCAGCTCCGGCGCTCCGCCCGTGATGTCCAACGTGGGGATCCCGCTCCTCGCGAGGACAGCCATGCAGATCCCGGCGGTCTCGAGAGTCATGACCTCCCTTCGATCGGGGCCGGCATCCACGTGGCAGTGGCGGCAGGTCTGGTTGCAGAGCTTCCCGACGTTGATCTGGAGAACCGTGATCCCCGTGGCGCAGAGGGTATCCACGCCCGCTCCGGCGAGCCTGCGATCGAAGCGAGGTAGCCCGTCCGCCGCCTCGAGGATCCGCCTCTGTTCTGCGGCGGAAGCCAGAGGGCTGGACCGGGATCGGAGAGTCTGGATCAGGATTGACATGAGCCGGCGTCAACCTCCTTCTTCACGGCCCGTCGGTGGCACTCCGAGACCATCTTGAGCGACTGAAGGCGCGAGTGCCCTACATCGAGATCTTCTTCGCGACGTTGCGCATCTGCACGCCGTGCACGAGCGAGGAGCCGCCACGGATAGCGCAGGCCACGTGGACCGCCTCGGTCATCTCCTCGATGTTCGAGCCCTTCTCGAGAGAGGCCTGCGTGTAGGCGTCGATGCAGTAGGGGCACTGGATCGTGTGGGCCACGGCGAGCGCGATGAGAGATTTCTCCCGCTCCGTGAGCGCCCCCTCGGCGAAGACGGCGGAGTAATAGGCCATGAACTTCTCCCAAAGGGCGGGATTCCCCTGGCCCATGTCGGAGAAGTGCGGAAGGTCCTTGGGGTGGTAGTAGGTGTCCATTCATTCCCTCCTGCGCCTCGAGGGGAGTTTCAGAATGAGAGCTCGGGTGCGATGCCCGTCATGAGATAGAGGCCCATGCCAAGGCTGAGCGTGCCGGCTGCGAGCCTGAGCAGCCGCTGCGGGCGCGCGCCCGTGAGCCTGCCGGAGGCCAGGGGCAGGCCCACGAGCGTGCTCATGAGGGCCATGCCGAGGATCGAGCCGGCGCCGAAGACCACCACGAAGCCGAGCCGGGCAAAGGTGCCTGGAATCGTGGCCAGTATCACCACCGTCAGAGCGGCGCTGCCCGCCATGCCGTGGAGAAGGCCCACGAGGAAGGGGGCACGCCCTCGGGACTCCGAGGCGGCACGAGCGGCCCCGGGCAGCTCATGGTGCGAGGTGTGGGCGGGATCGACCCCCACGGGATGGACGTGCGGATGGAAATGGTGCCTCTCACCGTGATCGTGGCCATGCGCGTGGAGCACGGCCCCGCGGCGGTACCTCCAGATCATCCGCGCGCCCATCAAGGCGAGGACGATGCCCACCGCGAACTCCATCCAGAGGGCCAGGGATCCCGGAATGCGCAGGCCGAGCAGGACGACTCCGAGGCTGACGGCGGTGAGAGCGGAGGCGTGGCCCAGCCCCCAGGCGATCCCCACCGCTGAAGCGCCGGCGACCTTCCCGCGCCGCTCGCCGACGAGGACGGCCACGGCGGCAAGGTGGTCGGCGTCGAGGGCGTGCTTCATCCCGAGGGCGAAGCCCACCCCGAGCGCTGTCAGCGTCGTGCCGAGCATGGGAGATCCTCTTCCGGGAGCCGCGGCGAATCCTATCACAGCCTTCCCGCGGATCGACTTGAGGGCTGCCTGGAGTATCCTTCCCGCTCCTGCCCCTGGCTCCGGAAGGCGGGGCGGGTGGGGTTCCTCGATGCCGCCCGAATACGACTTGATCGTCATTGGCTCCGGTCCCGCCGGCGAGAAGGGCGCCGCCCAGGCCGCCTACTTCGGCAAGAGCGTCGCCATCGTGGAGAGGGATCTCAGGCTCGGCGGCGCCTCGACCAACACCGGCACCCTGCCCAGCAAGACCCTGCGCGAGTCGGCGCTCTACTTTTCCGGCCTGAGGCAGCGGGGTCTCTACGGGATCGATTACTCGCTCAAGGAGAACCTGACGGTCGCCGACTTCCTGCACCGCGAGAAGCAGGTCGTCGCCATCCATCGCGATCTCATCTCGACCAACATCGCTCGACACGGGATCGATCTCATCGGGGGGGAAGCATCCTTCGAGGATCCCCGGACGCTGCTCATCAACCATGAGGGCGACGAGCAGCGCCTGATCGGCAGCCACTTCCTGATCGCGACGGGCTCGCGCCCGCACCGGCCCGCGGAGATCCCCTTCGACGACCAGGTGATCTGCGACTCGGACTCCGTCCTCGGGATGGACCGCATTCCCCGGAGCCTTCTCGTGGTCGGGGGCGGCGTGATCGGCTGTGAATACGCGTCGACCTTCGCCGCGCTGGGGGTCCGCGTGAGCCTCGTCGAGTCCAAGGATCGCCTCCTGCCCTTCCTGGACGCGGAGATCTCGGAGCAGCTCCGTGCGGGGATCGAGAAGCTCGGCGTGACGATGTGCATGGAGGATCGGCTCGCGTCGATCGTGAGAACGGGGGACTCCATCCGGGCGGAGCTGCGTTCCGGAAAGGTCATCGAGGCCGATCGTGCCCTCTTCGCCGCCGGCAGGCGCGGCTGCACGTCAGGGCTGGGCCTCGAGCGGGCGGGCGTGGCCGAGGACGGCCGCGGGCGGATCGAGGTCAACGAGCACTTCCAGACCACGGCGCCGCACATCTACGCCGCGGGCGACGTGATCGGTTTTCCGGGCCTGGCCGCGACTTCCATGGAGCAGGGGCGCGTGGCGGTCTGCCATGCCTTCCAGTTCCGCTACAAGACGCACGTCTCGTCGATGCTGCCCTTCGGGATCTACTCTATCCCCGAGGTATCGGCGGCGGGCGAGACGGAGGAGTCCTGCAAGGCCAAGGGGATTCCCTACGAGGTCGGGCGGGCCCGTTACGAGAACAACGCCCGCGCCCAGATCGTCGGGGACACGCACGGCCTGCTGAAGCTCGTTTTCTCTCCCGACGACCTGAGCCTGCTCGGCATCCACTGCGTGGGGGAAGGGGCGACGGAGATCATCCACCTGGGGCTCATGGTGATGACCTCGGGCGGCGGGATCGATGCCTTCATCGAGGCCGTCTTCAACTTCCCCACGCTCTCTGAGATGTACAAATACGCGGCTTACGACGGCTTGGGGAACCTCTCGGGCCACAAGCTCCGGGAAGGCTGAGCGCGGGTGAAGTGAATCAGCCTCCGGAGCTTTCCCGCGTCACCTTGATCTGCACGGGCGACTCCTTCACCTCCACTTCACGCGAGGCCGAGGCGTATCGCTTCCCCTCCCGGTCCTCGAGGATGATCCGGTAGGAATAGGTGCCCGCCTTCTCGAGGGAGAGGCTCTGCTCGAAGGTCTGCGGCACGGGGATCTCGGCGGGAGGCTTCAAGCAGGGGATCATGTCTCGCGTCGTGAAGGGCAGGCCGGTGCCCGTGGTGTTGGTCCAGTCGGCCTGGACGAAGCAGGCCTTCATGGCGTCCGGACCGGACAGCTTGATCTCACCAGTGAGAGTCAGCTCCATCGGGAGCATCCCGTGATGGGCCGAGACGCGCAGCTCGATCACCGGCTTGCCGGGGAGCGCGCTGATGGGCTCGGCCGGTTCCTTGGAGCCTGCCGGTGCCAGCGTGCAGCAGAGGAGTGAAACGGACGCGACTACGGTCTCTCGTCTCATGTCTTCCTCCTTGCCGGGATGCCAACCCTGAGAGCCTAGCACCCCCCCGGGGACCCCTGCACCTCCCGGGCGGCTGGTGTATCGTCCCCTCTCCGCGTCCGCCCGCGGGGATCCTGTCTCGTGGAGGAGGAGAGATTGTCGGGCGTCCGATCGGTTCATCTCATCGGCATCTGCGGAACGGGCATGGGATCGCTCGCGGGTTTGCTGAAGTCACGCGGTTTCGACGTGCGCGGCTCGGATGAGAGCGTCTACCCGCCGATCTCGACGATGCTGGAGTCACTGGGGATTCCCATCCTCAAGGGGTACGGGCCGCAGAACCTCATGCCCTTCCCCGATCTCGTCGTCGTGGGCAACGTCGTGGGGCGCTCCAACCCCGAGGTGGTGGCGCTCCTCGAGAGCGGCCTGCCCTACATGAGCATGCCGCAGGCTCTCGGCGAGTTCGTCCTGGCCGGCCGCCATCCCGTGGTGGTCGCCGGCACTCACGGCAAGACGACGACATCGGCCATGATGAGCCACGTCCTCCTCGAGGCCGGGCAGGATCCCTCGTGGTTCGTCGGCGGGGTCGTGATGGGAGACGACAGGTCCTTTCACCTGGGAGGAGGCAGCCACGTCGTCGTGGAGGGCGACGAGTACGAGACCTCCTTCTTCGACAAGGGCCCCAAGCTGCTCCACTACAGGCCGAGGACCGCCATCCTGACGAGCGTCGAGTACGATCATGCCGAGATGTTCCCCAGCTTCGAGGCGGTCCAGGAGGCCTTCCGCCGCTTCGTCCAGCTCATTCCCGAGGACGGAACGCTCGTCGCCTGCTCCGACGATGCCGGCGTCCTGTCCGAGCTGCCTCACGCCCGGTGCGGCGTCGTGCGCTACGGTCTGCACTCGGGCGACCTTCGCGGCCGCGTCGAGCACGAGGGTCCGGAAGGCACGAAGTTCGTCGCATCCTCGGGGCGAGCCGAGGCGCGCTTCGCGATCCCCCAGACCGGGCGGCACAACACGCTCAACGCCCTGGCGGTCGTGGGCGCCGCTCGCTCGCTCGGCATCGAGGACGCGAGGATCGCCCCGGGCCTCTCCAGCTTCCGAGGGGTGCGCCGCAGGCAGGAGATCGTGGGGGTGGCCGGCGGCGTCACGGTCCTCGACGATTTCGCGCATCATCCCACGGCCGTCCGCGAGACCATCGCCGGAACCCGGGTCCGCTTCGCCCCGAGGCGTTTCTGGGCCGTCTTCGAGCCGCGCACGAACACGACGCGCCGGAAGGTCTTTCAGGAAACCTACGCCGAGGCCTTCGACGGCGCGGACGTGGCTGTCATCGCCGCCGTCGATCACCCCGAGCGAGCGCCGGAAGGGAACCGGCTCGACGTCGCGCGGCTGGTCGAGGACGTGAGGTCGAGGGGCGTCGACGCCCGCTACGTCCCGGATGTGGAGGCCATCGTCGGCATGCTGGCCGCCGAGTGCGCTCCGGGCGACGTCGTCCTGATCATGTCGAACGGGGCTTTCGGCGGGATCCACCGGAAGCTCCTCGCCGCGCTCGACGGCCGGGCGAGAGGCCACGATCGCGCGAAGATCGGAGAGCGAGATTCGGCATCCTAGGGCGCCTGCGGGGTAGAGAGAGCGGTATGCACCCGTCTCAGAACGGCGATTCCATGCGCCGACCGATCCGAGGGCCTCAGCGGCGGCCGGCCGGCACCGCGGACGGGAACTCGTGGATCTCCGCTCCCGCGGAGGCCCCAGTTCCAGGAGTTTCCAGCGGGAGTACCACTCGGATGGTCGTTCCCTTGCCGGGCGCCGATTCGACCTCGACGGCCCCGCCGTGCGCCGAGATGATGCTCGAGGCGATGGCCATCCCCAGCCCCGAGCCGGTCTCCTTGCCGGAGGTATAGAAGGGCTCGAAGGCGCGACGGCGCACCTCCTCCGTCATCCCGCAGCCCGAGTCGGTCACCGAGATCACGAGGCGATCTGCGGCGATGGCCCCGCCCACACGGACCTCGCCTCCCCCGGGCATCGCCTCGGAGGCGTTGCGCAGGAGGTTGCGGAAAACGCGCTCCATGCGGGCCGGGTCGATCATCAAGGTGACGTCGTCCCTCAGGGCCACCAGGACGCGGATGGAGCGCGCGCTCATCTCCGCGTGGACGGCCCGGGCCACCCGCCCGAGGAAGATCCGCAGCGATACAGGCTCCGTCCGAAGCTCCATGCGACCCCGGCAGAAGTCGAGGACCTCTTTGGTCATCCCGGTCATGCGCTGCGCTTCTTCGCCGATGAGACCCAGCAGCTCCTGCGCCTTCGGCGCGGCCGGATCCCTCATGACGAGATGCAGGGCGGCGTGGATCCCCGTGATCGGTCCATTCAGGTCGTGGACGATGGAGGAGACCATTCTCCCGACGGCCGACAGCCGCTCCGTCATGATCATCTGCTCGCTGAGACGCGCGTTCTCGATGGCCACCGACGCCTGGTCGGCGAGCGCCTCGAGGATCTCGAGGTCCTCGGTGATCGCGCCCTCCAGCGCTCCGCGATGGTCGATGTAGAGGATGCCCGTGGGCTCCCCGCGCGCCAGGATGGGGGTGCACATGACCGTCTGGAGCTTGAGCCTGACGATGGACGCGCTGCCGGCCTCGCCGATCCCCTCGGGATCACCTGGGACGTAATGAACGGATCGCTTCGAGCGGATGGCCTTGCGGATGAGGCTGAGGCTGGCCGGGATCGTCTCGCCGCGCAGGCGAGCCTCGTCGAGGTTCCTCGACGCGCAGGGATTGAGAGAGCCGTCCTGCTCCACCAGAAGAAGGAAGCCCTTCTCCGCGCCCGTCACCTGGAGCGCCGCGTCCATCACTCTGTTCAGGACCTCGTCGAGCACCAGGGAGGAATTGATCGCACGGCACGCCGTGAGGAGCCCCCGCAGCTTCTTCTCCCTGAGATCCCCGGTCCTCGAGCTCTCGATCAGGAAGGTCAGCCGGTAGGGGCAGCCCTGTCCGAACGTGATCACGTCGCCGTGAGCGAGGACGCCCTTGTGCGCGGAGACGCCGTTGACGAGAGTCGTCATCCCCGCGCTCGTGTCGGCGAAGGTGAATCTGTCGCCTTCCCTGAGGATGAGAAGGTGGCAGGGAGCGACGCTCTCGTGCTCGAGGCGGAGCCCGGAGCCCGGCTCGCTCCCCACGCGCAGGAGCCCCTGCCGGAAGACGATCGTCTTCTCGAACCCCTTCTCGTCCTCGATGCGGATCCGGACCGGGATTCTGCCCTGCGCTTCCTGCTTCAAGGTCGATGCCTTCCGGGGCGGAGAGGCCTGCGCCGCCCGGGGGCTCAATGTAGGAGCCCGTCCTGGGACTGGCTAGGAGCGCGCGACAATGCCGACTGCGCCGACGCAGCCGATCAGCGCTCCCCGTTCGGGGGAGGAGGGTAGACCTGGACCCCTCCTTTGAGGACGCGCTCGATCTGCAACGTCGCGCTGATGTCCTCGTGGGGAGCGCCCCGGACGATCAGGAGATCCGCCCAGGAGCCCACCTCGATCGTTCCCACCTTGCCCTGGTAGCCCAGCGCCCTGCCCGCCGCACCCGTTGCCGCCACGATCGCCTCGAGGGGCGTGAGCCCCGCCTCGGTCAGGTACCGGAGCTCCTCGTGGAGCGAAGCACCGGCCGGGGTTCCCTGAGTCGGGGTATCGCTCCCTGCGACCACCACTCCGCCGCGCAGCGCGAACTTCCTGATGAACTCGCGGCGCGCGGAGAGCCTGACGTCGCCGTAGATCCTGCCCAGGACGGCGAAGGTCGGGACGGCGAAGGCCTTCACTTCGAGCATCTTCCTCAACGCCTTCTCACGCTCTGCGACCACTTCGAAGTTGATCCCGCTGAGGTGCTCGACTCCCCTCGCGCCGCCATCGAGGGCCTCCATGATCCCGTAGCTGCTGCCGCCGTCGCTGTCGAAGGAGACGGGCAGGCCCTCCTGGGCGGCGGCCTCGCAGAGGGCTCTGAGGGAGTCGGGGGTCATGTGCGCCTTGATCTTGACGAAGTCGGCGCCGGCTTCCTTGAGCTCGCGCACGACAGGACCCGCATCGGCGGGCGAGTGCATCACGGAGTATTGCTCCAGCTCGCCTTCGGGAAGGACGGCCGGGTCCAGAGGCGGCTGGCTCACGACGAAGCGCCCGCAGTGGAAGATCCTCGGGCCGGGGATTCTTCCGGACTCGACGCCTTCTTTGATACTGCGGATCCGCGCGATGGTCGTGGCTCCCATGTGCCGCACGGAAGTGACGCCGTACCTGAGAAAGTCGGAGAGGTCCACCCCATCCACCAGGTGGACATGCATGTCGACGAGCCCGGGAAGAACCGTCAACCCGGTGGCGTCGATGGCCACCGCGCCCGGCGGGATTCTCGTCTCCCTGCGGGGGCCGGCCGCCATCACGCGGCCTCCCTCGATGATGATCGCCGTGTCGGGCAGCGGGTCGGCTCCCGTCCCGTCGATCAGCAAGCCGCCCACGACGGCGAAGATGGGACCGGCGGGCGCCTGATCCGGAATCGGCCCGGCGGGCTGCGTTCCGTCCACGCCGGGGACGAGCCCCGCCGTGCCCAGCGAGACTGCGGCGATGGCTCCGGCGAGTGCCAGTGCCAGCATGAGCACTTTTCCGACAGACTCCCTTCTCACGGCGAACGCTGAGTGTAGACCAAGGATCCGCGGTGTGCTAAAAAGGCCCCGCGATCTTCCTCGGGCATCTGTTCCCGACCCCCCGCCGCAACCGGACCGGAGGAGCCATGAAGCACCACGGAAACGGGAAGGTGAGTCGCGGCTCCCGCGCCATCCAGATCAAGCCCCTGACCCCGGGCGCCAGCGTCGCCGATCTGATCGACAACTACTACAACGCCTACAACGCGGCGCGCATCCGCGAGATCTGCCACTTGATGGCGCAGCGCGTGATGAAGAAGAACGTCACCGTCGGGGTATCGCTCGCCGGCGCGCTCACGCCCGCGGGATTCGGCTCCCTCCTCATTCCGCTGATGGAGAAGGGCTTCATCGACTACATCATCTCGACGGGCGCGAACCTCTACCACGACCTCCAGTACGGCCTTGGCTTTCAGTTCCAGCGGGGGACGCCCTTCGCGGACGACGTCGAGCTCTTCAAGAAGCGGCTGATCAGGATCTACGACATCATCATCGACTTCGATTCGCTGCTCCACTCCGATCAGTACCTCTACAACCTGATCGATCAGAAGGAATACCAGCGGAAGATGTCCACCTCGGAGCTGCATCACCTCATCGGCCGCGACGTCGACAAGCTCGAGCGGGCGACGAAGCGGAAGGGCACGACGCTCCTGGCCGCGGCCTACCGGTGCGACGTGCCGATCTACACCTCCTCGCCGGGGGACAGCACCATCGGAATGAACGTGGCGGCTCGCGCGCTCGATGGCGGCGCGCTGGAGTTCGACGTGTCGCTCGACGTCAACGAGTCGTGCGCCATCGTCTACGAGGCGAAGAGGACCGGGAAGAGCGCCGCCGTGATGCTCGGAGGCGGCAGCCCCAAGAACTTTCTGCTCCAGACGGAGCCCCAGCTCCAGGAGGTCCTGGGCCTCGACCTCACGGGGCACGATTTCTACGTCCAGATCACCGACGCCCGCCCCGACACGGGTGGATTGAGCGGGGCGACCCCGGGGGAGGCGGTCTCATGGGGAAAGGTCGATCCGGAGATGCTCCCCCATGCGATCGTCGCCTACTGCGACACGACGGTCGCCTTCCCTCTGGTGGCCTCCTATATCCTCACCAAGTGCCGCCCGCGGCCGCTCAAGCGGCTCTACAAGAGGCGGGAGAGGCTGGTCGTCGAGCTGCGGGAGACCGTCGCGGCCCGAAGGGCCGCGGGGAAGCGGAGTGCTCGCGGGACGATCATGCCGCCGGCGCCTAGCGCCAGCTATCGACGTCCGCGGTCGACGAGAAAACACGCTCGTTGAGCGTCTTGAAGATCTCGATGTCCCGGAAGTGGATCTTCCACGCGCCGCCATCCGCAATCCGTTCTGTCGCGAGCATCACCTCCCCGAACCGGGTCCATCCGGTCCAGCTCCAGCCGGCGGGCTCTCCCTGATCTGAGGCGGCCGCGCCCTCGGCGAGCACGCACTCCGACCGGTCCACCTCGCCGCTCTCGGCGTCCACGAAGAGCCGGCAGCGCTGGTGGGGAGTGCGGCCTGCCGGGAAGGTGAGATCCAGGAGCTCGTACTGCTTGCACTCCCGGCGCACCGGGCCTTCCTGGCTCAGGACGACATCGGGCTCCTTCACCCTGCTGGGCATGAGGAGCCAGTGCGTGTCGTGCATCCAGGCGGCGTGAGCCTTCTCGAGATAGGGGGCCGCCTCCGCTTCGATCATGCCGCGGTCGGCGACCTCGCAGGCTCCGATGCCCGAAGGCAGGTGGGTCAGACAGACCGCGGGGTGACCCTCATCATCGGTCATCTCGACGCGGTGCATGCTCTTGCGGAAATCCAGGTAGTGCGTCCGGGTGAACACTTCCTTGCCGTCCTTCTCCAGCACGCAGGTGAAGCGCAGGTAGGGCACGGAGGCCGCGGGATCCCCGCCCCATGCGAGGATGCGGTCGGCCACCTGGGAGGCGTCAGGAGCTGCGGCGGTCCACGAAGCCAGGCAGGCCGCGCTCACGGTGAACAGGGCCATCAGCCGGCCGCGGGGCGGGACGGCGCTCGTCATCGGCTCTCTCCTGAATCCAGGCGGGGAAGCGGAATGCCTGCTCCGGGAAGCCCGGGTCGTCGGCCCTTCGCGTTGCTTCCCATTGTCCGCGCTGGAGCCGCCTCCTATAATAGGCCGCTTTCCATACAGACTTCACCGTTACCTCCGCCGGCGATCGGCGGCCTCCCAGGAGCTTTGCGAAGATGTCCCAGAGCCGTGTGACCATGCCCCCGACCGAGCGCCGCCGGGAGGCGCTTCCCTCCTTCTTCGAGGCGGTGCAGGCGCAATTCAACAGGGCAGCCGACGCGATGGGCCTCGAAGCAGGCATCAGGGCCATCCTCAGCGAGCCGGCGAACGAGATCGTCGTGCACTTCCCCGTGGTGCTCGACTCGGGCGTCACCCGGATCTTCGACGGATACCGCGTGCAGCACAACAACGTGCTGGGGCCCTTCAAGGGCGGCATCCGCTACCACCAGAGCGTCAGCCTCGACGAGATCAAGGCTCTGGCCGCGCTGATGACGTGGAAGTGCGCCGTCGTGAACGTCCCCTTCGGGGGCGCGAAGGGAGGAGTCTGCTTCGACCCGGCGAGCTTCTCACGGAGCGAGCTGGAGCGCATCACGAGGAGGTTCACCTACTCGCTCCAGAACTTCATCGGGCCCGAGCGGGACATCCCCGCCCCCGACCTGAACACGAACGCCCAGATCATGGCCTGGATGATGGACACCTACATGATCGGCTGCGACGTCGAGGATCGCGGCGCCATGAAGCACGTCGTCACGGGAAAGCCCGTCGAGATCGGGGGATCCCACGGCCGGGACATCGCCGTCGGGCTGAGCATCCTGTATTCGATCGAGGAGTATCTCCAGCTCGCGGCCTGGAAACAGGAGCTCGAAGGCCTCACGATGACGATCCAGGGGTACGGCAACGTCGGCTCCGCGGCGGGGGTCCTCCTCGGAGAGCGCGGCGTGAAGCTATTGGCCGTGAGCGATCACACGGGGAGCATCCACAATCCCCGAGGGATCGACCCCGTCGCGCTCCGGGATTACATCCGAGGCAAGCGCGGGCTGGCCGGCTTTCCCGGAGCCGACGCCGTGACGGCGAGCGACTTCTGGAAGGTCAGGACGGACATCCTCATCCCCGCCGCGCTCGAGAATCAGATCACGACGGAGAACGCCGATCTCATCGACGCGCGGCTGATCGTGGAGGGCGCGAACAACCCCGTGTCGCCCGCCGCATCCGTGAGGCTGGGGGAGCGGAAAATCCCCGTCATCCCCGACATCCTCGCGAACGCCGGGGGGGTCAACGTCTCCTACTTCGAGTGGGTCCAGAACAAGAACAGCCAGACGTGGAGGCTCGACAAGGTCAAAGGAGAGCTGGAATTCGGCATCAAGACGAACCTCCGGCTCATCTACGAAAGCTCACAGCGGCTGGGCCTCGACCTCAGGACCGCCGCCTACGTCGTGGCGCTGGAGCGGCTCGCCTCGATCTACCGCCTGAGGGGCATCTTTCCCTGAGGATCCGTCAAGGCTGCGGCGCGTCGAGCAGCGGGCGCAGCTTCCTGCTCCGGGAGGGATGACGGAGCTTCCGAAGGGCCTTCGCTTCGATCTGCCGGATTCGCTCCCGGGTCACACCGAAGGCAGACCCTATCTCCTCGAGAGTCATCTCTATCCCGTCCTCGAGGCCGTAGCGCAGGTTGAGGATCTTGTCCTCCCGGGGAGAGAGAGTCTTCAGCATCTCTGCGGTGCGCCTCCGGAGATCCGCCAGCACCATGGCCGTCTCCGGCGAAGGCGCCTTCGTGTCCTCGATGAAGTCCCGCAGGTGGGTGCCATCTTCCTCCCCGACGGGGGTCTCGAGGGAGATGGGCTCCGTGGCCGCTTTCATGACACGGCGCACCTTCACCTCGGGGATGCCCATGCGGAATGCGATCTCGGCCGGAGTGGGTTCTCGCCCGTACTCCTGGACGAGCGCGCGGGAGATCTGGACCAGCTTGTTGAGCGTTTCGATCATGTGGACGGGGATCCGGATGGTCCTCCCCTGGTCGGCGATGGCGCGTGTGACCGCCTGCCGGATCCACCACGTGGCGTAGGTGGAGAACTTGTAGCCCCGCCGGTAGTCGAACTTGTCCACCGCCCGCATCAACCCCATGTTGCCTTCCTGGATGAGATCCAGGAGGTGGAGGCCGCGGCTGGCGTATTTCTTCGCAATGGAGACCACCAGCCTCAAGTTGGCCACGATCATCGCATCGCGGGCTTCCTGCGCGAGCCGTTCCCCCGCGAGGATCCGGCCCGTGGTCTCCAGCAGGGCCTCCGCGGAGTCCCTGAACCACTCCTCGATCTCCTCGATCCCGCCTCGCAGCTCGAGCAGGCGGCGCTTGATCTCCCTTGAGGCGTCGCGGTCTCTCTCGCCCCCCAGGCTCGCGAGGGCCCGGGCCTCCATTTCCTGAAGCGCGTCCTCCTTCTCGGCGGCCCTGAAGATGAGGCTGGAGAAGGTCCGGATCTGCTCGTCGCTGAGGACCAGGGTCCTGACCGTCCGGCCCATCCTGACGCGCGCCCGCGCGAGACGTCTCCGCGCCTTCAGGTGCGCCCGCCCGCCCGGCTTGACCCGTCCGAGGTAGGCCCTGCGCTGCCGCACCTCCACGACGTGCTTCTCGAGCCGCGCGACGGACTGTGCGATGGAACGCCTGCGCCTCTCCGCTGAGGCCCGCGAGTCCTCCGGGAGGAAGAGGCCATCAGGAAGGCCTTCATCTTCCACCTTGAGGGTGTGGCCGATCGCGGCGAGCTGCTCCGCCACGACTTCGCGGCGCGAGATGGCTCTGAGGACCGCGCGGCGACCGCGCTCGATCTGCCGGGCCAGGACCACTTCCCGCTCCCTGGTCAGCAGGGGAACCGCGCCAATTTCCTGCAGGTAGGTCCGCACGGGGTCGGCGGAACGCTCCTGTCCGTGGAAGGCGGATGCGGAGCGCTGGGAGGAGCTCTTGCCGGGCCGCCCGTCCCCGCCCGGCTCGGGCCGTTCCTCTCCTTCGACCTCGCCCTCGACGACCTCGATCCCGTGCTCGCCGAGGGCCATCAGGAGCTCGTCCATCTCCTCGGCGCTGGTGATTCCCTCCGGGTTCACGAGCAGATCGAAGATCTCGTCGAAGGTGAGACGGCTGCCCCTGGTCTTTCCTAGGTCGATGAGTTGCTCGATTCCCGGCCTGCCTTCCACAGTCACCTCCCGGCCCGCGCGGGGCCGGACCGGTCTCAACCCGGCTGTCCGGGGTCCAGCGGCCCCGGGTTTCTCACGACAGTTCGTCGATCCTGCGGCTCAGCTCGATCTTACGGCGGAGAAGCTCCTCGAGCCGCACCGGATCGTCAATCCCTTCCATTTCCTTCTGGATCGCCCCGCGCTCCCTCACGAGCCTGACCCGGCGGAGGCTCTCCAGGCAGTGCCGCGCCTCTTCGGGGTCCGGGGGAGGACTCCCTCTCATCGCGACACGGGTGAGGAGCTGCTTGTCCTCCTCCCGGAGGGACTCGCAGAGAGACCCATAGGTCACGCTCTCTCCCGTCCGGTCAAGGCTCGTGATGGCCTCGACGATCGCTCCAATCTCCGTGGAATCGAGGTCGGGCGGCAGGATTCCGTGGAGCAGGGCCGATCGGCAGGCCTCACTCTCCACGAGACCCTGGACGAGCCTTGCTTCGGCTTCCCCGAGCGCCTTCAAGTGAACGCCCCCCTGCGGGGTGCGGTTCCGTGACGCCTCCGCGGCGGTGTTGCCCGAAGCTCCGCGAGCACCCCCCTTCGCAAGGGCATCCCGCATCTCAGCGAGCATGAGGTCGTCTTCCAACCCGAGCCGCTCGGCCAGAAGCCCGAGAAACCCGGATCGCTCGATCCGGCCGGGTATTCGGGCGATGACAGGGAGGATCTCCCGTGCGGCCGCGGCCACGACGGAAGGGTCGGAGAGGTCCTTCCCCTTTGTCACGGTCTCGACGAGGAAATCGAACGACGTCGGCGCGCCGGCCAGCAGGCGGCGATAACTCTCCGGCCCCGAAGCCTGAATGTAGGCATCGGGATCGAGCCCCTCGGGGAGCTGGAGAACGCGGACCGAGAGTCCCCGCGCGAGGAGACCCTCGAGGCTCCTGACACTCGCCGCCTGCCCGGCAGGATCGGCGTCGTAGTTCAGGACGACCTGGTCGGTGAAGCGTCTGATGAGCGAGGCTTGTTCGTCGGTGAAGGCCGTGCCCAGTGTGGCCACGCAGTTCTGGACCCCCGCTCCGTAGAGGCTGACCCAGTCCAGGTATCCCTCCACGACGATCCCCGCCCCCGCCTCCTTGATGGCGTGCCTGGACTGGTAGAGCCCGAAGAGCGTCTCGCGCTTGTTGTAGACCAGCGTTTCCGGGGAGTTGAGGTACTTGGGCTCCCCCTCCCCCACGACCCGGCCGCCGAAGGCGATGATGTCCCCGGAGAGGTTCACGATGGGGAAGATGATCCGGCTGCGGAAACGGTCGTAGAAGCGCCCGCCGCTCTCGGAGCGCAGGACGATGCCCGCGGCCTGGAGCAGCTCAGGGCGGAAGCCCTTGGCCTCGAGCGCGAGCCGCGCCGTGTCCCAGCGGTCGGGAGCGAAGCCGAGTCCGAGGCCATCCCTTGTCTCCTCGGTGACCCCCCGCCGCTTCAGATATTCACGGCCTGGGGCGCCCTCGGGCTCCTCCACGAGGATGCTGCGGTACAGCTCGGCGGCCGCGCGGCAAACGCCAAGGATGGCTTCCCGCTCCGAGCGGCGAGGGGCTCCGGCTCCGTCGGGGATGGGGATGCCGGCCCGGCGCGCGAGGAGCCGCAGCGCCTCGGGGAACTCGACGCTCTCGCGGAGCATGACGAACTTGAAGACGTCGCCGCCCGCGCCGCAGCCGAAGCAATAGAAGAGCTGCTTGTTCTCGTCGACGTAAAAGGAGGGAGTCTTCTCGTTGTGGAAAGGGCAGAGCCCTCTGTACTTGCGCCCCGCCTTCTTGAGGGGGGTCGCCTCCGAGATGAGGCTGACCACGTCGAGGGAAGAACGGACCTTCCCCACCAAATCGGGACCATGTGGCCTGGTCAAGGTCCCACCCTCCCGGGTTCGTTCCCTCGGAAGCCCGCCGGCCGGCGCCGTGGGCTTCCGATCCCGCCTGAGAGTAACGCCGGGAGGACGCGCCGACCCGGCGCACCCTCCCGGTACGGAAACAGACTCGATCGCGAGGGCCTAGAGGCCCTCGATCCTCCGCTCTTGAGCGAGCCGCTTGAGCAGTTTCTTTCTCGCGGCCATCGCCTTGCGCTTCTTACGGACGCTCGGCTTCTCGTAGTGCTGCCTTTTCTTGAGCTCGGTCAGCACTCCTGACTTCTCGCATTTGCGCTTGAACCTGCGCAGCGCGTTCTCGAGCGACTCGTCTTCGCGCACCTTGACGACGGGCATTCGCGTTCACCCCCTCATGATCGTGGGCTGGCCGGAGGATCGCAGGTGCACGGGACGATCCTTCGAGCGTCGGATGTGACCTGGCAACAGCGAAGTCGACCCTCGGTCGTAACTGCCCGCGACGGATCCGGTCCCGGAGGGAAGGATGCCGCCAAGAGCGTGATACGTGCCGAGCAGTTTTCGCTGGGGCGAGGCAGGCGGCGATCGTATTAGGCTGCTTGACGCCTGTCAAGACCGCGGTCGCGGCCGCTTCGGGGCGGAGCGTCGTGGTGCGGGGCGCTTGTCCATCCCTGCCAGGATCATGGAGGCTGCGAAGCCTGCACCGAAGCCGTTGTCGATGTTGACGACAGTGAGGCCCGACGCGCATGAGTTCAGCATCGAGAGCAACGCCGTCACCCCGCCGAATGAGGTTCCGTAGCCGGTGCTGACGGGCACGCCGATCACGGGGGCGTCGATCATCGCCGCGACGACGCTGGGAAGAGCGCCTTCCATCCCGGCGACGGCAACGACGACGCGCGCGCTCCTGAGTCGATCCGCTTCGGCCAGCAGCCTGTGCAGGCCGGCGATGCCGACGTCGTAGAGCCTGTCGGCGCTGTTGCCCATGATCTCCGCCGTCACCGCGGCCTCCTCCGCCACGGGGATGTCCGAGGTGCCCGCCGCCACGATCACGAGGCCTTTCCTGGGGGGCCGGCGAGTCCGCCCCGGGACCGTGATGGTCCGCGCCTCCGGATGGTATTCGGCGAGGGGCACGACCTCGACGGCGGCCGTGAAGACGGCGGGCCCCGCCCGCGTCACGAGGATGGGCGATCCCAGGTCCTTCACGGCACTCAGGATCCCGACGATCTGCTCCGTAGTCTTCCCTTCAGCCAGGATCACTTCCGGGAAGCCGCGGCGAATCGCCCGGTGCGTGTCGTAGCGGGCAAAGCCGAGGTCCTTGAAGGGCAGGTCCTTGAGCCTGTGGAGCGCGTCGGCCGGGCGGACGCGCCCCCCGGCGACGTCTCTGAGGAGCTTGCGGAGGGTCTCTTCGTCCACGGGAGGCCGGAGTATAGCGCGTTGACGCTCGTGGGAGCCGGCGCGTATCATCCCGGCTTTCCCGGTGCACGGATGCCCGAGTACGTCCTCGCCATCACCGGCGCCAGCGGATCTCTGTGCGGCCGGCGCCTCCTCCTGGAGCTCGCGTCACACCCCGAGGTGCCGCGGGTCAACGTCATTGCTTCGCGCGGAGCCCGGAAGGTCGCGCGTGAAGAGCTGGGCCTCGAGAGCGAATCCATAGAGGCGTTCCGGCGGGCTCTCACGCCTTCCGGGCTCGAGACGATTCGCTGGTTCGACGAAGACGACCTCGCCGCTCCCATCGCCTCCGGCTCCTTCCCGTGCGCGGGAATGGCGGTCGTTCCCTGCAGCACGGGAACGCTCGCGGCCATCGCCCAGGGCATGAGCCGCAACCTCATCCACCGCGCGGCGGAGGTGCAGCTCAAGGAGCGGAGGACCCTCGTCCTCGGGATCCGCGAGTCGCCCTTCAGCCTCATCCATCTCGAGAACATGAAGCAGGCCACGCTCGCGGGGGCGATCGTGGCACCCATCACGCCGCTCTTCTACAACCGCCCCGTGGACATGCAGGAGATCGTCGAACAGTACGCCGCACGGGTGCTCGACCTTCTCGGGCTGAAGCATCAGATCGGCAGGCGATGGAAGGCCGATCTCTAGGCGTGGCGCGAAGGCTCCGCCTCTCCGCGGAGCTCGTCACCTTCAGCCACACGATCTTCGCGCTGCCGTTCGCCTTCATGGGGATGCTCATGGCGGCTCGCGGCCTTCCCCCGCTGCGGACCATCCTGTGGATCACGCTGGCCATGGTTGGCGCTCGCACCGCCGCGATGACCTTCAACCGCCTGGCCGATGAGCGATTCGACAGGCTGAACCCGCGGACGGCCGGAAGGCCTCTCCCTTCAGGAAGGCTCGATCGGACCTGGGCCGGCGGCATGCTGGCGATCTCGACGGTGGTCTTCGTCGCCGCCGCGGCGGGGCTGAACAGGACCTGCCTCTACCTGAGCCTGCCCGCTCTCGCCGTCATCCTCTCGTACTCGCTGACGAAGAGGTTCACTCCCCTGACCCACATTCACCTCGGTGCCGCTCTGGGCCTCGCGCCGATGGGCGCGTGGATCGGCGTCGCCGGAGAGATCGAGCCGGCAGCCATCGTTCTGGGAACGGCCGTGGCGCTCTGGACGGCGGGATTCGACATCATCTACGCGTGTCAGGACGTCGAATTCGACAGGAGCGCCGGCCTCTACAGCCTGCCGGCCCGGATCGGTGTCGCGGGCGCTCTCAGGGGCTCGGAGATCCTCCACGTATTCACGGTGATCGCCCTGATCTCACTTCCCTTGCTCAGCGACCTCGGGCCGATCTACGTGGCAGGAGCCCTCGCCGCCGCCGCGGTCCTGGTCGTCGAGCACCGCCTCGTCCACCCCGGAGACCTCTCCAGAGTCAACGCCGCCTTTTTCACCGCCAACGGGTTCGTTTCCATGGGACTCCTCGCAGCCACGGCAGCGGATCTCCTGGCGAGGCGGAGCTAGGCCTCCGAGCCACAACTCGTACGTGCCCTCCTCGGAGGGTCAGCCTGGCGGTGGCCAGCCAGGTTTCCCGCTCTGGGGGGCCGCAGGCGGCGCGGCCCTCCGGCATCACCCAGGCGGGACTCCGTGGCTCAGCCGTCTCAGCCTGAGAACCACGCATATTCGGCTGGGGACGGCTCCTTGCATTTCGGACCGCTTCGTAACGTCGCCATTCCTGTCTCATCCCGAGTCAGGCCGGGGCTCCGGACTGCCGAGGCGAGAGAGGGGGGAACTCTCAACCGCGCAGGGAGTTCGCCCGGCTCGCGGAGGGTGGCACCCGGCTGGCAGGAGTCGCCGATGTGAACCCCCCGAATCCTCCATCCCTGCTGGAGTTCTTTCGATCGCTCTTCCGGGAGCTGACTCGGGCGGTGTACTCGCGCTTCTTCTCGCTCTTCTGAGCTCCCGGCGCTCGCCAGGTAGCCGGATCCAGGGACGTCTCGCCCTCCAGCGTCCGTGGTCCCCACCCCCTCTTTCTGAGGCCGAGAGCCATTCCCCACTTCCATCGAGTCGATCCTCGGTGTCAGTTCTTATTCTAAGATACTGATTTCATTATCTTTATGTCACAGCGTCAGCTGGACGTCAGGGTTGTCATGGCTGCGAATGGGCCTATATTTGCCGCTCCAATTTTCACTATCCGATATTCAGAGAGTAGATATGACCGCTCCTCCGAATACCCCCGGCACCATTCTCATGGTCGACGACGAGGAGGCCAACCTCTACGCGCTGAGGCTCATCCTCGAGTCCAAGGGATACCGCTGCATCGAAGCCACGAACGGCGAGCAGGCGATCGAGGCGGCTTCCGAGTCCAATCCGGACGTCATCCTGCTCGACATCCAGATGCCCGACATGGACGGCTACGATGTCTGCCGGCGCCTCAAGGCCGCGAGCAGAACCGCGCACATCCCGATTGTCTTCCTGACGGCGCGCTACCGGGACCACGGCGAGATCGCGCGCGGGCTCGAAGTGGGCGCCTACGACTACGTCACGAAGCCCTTCAACACCGGCGAGCTCACGGCGCGGATCGGCGTGATGATGCGGATCCGGCGCGCCGAGGACGAGGCCCGTCAGGCATCACTGACCGACTCGCTCACGGGCCTGCACAACCGGCGATTCCTCCACCAGCGGCTCGAAGAGGAGCTCTCCCGATCCGAGCGTCACGGGGTTCCCCTCGCCTGCGTGATGATGGACCTCGACCACTTCAAGAAGATAAACGACTCGCACGGTCACGCCGTCGGCGACAAGGTGCTCTGCGAGATCGCCACCATCCTGAGGCGGCACATAAGAAAGAGCGACATTGCCGTCCGCTACGGAGGAGAAGAGTTCGTCATCGTGCTCTTCTCCACCGATGCCGAGCCGGCCAGGATTGTCGCCGAGCGCGTCAGGGCCGACGTGGAGGAACACGTCACCAGGGCGGGAGAGGTGACGGTGCGGCTCACGATCAGCGTCGGGATCGCCGCGTTTCCGGAGCCCGGCATCAAGACAGTCGACGATCTCATGCGTCGCGCGGATCAGGCCCTCTATCAGGCCAAAGGCGCGGGACGGAACATGGTCTGCGTCGTCTGATCGGACGGGGTGCCCGGCACCGCCGCGTGCGGACATGCCATTTCGCCTGAAGAGCCTCTCCACAGAGCTGACGATCACGTTCACCAGCCTCGCCGTGGGGCTGGTCGTATTCCTTTCCATCTTCGCCTTCCAGATGGCGAGCCGCTCCCTCGATGAGGCCGTGCGTCGCGACCTCTTCAACATGGTCGATCAGGCATCCGCCTCACTTGACAAGGAAATTGAAGAGCGGATCCGTGAAGTCCAGACCATCTCCCTCGCACCGACCATTCTCGAGAGCGCGATCTACCTGAGCGCGTCGCACGTCACCATCCCCATGGCCGAGAGGCAGGAGGATCTCCTCAGGCGCCACTTCCAGGGAGCGACCTGCCTGAACGAGCGCCCCGAGGTCACGCGGCACCTCCAGTCGCTCCTCACGACGCACCATCACATTTCGGAGCTGCTCCTCACCGACAGGTTCGGCATTGCCATCGGCTGCACCACGGATCCGCAGAGGCTCCGGCACACGCCCGAAACGTGGTGGCAGGAGGCGGTGAGCCGCGGAGTTTCGCTGACCAACCTGGAGCCCGACCCGGTGACGGGCGCGTACCACTATGCGGTCGCTATCGCCATCCCCGACGGCAAGAAATCACCGGCGGGCGTCCTGCGCGCAGTCCTCAACCTCAACGAGATCCAGGATTCTCTCCGCTCCATGCGGATCGGGGACCACGGGTTCGTCGTGGCCATGGGACGGACCGGAACGCTCTTCGCTTACCCCCAGCGAGAGTACCTCTGGAGGAAGGTGCAGGACATTCCCGAGCTGAGCCACCTGGCCCGCGTGGTCGCTTCGAAGAACCAGCGGGGTGTCCTGATCTACGAGCCGCAGGCGCCTGAGGGAAAGGCAGGCTTACTCGCCGCCTCGCGCCCGCCCGAACGGGCCGCCTCGAGCGAGGCATCACCCACGACCCTCGCAGCCGCGCCGGAGGGAAGCTGGATCCTGGCGTACGGGAGGATGTTCCGGCCGGCCAGCCTCGGACCTCTCGGCTGGACCGTGGTCGGCACCGTCTCGCGGGCCGAGGTGATCGCGCCGATCTACGCGATCCGGTATCGCGTCGCCGCCGTGGGCGGCTCGGTCATCCTGGTGGCGATCGTCATCGTGTGGTTTCTCTCGCGGCGGCTCGCGAGGCCTCTCAACGATCTGGCGCTCAAGGCGGATCTCATCGCGGCCGGGGATCACACCATCTATCTCAGCATCCCCTCTCGCAACGAGATTGGCCGGCTAGCCTCCGCGCTGGCCAGCATGGTCGATTCCCTGGGAGAAGCCAACCGCTCTCTCGTCCGCACGAACGTGAATCTCGAGAAGATCGTCGCGGAGCGCACTCGTGAGCTGCGCGAGAAGAGCCGCCTGCTCGAAGAGCAGAGCAAGCAGGTCATCGAAGCCTCGCGCCTCAAGAGCCAGTTCCTCGCGAACATGTCTCACGAGCTGCGAACCCCGCTCAACGCGATCCTGGCGTTGTCGGACATCCTCGGCCAGAGGATAAGCGGAGATCTGAACGAAGAGCAGGTGAAGCAGGTCACGATCATCAACAGATCCGGGGGCAACCTGCTCAGGCTGATCAACGACATCCTGGACCTGTCGAAGATCGAGGCGGGTCGAATGGAGGTTCATCTCGATGTCTTCGATCTGAATACCTCCCTTTCCGCAATCCGCGACACCATCGAGCCTCTGGCTGGTGACAAGGGCCTCCAGTTCGACATCATCATCGATCCGGCCCTCCCGGACTCGCTCAAGTCCGACGATCCGAAGTTGCGACAGGTTCTCCTCAATCTGCTCGGGAACGCCGTGAAGTTCACGGAACAGGGGGGCGTCACGCTGACGCTGAGCCGCAGGTACAGGATGCTCCCCGGAAGCGATGAGGAGCCGCCGCCGATCACGGACGTGGGGCCCTTCTGGCTGGAGCTCAAGGTCCAGGACACGGGGGTCGGGATCACCGAGGAGGCCCTCCAGCACATCTTCGAGGAGTTCCAGCAGGCAGACGGATCCACGACCCGGAAATACGGTGGAAGCGGCCTTGGGTTGGCGATCTCCAAGAGGATCGTGGAGTTGCTCGGGGGCGATTTGAAGGTCCGGAGCACTCCGGGTGCGGGATCCACGTTCACGGCGACCATTCCCGTCGAAGGCGTCGCTGCGCTCCGGGCTGCCCGCGGGGAGCGCTCGCGCGGGGTCTCGAGATCCGCGGCAGCGCCTCCCTCCGGCGCCGTCGCCTCGGCTCTCCCCTCGGATCGGCGCGCCCAGCCCGCCGGCACGAGAGGCATCGTAGGCAAGAGCGCTCATGATCCTGCCGTCGGGCCCAAGCCATGGGTCACGCCACTTCGCGAGCATCCCGTCCCCGTCTCTCCACGCTTTCTCGATATCCGCGACGATACGAACAGTCTGCTGCCGCACATCCCGACGCTCCTCGTGGTGGATGACGATCCCGAGTCGCTCTACGTCTACCGCCAGTTCCTCGGCAGGCAGGGATATCAGGTCATCTTCGCCATCAACGGTGAGCAGGTGCTCGACAAGGCACGGCAGTTCAAGCCGGTTGCGATCATCCTCGATCTGATGCTCCCCCAGAAGAGCGGCTGGGAAGTTCTCGAGGAGCTCAAGGTCGCCGAGGATTTACGTGACATCCCTGTCATCATCGCCAGCGCTCTGGACCACCGGGACAGAGGGCTTTGCGCAGGCGCCTTCCGGTTCCTGATGAAGCCCATGTCCGAGCGCCAGCTCCTCTCCGTCCTGCGAGAGCTGGAGGCGGCCCGCAAGAAGGATGTCCGCCGCGTGCTCGTCATCGACGACGATCCCGTCGAGCTGGGCATCGCGAGGACTCTCTTCGAGAAGGCGGGCCTCGACGTAACGACCATGGAGAACGGCCAGGAGGCGGTGGAATGGGCACTGGGTGAGCATCCGGACATCATCGTCCTGGATCTCCTCATGCCCGTCATGGATGGCTTCGAAGTCCTGTCGAGGCTGAAGGCCGCTCCCGAAACCGCATCAATTCCGATCCTCATCTACACGGCGAAGGACATCACAGAGGAGGATCGCTCCCGGCTCCTACCGTCCGCGCAACGGATATTCCCGAAGGTCCCCCTTCAGATCGAAGAGATGCTCGAAGAGCTGGAGCGGGCGCTGCAGACCGTTCCACGGAAGCCACCCTCCGCGGACGAGGCGGGCCCACCTCGCTCGACGGTCAGAGCGGAGGGCTTCTCGACACCCGATCGGAGCGAGGCAGGCGCGTCCCTCCCCCTCGAAGGACCTTCTCCATCCGCGTCGGCTTCGGACGCGAACGTCACATCCTCCCCTGGCTTCTCCGAGACGAACAAGGAAGAGCAGGACCACGGCACGCCCGATGGAGAGACGGAAGACACTCAGCCACTCGCCGTGCCTGGGCGCACAGATCCCGACGTGCGCCCAGAATCGTCGGAGGGGGCACGCGGAATGAGCGGCGAGGGCACGCGGACTCGCATCCTCCTCGTGGAGGACGACGCAGCCAACCAGTACTCGATTGGCTTCCTTCTGCGTTCCGCGGGCTACGAGGTCATCGTCGCGGCGAACGGCCAGCAGGGAGTTGCGGTCGCTCTGCGCGAGCGGCCGGACCTGATTCTGATGGACATGATGATGCCCATCATGAGCGGCTTCGACGCCACAAAGATCCTCAAGAGTCATGCCGAGGTCGGTGCGACGCCCATCATCGCCCTCACGGCGGCCGCCATGGCGGGTGATCGCGAGCGAACTCTGGCCGCGGGGTGCGATGACTACGTCTCGAAGCCGATCGACCGGCTCCTTCTACTCGAACGAGTCCGTCACTGGGAGAAAGCAGGTTGCGCCGGCGGCTCCCGTTCTTCGCAGCCGCAGGGACCGCCCCAGCCTCACGGAGGTGCGAGGGAGATCGCCGGTCAGCCCCCGCATGTGCCCGAGCGAGTCTCGATCCAATCGGAGCCCGCTGCAGGGAGCCAGGAGATCGCGAGAGAATTCCATCGAGGGCCAGCCACTACCGGAGTCGAGGCGACCCATCCCTCGCTACCCCGCGCCACAGGCCTGGAGGACGAGAACACGGTTGATCCCGTGGGTGCCGGCACCGGCGCAGGGTCCGCCGGGGGCAAGGGTGTGAAATCGGGGCGCGAGGGGGAATGATCCGGCGGCCCCAGGCACGCCTGGAACTTGTCACGATGAATCAAGGTCATCTCAATCTGAGACCTAAACCCTGCTCGGCCTCCCGTGAGTTCGGAGCGATGAAACCTATAAATATCATTGAATCTGTTAGTTGTGGGGAGGCTCCTGCCCTGACCCCAGGTGGCAGGCACGTTGCTCAGATGGGTTCCAGCGCGGTCGCCGTGTCCATCGACACGGCCGCGATGAGGACCCCTAACTATGAAGCGCCGAATCCGGCTCCTTGCTTCGTTCAGCATCGGCATCTGGATCTTTGCAACTACCCTGTCCAGTTCCGCGCTCGCAGGCGTCGGGGTCTTCGGCAACCAGGTTGCAAGTTCCGCCGGTTCCTCACCTACCGGCATGCACCGTACCGAGGGCGTGGGGATCTTCGGTCGTCCATCTCTCCGCACCCTTTCTCCGCGACCACACCTCACCACCGAAAGGCTCCCTCATCCTCAAGACAGATCCCACTCAATCCTACCTCTAGCCGGCGATCCTCAAGCTCCATCAAGCCTTGCCAAATTAGTGATACTCCTGAGCACGTTTGCCCCACGAGTGCTCTTCTAGCGCTACCACTTTCCCCAGCTCGGCCCACACACCCGCTCACTTCTCTAGCCGCTCCCCCGAAGGCTCATTCTTCATGAGCCTTCAGAGCACGAAACCGCGTCTCCTTCCAGGCCGCATCCTTGTTGATGCTGGTCGATACCGAGTATCGGAGGCAACCAGCCTCGAATCCCAACAACCCATCCTCATCAAGCACCTCCCTTCAACAGAGAGAGTCCTCTCCTCTACACAAGCGCTTCAGAACGAGTTTCTTGCACTATCCAACCTGCGTCACCCCGCCATCATCGAGCCGCTGGACTTCGATACCGATCCACACCTCGGACCCTACCTGAAGTTCACCCCAGTCGCCGCTTCTCCATGCTCTTCACTACCCGCCCTAAACCCGGAAGCCCGCATGGGACTCTTTCTTCAGATCTGTCGAGCGATCAATTTTATCCACTCTCGAGGAATCGTTCACGGTGAACTCGCCCTCTCGTCGTTTCTCTTTTCCGCTCCGACTTCTCTACCTCCTCCCCTGACTTGCCCTAGTCTCGTCCACCTGGTTGATCTAGGTCGATCCATGTGGCCTAGATCCAGCGGTCTTCAGGTACCACTCCATCGAGCCCACTACCTTCCACCAGAAGTTCGGCTTGGCGTGAGTCCGGACCATCGGTCCGACATTTATTCTCTGGGCGTTCTCCTGATTCAATTGCACTACACAACAGTTCTTTCATCCTCGGACCTTGCTCTACAAGTCAACGAATCGCTGCGAGAACGACTACAGAACCTGCCAGCGGCCGTCCGGCACCTCGCGAGCTCACTGCTATCAGATGACCCTCAAGCGCGACCTGCATCTGTTGCCGATGTCATGGAGCTTCTGATTCGCACTCTCGCTTCAGATGAGGATTTCGAGTCTCCTACTGCCCGATCAGCTGTCTTCATCGCGAGCCCTCCTGTTGGACGTCGAGCGGCACTGGATGAGATCATGGGGGCTCTCACCCCAGTAGAGCCAGTCTCAGCATCGGAGCACGCAACTCACCCGATCGTTTTCCTTCTACACGGCGAGCCTGGAATCGGCAAGACACGAATACTCGACGAGATTCACAGACGTCTTAGGGTAATCGGAAAGCACGTGCACCGAGGGGCTTGCTCGCCCCATGCCACAGTTCCCTTCGAACTATTCCGCGAACTACTTCCTCATCCAGAGACACCGAACCAGAAAAGCCCCTACTTCACATCCCTGACATTCGCTGAGTCTCCCGCTTTGGCGCCCTACTACAGAAACGAGCGCCTTGAGGCCGTAGCGACTCACTTCGCGGATCAGGCCCTTCTGCCCGAAGCCGTATTCCTTCTGGACGATGTGCATCATGCAGATGCAGAGACGTTTGAGCTCCTCCTCAAGCTGATTAATCGAGCTGATCGTCTGAGAGCGAAGGTTGTTGTCACCTTCCGTCAAGAAGGTCTGCTAGCCGAACGCTTGGAGCGACTCCTGCGTGAGCACCTCGCGACACCTCAAGTTCGCTCTATCAATCTTCGGCGCTTTGCTGCAGACGAGACGCTAGAGCTGCTTCAGATGCATCTCGGCCCGCATCGTGATGCTAGTTCACTTGCTTCCATCATCCATCCACTGACAGATGGCAATCCCCTATTCATTATTGAAATCCTCCGACGGCTTGTAGATTCTGGAGAGATTGACGGGGGCCCGTTCCGCTGGAGGATCAACCTCGCGTCGGTTCGCGCCGGCATGGGCTTGCAAACGATTCGTGAAACCCTCGAGCATCGAATACAACAACTAGAGCCATACGAGGTGGATACCCTCGCGTGGATCTCAGTGTACGGAAAACCAATGACGGCGCGTTTGCTCAACGATTCCTCAGGGCTTCCACTCAAGGAACTCGAACCGTGCCTCGAAGCATTAGTAAAAAAGGGACTCCTTAGCAAGAGTTGGCATCTAACAACAGTTCAGTACTCTACTTCCAACTACCTTCTTCGCGATATGATCTCACAGGCTACACCAACTCAACGACGCGCCTCGATTCACAGGGGGATCGCCATCGCACTCGAGCGCTGTCTCTCTGAGCATCCAGAGAGCCTATATCCTGTTCTCGCATTTCATTTTCTTCGAGCTCAAGATCAAGCGAAGGGCCCAAAGTACGCTGTGGCCGCGGCAGAGCACGCTTACCATCGTGGCGCGGCGGATCAGGCGATTACCCATTACCGGGACGCTCTAACGTACCTGACCACTGATCAGGCTGATCTCCGATACACAATTCTCCAGCTACTAGCGCGGCTACTGAGACTAGTAGGAGAACCCCTTCGAGCGGAAGCATTCTTCTTTGAGCTGTTGCTCCTCGCTCGACGCAGACGTGATCCACGGCGCGAGGCGCTCGCTCTTACTCAACTCGCTCGTATACACGTGGATCGAGGAGATGTCTCTCAGGGCGAAGCATACGCCCAGCGAGCTCTCGGAAAGGAGGCGGAGATCCTCGACCCTGAAGTCCGCGCGGAAGCTCTGCGCGTACTGGCTATCGCATCAGCGATGACGGGAGATAACCGACGGGCTCTAGGGCTCGCAGAGCAGTGCAAGGAACTCGCTCTTCAAAGCGCGAATCGGCTACTCTTTGGCCTAAGTGCAAATCTTGCAGGCAATGCACTCACGCATCTGAGAAGGTATCGCGAGGCGCTAGGTGAATTCCAACTGTGGCTCGATGTGGCTCGTGAGCTAAAGGACCTGCTAGCCGAAACTATTGCACTTACGAATATTGGACTTATTCATCTCGAGAAGGGCCAGCTTCTGGATGCGGAGGCTGTTTTAGAGAGATGTTTGAAGCGTATTCACGATGAGGGACTTGTCTACCCAGTGGGTGCTGTAGTTGTCAACCTTGGCGAGGCTGCGCGTCTCAGAGGATTGTATGCCAAGAGCAGGGCTTATCTCCAGGATGGACTGTCGTCCGGTGAGCGCGCCGAGCGCAGCGCCATGGCACAGTATGCCTTACATAGTCTCGGAATCTTGGACCACGAGATGGGAAACATCGGTGAGGCACAATCTACGCTAAGAAGTGCTTTGGAAATGGCTGCGAGAAGTAGTGGGCGAGCATCGTACGCGACCACTTCAATTGCATTTGGCGATTTGATGTTGTCACTCGGGAGACCGGATGCAGCACTCGCTGGCTGGCTAGCTGCCGCACAAACTGGCGAAGCTGTAGAAGACATGATGATTGTCGGTTTGGCTGAGATCAACATCGCAGAATGCCTCGCATGCGGTGACAATGAGTCGCCGGTGAGTGACGACATCCTGTCAGCGGGATCCTCTTCGTCAGCGGAGTTGGAGGGAGCTGGAGGGCGAGAAGACCGGGGTTCCTCCATTCGCGATCCGCGAGTTCTTGTGGATCGTGGTTACCGGATCGGTCAGGAGATCGAAGCTCCAGTTCTGCTTATCAGATCTGATCTCGTGGCGTCCAAGCTTGCCATCAACTCGGGGGAGGGCCAGGTAGCGATCGCCCGTGCTACTCGTGCTGCTGAATCGGCGACAGAGTGCGGATTCCGGCCGGACAAGGCTAGGGCGTTGATGCTGCTTGGGATGGCATGTGCCGCGGCGGGGAAGCATCGGGAGGCCATGCAGAGTTTCCAGGAGAGTTGCGGGATGGCGGATGAGATGGGGCTGGCGATGGTGAGAGCCCGAGCGCGCGCCGAGATGGTCAAGCTGATCGACTTGCAGGGTCATCCTGAAGAGGCCGGGCGTGTTGCTGCGGAGGCGGCGTCGCTGCTTCACCAGATGGCCCGGACTCTTCCCGACGCCGACGACAGGCACAGCTTCATGGCTGTCCGCTGGCGGCGTGATGTTGTCCAGCGCAGCACGATCCGGGCCACCGAGGTGCCATCAAGCACGAATCGCTCTAGTGCCGTCCCAGCCGTAGCCGCGCCGCAGGGAGCCGCCTTGAATGCTCCCTCCACCTCCCTCATCACTCCCCACTCCGCCTCCAGGCGGCCCGAGCTGATTGACATCGTCGCCGGCTCCCATGTAGAGCCATCGAGGACTGACACTCCAGGCATCGACATCGTGCACCCGCCCGCGGTCCCCTCCGTGGAGGCCGAGCTCGTCTCTGCGCCACCGACACGCCAGAGTCTCCTGGCTCAGGATCAGCGTGGCGTGGAGCTCGACCTGCGCGCCAGTGTCGCTCATCTCCTGGACGAGACCCTTTCGACCATCACGTGTGACCGCGGGATGATCTTCCTCCTGGGCCCTGAGGGTTCCTCGGAGGTGGTCGTCGCGCGCGGCCTCGAGTCGGAGTCCATCCGCGATGCGAGCTCCTATTGCCGCACGGTCATCGAGCGCGCTGCACGGGGAGAGGAGATTCTCATCGTCGACACCTCGAGGGATCCCCGCTTCCGCGAGCGCAGGAGCGTCACGCTCTTCCACATCGTTTCGATCGTCTGCGTTCCGCTGAGGATGGGGCCTCACGTGAGAGGGGCGCTCTACCTCGACAGCAGGGCGGGCGGCCGGCTCCTCCGCGAGGAGGACCTCGAGCTCGCGCGAAACGTCGCCGGGAGGATGGCCGCGCGCATCCGCGACGCGTGGGAGCTCGAGCGGCAGCGCGAGGAAGCCCTCCTCAGGCAGCGCAGCTTCTGTCAGACCTACCGTCTGGATGCCATCGTCGGCGAGTCGCCCGCGATGAAGAAGGTGTTCCGGCTCCTCGAGGCGGTTATCGCCTCCGACTGCAACGTGCTCATCACCGGCCCATCCGGCTCTGGCAAGGAGCTCGCCGCCCGCGCGATCCATTTCTCGGGTCGAAGGAAGATGGCGCCCTTCGTCCCCGTGGACTGTGGCGCCCTCCAGGATTCTCTCGTGGAGAGCGAGTTCTTCGGCTACAGGCGCGGCGCTTTCACGGGCGCCGATCTCGACAAGAAAGGACTCTTCGAGGAGGCGGACAAGGGCACCCTCTTCCTCGACGAGGTCACGAACACCACGACGCACTTCCAGGCGAAGCTGCTGCGCGTGCTTCAGTCAGGAGAGTTCCGGAGGATTGGCGACACGACGCCCAGGAAGGTCGACGTGCGCATCGTGGCGGCTTCCAACGCCAACATCGAAGAGGCCATCCGCCAGGGCCGATTCCGCGAAGACCTCTACTACCGCCTCAACGTCGTGACCGTGCGGCTCCCTTCGCTCCGGGAGCGCAGGGAGGACGTCCCGGCGCTTGCGGAGCAGCTGGCCTCCGACTTCTGCCGCAGGGAGAAGATCGAGTTCAGGGGGATCGGCGAGTCGGCCCTCCGGGCGTTGTGTGCGCATGCCTGGCCCGGCAATGTCCGCGAGCTCAAGAATGCGGTGGAGTCGGCGCTCATCCTCTCCAGGGATGGTGCCGTGCGACGCGAGTTCCTTCCCGACGAGCTCCGTGAGGGCTGCTTCGAGGAGATCCGCGACCTGCTCCAGGAGGGAGCCTCCTCGCTCTCCGAGCATCAGGAGGCCGTCGAGACTGCCGCGCTAGGAGGTCCGGACTTCGGCAGCGGAGCTGATCTGACCCACGATGACGCCAGCTCCTCCACGAGGCATCGCACTCCGGATGCTACGACCCCAGTACCGCCCGAGTCCGGCACCAGGCCGGCGGGGTGGATCACGGGTGATGAGAGGGAGATCCTCGATCGGAGCGATGATCGGGAGCGCATCATCGATGCCCTGCGACGGGCTGCGGGCGACAAGTCCCTCGCAGCGCGGATCCTGGGATGCAGCCGGATGACCCTCTACCGCCGTATGCAGAGACTCGGCATCGACTATGGGACCGGTCAGGAGGGCGGCGCCGCCGGCTCCTCCGGGCCTCCGTCCTCCACATAGCTCACAATCTCCGCTCTCAATCGCTCGATCGTGTCCGCGCTGTAGCCGATATGCCGGGTGAGGAGGGTCCTATCCCGAATGACCACGGTCAGCGGGATCGATCCCGTCTCCAGGATCTGCGTGGAGCCTGAGGGATCTGTGAAGACGTCGAGCCCCGCAAGACCCTCCTTCTCGAGGAAAGCCTCGACGGCTTCCCTCCCGAGCCCCTCCGTGTTGACCGCCATGAGCCGCACCGGTGCGCTCTCAGGAAGCGCTTCGATCATGTCGAGCAGGTGGGGGAGCTCCAGACGGCAGGGCACGCACCATGTCGCCCAGAAATTGAGCACGTAGAGCCTGCCCGGCTCGTCAAGCGGAACGATCGAGCCGGAGAGGTCCGCGAGGCGGAACTCGGGCAGGCGCTCCCCGGGCTCAGCGATTCGAGAGACGGGGGCTGGCGCGAGAGCGTCTCCAACGCCTGTCCCGAGCCTCGTGCCCAGGATTGGGACGTTCAGGGCGAAAGCGATGACGAGTGAGATGGCCAGCGCCCTCTGAACCCTGTCATCACGTGCGTACCGCCGGCCCAATACCCACGCGACACCCGCACCCGAGAGGACCACGGACATGAGGATCTGCAGCTCCCCTCCCATGTCGGCGGCTGAGACGCCCAGGAGGCCACCCAACGATGCGATGCTCACGGCCAGATCCACAGCCAGGAGGATCATGGCCAGGACTAGCCTGCCTGTGAGGGCAAGGCCGCCCGCGGCCAGGTACACAAGACTCAATCCGAGAGTGATCGACGAAGTCGCCGTCTGATTGAGCTCTCCCCTCGAGTACCTGGCAGCGCTCACAACGACGCTCAAGAGACCAGGCATCACGAAGTAGAGCGACAGGATGAGCCGCCCGGATCTCTCCCACCATGGAAGCACCGTTCTCACGGGGAGTTCCTGGTCGTCTCGTGGCGCGAGAGGACCCGTGCGGCTCACATGCATTTCTACCTCACTCGGCTCGGGCCCGCCGTCAATGAGCCCCTGCTAGTTCCAGCAACCGATGATGCAGCCGATGGCGCATGCAGTATTGCAGACCTGGCAAGCACCAGGTGCCGCAGCGCACTCCGTGGCACACTGCACCCTGCAACCCACCGAACAGGCATCGTCGCAGCTCACCTGGAGCATGATGAGCCGCTCGGCCGATGAGGGAAGCGAGCCCTCGAGAGGCTTCCTGTGCTCCACGTACGACCGCATGAGCTTCGTGATGTCCATGGGGCCCTTCAAGGCCCGCCGGAGCCCGTCCACATCCCCGCTGAGGAGCTGGCCGTCCTGTGAAATCCAGAGCGAGAAGACCTCGCCGTCGGGAAGCCGGTAGACGACCAGGCTCTCGCCGGTGAGATCGTCGAGCGTCAGCGAGACGACGAGCCGCTCGTCCTTGACCGTGTAGACGATGTCCATGGCGTTGCCGCCCTGATAGATCTTCTCGATCTGGAGGGAGTCGGCTCCACGCCGGTAGTGGGTCTTGATGACCGACCTCCCTCCCGCGGTTTCCATCTCCGTGCTCAGCTCCAGCGGCACGCCCCGCTGCTCCGTGCCGACGGCCGAAACGAGCCGGCCGTTGCTGTCGTGAACCACCTGTGTCCAGGGATTCCTTCCCTGGCCGTTGTCGAGGGCGGGGAGCAGACCTGCCGAGCACCACAGCGTGGCCATTGCAGTCAGAAGAACGCTGAACCTGTTCCGTCTCATCGAAGCGAGCCCTCCGTTGCCTGGCGCCGGTTGGAGCCGGCGGCCAGGAGAGTTGAGTGCCTGGCAGGGAGAGCGCCGCGTGCGCGGCAGGACCGATGGCAAGAGTCGTACCCGTGTCCGGAATGCGTCCGGCACGGCGGCAAGCCGCTCAGTTCAGGAGAGTTGCTTCTGAATAAATGCGGAATGGACGGAACCCGGGCCGTCCGCCAGCGGACGGATCATGCGCAGCCGGACAGCCCGCGTGACACTTCCACTGACGATGAGCCCGGATCGCTCGATCCGCGCGGATCGGGTGGTGAGGTCAGGAACCAGGTCTGGTTCGATCCTGCTCGCTCACCGCGATGCCAGCTTCATGAATGACCTTCCCCGCTCCAATCCCCTCGATCTGAATCCGGAAAACGTAGCCCCCGGGTCCGAGCTGCCCGGCCGCGATGGGGGAGAAGATCCCCTCGCAAGCTCCCTCCGGCCTGTCGGTGGTGTTTCGCTCGGGGTCGTCGGCCGACCCCAGCACGACATCGCCGAAGGTGGCGACCTCGAGGTCACCACTGAAGAGCCGGCGCCCCACACGAACATCCCCTCCCGTTCCCCGCTCTCCCCTCTCCGGCGGGCATACGACGGAGTACAACACGCCGGGCTCCTTCTTCCCGAACCGGCGCTGTGCCCTTGGAACGAACCCGCGGCCGCTGCCCGAGCTGCGGATTCCGACCTCACCTGCGTCGCCGGCATCGAGGATGTCGTCAGCGCTCGAGGTCCACAGGACGACGTCCCCGAAAACACCGGCGGACCTCGCGGGGACTGGAAGCCGCGTCCCGGCGGCGCCCATCTCCCAGGTTCCCGAGTCGAGCACCGCCACTGTGAACTCGTGATCCCCCGGCGGAAGCTCGCAGCCCGCCTCGTAAATCACGCTGCGGCGGGATGCTTTCTCGCCAGGGTTGAGTGTCACCGGAATGCGCCGCGCGAACATGCAGGCCTCACGGCCTTCAGTCCACACGGTCGTCCTGACCTCCGCCTCACCGTAGAGCGTTCCGTCCGGCTGTCGCACGACCGTCACGGCCTCGATCGGGAACTCCGCCTTGAGGAGGATCGGGGTCTTTCGCCCCTCCGGCGCCAGCGCGTAGGCTTCGGCCGTCACCGGGATCCCTACGAAGTAACCGGGCGCCATGAGCGCAGAGCGGAACCTCCTGTCGAGCCGCTCCTCTTCTGACCAGTCCTCGTAATAGGGGCGATGGCGCACCCGGGCGCCCTTCAGGTCGGTCCCCACCTTGATCATGTGGCGCTTCCCGTCCCCGGGACCCCGGTTCGTGTACCCCAGCACGTAGTAGCACGAGAGGTCCTGCTCGACGGCATTGAAAGCGAGGCCGAGGTCGTTCGTGCGCTGCGTCGCCACGCCTCCGGTCTCGAGCGCCAGCGTGGCTCCGAGGGCCAGCGCCGCGTCCTCTCCGGAGATGAGCGCGCGCTCGAGGACGATCGTGTCCACGAGGCGTACCTTCCTGGACGCGTCGGCCATGCCGAGCGACCCCTTCTCCCCCAGACCTGCCGCCCAGACCATGTAGAGCGATACTCCGGCGGCGTTCGCGTCCTTCTGGAGCTCCGTGATGTTCAGGCGGATGTCAATGCCCTTCGCCGAGGGCGTCGACCCGGCCACGACGAGGTACTGGAGCCCCGGCTCGTCCCTCAGCGATTCTGAGAAGTGGACGAGAGTCTTGCGGCCCTGCAACGCGCCGAGCGCCGGCATGAGGTTCCGGAGCGCGTCGAGGCTGCGCTTCGTCCTGAGCATCTCCTCTTCGGCGTAGGGCACAGCCACCGCGACCCGCTGCGAGCATTCGGGATCGGAGCATTCCCTGCCGAGGACATCATTGAGATTGAGCCGCTCTTCGAGGTATTGACGGTCGATCATCTCGGGGTCGGTCAGCATCGCCGTGAGCCGGGCGCTCAGGCGATCCCTGTCACTCGTGAAGTTCTCGAGGAGCATCGGGTGTCGCTTCATGGCAACGAGCATCACCCGCTCGCGGCCCGTCATCTGCTCCCGGACGAAGCGGAGCGACGCTTTGACGGAGCGGTCGCGCCCTTCCTCGCTGAGCTGGTTGATGTCGAAGAACAGGATGATGTGCCGCTCCGGCGAGCTGGAGGGAGCGCTGGAGGAAGAGGCGGCGGACCGTCCCCCGCCTTCCTGCCCGCTTTTTCCCGCGATGACGGGCTCGGCGCAGTAGTTCTCGAAGGTCGAGATCTCCGCCGGGTGATCATCGATGCGCAGGTCGAAGTTCTCCAGGCGAAGGCCCGGAACGGCGTTTCCCTTCCGATCACGCACGAGAACGTCGATGAGCACGAGGTCTACTTCGGCCCTCTCCGGCGCGATTCGCGACGGCAGGCGCCGAGGTTGCTCATCTGATGTCTGAGCTCCTGCTCGACTACCTGCGAGCCCCGCAATGAGCAGTGCGGAAAGCAGGAAGCACCCGAAGCCCATCCCTCGTCCGAACAGGTGACCTCTGTCAACCCTCGCCCGGCGCGGGTTTGCGCCGCTCCTGCCTTGACTCGCCCCGGGACCTCTGGTATAACCGACGCCGTTCATCATAAACCTCGCCGGAATCCCCAACTGACAGGAGATGAAGCAATGAACAAGGCGGAACTCATCAACGCGATCGCCGAGAAGACCGGAACCACGAAGTCACAAGCCACGACAGCCATCGAGACCTTCATCGAGGGTGTGACGACGACCCTCCGGAAGGGGGAGAAAGTCACCCTCGTCGGTTTCGGCACCTTCTCGATCTCCAAGCGAAAGGCCCGGGAAGGCCGCAACCCGCAGACCGGTGAGACGATCAAGATCAAGGCCAAGAAGGTCGTCCGCTTCAAGGCCGGCAAGGACCTCGACACGAAGGTCAACCGGTAGGTTGCTCCTCGGGGGGGCTACTCGATCACGGCCAGGGTCGCCCCCCCTTCCACGCGCTCCCCAGGTGACACCCGGATCTCCTTGACCTTCCCCTCCCGCGGGGATCCGATCTCGTTTTCCATCTTCATGGCCTCGATGACCACGACGCCCTGGCCCCGCCTGACCGAGGCGCCCGGCGCCACGAGCAGCCTCACCACGCGCCCGGGCATCACGGTCTTGAGGATGCCGGCGCCGGCTCCCCGCCCTTCTCTCGTCTGAACGGCAGCTCCCGGACGCTCCACGACCGCCTCGAAGGACCTGTCCCGGATCCGGACCCGATAGAGGCCCTCTTTTTCCTGAACGACCGCTTCATGGCTCGGGCCCCCTCCGTTGCCCTCGACGAAGGAGTACACGCCGGGCTGCGCCTCCCGCACGCTGAGGAGGTACTCCCGTCCATCCACGAGCGCGCGCAGGCGGTCACCGTTGCGCTGCAGAGCCACCGCCAGGGAACGCTCCCCCATGCGGACCACGCGTCTCACAGGCGCTCCTCGATCTGCCGCCGGCGCCCCGCGAGCTTCCAGGGGCCCCCCTCGGAGCGCCCGCCGCGCCCCGGCCTGCCTTCTCCCCCGGGCCTCGCAAGGCCTCTGCCCGGGGCTGAGGCCAGAGCTGCCGCGATCGCCGCGAGGTCCTCGGTCCGATCGTGGCTCTCCGCACCGCGTGGCGGCAGGCCATTCATCGATTCGATGAATCTCGTGTGCAGGCGGCCCGCGCGGAACTCGGGATGGTCCATCACGCGCCTGAGGAAAGCGATGGTGTTGGGGATGCCCTCGAGAAGGTACTCGTCGAGCGCCCGCCGCATCCTATCGATGGCTTCGTCCCGCGTGGCACCCCAGACGATGAGCTTCGAGATCAGCGAGTCGTAGTGAATCGGCATCGAGTAGCCTTCGTAGACGCCCGAATCGTCGCGCACACCGGGCCCTCCCGGGATCCGCAGGCGCTCGATGCGCCCCGGCGACGGGAGGAAGCCTCTGTCGGGATCTTCCGCGATGATGCGGCACTCGATCGCGCTGCCCCGCAGCCGGATGTCGCTCTGCCTGAGCCCGAGCTTTTCTCCCGCCGCGATCCGGAGCTGCTCCTTCACCAGGTCGAGGCCCGTCACGAGCTCCGTGACCGGATGCTCGACCTGGAGTCGGGCATTGACCTCCATGAACCAGAAGTTCCCCTCGTCATCCGCCAGGAACTCAACCGTTCCGGCCGAGCGGTACCCGATGGCGCGGCACGCCTTCACCGCGGCCTCCCCGATCCGCTTGCGCGCCGGCGCATCGATCAGGGGCGAGGGCGACTCCTCGATGAGCTTCTGATGGCGCCTCTGGATGGAGCACTCCCTCTCACCGAGGTGAATCGTCTTCCCCTCGCCGTCGGCGAGCACCTGGATCTCGATGTGCCGGACCCGGTCGGAGTAGCGTTCGACGTAGACGGTGCCGTCCCCGAAGGCGGCCGTAGCCTCCGAGCGGCAAGCCTCCAGCGCCTCGGCGACACCGTCCTTCTCGCGTACCACCCGCATTCCGCGGCCTCCGCCTCCGCTGGCCGCCTTGATGACGATCGGGTAGCCGATCCGATCCGCGACCCGCCGCGCCTCGGCCGCGGACTCCACCGCGCCCTCCGATCCCGGGACCACCGGCACTCCCGCGGCGGTCATCAGGCGCCGTGCCTGGATCTTGTTCCCCATCGCCTCCATCGCGGAGGCCGGAGGGCCCACGAAGATGATCCCCGCCGAGACGCAGGCCTCCGCGAAGCGCGGGTTCTCGGACAGGAAGCCGTAGCCCGGATGGATGGCGTCCGCACCGGCCTGGCGCGCCGCGCCGAGGATCCTCTCGATGTTCAGGTACGAGTCGGCCGGCGGCGCCGCCCCGATGAGATAGGCCTCGTCCGCGAGGCGGACGTGGAGGCTGTCGCGATCCGCCTCGGAATAGACCGCCACCGAGCCGATGCCCATCTCCCGGCAGGCCCGCAGCACCCGCACGGCGATCTCGCCGCGGTTGGCCACGAGGACTTTCTTGATAGGTGTCGGCATTCCTGGAGCCTGTCCAAGTCTTCGCTCGGCACGCGCTGCAGGCGCCGCGCCGCCGGCACGCTCAGAGCGGGATGTTGCCGTGCTTCTTCGGCGGGTTCCGGTCCACCTTGTCCGCGAGCAGGGCGAGCGATGCGATCAGTTTCGGCCGGGTCTCAGAGGGCTCTATGACCTCGTCGACGTAGCCCCGCTCGGCCGCCACGTACGGGTTCGCAAAGGCGTGACGGAACTCCGCGACTCGCGCCGTCCGCTGCGCCTCGGGGTCGCCCGCCGCGGCGATCTCCTTCCGGTACAGGATCTCAACGGCCCCCTCGGGTCCCATCACCGCGATCTCGGCCGTGGGGTAGGCGTAGTTCACGTCGGCGCGGATGTGCTTCGAGTTCATGACGCAATAGGCCCCGCCGTAGGATTTCCGCGTGATGACGGTCACCTTCGGCACGGTCGCCTCGGCGAAGGCGTAGAGGAGCTTGGCGCCGTGCCGGATGATGCCGCCATGCTCCTGCCTCACGCCCGGAAGGAAGCCGGGCACGTCCTCGAATACGACGAGCGGGATGTTGAACGCGTCACAGAAGCGGACGAACCGGGCTGCCTTCACGGAAGCGTCGATGTCGAGAGCGCCGGCCAGGACGGCAGGCTGATTGGCGACGATCCCGATCGGGTGTCCGTCGAGGCGCGCGAAGCCCACGACGATGTTCGCCGCGAACTCCTCGTGGACCTCGAGGAAATACCCCTCGTCCACTACGAGGCGGATCAGCTCTTTCATGTCGTAGGGCTGGTTCGGATTCCCGGGAACGAGCGCGTTCAGGCGCGCCTCGCGCCGCTCCGGATCGTCCCGGGTGGCGTGAAGGGGGGGATCCTCCTGGTTGTTCTGCGGGAGGAAAGACAGGAGATCCCTGATCAGCGCGAGACAGGCCCGGTCGTCGGCGACCGCGAAGTGCGCGACGCCGCTCGTGTGGTTGTGCGCGTGCGCGCCCCCGAGATCCTCTTTCGTGATCTCCTCGTGCGTGACCGTCCGGATCACGTCGGGCCCCGTGATGAACATGTACGAGGTCTTCTCGACCATCACGTTGAAGTCCGTGATGGCCGGAGAGTAGACGGCTCCCCCCGCGCAGGGCCCCATGATGGCGGAGATCTGGGGGACCACGCCCGAGGCCAGGGTGTTGCGAAGGAAGATGTCCGCGTATCCCGCCAGGCTTCGGACGCCTTCCTGGATCCTGGCCCCTCCCGAGTCGTTCAGGCCGATGATGGGCGCGCCGACCTTCATGGCCATATCCATCACCTTGCAGATCTTCTCCGCGTAGGTTTCAGAGAGCGATCCCCCGAAGACGGTGAAGTCCTGCGCGAAGACGAAAACGGGGCGGCCTTCGATGCGACCCCAGCCTGTCACGACGCCGTCGCCGGGGATGCGCTGGGTGTCCATCCCGAACTGGTGGCTGCGGTGGACGACCAGGCGGTCGTACTCCTGGAAGCTCCCTTCGTCCAGGAGCGCGTCGATCCGCTCGCGCGCGGTGAGCTTCCCCGCCTCGTGCTGCCGGCGGACTCTCTCCTCGCCGCCCCCCTTCATGGCGGCTTCGTTCCGGGCGCTCAGCTCGGTCAGGCGATCCACCCCGGGGTCATTCCCCCTGGAGCTTCTTCCAGTCGGCGTTGAACTGCTCATTGCCGATGTCGGTGAGCGGGTGCTTCACCATCTGCTGGAAGATCTTGAAGGGCATCGTCGCGACGTCGGAACCTGCGAGCGCCGCTTCGAGGACGTGGATAGGGTGACGCACGCTGGCGGTGAGGATCTGCGTCTGGTAGTCGTAGTTGTCGTAGATCTCGCGGATCTGCCGGATCAAATCCATCCCGATCGTGCCTACGTCGTCGAGCCTCCCGATGAAGGGGCTGACGTAGGTGGCTCCGACCTTGGCGGCGAGGAGCGCCTGCAGGGGCGAGAAGCACAGGGTCACGTTCGTGGGCACCCTCTGGGCGGAGAGGCTCTTCACGGCCTTCAGCCCGTCGGGCGTCATGGGGATCTTGATGATGATGTTCGGAGCGATCTCCTTGAGCGACATGGCCTGCTTGAGCATGCCCGCCGTGTCGGCCGCGGTCACCTCGGCGTTCACGGGCCCATCCACGATGGCGCAGATCTCCTTCATCACCGCATGGAAGTCCTTGCGGCCCTCCTTCGCGATGAGGGTGGGGTTCGTCGTGACTCCGTCCAGGTAGCCCGACTCAGCGCCTGCCCGGATTTCCTTGACGCTTCCGGTGTCGAGAAAGAACTTCATGATCTGGTTACTCCTATCCTTCCTGATCGGGTTCTTCGGACGAATCGTCCTCGTCCTCATCCAGCTCGTCAGCCTCGCTCGAGGCTTCTTCCTCGTCCTCGGGCTCCGGCGGCGGCGGCACGACCTCCAGCCCCGGCCCGGACCCGCCCTCTTCGCTGTCGGTGCTCTCCGCCAGCCTGGTCAGCGAGGAGAGCGCGTCCTTGTCCTCGAGCATGATGAGCCGGACGCCCTGCGTGCTCCGCCCCCGGACGCTGGCCTGCTTGACGCGCATTCTCATGACCATGCCCTGCGTGCTGATGAGCATGATCTGGTCGTCGTCCTTGACCGCCTTCACGCCGGCGACCTTGCCGTTCCGATCGCTCGTCCTGATGTCGATGATACCGTAGCCGCCCCGGGTCTGTTTCCGGTAGCGATCGACGGGCGTGCGCTTGCCGTACCCGTTGACCGTGACGGTGAGGATGTGCGTGGCGTCGCCCAGCACGTCCATCTCGACGACCGCGTCGCCTTCGCGCAGCTTGATGCCGCGGACGCCGCGCGCCGATCGGCCCATGTCCCGGACGTCCGACTCGTTGAAGCGGATGATCTTGCCGTCGCGCGTGGCCATGATGATCTCCTGCGAGCCGTCCGTCAGCCTCGCCGCGAGGAGATCGTCTCCGGGATCGATGGTCAGCGCGATGATCCCGCCCGACCGGATGTTGACGAAATCCGTGAGCCGGGTCTTCTTCGTCACGCCTCGCCGGGTCGCCATGACGACGAAGCGCCCCTCCTCGAACCCCTTGATGGCCAGGAGAGCCATCACACGCTCTTCCGAGGTGAGGTTGATGAAATTCACGAGCGCCTTGCCCTTTGCGGCGGCGCCCACCTGGGGCAGCTCGAAGACCTTGACCCGGTGCACCTTCCCCTTGCTCGTGAAGATGAGAAGGCTGCTGTGGGTGGAGGCGACGAAGAGGTGCTCGACGAAGTCCTCGTCCCTGGTGGTCATCCCCATGCGGCCCTTGCCGCCGCGCCGCTGCGTCCGATAGACGTCCAGCGAGGTCCTCTTGATGTAGCCGGTGTGGGACACGGTGACGACCATGTCCTCCTCGGCGATCATGTCCTCGGCGGAAATCTCCTCCGCGAACGGCACGATCTCCGTGCGCCGCGCGTCCCCGTAGGTGCTCTTCACCGCGCGAAGCTCTTCGACGATGATGGAGAGCACCCTCTGATCGCTGGCGAGGATCGCCTTGAGCTCGGCGATGAGCTTGAGGGTCTCCTGGTACTCGGTGAGGATCTTCTCCCGCTCGAGGCCCGTGAGCCTCTGAAGCCTCATCTCGAGGATGGACTGAGCCTGGATGTCGCTGAGCTTGAACTTGAGCCGCAACTGCTCCTTGGCTGTCTTCGGATCGGCGGCTGCCCGGATCGTGCCAATCACCTCGTCGAGGTGGTCGAGCGCGATCTTGAGGCCTTCGAGGATGTGCGCCCGCTCCAGGGCCTTCTTGAGGTCGTAGGTGGTCCTCCGGAGCACGATCTCGCGCCTGTGGGCGACGAAGGCGTCCAGCATCTCGCGAAGGCTGAGGACCTTGGGCTGCCCTGCAACGATCGCGACGAGGTTGCAGCCGAAAGTATCCTGAAGCTGTGTGTGCTTGTAGAGGTAGTTGATGATGGGCTGCGCGGCCTCGTCCTTCCTCATCTCGAGCACGAGCCGCATCCCTTCCCGGCTCGACTCGTCCCTGATGTCGGAGATTCCCTGCACCCTCTTCGCCTTCACGAGGAGGGCGATCTGCTCGATGAGCCGGGTCTTGTTCACCTGGTACGGGATCTCGGTAACGACGATCCGGTTCGTCGCCCTGCGGGTCGACTCCTCCACCTCGACACGACCGCGCATGATGACGGACCCGCGGCCGGTGGCGTAGGCCTGCTTGATCCCCTCGCTGCCGTGGATGAACCCTGCCGTCGGAAAATCCGGCCCCGGCAGGACGGCCATGAGATCCGGCAGCGTGCACTCCGGGGTCTCGATCACGAGGATCAGCGCGTCGACGAGCTCGCCGAGGTTGTGCGGCGGGATCTTCGTCGCCATGCCCACGGCGATGCCGTCCGAGCCGTTGGCCAGCAGGTTCGGTATGGCGCTCGGGAGGACCAGGGGCTCACGGAGCGAGCCGTCGTAGTTGTCCCCCCAGTCCACGGTCTCCTTGTCGATGTCCCGAAGCATCTCCGAGGCGGGCCGTGCCAGGCGCACCTCGGTGTAGCGCATCGCCGCGGGCGGGTCCCCATCGACGGATCCGAAGTTCCCCTGCCCGTCGACGAGCGGGTAGCGCATCGAGAATTCCTGGGCCATCCGGACGACGGCGTCGTAGACCGGACTGTCACCGTGGGGATGGTACTTGCCGATGACGTCACCCACGATGCGGGCGGACTTCCGGTAGGGCTTGTTGTAGTCGCTGCCCATCTCGTGCATCGCGAAGAGGATCCGGCGGTGCACCGGCTTGAGCCCGTCGCGCACGTCGGGCAGCGCCCGCCCGATGATGACGGACATCGCATAGTCCAGGTAGGACCTGCGCATCTCCTCGTGGATGGAGACGGGGGTTGTCCTGTCAGTTCGCTCGTCCATGGCTCGTGATGTCGCTCAGCGAGGACTCAGATGTCCAGGTTCCTTACGTCCAGCGCGTATCTTTCGATGAACTCACGCCGGGGCTCCACCTGCTCTCCCATGAGAACGCTGAACATGGTGTCCGCCTCCTCGGCATCCTCGATCCTCACCTGGAGAATGCGGCGGGTCTCGGGGTTCATCGTCGTTTCCCAGAGCTGCTCGGGGTTCATCTCCCCGAGTCCCTTGTAGCGCTGGATGGTCAGCCCGTCGCGCCCTTCCTCCATCATGTGGACGAGGAGCTCGCGGCGTCCTTCGATCGTCTTCTCCACGCCGTTGCGGGAGAGCGTCAGCGGGGTGGAGTTCAGCTCGGCGCACTGCCTCCAGGCCTGGTGGACCCTCCGATACTCGACCGTCCCGATGAGTCCTTCCCACGAAATCGGCACCGGCGCGTGACCGAGAATCCCGGAAGCCACCGTGAAATCGTGGAGGCTGTGCTCTTCGTCGTGGTTCACCCCGCTCACGACGCGGCCGGTCTTTTCGAGAGCGTTCCGGAGATCCTCGACAGCCTCCCTGTCGGCAAACGTCGAACGCTGCCAGATGTCGCGCCGGAGCAGGACCTCGAGGAGATCTTCGTCCACCCCCCTCCGCCGAAGGAGAGCCGCAAGCCCTCGGACCTCCGTGAGGCGCTCGAGGAGCTTGAGGAACTCTTCCCCCGTGAAGACCTTGCCGGCGCTCGTCTTCAGGGAATGCTCTTCGGTCACCTTCTGAAGGACGAACCGATCCATCTCGGCTTCGGTGGAGAGATAGAGCTCCGACTTCCCCTTCTTGACCTTGAAGAGCGGCGGCTGCGCGATGTAGAGGTGCCCGCGCTCGATGAGCTCGGGGAGCTGCCGGTAGAAGAAAGTCAGCAGGAGCGTGCGGATATGCGCACCGTCGACGTCGGCGTCGGACATGAGGAAGACCTTGTGATACCGGAGCCGATTGACGTCGTAGTCGCCCATCCCCCGCACCCCCGTCCCGAGCGCGGTGATGAGAGTGGCGAGCTCCTCATGGTTGAGCATCTTGTCGTAGCGGGCCTTCTCGACGTTGAGGATCTTCCCCTTGAGGGGAAGGATCGCCTGGAACTTCCGGTCCCTCCCCTGCTTGGCCGACCCGCCGGCCGACTCGCCCTCGACGAGGAAGAGCTCGCACTTGCCGGGATCGCGCTCCTGGCAGTCGGCGAGCTTTCCGGGAAGCGATGAGAAGTCCAGGACGCCCTTCCTTCGGGTCGCGTCCCGTGCTTTCCTCGCCGCTTCCCTCGCCCGCGCCGCCTCGGCCGCCTTCCCGACCACGCGGCGCGCGACCTGCGGATTCTCCTCGAAGAAGATTCCCAGGTGCTCGTTGATGACCGCCTCCACGAGCCCTTTGACCTCCGTGTTGCCCAGCTTGGTCTTCGTCTGGCCCTCGAACTGCGGGTTCGGGAGCTTGACGGAGATCACCGCGCTGAGTCCCTCCCGAACGTCGTCTCCCGTGAGGCTGACGTCCTTCATCTCCTTCGTCAGGTTGTTCTTCGTCGCGTAGTTGTTGATACACCGGGTCAGGGCCGCGCGGAAGCCGCTGAGATGTGTCCCGCCCTCTATGGTATTGACGCTGTTCGCGAATGCGAAGATGCTCTCGCTGTACCCGTCGTTGTACTGGAACGCGGCATCCACGAGCACCCGGCCTCGCTCCGCGGTCACGTGGATCGGTTCGGGGTGCAACGGCGTTCGGCTTCTGTTCAGGTACCGGATGAAGTCGCTGATTCCGCCGGCATAGTGAAAGGTCATCGTCTTTCCACTTCGCTCGTCGGAGAGATCGATCTTCAGCCCGGGGTTCAGGAAGGCGAGCTCCCGCAGGCGCTGGGAGAGGATGTCGTAGGAGAAGGCGGTCGTCTCGAATATCGTCGTGTCGGGCTTGAACGTGATCTTCGTGCCCCGGCGCTGCGTGGTGCCGACCTGGGCGAACTCCGACGTGACGAGGCCGCGGGCATAGGCTTGCTGGTAGACCTTTCCATCCCTGTGGATCTCGAGGTCGAGCCGCTCGGACAGAGCGTTCACGACGGAGATGCCGACACCATGGAGGCCGCCGGAAACCGCGTAGCTCTGGTTGTCGAACTTGCCGCCCGCGTGCAGCGTCGTGAGGACCACCTCAGCGGCCGGCTTCTTCGCCTGGGGATGCTCTTCGACGGGGATGCCGCGGCCGTCGTCCGTGACGGTCACGCTGTCATCGAGGTGGATTGTCACCTCGATGTGCGAGCAGTGGCCCTCGAGCGCCTCGTCGACGCTGTTGTCGACGACCTCGTAGACGAGGTGGTGGAGACCCGTCTCCCCTGTCGAGCCGATGTACATCGCAGGGCGCTTGCGGACGGGCTCCAGGCCCCCGAGGATCTGGATCCTCGTTGCGTCGTACTTCGACGTCTCGGCTGGTGGCGGCGCTTCCACGTCACTCATCCATTCATCTCTCCCGGCACTGTCGACGTCAGATCCTCATGGGCATGACGACGTAGGTGTACTTCGAGGCCTCCTCGCCGGCGGGGTGCAGGACACCCTGTGACACCTCGTCCTTCAACTCGATGATCACCTTGTCGGTTCCCACGACGGAGAGAAAATCGAGCAGGTACTTCGCGTTGAATCCGACCTCCACGTCGTCTCCGGAGTAGTCCGTTCCGATCGTTTCGGAAGCCTCCCCCATCTCGGGATTCCTCGAGGAGACCTCGGCCTTGCCGGACTTCAGCGCCAGCTTGATGGCGCGTGACCTCTCATTCGCCAGGATGCTCACGCGCGTGAGCGCGGTCGTGAAATCGACCCGCTCGAACTCCACGCTCTTGTCGTTCCCCTTCGGGATGACCTTCTCGAAGTTCGGGAAGGTACCTTCGAGGATTCTGGACGAGAGGTGTGTTCTTCCGATGTCGAAGAAGAGGTGATTGTCCTTGCGGCAGTAGAAAACATCCTCTCCGCTGCTCGCGGCAATCCGGGCGATCTCACCGAGCGCCTTCCTCGGCACGAGGATGCGTTCCTCCTCTGCGGGCCCCTTCTCGAGCTGTTCCGTGACGTGCGCCAGGCGGAACCCGTCGCTGGCGACGAGCGACATGCTCTTGGCGCTGAGGACGAGAAGGGCTCCATTCAAGGCAAACCTCGAGTCGTCCGGCGTCACCGCGAATATCACCTTCTCGACCATTCTCCGGAGCTGGCTCCCGGGGAGTCTCACCTTCGTCGTCTTGCCGGGGCTCGGTAGCGTGGGAAAATCTTCCTTCGGCAGCCCCATGATCCTGAACTTCGACCTGTTGCAGACGACGCTCACCCAGTGCTGGGAGTCGTCTTTTATTGTGATTTCATTATCTGGCAGAAGCCTTACTATTTCGAAGAGCTTCCTGGCCGAAACGCTGATGGCTCCAGGCTCCTTGACGCTCGCCTCCGCCCGGCCACGAACACTCACCTCGAGGTCGGTCGCCATCAGCTCCAGTCCCTCACCGTCAGCGGCAAGCAGGACGTTTCCCAGGATGGGGACGGTGTTCTTCCGCTCGACCACCCCCTGGAGGAGGTCCAGCTCCGCGTTGAGAGCAGGCTGCTTGATGGTGAACTCCATGCTCGACTCCTTCTCTCGAGGTCTGTCAGTGGACTACGACAGGGTACTCGGCCGCACCAGATCCTGATGACGATCTCTGATCATGCATAGGGGAGAGATCTAGTGATCGTCGTAGGCCCTGTGCAAGGCGTTGAAAACTCCGGAAGTATTCTACCCTCACAGGGATCGCTTGTGGACGCTCCGGGGGCGTCCGCACACATGCATCCACGGCCTGGCCGGGATCGCGCGGGGACACGAGGAAGAGGTGTCGGTGGGACACCACGCAAATGGCCTCATTCAGGCCCCTGCCCGGACAAGTCATTTAAACGCTTCAATAAACGTGTTGATGATACTGTCGAAATCCTGCTCGTCGCGGCGCATCCTTTCGATCTTCCGGATGGCGTGCAGGACCGTCGAGTGATGCTTGTTGCCGAAGCGGCGGCCGATTTCAGGCAGTGATGACGAAGTCAGATTCTTGCACAAGTACATGGCGATCTGCCGGGGGAAGGACACCTGGCGGGCGTTGTTCCTGGCTTTCAGGTCGATGACCCGCAGCCGGTAGTAGTTGGCCACGTATTTCTGGATGGCGTCCACGGTCACGGCCCTATCCTGGTCCGGAAAGAGATCCTTGAGGACGTCCCGGGCAAGGGGGAGGTCGATCCTGCGGGCCGTGACCGAGGCAAACGCCAGAAGGCGCACCAGCGCCCCCTCAAGCTCGCGGACGTTCGACTTGGTCTTGCTGGCGATGAAAATGGCCACGTCGGCCGGAATCTCCACCCCCTCGGCCTCGGCCTTCTTGTTCAGGATGGCCACCTTCGTCTCGAGGTCGGGGGGCTGGATGTCGGCGATGAGCCCCCACTCGAACCGGGATCGGAGGCGCTCCTCGATGGTCGGAATCTCTCTCGGGCGCTTGTCGCTCGTGATGACGATCTGCTTGCCCGCCTCGTAGAGGGTGTTGAAGGTGTGAAAGAACTCCTCCTGCGTACGCTCCTTCCCGGCAAGGAACTGGATGTCGTCGACCAGCAGGACGTCGATACCGCGATACCGCTCCCGGAACCCGGAGGTATTCTCGAACTGGATGGAGCCGATCAGCTCGTTCACGAATGTCTCGCTGGAGATGTATTTCATCCGCCGCTCGCGGCTCTTCCCCCGCACCCGGTTGCCGATCGCATGCATGAGGTGGGTCTTCCCGAGGCCCACACCGCCGTAGATGAAAAGCGGGTTGTAGGCCCGGCCCGGCGCGTCGGCAACTCGCAGCGACGCCGCGGCGGCGAACTCATTCGAGGAGCTCACGACGAAGGAGTCGAAGGTGTACCGCGCGTTGACTCCGTCGGTTTCGCGCTCCGACGCCGATCGTGGGGGCTTGGCGACATCGAGCGCTCTGTCCTCTCCGTCGCAGACGAACCGGACGTCCAGCTCCGGGCGATCGGAGGCGAGAGCGGCGGCTGAGATCCGCTCCGCGTAGTTCCGCCGGATCCAGTCCGAGAAGAGCCGGTTCGGAACGCTGACGTAGACGACGCGTCCGTCGTCACGCAGCAATGCTGTGGGGCGCAGCCAGGTCGAGAATGCCTGCCTGGGGATCTCCGGCTCGACCTGGCTGAGAATGCGCTGCCATATGTTCATGAGTCCGAACCGCTTGCCCCTTTCGGGCCATGAGTTATCCACAGCCTTTCAACACTTGTGGAAATCGCGGGGTGGAACAAGTCATTCAGATACAGATAGATAGGCCACAGATGGGGTTCTCATTTGGTCTTATGTTAAATTCATCGACCTACCGCCCCCACCGATTGTGCCGCGCAGGGAAAGGGCGCGAGATCTTGTGAGGGAGGCCATCGACGGCCGGAAGGAACCAGGGTCCGCGGGACATTGCTCCACGTCGTCGCGCAGAGCCACTGCCTGCACGACATCGCGTAGGGAACCAGCCCTGTCAGGAAGCGGCGATGCTACCACAACGACTTCGAGCGTGACAATGATTTCGATCCATCGCGCCGTGCTTGACGATGCAGAACGATGCTAGCTACCATGAAGTGTCTCCCCCACAACCCTGAATCAGCTCACCTTCGCTCGGAGCCACCCAACCGATGAAGAGAACATTTCAGCCGAACAACCGTCGGCGGAAGAAAACCCATGGCTTCCGAGCCCGCATGAAGAGCAAGAACGGACGGATCGTTCTGAAGCGTCGTCGTGCCAAGGGGAGGAAGAGGCTCGCGGTGTGATCCGCTCGGGCCGCCGGCAGCAGCGTTTCAGGCCCGAAGATCGGATGAGAAAGAAATCGGACTTCGACCGCGCATACTCCCAGGGTCGGCGGATCCCCTCGGCGTACTTCACAGTCATCACCTGTCAGGCGGGGCTGGATCGTCCGCGCCTGGGAGTCACGGTTCCCAAGGCCGTGGGCGGGGCCGTGATCCGCAACGCCGTGCGGCGGAGGCTTCGCGAGGCCTTCCGCAAGAACAGGGGCGCCATCGCGGTGCCGATCGATATCGTCCTTCACGTGAGGCCGGCCGCAGCCGGAGCGACCTTCGCGGATCTGGAGAAGGAATTGCTGCATGCACTGGGGCGAATCGGCCCGCGGCCGGAGGCGAAGCTGTGAAGGCTCATGTCCGGATCGCCTCGGCCCCTGTGCGCTTCTACCAGCTCCTCGTCTCGCCTCTGTTTCCGCCGGTCTGCCGCTTCCACCCCACCTGCTCGCGCTACGCGATCGAAGCTCTCGAGGCGCATGGCCTCCTGCGCGGCATCGTCCTCGCGCTGAGGCGCATCGTCCGCTGCCACCCCTTCAATCCAGGCGGCTTCGACCCGGTTCCCTGAAATGGAGAGACGAGCACTCCTGGCCGTCGTCCTCAGCATCCTTGTGCTGGGGATCTGGCAGGCCTTCGTAGCCCCTCCCCTTCCGCGATCACACACTGCACCAGGCGTCGAGGCGAATGAACCCGTCACGCCTCCGAGTCCCGATCCGCTCCAGGCCGCCGGCGAAGGGGTGAGTGAGGGACCCGAAGAAGCCTCTCCCCCACCCGATGCCGTAGCGGCCGAGGCCCAGCGCGAGTTCATCGTCGAGACGGCGACCTACTCGGTGCGCTTCGACAACCGGGGCGGGAGGATCCTGTCCTGGCGGCTGCTGAGGTTCGAGGATGACCTTGGGACCCCACAGGAGATGGTCCTGCGGGAGCTCCCGCCAGGGGGAGAGTTCCCCTTCCGCCTGGCCGTGGTCGGTGACGAGGCCGCGACAGAGCGGCTTGACTCGGCACTCTTCCGGGAGGAGGTCCGCGAGGCAGACCCCGCCGATGAATGGCCGGGAGGCGGATTCCAGGGGCAGGTCGTCTCGTTCAGGTGGGCCGATGGTCAGGGGCTGGAGGCCGTCAAGAAGCTGGCCCTGCCCGCTGAGGGGTACGTGGGGCATGCGGCTGCCGAGGTCATCCGCAACGGGCAGCCGGCGGAAATGCGCCTGACGTGGGCCGTTGGCCTTCCGGAGCCGCATGACGCCAAGACGAAGCACTACTGGAAGGCCATCGGGCAGGGCATCGCGCACGCCGGCGGGAAGGTGGCGCGCTTCGACCCCGCCAAGACGGCGTCCATCGTGCAGCTCGCCGCCTCACAGGGAGGAGGCTCGATCCTGTGGGGCGGTCTGGAGAGCACCTACTTCACGTCGCTCCTCCTTCCCGATGAGCCTGGGGAGGCGAACCTCAGCTTCGTGCCGTTGCCGGCCGCGCCCGTCGCCGGCGGGAGCCCGGAGGCCAAGCCGCTCCTCGCGGCCCGTTTCGAGGGCAAGGGTCAGGCCCGCTTCTCCACCGTCGTCGGACCGAAGGACTACGACCTTCTCTCACGAACCGGAAGAGAGCTGGAGCTGGCCATCGACTTCAGCCGGTACTCCCTCATCTACGTCCTGACGAAATACCTCTACCTCGCGCTGCGCTGGATCAACACCTACGTCGGCAACTACGGCTTCTCCATCATCCTGCTGACGATCGTGCTGAGGGCGGGCTTCTTCCCGCTCATGTACCGCTCGTCGATCTCCATGCGGCAGAACGCGAAGAAGATGCAGAAGATCCAGCCCAAGGTGAAGGCGATCCAGGAGCGCTACCGGAAGATGAAGCGCACCGTGGAGAGCCAGCGGAAGATGAACGACGAGGTCATGGGGATCTACAAGAAGGAAGGCATGAATCCCATGGGGAGCCTCGGTGGGTGCCTTCCCCTGTTCATCCAGATGCCGTTCTTCCTGGCCTTCTACAACCTGCTCTCAGTGACCATCGAGATGCGCGGAGCGCCGTTCGTCTTCTGGGTGCGCGATCTGTCCCGGATGGATCCCTGGTACGTTCTGCCCATTCTCATGGGGGCATCGTGGATGGTCCAGCAGGCGATGACATCATCGAGCATCCCCGATCCGATGCAGCGCCGTATCATGGGACTGATGCCTCTGATGTTCACGTTCATGATGCTCAACATGCCCAGCGGCCTCGTGCTCTACTGGCTCATGAGCAACCTGCTGGGGCTCGGTCAGCAATACATCATCAACCGCCAGGCGGACAAGCAGCCGGCGTGACAACGGGGTCGCACATGGAGAAGGGCACGAGGTCGGAAAAGGACAAGGGATCGGAGGCGCTGGACCCGGGCCTCCTCGAGGAGATCCAGTTCTACGTCGAGGACATCGTCGACATGGCCGCACTCGAGCTGGACGCGGCGATCTACCAGGAGCGAGATGCCCTGGTCCTCCAGCTCGAAGGGCCCGACAGCGGGCTGCTCCTGGACTATGGCGGGGAGATTCTCGATGCCTTCCAGGTCGTACTCGGGAAGATCGTCCCCCGCCGCTTCAACATCGACCAGAGAATCCTGGTGGACACCAACAACGCCAGGATCACGCGCGAGCGCGAGCTCATCGAGGTCGCGAAGAAGGCGGCGGAGACGGTGCGGAAGACGGGGCGGCTCCAGGAGCTGAGCCCCATGAACTCGATGGAGAGACGCATCGTCCACCTGGCTCTCGGCGAAGAAGAGGGCGTCACCACGGAGAGCACGGGCGAGGGAGACGTCCGTCGCGTACAGATTCTCCCGGTGCAGGTCGAAAGAGCCGAAGGCTGATAGAGAGGCCGCGATTCCGAGTCGTGTCCGCGCGCGGTGCTCGATGCACCAGGGCTTCCGTCGTGATCCCGATTCGTGGTCGGCTATTCAGTGCCCTTCCCGGGCGATGACTCGGCAACGCTCGTTCCGCCGATGGGCGGACTGATGGATGCCGCGGCGCTGGGCTCCCTGATCGGGCGGATGGCGGCCGAGGAAGGCCTCCATCTCCCCTCCGCAGCGATCCCGCAGCTCGCTACCCACCTGGCCATGACCCTTCGCTGGTCGCGGGCCATCAGCCTGACGGCGATCCGCAACCCCGAGGATGCCGTTCGTCGACACGTCCTCGAGTCACTTCAGGCTGCCGGGCACCTGAATCCTCGCGCCGGCGGGCTTCTCGACGTGGGCTCCGGCAATGGATACCCGGCCCTGCCAGCGAAGTGCCTCAACCCGGAGCTGCGAGTCACGCTTCTCGAGCCCGCGATACGGCGCAGCGTCTTTCTCGAGTCGGTCGTGCGCGCCCTCGGGCTCGAGGGTGTCGAGGTCCGCCGCAATCGAGTGGATCGAGCGAGCGATCTCCGCGGATATCAGGGAATCGGGAACATCACCATGCGAGGGGTGAACGCGCTCCAGGAGGTCCTCGATGGCGGATCGGAAGTCCTCCCGGTGGGCGGCAGGATTGTCGTCCTGACGAGCACTCGCAGCGCCGCAGCTTCCGCGCGACGAACTCCTTCCTCACTCTCGGTTCTCACGATCGAGAGCATCGCGGGCCGGAGCGATGGCCGCATCCTCGTCCTGGAGCGGACCCAGGTCGGCTAGCGCTGTGCGATGAGGCTGAGGGAAGGCCAGAGCAAATATCTAAAGATTGTTTTTTACTTGTTATAAGAATCTAGAATCCGGCTGAAACAGGGCCCTGGGTAGGGGGCTGCGAGTCGCCAGGTCTCCGGACCGCCTCGTGCGAAGCCAGCCAACGTGATGCGCATGCTTCCCCTACCACCCGACCGAGATCCCTCAGTTGGTTTGCCCGGAGGGGCCTCAAGAGCCGTCTCGCGCCTCCCACCCTCTCGCCCACCAGCTGTTTCACGTGGAACATCCCCGACCGGTGAGGTTCCTGTTTCACGTGAAACAAACCAGACAGAATCGGAAGACGCCGGGCGGCTATTCCGGTCTCCGGACTTGTGGTAGGCTGCGCCGCCCGGATCGACCAGCAAGCCTCGCCCGCAGTTCCGGCCGACTCGACCAGGGTCCGCCGGCCCACTCGGAACGCCCAACCTACGGGACTTCTGATGGCTCGAGTCATCGCGATCGCGAACCAGAAGGGAGGCGTCGGGAAGACCACGACGGCGATAAACCTCGGCGCGGCGCTGGCCGTGGCCGAGAAAAGAACCCTCGTCGTGGATATCGATCCGCAGAGCAACGCGACCCGGGGGCTCGGCTTTGGTCCTGATCCCGAGCGCGCCTCGGTCTACGACTGCATCCTCAACGGGTCGGACGAGCCCGCGGGGGTCATCCTCGCGACCAGGCTCCCCCGCCTCGAGCTCCTCCCATCGGAGCGCGACCTGTTCGGCGCGGAGCTGGAGCTGGTCGCGGCCGAGCGCCGCGAGTTCCGTCTGGAGCGCGTGGTCGAGCGGATCCGCGCAGGCTACGACTACATCCTCATCGACTGCCCCCCCTCCCTGGGCCTCCTCACGCTCAACGCGCTCGTGGCGGCGGAATCGCTCCTGATCCCGGTCCAATGCGAGTACCTCGCCCTCGAAGGCCTCTCCGACGTGCTCGCCACGTGGAAGCGTGTCGCCGCGACCCTGAATCCGCGCCTTCGGCTGGAGGGCGTCCTGCTCACGATGTTCGACGACAGGACGAACCTCGCCCGACAGGTCGTCGATGAAATCCGAAACCATCTCGGCAGCCAGGTCTTCAAGACCATCGTTCCCCGGAATGTGCGCCTGGGAGAGGCTCCCAGTCACGGGCTGCCCATCGTGTCGTACGACATTCGATCCAAGGGGGCCGAAGCCTATCTCGGGCTGGCCCGGGAGATCGTGGAGAGATGAACAGGAGACGCGCGCTGGGAAAGGGCCTGGGGTCGATACTCCCGGAGATGCCTCCACCTACACGGGAGGAAGATCTCAGGCTGCTGAATACCGAGTCCATCGTGCCCAATCCCCTTCAACCCCGCCAGGATTTCGGGGAAGAGTCGCTGGAGGCACTGGCGGAATCGATCCGAAGGGAGGGAATCCTCCAGCCGATCCTCGTCAGGGAGCGCGGGGGGAGCTACGAGCTCATAGCGGGTGAGCGCCGCTGGCGGGCGGCACTCAAGGCGGGGCTGAAGCGAATCCCCGCCCAGGTGCGAGGGGTTGATGACAGGGAGGCGCTGGAGCTCGCCATGGCGGAGAATCTCCAGCGAGAAGACCTGGACCCGATCGAAGAAGCTCGCGGATACCAGGAGATGGCAGAGAAATTCGATCTCAAGCACGAAGCCATCGCCAGCATCGTGGGCCGGAGCCGGCCTGCGGTTACCAATGCCGTGCGCCTGCTCAGGCTGCCCGGCGACCTGCAAGCACAGGTCAGGAGTGGTGCCCTGACCCGTGGCCATGCGCTCGCGCTCCTCGCACTGGACGAACCCGCTGCGATGCGCAAACTTGCTGAGCAGTTCGTGCGTGACTCGATGAGCGTCCGCTCGGCCGAGGAGGCTGTGCGGGGGAACGGAAGGCCGGGGAGCAGGAAACACGCCCCGCCGCTCGATCCCAACGTCAAGGCGGCGCAGGAGAGACTCCAGAGCCGTCTCGGAACCCGGGTGAACATACATTGCTCGCCGAAGGGGAAGGGGCGGATGGAGATCCAGTTCAACAGCCAAGAGGAGCTCTCGAGACTCTTTGATGGAATGATGACTGGTCGGTATTGAATATTCTGTGGAATGACAAGTAATTAGAGGGGAGCCGCCCCCTCAGACAACCTGCCAGTGGCGAAGGAGACGCACCTATGAAGTTCGGGAACCGCCAGGCCGACGTGACGACCACCCCCGTGAAGAGCCGATCCAGCGGCGAGATCAGCGCCTTCTTCGGAGAGGGGACTGAAATCCAGGGAGATCTCCGCTTCAGGGAGACGGTGCGCGTCGATGGGACCGTGCGTGCCACGATCCACAGCGAGGGCGAGCTGATCGTCGGCCCGAAAGGGCTCGTCGAGGGCGAAATCACGGTCACCTCGTTGACCATCAGCGGGAGGATCAAAGGCAACCTGCGAGTCAAGGAGCGGCTGGAAATCCACCCCGGGGGCCGTGTGGAAGGAGAGGTTCTTCTCGGGAGGCCCGGCCTCGTGGTCCACGATGGCGGGATCATGGAGGCTCGCGTGCAGATGGGAACGATCAAGGAGCTCGAGGCGGCTCGCGCGCAGGCAGGCGCGGGAGAGGACGAAGAGCGCCACGAGAAGAAGGCCGCGGCCATCGCCGGGGCGGTTTGACGGCCCGGGAAACACTGTACTATCCTCGGCCGCTTCGAGGCCGGGTAACCCCCCTGATCATTCAAGTGTTCTCCCTTCGTTTCGCCTCGAGCGGAGCGATGGGGGGCGCTTCGCCCTGACGGGCTGCCAGGCTTCGCCACGAACGGAGTACGCGAACTTGGCAGCGACCACGGCGCGGCGCTACGCGCAGGGGATCTTCAGCGTTCTCGACAGGCCGGAGGCCGCGGAGCGCGTCGGGAGGGACCTCAGCTCATTCCGGAGGATCCTTCTTGAACTGCCCTCGATGGGCCGGACGCTGCTCCACCCCGGAGTGCCGGAAGCGCGCCGCCGGGAGCTGCTCGACGGACTCTTCGAGCACCTGGATGCCCACCCGGTCAGCCGCGGGACCCTCGCCCTTCTCATCGAGAGGCGGGAGCTGCGGCTCCTCGGGCCGCTCCTCGAGGCGCTCTCCAGGCTGTCCGAGGAGAAGCTGAACGTAGCCGCCGCGGAGGTCACGACCGCGCGGCCGCTCGGCAACGGAGAGCGGCCCGCGTGGGAGACGGCCCTCGCCAGGGTGGCCGGCAAGCCCGTGCGCATCCAATTCCATACGGACTCCTCGCTCATCGGCGGCGCGGTGGCGCGCATCGGGTCTGTCCTGTACGACGGCAGCGTGCGCGGGTCCCTGGCGCGGATCCGGCAGAGCCTTCTCGGAGAGTGACGGATGGCAACCATCAAGGCTGACGAGATCATCGAGCAGCTTCGCAGGCAGATCGAGGGAATCGAGCGCGACATCGACATCCAGGAGGTCGGCAGCGTCATCGCCGTCGGCGACGGCATCGCGCGCATTCACGGCCTCGAGAAGGTGATGTACGGCGAGCTCCTCGATCTTCCTCACGGCGTCGTCGGCCTCGCCCTGAACCTCGAGGAGGATCAGGTCGGCGCCGTCCTCCTGGGGGAGAGCAAGCTCATCCTGGAAGGCGATACCGTCAAGAGGACGGGCCGCATCATGGAGGTCCCGGTGGGGGAGGCCCTCGTGGGCCGCGTCGTGGACCCGCTGGGCCAGCCGCTGGACGGGAAGGGGCCGGTCGAGACGACCCAGTTCTTCCCCGTCGAGAGGATCGCCCCCGGGGTCGTGGATCGGACCCCGGTGAAGGAGCCCCTCCAGACAGGGCTCAAGGCGATCGACGGGATGATCCCCATCGGCAGGGGACAGCGCGAGCTGATCATCGGAGACCGCCAGACGGGAAAGACGGCGCTGGCCATCGACGCGATCATCAATCAGAAGGAGACCGGGGTCATCTCCATCTACGTGGCGATCGGCCAGAAGCAGTCCACGATCGCCCAGGTCATCAAGCGCCTGGAGGAGCACGGAGCGATGAGCCACAGCGTGGTGGTCGTCGCCGCGGCCGCGGCTCCGGCTCCCCTGCAGTACCTCGCGCCGTACGCGGGCTGCGCGATGGGGGAGTACTTCCGCGACAACGGCGGCCATGCCCTGTGCGTTTACGACGACCTCTCGAAGCACGCGGCGGCCTATCGCGAGATCTCGCTCCTCCTGAGGCGGCCGCCCGGGCGCGAGGCCTACCCCGGAGACGTCTTCTACCTGCACTCGCGGCTCCTGGAGCGCGCGGCCAAGCTCAGCCCGGAGCTCGGCGGCGGAAGCCTCACAGCGCTGCCCATCATCGAGACCCAGGCAGGCGACATCTCGACCTACATCCCCACGAACGTCATCTCCATCACCGACGGGCAGATCTTCCTGGAAGCCGACCTCTTCTACGCGGGCGTCCGCCCCGCGGTGAACGTGGGCCTCTCGGTGAGCCGCGTGGGTGGCAACGCCCAGATCAAGGCGATGAAGCAGGTGGCCGGAACGCTCCGCCTCGAGCTGGCGCAGTACAGGGAGATGGCGGCCTTCGCCCAGTTCGGATCGGACCTGGACAAGGCCACGCAGGCCATGCTCAACCGCGGGGAGCGGCTTGTCGAGATCCTCAAGCAGCCGCAGTACGATCCGCTTCCCGTCGAGAAGCAGATCTGCATCATCTACGCCGCCACCAACAGGTTCCTGGACACCGTACCCGTCTCGGGCGCGAAGGACTTCGAGGCGGCCCTCTACCGCTACCTGGACACTCAGGCTCCGGGAATCCTCGCCGCCATCCGTGAAAAGAAAACACTCGACGATCAGCTCAAGCAGCAGCTCAACGACTCCCTGAAGGCCTTCAAGGAGCAGCACGCGGCCACTGCCGCCTGAGAGCCGGCACGTGCCCAATCTTCGCGACATACGGCGCAGGATCCGCAGCGTCAGGAATACGCAGCAGGTCACGCGCGCCATGAAGATCGTGGCCGCCGCCCGCCTGCGGAAGGCCCAGGACAGGATTCTCGCGACGCGTCCCTACGCCCAGCGGATGAACGAGGTGCTCTCCTCGCTCGCCAGCCGGACCAGCCCCGAGCATCACCCCCTGCTGAGCGCCAGGGAGGAAAACCGCGTCGAGCTCGTCGTCATCGCCGCCGACAAGGGATTCTGCGGCGGGTTCAACACGAACATCATCAAGAGGGCGACGCAGTTCCTTCGGGAGGAAGGGGACAGGGTCCGGTCGCTCCACCTCGTGGGCAAGAAGGCGGTCGACCACTTCAAGAAGCTCGACTACCCGATCTCCGGCCGCTACGTGGACATTTTCCGCAAGATCGAGTACGCGCACGCGGCCCGCATCGCTGCGCACGTCTCGGAGCGTTTCATCAGCGGCGAGCTGGACGCGGTCTACCTCGTCCACAACGAGTTCAAGTCCATCATCCAGCAGCGCGTCGTCGTCGAGAAGCTGCTCCCCATCGAGCGCGTGGAGCCGAAAGAGCAGCTCCAGGACTACATCTACGAGCCCGATGCGAGGTCGCTCTTCGAGACGCTTCTTCCGAGGCACCTCGAGTACAAGACCCTGCGGGCGCTGCTCGAGTCGACGGCGGCCGAGCTTGCGGCGCGCATGTCGGCGATGGAAACCGCGACGCGCAACGCGGGCGAGCTGATCCAGCAGCTTACGCTCAACATGAACCGTGTGAGACAGGCGGCCATCACCAGCGAGATCATCGAGGTGGTCAGCGGCGCGCAGGCGCAGACCGCCGTTTAGGGGGGGGAGTCATGGGAGCCATCGGTCGAGTCATTCAGGTCATCGGGCCCGTCGTGGACCTCGAGTTCGCCGCCGGGCATCTTCCCCCCATCCACAACGCCGTTCACATCCAGAACACGGCGGGCAAGGGCTCCGTGGATATCGACGTGACGGTCGAGGTCCAGCAGCACCTCGGTGAGGGGCGGGTCAGGACCATCGCGATGGAGCCCACGGACGGCATGCAGCGCGGCATGAAGGCCGAGGATCTCGGCGGCCCCATCACCATCCCCGTGGGCCCGAAGGCCCTCGGCAGGGTCATGAACGTCCTGGGCAAGCCCGTGGACAAGATGGGACCCATCGACAGCGAGCACCGGCTTCCGATCCACCGGGAGGCGCCGCGGCTGGATGAGCAGAACACCAAGGTCGAGATGTTCGAGACCGGCCTCAAGGTCGTCGACCTCCTGCAGCCCTTCATGAAGGGGGGGAAGATCGGCCTCTTCGGCGGGGCGGGAGTCGGCAAGACCGTTCTCATCATGGAGTTGATCCACAACGTCGCCACGAAGCACAGCGGGGTCAGCGTCTTCTCCGGCGTCGGCGAGCGAACGCGCGAGGGCAACGACCTGTGGCTGGAGATGAAGGAGTCGGGGGTCCTCAAGAACAGCGCCCTCATCTACGGCCAGATGACCGAGCCGCCGGGCGCCAGGCTGCGCGTCGGCCTCAGCGGTCTCACGATGGCCGAGTACTTCCGCGACATCGAGGGGCGCGACGTCCTGCTCTTCATCGACAACATCTTTCGCTTCACGCAGCCGGGCTCCGAAGTGTCGGCGCTGCTCGGCCGCATGCCGTCGGCCGTGGGCTACCAGCCGACGCTCGCGTCCGAGATGGGGGAGCTCCAGGAGAGGATCACCTCCACTCTGAAGGGGTCGATCACGTCCGTGCAGGCCATCTACGTCCCCGCGGACGACTACACCGACCCGGCCCCCGCGACGACCTTCGCCCACCTCGACGCCAACACGAACCTCTCGCGGCAGATCGCGGAGCTGGGGATCTACCCCGCCGTGGACCCTCTCGCTTCGACCTCCCGCATCATGGATCCGCGCATCCTCGGCGCTGAGCACTACAACACGGCACGGGCGGTCCAGATGGTCCTCCAGCGCTACAAGGACCTCCAGGACATCATCGCCATCCTCGGAATGGACGAGCTCTCCGAAGAAGACAAGATCAGCGTCGCCCGCGCGCGCCGGATCCAACGCTTCCTGTCCCAGCCCTTCTTCGTCGCCGAGCAGTTCACCGGACTCCAGGGGCGCTACGTGGAGATCAAGGACACGATCCGCGGCTTCCGCGAGATCGTCGACGGGAAGCACGACGACCTGCCCGAGCAGGCCTTCTACATGGTCGGCACCATCGAGGAGGCCCGCCAGCAGGCCGAGAAGATGAGGGATGCCGCCTAGGAGGCCTGGCGGCGAGGCATGGAGCAAACGTGGCCGACAAAGTTCTACTAAGCATCCTCACTCCGGACAGGAAGATCTTCGAGGAGGAAGTCGAGGAGCTCGTCCTCCCCGGCGGTGAGGGATACCTGGGGGTCCTTCCCGGGCACGCCCCCCTGCTGACTTCGCTGAAGGTCGGGGAGCTCTCCTTCAAGCAGGCCCAGCGGTGGCAGTACGCCTTCATCGCCTGGGGCTTCGCCGAGGTCCTGCCGGGGAAGGTCAGCGTCCTGGCCGACGTGGGCGAGCTGGCCGACGAGATCGACCGGGAGCGGGCGAATGCCGCCCACAAGCGCGCTCGCGAGCGCATCGAGAAGGGTGGCCCCGACATCGACCACGCACGGGCGATGGCCGCGCTGGCTCGGGCCATGGGTCGTATCGCGGTCGCGGGCCGGCAGTGAGCCTGGACCCTGCTCCAGCGCTCTCGATCGTCATACCCGCCTACAACGAGGAAAGGCGGCTGAGCGCCTCGCTCGGCGAGGTGGCCGAATTCATGGCTGCGTGGCCCGGCGGCGCCGAGACGATCATCGTCGACGACGGCAGCCGTGACGGAACCTCCTCGATTGCCTGCGACTTCGCCGCCCGCCGGTCCGGCGTCACGGTGCTCGTCAACAAGATCAACCGTGGGAAGGGCTACAGCATCCGGAGGGGGGTCCTCGAGGCGAGAGGTGAAAACGTCCTTCTCTCCGATACCGACCTTTCCACGCCGCTGAACGATGCCCACAACCTCCTCCAAAGGCTGAGGGCCCTGGGTGGGGGGATCGTCATCGGATCACGGGGGCTCGATACCTCCAACGTCGAGATCCGGCAGAACGCCATCCGGGAGGGCATGGGACGCGTTTTTAATATTCTGGTTAGAGCCATAACAAATTTGCCTTACAGAGACACCCAATGCGGCTTCAAGCTCATGACTCTGTCTCTTACCAAACCAATATTTCAGAAGGCGAGGATTGATGGATTCGCCTATGACGTCGAGCTCCTCTATGTGGCGCGCCGCCACGGGATTCCCATCGACGAGGTTCCCGTGACCTGGCGGAATGCGCCCGGATCCAAGGTCGGCATGGTGAGCGCCCCCATCCTGATGCTCAGGGACATCATCCGGGTCGTCCGATGGGAACGGCAGGGCCTCTATGACATCGATCCCTGACGCCCGAGGATCCGGAGAAGGGAAGCCCGCAGACCGCAAGGGGAGAGGGCGGCCGATCGCGACAGGGGAGCGCGGCGTCCGCGCCGCTGCATCGAAGATCCTGAGCCGACGCCTCCTCGGAAAACTCGGGAGAAGGCTCCACAAGGCAGGCCGGCGGATCGTTTTTGCCAACGGCTGCTTTGACCTTCTCCACCCGGGCCATATCTCCCTCCTCGAGGAGGCTCGCAGGAAGGGGGACATCCTCGTGGTGGGCCTCAACAGCGATCGATCGGTCCGCAGGCTCAAGGGGGCCGGCCGGCCGCTCCTGCCCCAGAAGAGCCGAGCACGGATGCTCGCGGCGCTCGAATGCGTCGACTACGTCACCATCTTCGGGGAGGCCACGCCGCTCACGACGATCCGCCTGCTCGGGCCCGACGTCCTGGTCAAGGGCTCCGACTGGAAGCGCGGAGAGATCGTGGGCCGTGAGGAGGTCGAGTCCCGGGGTGGGCGCGTCGTTCGCGTCCGCCTGAAGGGGGGCCACTCGACGAGCCGGCTCCTCCGGCAGCTTCGCGGAGTCTGAGCTGGCGGCTCCAGTTACGGTCCTTTCGCTACTCGCGCGGTAGACTGCTCGCGTGTGTTCCGAGGCAGTTGGATTTTCCCTGCCTAACACCGTATGAAACCAACGGCGGCCGTGACAGATTGCCGCCGATTGTCCAGGTCCCAGCAGAATGACGTGACGACGTTCTTCCACGCCAAGTATCGGGCTCACGCCCTCACCCTTCGCGGAGCGACGGGGAGCATCGAGGCTCTCACTCGCTCCATCGCAGGATCCCGTGTCGATCTGAACCCGCACCAGGTGGACGCGGCGCTATTCGCCATCCGCTCGCCGCTCACGAGGGGCGTGATCCTGGCCGACGAGGTCGGGCTGGGGAAGACGATTGAGGCGGGGATCGTGATCTCCCAGCGCTGGGCCGAGCGCAAGCGCCGCATCCTCGTCATCGTGCCCGCGACGCTCCGCAAGCAGTGGCAGCAGGAGCTGGAGACCAAGTTCTACCTGCCCACGCGGGTGCTCGATTCGCGGGTGTTCAACGCCCTGGTGGAGGAAGGCATCTCCAACCCGTTCGATTCCACCGACAGGCTGGTGATCTGCTCCTACCACTTCGCGTCCGCGAAGGGGAACGAGATTCGCCGCGTCCCCTGGGACCTCGTGGTCATCGACGAGGCGCACCGGCTGCGGAACGTCTACAAGAAGGCGAGCAAGCTGGCCCGCAACATAGGGGACGCCGTGGGGAGTTCGCCCAAGCTCCTCCTGACGGCCACGCCTCTCCAGAACTCGCTCATGGAGCTCTACGGCTTGGCCAGCGTCATCGACGACCATCTCTTCGGGGACGCGACCTCCTTCCGCGATCGGTTCGTCCGGGCGACGGACGAGCGCGAGCGGAACGCCGAGCTTCGCACCCGCCTGCAGCCCATCTGCGCCCGGACCCTGCGGAAGCAGGTCGTGGAGTACATTCCGTTCACCCGGCGCATCCCGATCACCCAGGACTTCCTGCCGAGCGACGCGGAGCACGAGCTCTACGAGGCCATCTCCTCCTACCTCCAGCGGGATCAGCTCATCGCCCTGCCCGCGAGCCAGCGCACGCTGATCACGCTGGTCCTGCGGAAACTCCTCGCCTCCTCCACGTTCGCCATCGCCGCCACGCTGGAGCGGTTGGCCATGCGGCTGGAGGCCATGTCCTCCAACCCGGAGAACCTGCTCGATGACGAGGACCTCGAGTGCGTCGATGAACTCCAGGACGAATTGGAAGAGCAGGAAGAGGCCGAGGAGTCCGAGGAGGAGAAGCCCGCCGAGGAGCCTCAGCGCATCGACCCGGAACGACTCAAGAGCGAGATCGCCGACCTGCGGCGGTTCGTGGAGGGCGCCAAGCGCATCTCGGTGAACGCCAAAGGAGAGGCCCTGATCCCCGCCCTGAAGATCGCCTTCGACAAGGCCCAATAAGTGGGGGCGCAGCGGAAAGCCGTCCTCTTCACCGAATCGCGCCGGACCCAGCAGTACCTTTTCGACCTGCTCTCGCGCAGCGGCTACGAGGGCAAGCTCGTGATGATGAACGGATCGAACAACGATCCGCAGTCGAAGGCGATCTACGAGACCTGGAGGGCGCGCCAGGAGAAGCAGGACGGCCTGAC
>CAZMRF010000014.1:0-78562 GCA_964568735.1 uncultured Acidobacteriota bacterium
CCCTCGACGACCTCGAGGGACGTGTCCATGGAGCGGGCTTCCTCGACGGTGATGACGCCGTCCTTGCCCACCTTTTCCATGGCCTTCGCGATGATCTCGCCGATCTCCGTGTCGTTGTTCGCGGAGATGGTGCCCACCTGGGCGATGGCCTTGCCCGAGACCTTCTGGGAGAGCTTCTTGATCTCCTCGGTGGCCTTCGCGACCGCCAGCTCGATGCCCTTCTTGAGGTCCATCGGGTTGGCGCCCGCCGTGACGGACTTGAGCCCCTCGCGCAGGATGGCCTGGGCGAGGACGGTGGCCGTCGTGGTCCCGTCTCCGGCGACGTCGGAGGTCTTGCTGGCGACCTCACGGACGATCTGGGCCCCCATGTTCTCCTTGGGGTCCTCCAGCTCGATCTCCTTGGCGACGGTGACGCCGTCCTTGGTGCTCGTGGGAGATCCGAACTTCTTCTCGAGCAGGACGTTGCGGCCCTTCGGGCCAAGGGTGACCTTGACCGCATCGGCCAGCTTGTTCACGCCGCGGAGGATCGCTCCACGGCAGTCTTCGGCGTAACTGATGTGCTTCGCAGGCATGGAAACGCGTCCTCCTGGTTAGTCGATGATGCCGAGGATCTCTTCCTCGCGCAGGATGATGTGCTCTTCGTTGTCGATCTTGATCTCGGTGCCGGCGTACTTGCCGAACAGCACCTTGTTCCCGACCTTGACTTCCATGGCGATCCGCTTGCCGGCGTCATCGAGCTTGCCGGCTCCCACCGCGATCACCTTCCCCTCCATCGGCTTCTCTTTGGCGGTGTCGGGGATGATGATTCCGCCCTTCGCCTTCTCCTGGGCCTCGATCCGCTTCACGAGGACGCGGTCGTGCAGAGGCTTCACCTTCATGGCCGAACCTCCTGTTACGTTATGGTGTTGATTCTTGGGGTGTTAGCGGGACTCTGTTAGCACTCTGGCTAGACGAGTGCCAAAGATAGCCGGGCACCTGGCCACTTGTCAACAGACGATCCGAGATCCGCGCCTTCTCATCGGTGACTCATGGTCCGACCGGCCCATGGAGGAGGGTGAGTCAGAGTCGCGGGCCGACAATCACGCCAGTTATAATTATTTGATAACAGGAGGGTTACGGCCTCACACCCGATGCCGCGTTCATTGCCGGGAAGGGGGGTGGCGCGTATATTGGTTGTCCCCGGTGGATTCCCCGTCGGGCCGCGAATCCGGGGCGGCGGCTGGCGGGGAGAGGCAGAGGCTCATGTCGGAGACCCCGAGGCTGGACCTTCCCGACCGGCAAGGCGTGATGGTGCGGATCCGGGAGGCTGCCGGAAAGCTCAAGCCCAAGACCCGGATCGATCAGATAGAGCTGGACCACCTGGTCGACGTCGTCACGAACCACACCCTCCTCCTCAACGATCTCTACGCCCAGCACCGCCTCGACCAGATCATGGGCTCCGACCCTGTCGGCATGATCCAGGGCTTCACCGACCCGGAGCGGCAGGACGAGGATCTGGCGACGGACACGCTGGCCCACATGCGCCGCATCCCGGACGACGTCCGCGTCATCGGGGACAAGTGCCTCTACGACGTGGGCCTCTTCGGCCGGCAGGAATACCAGGGCCTGGATCTCAAGGCCCTCGGGATCCGCTGCTACTGCCTCTCCTCGGAGATCCTCGAGCACCTCGCCGAGGATCGCAGGCTGCGCGAGTACTTCATCCGGAACCGGCTCGGCCCCATGCCCATCGAGGAGGAGGTGATCTTCCTCCGCCAGTGCGGGGACCGCTTCCTGACCTACGCGGACCTCCTCCGCAGCCTTCACCTCTTCGATCCGGGCGAGGCGCTGCTGGGAGGGAGCACCGTCGCGCCTCTTCCCCCGGCAGCGGCCCCGCCGCCGCCGGGCACCTTCCCCGAGGGTCTGGATGCTGCCGGCTCGAGCGGGACCCACCTGGAGACGCCCCCGCCGGCCGCGGAGCGGAAGCGCAGGACGAAGGAAGGTGCTTCGCGCCGCGCAGCGGATCGGCGCCTCCGGGCTTCGCGTCCCAGTCTGCCCGGGATCGAGAAGCTCCCGAGGAAGGACCTCATCTCCCTCTACGAACGGCTCGTGCTCTTCGCGAATCTCGACGTTCCCGTCCTCCAGGAGAACCTCAATCGTGTCGTCGTGGACCAGCAGGACGCGGTGACGGCGCTCTGCGACGAGCTGTCCCTCTACGCGACCGGGACGCAGGCCCTGAACCGGCCGGCGTCGTTCTTCCTCGTCGGCCCCACGGGAGTCGGCAAGAACTACCTCGTGGAGAGCTTCGTCAAGGTGCTCGAGAGCCGCTGGGATCTGGAGGTGCCGCTCCTCCTGATCGAAGGCCCCCAGTACACCTACCCCTCCGACATCAACGAGCTGAAGGGGGCGACACGCGGGTTCATCCGCAGCGACGAGGAGGGCATCCTGACCGAGTTCTACAAGCGGGCGTCGGAGGCGCCCCTGTCGGTCGTCCTCGTGGACGAGGTGGAGAAGGCCCACTCGCAGCTCAGGAAGTTCTTCCTCGGGCTGATGGATCGTGGCAGCACGATGGACAACCGGGGGGCAACGCTGCACTTCGTGAACACCATCTTCTTCTACACGTCGAACATCGGCTACTCGAGGCTGCAGGCGAACACGGCTCCGATCGGCTTCGCCGACAACGCGGCGCGAGAGGAGTTCAAGTACCGCGAAGTTCTCGGAGACCTCAAGAAGACGCTGTCTCCCGAGTTCGTGAACCGCACGAGCATCATCCGCTTCCGCCCGCTGACGCTCGGGTCGGTTCAGCGCATCTTCGACCTGGAGTTCACGAAGGTCGCCTCGCGGTACAGGGACGTCCAGGGGATCACGCTCATCGTGACTCCCCGGGCACGCGAGGAGCTGATCCGGGCCGGCTACGATCCCGAGTTCGGCGCCCGCCCCCTGGCGAGGATGATCAACCAGGTCTGCAACGTCGAGGTCAGCAAGCGGCTGAAGCGGGACGAACTGCGCAGCCCGCGCGAGACCCAGGATCTCCTCGGGTACCTGCGTGAAGTCCGGGACGGAAAGCGGGCGCTGGACCCTTCGGCCGTGAATCAGATCCTCGAGCAGACGCGGGCGATGGTCACCTACGACACGCTGGAGATCGACTGGAGAGACGGCGAGTTCGTCTACGAGCCGGCGGAGATGGTGCAGTGAGCGGCGGAGGGAGGCTCTCCCTCCTGCACCAGCTCGAGCGGATCATCGAGAGGACCTACGATCTCGAGACCGGCATCCGGGATATTTCGCCGTTCATCATCGGCGACGAGGGCTACACGCGCCTCTACGATGGGCGGGAAGTGGCCCGGCGGATCGGATCGGGCTGCCGGAGTCCTTCCGGGCCAGGGCATCGAGCCCCGGCGCGCCTCGACCATCCACTCGCAGCGGAGGGCCACGGGGCCGCCCCCTGCATCGCCGCGGAGAGCCTCCGCGCCGCCGCCGGCGATCCCGTCGGGGCTCGCACGCTGCTCCGAGAGGAGGGAGGCGGACTGAAGATCTGTCTCTACTACCCGGATCGCCTGATCGACAACCTCGAGCGGCACGATCCCGCGCGAAGCCTCTCCGAGAGAAACGTGGACGACTTCGCCACGCTGGTCGAGGAGCTCGATCATCTCCTGACCATCGCAGACCGGCACCGGGCAGGCGCCGAGATCTCCCTTCTCGAGCTCGAGCTGCATGCGAACGTCACCAAGGAGCTCGTCATGAGGCTCTTCGTCGCCAGGATGAGCGGGAAGAGCAGGCTTCAGGAGGACGAAAGCTCCTGGATCCGCCACCACCTCTTCGACAAGATCGAGTTCAGGGAGGACGACCCGGAGGTCCAGGCCCGCTACCGCGATGCGGCTTCGCTGTCCGTCCGGTATCTCGACTCGCTGCACTCGCTGCCCGCGGCGGATCGGCCTCGCGAGCTCAGGCGCTTCCACAGGCGGACGCACCACGAGAAGCTCGCGGATATCGCGCGGCTCTGACAGAGGGGCCGCGAATCGGAGTCGCCGCCGAGAGGGTGATGTATCGAGCACCCGGCGCCCGTCCTCCGGCGGCTGGACTGCGCCGACGTATCTCGGCCGGGGGGAATCCCCGAGGGCTCAGGCGGGCTCGGTGGGGCGGATCTGGGTGGGGGTGAGTGACTCGAAGTCGGAGAAGCGGAGCAGCGGTGCATAGACCGCGTGCGGCAGGCGCTTGCGGATGGCCGCGGCGCCACCCTCCCCGCGATCCACCACGGGGATGACCATCGTCACGATGAGGCCTGCCTCCTCGGCCGCGTCGATGGCAGCGATCGTGGACCCGCCGGACGTGATGACGTCCTCGACGATCGCCACCCGGGCACCTTTGCCCGGGGCATTCTCGATCTTCTTCTGCGTGCCGTGCTGCTTGACTTCCTTCCGCACCATGAACCCCGCGAGCGTCCACCCTCTCGAGACGCTCAGCTGGACGACCGCGGCCGTGATGGGAACCGCTCCGACCACGGTTCCCCCGAGCGCTATCGGGGGATCGCTGACGGCCGTGATCTGCTCGAAGACCAGATCGGCGATCAGGGGGAGGCTCCGGGGATCCATGAGAGCGATCCGGCAGTCCACGTAGAAATTGGAGCTCCCGCCCGAGGCGAGCTTGAAGTCCTCCCCGCGGATCAGGCAGTACTTCTCGATGAACTCCCGCAGCTTCTGTTTCTTCTCGGACATCGGGCGCTCCCCGAGCGAGTCTGGGCGCCTGTCAGGGTCATGGCTCGGCGCCGAGCGATGGCCTGGACGGGCTGCTGATCCTTGCAATGGGACGACGGAGGCTACTCTTGTGGCTTCCCGGGTGTCAACAGCGCCGCGCCGGACGGGCCAGCGGCTGGGGCCGAGTCCGTGCGCAGCACCCCGTGGTCACCCGCAAGGCGGGACCCTGCCCGCGCCCTCGGCCCCTCGGAGCATGGCAACCATTCGGGGCTCGAACCCGATCCGGCCGAGGGACGCAGCGGCTCTCGGGGCGCGGCTCAGCGGTTCCGGTCGAACCAGGAGAGGACGTCGAACCTCTGCGAGAGCTGCACGGCGACCGCGTACCCTTCCGGGTAGTACTGCTTGACCGAGTCGTCGACGTCCCAGATCTCCTCGCGATAGGAGACCTTCACGAGAGTCCAGGGAGTGAGGCGGTATCCCATCCCTGCCTCGTAGTCGTAGAGCGTCACGGGCTCCCCGACCCAGTAGTACATGTTGATTGGGAGGAGGAAGGGATAGTCGCTCTGCTCGAGGCGCAGGGCGGTGAAGAGCCGGGGCGTGAGGGTATAGCGTCCCTCCAGGTACCATGACCGGCCGTGCTCGGTCGCCGAGTGCGTCGGGATCTCGTACGAGGAAGCAGCGAACTCTCCATTGAGGACCAGGTAGCCTCGCGTGAGATGAAACTCGAATCCCAGAATGTTCTGATCGAAGTCGCGCCACCGTGAGCCCGGGGGGAGGAGGTCGCTGATCTCGTCGCTGAGGTAGGGGCCGCGCGTGGCGAAGGCCCCGAGCCTGAACCCTACGACGGGGGTGATGCCGGCGGCGAGGGCCGGACGGGGAGTGTGGTCGGCGTCGAGGGAGTAGGCTCCGTTCCGGAGCGGGAGGCTCATGACCGAAGCCGCGTAGTCGAAGGTCGAGACTCTGCCGTAGGCGACGAACCCGTAGGGGTAGTCCGTGAGGTAGGTGGCAGGGTCGCCGATGAGCGGGTTCGTGTCGGCGAACCTGCGTTCTGGAAATGACCCGATGGGCGTGGTGATCTTTCCGGCCTCCAGGGTGAAGGGGGATTGAGTGCGGCTGGAGTATCGGAGCAGGAAGAGCTCCAGCTCTCCGTTGTAGTCGCCGCCATCCTCCGACAACGCCGACATGTTCTCCATCGAGAAGAGGTGGAGAGAGGGGCTGAACTGCAGCGCCTGCCAGAGGAGCAGATCCGCCTCGCCGGCAGCCTCACCCTTGTTCGAGCTGAGGAGATACGCATCGTCGTCGGTCTCGTGGAGCTGGCCGGCAGCGAGGCCCTGCAGGAGGAGGTGGTCGCCGATCTCGGCGGGCGCAACGGATACGAATGCGCAGCTCAGGAGGAGGGCGAGGGGCGCCATACGCCGCAGCGGCTGGGTGGCGCCCGGAAGATCTGTCGTTTCATGCTGGCTGGGTCGCTTCATCGAGGACCTCCTTCACGGCCGACGTGTATTCATCGACCGCGAACGGCTTGACGAGGCATCGGTTTCGCAAGCTGGAGAGAAAGCTCTGCGACTCCTCTCCCATCGTGTCACCCGTGACGAAAATGACGCGCGAGGTATCGGCGGGACGGTTCCTCTCCACCCACCTGTACAGATCCTGACCGGAGGTTCCTCCGGGCATCCTCAGATCCGTGATGACGAGATCGAACGAGCGTGACTCGAGGAGCTGGACCGCCTGGGCGCCCGTGCGCGCGGCCGTGACCCTGGCGCCGATGGACTCGAGGAGGTCCACCTGAAGCTCCAGCACGCTGGGCTCGTCTTCGACCACCAGGACGGAGGCCCCGGTGAGCCCCGGCGAAGGCGGCGGGACGGCTCTGGCGGCTGCAGGGGCGGCGGCGGGAGAGATCATCGCGGCGCTGTGGAGCGGCAGCGACAATGAGAAAACGGCGCCACCCTCGGGGCGGTTGTCGGCCTCGAGGCGCCCCCCGTGGGCCTCGGCAATGCCCAGACAGATGCTCAGCCCGAGGCCGGTTCCCTTGCCGATTTCCTTCGTGGTGAAGAAGGGTTCGAAGAGGCGGTCCTTGTTGCGCAGGCCCGGACCGCTGTCAGCGACGCTGGCGAGGATCTCCCGGCCCTGGCGCCGGCTCCTGAGCACGAGGGCTCCGCGGGCCCCCGTCTCCTGCATGGCGTCGTAGGCATTGCGAAACAGGTTCAGGAAGATCTGCTGGAGCTCGAGCTCGTTGCCCATCACGAGCAACTCCTCGGCCGCAAGATCTTCCGTGACGGCGATCCCCGCGCCGGCGAAGTCGTGCCTGCATACCGAGAGGCTCTCCCGTATCACCTGATTGAGGTCGATCGCATGCCTCCCCTCGTCACTGCGCCTCGAGAGCTTCAGGAGGTTGCGGACGAGAGCCGCGACGCGCCGCCCCTCCCTCAGGGCGTTGTCCAGCCGCTGCCTGCCGTAGTCCCCCAGCGGCTCGCGGCCCAGGAGCAGCTCGATGTTCCCGATCACGGCGGAGAGCGGGTTGTTGATCTCGTGCGCGGCGCCGGAGACCATCCTTCCGAGGGCGGCCATCTTCTCGGCTTCCTTGAGCCGGTCGAGCTTGACGAGGTCCGCTCTCGCTCCGGTGAGCTGCTCGCGTGTCCTCACGAGCGAGTCCATCATCTGATCGTAGGCATCATTGAGCGTGGCGACTTCGGGGCTCCCCGGCTCTCCCACGAACCTGCGAGTGGGATCTCCGCTCGCGCCCACCGAGCGCATGAAACTGACGAACTCCTGGAGCGGCCTCAGGATCGAGCGCGAAACGCCGATGGCCAGGATTCCCGCGAGGGCCACGGCGGCCAGCCCGCAGGTGAGGAACACGAGGAAGAGCGATCGGTTCGCCTCCTGGAGCCGGCTGCTCAGCGGATGGAGGAGGTGGAGGAGGACCGGCCGCCCCCGGGAGTCGAGCCCCAGGGGGACCGACGCAGTGACGTACTCCTGGTTGCGAATCCATCGGGTCAGCGGCCCGGAAGCACCGATCGCGGCGGGGTCGGCCATCTCACCGCGGTTCCCCGCCGGCATCTCCTCGAGTCCGAGCGTCGATGTGATGGGAATATCATCGATCGTTACGACGATCTCTCCGCCAAGGAGATCCCGCATGCCTGAAACAAAGGTGTCCTCGAGCCGATCCCCCTGGGTCAGCGTGCCGATGATGTAGCCCTGCAGGACAATGGGGACGCAGGCCACCTGGAAATGGATCCCCCCGAGGTGCAGTACCGCGAAGTTCTGCTCGCCAACGGGCCCATCCTGGTTGAGCGCGAACCGGACGACAGGCTGCGTCGCGAGGTCCTCTCCAGGCAGGACGCTGAGCCCGCTCCGCTCGCTCGCCGCAAGGATGAGGCCCTCGTCGTCCGTCACGACCAGGAGGTCCTTGCCCAGGGCCGCGGCGATCTTCGTGACCTCGTGCTGAATGGTCGCTACGAGATCGGGCCGTGTGCCGCTCCCCTCGCGCAGCTCGAGCCTGTAGGTCTCGATCGCTGCGCGCAGGGTCGAATTGTTCGTGATCAACCCCGACGTTCTCAATAGAGCGCTGCGATTGCCGGCGTTCTGCTCGAGGGCCACGCGCTGGCTCTCGCTCAGCTCCTGTGCGAGGAGGCGGCGGGTATCGGCCCGAACTTGAAGACTCGCGCTGAGGAAAGCGGCAAGGATGACCACACCTGCCAGGAGGGTCCCGAAGAGCACGAGGCGGACGCGGAGTCCGAGGCGGGAGCCGTGCCGGCGGGCCCAGGAGAGAAAGCGGGTGGCAATCCCTGGCACGGTAAGGCTCGCCTTCGGCTCTATTCCGAGTCCGATTCGTCGTGGATGGGGATCTGGAAATCGAGCGCCGTCTCGGAGGCCGCATCGACCTTGACGTTACGCGAGACGCGCCGTGCGCGCTCGTGCCAGGCGACGACGTGGTACTGACCGGGAGGGATGCCGTCGATTCGATAGGATCCGCTCTCGTCCGGGATGGCGAAGAAGGGGTTATCGAGCACGAGGATCACGCCGCTCATGTCGGCGTGGAGGTGACAGAAAACCTTCACCAGGCCCGGCTTGTCGAAGAGCACGGAACGAGTGGCGCCCGCGGGATAGTGGCCGAGGTCGAAGGCGCTCGCCGTCGAGAGCGAAAAGACGTTGTGGAAGAAGGGATCACTGTTGGGGAACTCCACGCTCGATCCGACGACGACCGGGAGGATGTGGGGTTCGAAGGTCTCGTTGGCCTGCCTCATGACGAGAGCGCGGGGCGGGGGGCCGCTCTGGGGCTGCTTCCAGGGCACCCCCTCCACGTAGACGACGACGTTGCGGATCTCGTCCTTCAGCGACGGCGCCGTCATTGCGGGCGCCTGGCGGGACAGATCGGGATAGATCGGAAAGTGCACCCGGCGGTGTTCGATTTCGGAACCGACGACGATGGTGCCTCGAAGGGACCCGGGCCTGGAGCCGGAAGGGCCGGAGGCATCGGCGACAGCCGGCAATGGCGGCGCAACCAGAGAGATGGTGATCCCGAGAAGGAGCAGGAGAGCTGCGCTCCGTCGATCTGTCGGGCGTGACCAGCGGCTGTCCTCTGCGAGCATGGCGGGCATCCTCCCGGAGCCATCTCCCGGCGACGGAACTCATCGCGATCGTGCCGGGCAGCGATCGCGGGCGGCATACCTCCGGATGGGTTATCGGCGATGGTCCAATATGTGTGGGAGCGCGCAGCCGTCAAGGATTGACGATTGCCGTCGCCGTCGGGTGTCTATGGATTGTCAGGGGCCGGGTCGAGCGGTTCGCGTGCTGGCGCTTCACGACGGAAGTGCGCCCGTAGTGCATCCTCGCAGCCTCCTGCGGTCATGAGAGGACGCTCCGAGGGCACCTTTCAGTGCCCTCGGTTTCCGCCGGGATCAGGCCCGGACGGTTGAGTGCCCGGCGGCGACGGCGTGGACTGCGCCCGCCAGGATCTCCGCGGCCCGATCGATGTCGGCCTTCCCCGCGATCAGGGGAGGCCGCAGCCGGACGGAGCGGCTCCCCGACGGGAGGACGAGCATCCCCCGCGAGAAGCAGCCCTTGAGAAGCTCGGGCCTCACCGAGGGATCAAGGAGGTCGATGGCGAGGAAGAAGCCGCGCCCGCGGGCGTTCGTCAGTGCGTCCGGGTATTCAATCTGAAGCTCTTCGAGCCTCTGAAGGGCGTAGCCGCCCATCGTCGCCGCATTCGAGACGAGGTTCTCGCGATCGATGACGTCGAGGTACCGGGTCGCCCGCACCATGTCCACGAGGTTGCCTCCCCAGGTGGAGTTGATCCGGGAAGAGGCGGAGAAGCAGTTGTTCTTCACCTCGTCCACCCGCTTCGAGACGAGGATCCCGCAGACCTGGCTCTTCTTGCCGAAGGCGATGGCATCGGGCTCGAAGCCGAAGTGCTGGTAGCACCAGAACTTCCCGGTCATCGCGATTCCCGTCTGAACCTCGTCCACGATGAGGAAGATCTCCGACTCGTCGCAGATCCGCCGCAGCTCCCGGAAGAACTCCGCACGGAAGTGGTTGTCTCCTCCCTCGCCCTGGATGGGCTCGATGATGAGGGCTGCAATGTCGTCCTTGCTCTCATGGACCGCCTTGTGGATCGCATCGAGGGCCGCGGCCTCGGCTCTCTCGACGGCTTCCAGATTGGTTCCCGCGAGAGGGAAGGTGATCTTCGGGTTCGGGATCCTCGGCCAGTCGAACCTGGGGAACCACTTCGTCTTGGCCGGGTCGGTGTTCGTGAGGCTCAGGGCGTACCCGGATCGTCCGTGGAAGCACTCGGTGAAGTGGATCACCTTGGAGCCCTTCTCTTCCGTGTATCCCTTCGCGAAGTTCTTCTGGACCTTCCAGTCGAAGGCCACTTTCAGAGCATTCTCGACGGCCAGGGAGCCGCCCGCCACGAAGAAGACGTGCTTCATGTCAGGACCGGCCCCGAGGCGGGTGAGCGCCTCGACGAGCTCGGCCGTCTCGATGCTGTAGATGTCGGAGTTGCTCGGGTTCTGGATGGCCGCCCATCCGATCTTGTCGCGGAAGGCCGGCTCGGTCAGCGCGGGGTGGTTCATGCCCAGCGGGCTGGAGGCCACCATGGAGAACATGTCCAGGTAGCTCTTCCCGGTACGAGCGTCGACGATGGTGCAGCCGAGGCTCTTCTTGTAGTCGATCAGCACGTCGAATCCGTCGACGAGCATCCAGTGCTTCAGGGTTTCCATGGCCCTGCTGGGGTTCATGCCTGACATGGCTCGTAGTCCTCCTGGTCCGGAATGGGGTTTCCCTCCTCCACGCGCGCGCGAAAGCTTCGAGGCCCTGCGCGGGCGCTTATCGGAGGTGAACCGCTCCTCGCGGCCTGGGGGCGCGCGTCGGGGCGGCGGGTCAGCGGGCTGCGGCTATGGGAGGCGGAGGGGAGGGTCGTGCGACTCGCTCCTCCCCATGGTGATGAGGATCAGGCCGGCCAGCTTGGTCGGGGTGCGAAGGACGCTCTTCATCTGCGCTGCTCCGTTCCTGATCAATCTCGGGCGAGCCCTGCGGCACGCATCTGCCGCAGGCTACTGTTCCTTGTTCTGGACCTGTGCCCCGGCCTTCTGATTGGGCTCGGTGCCGTCGTTACGCGCTGGCTTCAGTCCATCGATGTTGAGGGCCGTGATGGGCATGCGCTCTGCTGCCGGCAGAACCTCGAGGGCCTTGAGGATCTGCTTGTCGTGGTCCACGATGACCTTCTGGCGCTCCTGGAGGTCGAAGGAGGCGCCGATGAGCTCGGCCTTGATCATGGTGCTCATGTAATCGCGGCTCTCCTGCCACTCTTCATCGGTGTGCTCGAGCTTCCGCTCGCGCAGGTAGGCTCGGAACTCGTCCAGCACGCTCGCGTCGGCTTCGAAGGCGAGGCTGCTCGGCGCCTTGTGGCCCGCGAGCCAGTGCACGGCGAACTCGAAGAAGTAGCCGCGGCGATCGATGGCCTGTTCGAGGCGAGTGGCCTCGTCGAGTGAGACCTCCACGTCAGGGGTGATCCCGCCTCCACCGAGGACCTTCCTGCCCGTGTCGGTGAAGCGTGTCTCGCGCTGATCTTCGGGAGCGACCACCTCGCCGCTGTAGTAGTCCTCGAGGCTCTCCTTGTAGTCGCGCTGGATGAGGCGGCCCGAGGGCGTGTAGTACTTGGCCGTCGTGAGCGCGATTCCGGCGCTGTGGCTGAGCCGGTACACGGTCTGCACGAGGCCTTTGCCCCAGGTCGTCTCGCCCACGATGATTCCGCGATCGTGGTCCTGGATGGCTCCCGCGACGATTTCGGAAGCGGAGGCGCTGCCCTTGTTGACGAGCACCACGACGGGAAGGGCCGCGGCCGCGGCCTGGCGCGTCGAGCGGTATTCCTGGTACGTGCCGCGCAGCCGGCCCTTGGTGTAGACGATCATGTCGCGCGGCTGGAGGAACCTGTCGGAGACCTTCACGGCCTGATCGAGGAGCCCGCCCGGGTTCCAGCGCAGATCCAGGAGCAGCCTCTCCATGCCCTGCGCCCTCAGCTCGGCGATCTTGTCGTCGAGCTCGCGCTCCGTGGTCTGCGTGAAGTTCTTGATCCGGATGTACCCGACCGTCGGCCGCACCATGAAGGCGTAGGGGATGCTGACGGTGGGGATGTCGTCGCGCACGAGCGTGTGGTCGTAGGGCTCGGCGACGCCCTCGCGCTTGATGGTGATCGAGACCTGCGTCCCCTTCCGGCCGCGCAGCTTCTGGAGAGCGGTGTCCATCCCGATGCCGGCTGTGGGCTCGCCCTCGATATGGCTGATGACGTCTCCGGCCCGAATCCCGGCGCGGTACGCGGGCGTGCCCTCGATGGGGCTGATCACCGTGAGCTCCTTGTCTTCCCCGCGCAGGGAAATCACGATGCCGAGGCCGGAGAAGGAGCCCTGCTGTTCCTCCTGCATCTCTTTGTAGGAGTCGGGGTCGAGGAAGGTGCAGTGGGGATCGAGCTCGTTCAGGAGCCCCCGGATGGCCCCATAGACAAGGTCCTTGGCCTCGACCTCGTCGACGTAGTTCTCCTCGACGAGGCCAAGCACCTGGTTGAAGGTCTTGAGGGCGTCATCCCCTTCGCTGGTGGTCGCCTGGAGGGGTTCCCCGGGGCGGGCCGCGAAGGCCACGAGCGTCAGGAGGCAGGAAGCCAGGATGACGAAAGCTCGCCGCTTCATCTAACCTCCTTGAAAGTGTGCCGGGAAGTGCCAGGGAGGGGGGGCAGCGCAGAAATATACCACCCGACTCCGGGGCACGCCATGAAAGCGAGAGCCGTTTCCTTGACAGGGCCTCGAGTCCGGGGCTAGCATCTCCTGTAATTTCTGTAGGTTGCGCTAATCCGCACCACACACCGCGCGGCAGCGACCCCAAGGTCCGCGCGCCGGAGTCGGGATGTTCGGATCAATCGGCGGATTCGAGATCCTCGTCCTCCTGGGCATCGGGCTCCTCGTCTTCGGACCCAAGAGGCTTCCCGAGATGGGCCGCCTGCTGGCGCGCGGCATGGTCGAGCTTCGGAAGGTCGCGTCGGAAGTCAAGAGCGCCGTGGAGCGGGAGGCCGATCTGGGGGAGGTCACGAGGGCGGCCGGGGATTTGAAACGGGCGGTCAACACCGAAGCGCGCCGGCTCTTCACCGACATCGAGATCGAGACGGCTCGCCTCCCGGGGCCCGCACCGGCAGGATCCGGGCCGGGCGGGGCGGTGGCGCCGGGGACTGTGCGGGAGGCGGGGGAGCCAGCGAGTGAGCCCCGGGAGCAGAACGGTCGGTGATCCGAACCGGATGTCGATCCTCGAGCACCTCGAGGAGCTCCGCTCCAGGCTCGTCAAGGCGGCGCTCTCGGTGCTCCTCGGCTTCAGCATCGCCTACGCCTTCTCGGGCCCGATCTACGAGTTCGTCGTGCGCCCCGCTCGCGAAGCCCTCCCCGAGGGGACTCGGCTGGCCTACACGGGCCTCGCGGATCCATTTCTCCTCTACCTGAAAGTCAGCCTCCTCGCCGGGCTCTTCATCTCGGCGCCCCTCGTCCTGCTTCAGCTCTGGCTCTTTATCTCCCCCGGCCTCTATCGCAGGGAGAAGAAATGGGCGATCCCCTTCGTGGTGGGTGCGACCTTCTTCTTCATCCTCGGAGGCGCCTTCGCCTACGAGGTGATCCTGCCCTTCGCATGCCGCTACTTCATCGACGTCGGGAACGAGGGCGGGTTCATGCCGGTGATCACCGTCAAGGAGCTCCTCAGCTTCGAGCTGCAGCTCATCCTCGGGAGCGCGGTCATCTTCGAGATGCCCGTCCTGATCTTCTTCCTGACGCGGATCGGGATCGTGACCCCCGCCTTCCTCTGGCACTACTTCCCCCACGCGATGGTCGGGCTGTGGTTCATCGCGGCCTGGGTGACACCGCCGGACGTCCTCTCCATGATCCTGGTGGGCCTCCCGATGACCTTCCTTTACATTTTCAGTATCGGGATCTCATGGCTGTTCCGGCCCGCGAGGAACGACTCTCCTGCCGCGGCGCCGGCGGCAGGCGATGCCGGATCCCGCTTGGACCCGCGCCCCCCCGACGCCGGCGCTTCTGAAGGCGGCAGCCCCCCGCCGTCCCCGCCCTCCGCCCCGTGAAGAGACTCGGCATCCTCCATGTCGCGCTGAGCGGCAGGAATGGAGGGGCCGAGGTCCAATCGGCGGCGCTGACGGCGGGCCTGGCCCGGCGCGGCCACAGGGTCCTCGGGCTGCTGAGGAGGGGAACGCCGCTGGAGAGGAGATCGATCCAGGCTGGCGCTCCGATCTTCCCCCTGCAACCGGCGTTCCCAGCGGGTCCCGGCGGAGTGCTCACGTGGTGGTCGCGCTCGAGGCTACGCCACCTCGCGTCGCGCGGTGACTGGGACTTGATCCACTTCGACGATCCACGCTCCCTCGGCGCGGTGGCTCCCATCCTGGCCGGAGTCTCCGGCAACGGAGTCCTCCCGCCATCCCGCGTGCTGGTTTCCTGGCGTGGGCCTTCTGGATCCGCTCCGGGCGCGCCTCCGGCGCTGCGCCGGCATCACCGGCAGGGAGGCTTCATCCACGTCGCCTCCGAGGCCGTCTGGTCGGCCCTGGTGAGGGAAGGGTTCGACGAGGATCGGCTCGCGGTGATCCACCCCGGGATCCCCATCGAGGAGCACGCGGTCGAGGCCGAGGGGCGGGAGAAGGCGCGCCGGCTCCTCGGCCTGGCGGATTCCGACGCGGTGATCGGAACCATCGCCATCTTCGACAGGGAGCGAGGCGTGGGAGATCTCATCGATGCGGCGCCGGCGATCCTCGGGCAGAGGCCTCGGGCGAGAATCGTGATCGTGGGAGACGGCCCGCGGCGATCCGGCCTCGAGTCCCGGGCGAGGAGCGCCGGCCTCGGGGATCGGGTTCTCTTCGCGGGGTGGCGCGATGATGTCGCGCGTCTGCTTCGAGCCTTCGACGTCTACGCCTTCACAGGCCGCGGCGAAGAGGTCTTCCCCCTCTCGCTCGTCGAGGCGATGGCCTCGGGGGTTCCCGTGGTCGTTTGCGACCAGCCCGGTATCCGCGAGATCATCGAGAACGGCAAGCAGGGACTCTTCGTCCCGGGCACGGGCGCTGAATCACTGGCGAGGACCATCCTCCGAGCGCTCGCCGATCCGGAGGTGAGCCGCAGCATGGGCCGGGCGGGCGCCGTTCGTGTCCAGCGATTCACCACGAGGGCGATGCTGGACGCCACCGAGCAGCTCTACTACAGGCTCACGAAGGCCGGCGCATGACCATCCACCCGGCCTCGGGCTACTCCACGGCCGGACTCCCCGGACCCCTCGCGGGCTTCCGCACCTGCGCCTCCGGAGCCTGGAAGATCGTCGCGAGGCCGGATCAACTCGAGATGGCCCGATCCTTCCTGGGGCCCCTGCCCGTGGAGTCCTTCCTCGAGGCTCTCGCCGAGCCGGAGGAAGGGACGGACGGGAGAGATGGATCCCGATCGCCTCGCGGCCGCGGCGCGACGCTCGAAGTGGACTGCGGCGACGGATCGAGCCTCGTCCTCAAGGCCCTCAAGCGCGGAGGGCTTCCTGCCAGGCTGCGGGGGGGCTACCACGGCGCGTCGCGGATGCTGGCGGAGATGACGATCCTCGAGGAGGCAGGGCTGCGGGGCGTTCCGACGTCACGGCTCGCTTTCGGGGCCACCGGACTCCGCGACAGCGGCGCGGAAGTGGGCGTGCTGGCCACGGAGCTGATCCCCCGGGCGATCCGGCTCGGTGATTTGATGTCGGCTCACACGCTCCCCGGACTACCGGAGGATCCTCGGGGCCGCCGGAGGAAGGACTCGCCTCTTCCATCGGGGAAGCGGGCTGCGATCGACTCCAGGCGCCAGGCATTGCGGGCGGCAGGGTTGGCGGTGGCGAGAGCCCATGACCTCGGCCTCGACCACGCTGATCTGAATATCGGCAACGTCCTGATCCAGCGAAGCGGAGAGGGCTGGTCGGGGTTCGTCATCGACATCGGCCTCTCGACGCTGGGCCACTCCCTGGAGATGCCGCGAAGGGCCGCGAATCTTGTCCGGCTGCTCCGCAGCGTCGAGAAGCACCTCGGCCGGGATCCCCGCCGCGCCAGGGATGGCGCCGCTTTCCTGCGCGGGTACCTGTCGTCCCTGCCCGCTCCTCGCCGCCGCCAGCGCCGTGAGCTGCTGGCGGCGATCCGCCGGGGCATCCCGGCCATGCTCATTCACAGGCTCGGGTGGAGCCTCCTCGGCCGCCGCTGACCAGGAGGCCGTCGAGGAGAGCTTCGACCTCGTCGACGCCAATCGACTCCAGGCACATCGGCTTGCCCGAGGGCGATGGATAGCATTCCTTGAAGAAGGACTGGCGGCATGGGGCGCAGGGGTAACGCCGGCTGACAGCGAGGACCGGGGATCTACTCGCTCCCACGGTGGGCGGAGCCGCCGGCCAGGCCGCGGTCCTGTCGGGATCGCCGGGCCCGAAAATGGCGACGACGGGCACGCCGAGGGCGCCCGCCACGTGCATGGGGCCGCTGTCGTTCCCCAGGAAAGCAGCGCAGCGCGAGATGAGAGCCGCCATCTGGCCGATGGTGCTCTCGCCGCAGGCGTCCAGGGCGCGGTCACCCAGGCGCGACGCCACGATGCTCGTGGCCTCGCGGTCGCCGGCGCCGCCCAGCAGGACGACGCCGGCATCGTGCGCTGCGGCCATCCTCGCGGCGACCTCAGCGAATCTCTCGGCATGCCAGGCCCGCGGCGCCTTCGAGGCGCCGCCGTGGAGCGCCACGAGAAGCCGGAAGCGTCCGGCGCCTCGGACTGCGAGGAAGCGATCGGCCCATTCGAGATCCACCGGGAGCACGGGGAAGAAGGGCTCCGCAGCCACGGCGTCGCACCCCGCGGCTCTCGCGATCTCGGAGAAGATCTCGAGGTGATGGCGGCGCGCCAGAGCCTCGGTGAAGCGTACAGGGTGGGTCAGGAGCCAGCCTCGCCGATCGGTGTCGAGGCCGATGCGGATCGGGATGCCTGCCAGCCTCGCCGCCAGGGCGGCCCCCGCGGCCTTCTGGAAGAGCACGGCCATGTCATACCGCCTCTCCCGAAGGCGCCGCGCGAGGCGGAGCAGGCCGCCGACCCCCCGATCCGCCCCGCGCCTGTCGAAGGGGAGCACCTCGTCGATGGCCGGGTTGGCCTCCAGGCAGGGCGCTACTCGAGGTATGGCCACGATCTCGATCCGCGCCTCCGGGTAGCGCCGCCTCAGCGCGGCGAGAGCCGGCGAGATCATGACGATGTCCCCGATCCAGTTCGTCGAGCGGACCAGGATCCGCTTCACCTGTGCGGGGGCCGGCGGGGAAGGCACGTTCAGCGCACCGCCTGCTTCAACAGATCAGCCGCCTCACGGGCCACCCTCGATGGATCGATCCGCCGCAGGCAGGCCTGGCTCTGGCAGCCACGGTTCCGGCAAGGGGAGCAGGCGACGTCGCCCGCGAAGGAGAGCTGGGGGCGTTCGCTCCAGGGAGCGTTGACGATGGGATCGGTAGGGCCGTAGAGCGCGACGACGGGGATCCCGGTGGCCGCCGCGAGATGCAGGGGACCCGTGTCGGATCCGATGAAGAGGTCGCAGCGCCTGGCCATCTCGGCCAGCTCCGTGAGGCTCGTGCGGGGAGTGGCGACGGCCGGGCGCTTCATGGAGCCCAGGATGGCCTCCACGATGGACTCCTCGCCGGGCCCCCAGGCGAAGATCACGCTGCCTCCGGTCCGCTCGAGCAGCTCGTCCGCGAGCGACGCGAAGAGAGGCCACGGGTAACGCTTGAAGGACTGAGCCTCGCTCGTACCCGGGGAGATGAGGATACGCGGCCTCGCGGGCGCGCTCCCTTCGAGGAAGCGGGCCGCGGCCACGGCAGCCTCGGACCAAACGGGGAGGTCTCGCCTCGGGGCCGAGACGTCGGCGCCCAGGATGGCTGCCGATTCGAGGGCCCGCTCGACCCGGCCCATGCGGCGCCGCGGCAGCAGGAGTGGATCCGTGTAGAACATGTGGGCCAGCTCCCGCGAGTGGCCGGGGCCGAATCCGAAAATCTTCCCCGCTCCGCTGAGGCGGGCGACGAGGCCGGACTTGAAGGTCCCTTGAAGATCGACCGCCCACTCCCACGAGCCTCTGCGCAGGCCGGCCGCGTAGTCGCGGAGCAGGAGGGCGCCGCGCAGGGGCCGGACCACCGGTCGGACGCGACCCAGGCTCCTGCGCGCCAGCACGTGCACCTGGTCGATGTCGGGATGCCCCTCGAGGATCTCCCGCGACGGCTCCTCCACCGCCCAGCCGATCGTCGCGGAGGGCCATGTGCGCCTCATGCAGGAGACGGCGGGGAGCGTGCGCACGACGTCTCCCACGGCACCGAGGCGGATGACGAGGATCGATCGGGGAGGCTCGGCACGGGGCGTCAAGGTCACCGGGCATTATTGTACGGGGCGCCGCTGCTCGGGCAACCGCCCGGCCGAGGGCTGCGCGGGCGGGCGTTGACCGGCCTCACGGAGGGCGGTAGCCTTCACTTCCTGGAGGTGAGCCTTGCCGATCGACCCCGAGCTGCTGGAGATCCTCGTGTGCCCCGTGTGCAAGGACCCGATCCGCGAGCTCGACAGCGATCGAGGCCTCAGGTGCGACACCTGCTACAGGGTCTACCCCATCCACGACGGGATCCCCGTGATGATCATCGACAGGGCCACGATCGTTCCCCCGGGCGCCGGAAGCAGCGCGAAGTGATCGGCTCAACGACGGTTTCCCTGCCGGCCCCATGATGTCGAGATGATGTCGAGATGATGTCGAGCACCACGAGCCCCGCGCAGGTCACACGCGCCTTCCGCGGCCTGAAGATCCTCGTCCTCGGGGATCTCATGCTCGACCACTTCATCTGGGGCAGCGTCGATCGCATCTCGCCGGAGGCGCCCGTCCCCGTCGTCAGGGTCACCCGGGAGTCGTTCCACCTGGGCGGCTCCGGGAATGTCGTGACCAACCTGGCCTCGCTCGGCGCGCATCCCTTTCCGGTGGGAGTGGTCGGAAGGGACGAGGCGGGCCGCCGCGCGGTGGACACCCTCGAAGCCCTCGGAGTGCCGCGCTCGGGCATCCTCGAGATCGAAGGCCGCCCGACCACCAAGAAGACGCGCATCGTGGCCCACGGGCAGCAGGTCGTGCGGTACGACAGGGAGACCGACGAGCCGCTGTCGCAGGACGTGGAACGGAGACTCCTCGAGGCGGCCGGCACGGCCCTCCAGGGGGCAGCGGGCTTGATCATCTCCGACTACGAGAAGGGAACGGTCACGCGCCTTCTGCTGGAGGGGCTCCTGCCGGAGGCGGACCGCCGAGGTCTCCGCGTCGTCGTCGATCCGAAGCCGGCTCTCTACGAGGCCTACCGGCCCATCACCGCCATCACTCCCAACGTGCACGAAGCTTCCCAGATGACTGGGATGCGGATCCGCACGGACGAGGAGGCGAGGCGGGCGGCCGAGGCGATCCTCGAGAAGCTGGGCTGCCGGGCCGTGCTCCTGACCCGTGGGGACAGGGGGATGCTCCTGTGCGAGCGGGGGGCGGCGCCGCGATCGATCCCGGCGACGGCACGGGAGGTCTACGACGTCACGGGAGCGGGCGACACCGTCGTCGCGACCTTCACCCTCGCGCTGGCGGCGGGCGCGAGCATGATGGATGCCGCGCTGCTCGCCAACCGGGCCGCGGGCGTCGTCGTCGGGAAGGTCGGGACGGCGGCGGCCACCATCGAGGAGATCGAGAAGGCCGGCTGAGCCGGCGAGGCCGGGCGGCGAGGCGCCGCACCCCTCACGAGCAGGTCAGGATCCCGATGGCCACGCCCGCGAGAAGGACGCCTGCTGCGGCCAGCGCCACCCGGCGGGAGCGACCGGTGCTCTCCTTTTTCCCGTTCATGGGCAGGGGAACGAACGGGGGAGGCACGAAGCGCGGCCCGGCCTCCGTCATGGCCCGGGTGAGCTCCCCGGCCATCTCTGCGACGCTCGTGAAGGGTCTTCTCCCGCCTGCTCCGAGCGCGCGCTGGACGATCGGCTCCAGAAGCGGCGGAAGCGGGCCCTCCCTGGTCGCGGACGACGAGGCTCCCCATGCCATCTCCTCCAGGATCCGGCCGAGGGCCGCGAGGTCGCCGGCGGGCCCGCCTCCTGTCGCCCTCCCTGCAATGCGCGCCGTTCCGAAGTCCATCAGCTTGATCTGATCGCCCTCCGTGACGAGGACGCTCCGGGGATCGAGAGCCTCGTGGGCGATGCCCCGTGCGTGGGCCGTTCCGAGCGCGTCGGCGATCTGCACCCCGAAGTCGAGGAGGACTTGAAGATCCAGGGGCCCCTGGGAGACGAGATCCGACAGGGGCCTCCCTTCCGTGACCTCGGCCACCAGGAAGGGCACCCCATCGTGAAGTCCCGCGTCGTGAACCGTGCAGATGTGGGGGTGGCTCGGCTTGCAGACGCTGCGGGCCTCGTGCAAAGCGCGCTGGATGGCTTCGGGATCGCGGGAAAGCTCCCGGGGGAGCAGATGCACGTTGACGAGCCGGCCCTCCATCGTGTCGCGGGCCAGGTAGCTGTCGCCAAGTCCGCAGACACCCCTGGCCTCGAGGAGCTCGTAGCGGGAGATGGTGGTTCCGATCAACGGTTGGGCGCCTGTCCGGGTGGCCTCGAGGCGGGCCCCAGACTACGGGTGAACTCCGGATGTGTCAACGAAAGGCACCGGAGGCGGGCTGCCTCAGCTCGCAGGGCGCTCGCCGCTGTTCCCGCCCTCGACGGGGAGCAGGAACCCCAGCGTGTCTCCGCCCGCGGCGTTCGGCTTGACCCACATGCGCCCGCCGTGGACCGCGAGAGCCGCGCGGCAGAAGGCGAGACGGAGGCCGCGCTCGGGCCTGGGGGATCGGGTCGGTCCAGCGGAGATGACGTCACCGGCGTGGGAGGCATCGTCGGAAGCTTCGCGCGCAGCCGCGGCGATGTCGGAGACGTGGACCTCCACACGCCCGTCGCAAGGCGCGGAGACGTGGACCCTGACGGTTCCCTCCGGCGGCGTGTGGCGGACCGCATCCGCCAGGAAGTTGCCCACGACGCGGAGGAGCAGCCCGGCATCCACGCAGACGATCGGCCCGCCGCCTCCGGCGGGCGGATGCCGGGGTTCCACCTCGACTTCGATGCCGTCGGCCGCCGCGGCTTCGCGGAAATCCTCGACGACCGAGGTGATGGCCGCGTGCAGGTCGATGTTCTCCGGGCGGAGCGACATCTGACCCTCCTCGAGCAGGCCCAGGTCCCTCACGTCGGCCAGGATCTGCTGGATCTGCCGGGCAGCCTTCAGGATGCGACCGGCGTACCGATCCACCTCCGGGGGCGCTCCGGGGCATCTCATCTGGAGCATCTGGGCGTGGCCGAGGATGCCCGTGAGGGGATTGCCGAGATCGTGGGAGACCCTGTGGCCGAAGGCCGCGCGCTCCGCGCGTATCGCCGCCAGGCGCTCTTCGTTGATCCTGTTCGTGCGGCGGCTCTCCTCGGCCTCGGTCTGCAATCGGTGGATCGTCGCGAGGCTGCGGACGCGCCCAAGGAGATCGGCGCCCTCGAAGGGGCGCGAGAGGATCTCGCCCGCGCCCGCTTCGAGCGCCCTGTCCCTCTCTCCCTCCCCGCGGGCCGGGATCAAGGCCAGGATCGGAACGACGGCGCCCGTTCGGGCACCGCGGGCCGCCTCCGCGAGGATTCTCTCCGAAGATCCGGCGAGCGGCAGGCCCAGGACGATCAGCCGCAACGAATCCTCCCCGCTCTCCGGGGCCCCTGTGAAGATCTGCAACGCCTCCTCCGCGCCGGCGGCCACGCGGGGCGTCCAGCCTTCGGCCGAGAGGATCGTCGCGAGGACGCGGGCCTCGGCGGGATCTCCGCTGGCCACGAGAATCGTGCCCCGTGCCTCTCCCACCCCCCGGCGCGGCTCACCCTCGAGCGTCGCCGCTGAGATTCCCACGGAAACTCGCTTGTTCTTCTCCACCTGACTCATCGCCGGTCGCTCACTCCATCGAGGGCGGCGCCGGCGAGCGTGAGGAGGCCGACGATGCCGAATGTGGCGAAGGTGGTGCTGAAAGCCATCGGGGTGAGAGCGTAAGGATTCCCGGAAAACGGCAGGTGCCGCATATGTATACGTCCGACGTCGAACTGGTCAATTTGTAACATCGAATAGATCGGCGCCCCCGAGCGTCCGGCTCGTCCGATTCTGTCTTGTTGGATATGAGTGCCGGCGGGAGGATCGGGATCGTCGCGCGGGAAAGCTCTCTCGGTCTGAGGTACCCTCAACCCCACGCCGCGTACGCTGGCCTGATCCCATCTCTCGTGAAGTGCCGTGCACATGATGAACGATCCCAAGAGACCACCCACCTACGCCGAATCCGGCGTGAAGACGAGCCACGAGGCGGGGCTCGAGGCGCTCCTGCGGCATGTGACGCCCACCTCCGCCCTGCGCGCGGGGCGGGCGGGGAGCCCCGCGCTTTCGATCGGCTACTTCGCGAACGTCGTGGACATCGGCCATGGCCGCGGGCTCGCGCTATCGACCGACGGCGTGGGGACGAAGGTGCTCGTGGCGGAGATGCTCGGCCGCTACGACACGCTGGGGATCGACTGCGTGGCGATGAACGTCAACGACGTCATCTGCGTCGGGGCGGAGCCCATCGCGATGCTCGACTACCTGGCCGTTGAGGAGTCCCGCCCCGAGATCCTCGAGGCCCTGGGGAAGGGGCTGGCCGAGGGGGCGCGGCAGGCCGACGTCGCCATCGTGGGAGGCGAGCTATCCCAGATGAGGGAGGTCATCCGCGGGCACAAGCCGGGATCCGGCGTGGACCTCGTCGGGATGTGCGCCGGCCTCGTCCCGCTCGCGGAGGTCAATACGGGCCGCGACGTGCGCCCGGGCGACGCCATCATCGGCCTCGCCAGCACGGGCATCCACAGCAACGGCCTGTCGCTGGCCCGAAAGGTCCTCTTCGAGGGGGCCGGGCTGGACCCGGCGAAGCCCCATCCCGACCTCGGCCGGAGCGTGGGCGAGGAGCTCCTCGAGCCGACGCGCATCTACGTGAAGGTCGTGGCCGCCCTGAAGGCTGCCGGGATCCCGCTCCACGCGCTGGCTCACATCACCGGCGACGGCCTCCTCAACCTGAAGCGCATCGAGCCGCCGCACTCCTTCCGGATCGACAAGCTCCCCGAGCCGCCGGCGATCTTCACGTTGATCCAGCGCCTCGGGGGGATCCCGGACGCCGAGATGTTCCGCGTCTTCAACATGGGCGTGGGGTTCTGCGTGGTGGTCCCCGGCGAAGAGGAGATCGTCCGCCGGGCGATCGATGTCTGCGCGTCGAAGGAGATCCCGGCCTGGCGGATCGGCGGGATCGTGGACGACCCCGGCCGCAAGGTCTTCGTCGACCCGAAGGGCCTCATGGGCCAGGGCGAGGGTTTCATTCGGGCTTGATCGGCACCCGCATGCCTCCCCGGCCGGCACGGCATCGCCCCAGCAACCCAGATGAGTGAGCCCGCACGCGCCGCATGACCGCCCCCGAGCTGTCCGTCGCTTTCTTCCTCCAGATGTTCGTCATCCTGGCGGCCTGCCGCCTGGTCGGCGCCCTGGCGGGCCGGCTCGGCCAGCCGCAGGTCGTCGGCGAGATGATCGCCGGCGTGCTCCTGGGGCCATCGCTCTTCGGACTCTTCCTCCCCGGGCTTCACGCGCGGTTGTTTCCGCCCGACTCGCTCAAGATCCTCTACGTCGGGGCCCAGCTCGGTGTGGGCCTCTACATGTTCCTGGTGGGCGCGGAGTTCAAGACCGGCCTCTTCGCCAGCCGCATCCGAAGCGCGGCGGCCGTGAGCCTGTCGGGGATGCTCGCGCCCTTCGCGCTGGGATCCCTCCTGGCCCTCTGGCTCGTGAAGGTGCCCGGCCTCTTCTCGGAGAGGGCGACGGCCGCCGAAGCCATCCTCTTTCTGGGCGCGGCCATGTCCATCACGGCCTTCCCCATGCTGGCGCGGATCATCTACGAGCGCGGCCTCACCGGGACGGCGCTGGGCACGCTCGCGCTGGCGGCCGGCGCGATCGACGACTTGGCGGCTTGGTGCGTCCTCGCTCTCGTCCTCGCCAGCTTTGGCGGCGGAGCCCTCGTGGCCGTCAAGGCCATCGCCGGAGGCATCGCCTACGGGGTGCTCGTCCTCACGGCGGGCCGCCGGCTCCTGACGCGGCTGGGTGCCGCCGCGGAGCGCGCGGGCAGGTTCACGCCGTCCATGCTGGCCGTCACGCTCATGTGCGTCGCGCTCGGAGCGTGGACGACGGATGCGATCGGCATCCACGCCGTATTCGGGGGTTTCATCCTCGGCGTGGCCATGCCGCGCGGGCTCGTCACCCGGGAGCTGACCCGTCAGCTCGAGCCCTTCGCCGTCGTCTTCCTGCTCCCCATGTTCTTCACTTTCTCCGGCCTCAATACGCGGCTGGACATGGTCAACAGCCTCCCGATGCTCCTCTTTGCGCTCGTCATCCTGGTCGCGGCGATCCTCGGCAAGGCCGGCGCCTGCTGGCTCGCCGCGCGGCTCAACGGCGAGGACAACCGCACCGCCCTGGCCGTCGGCACGCTCATGAACGCGCGCGGATTGATGGAGCTGATCATCCTCAACATCGGCCTTCAGCACGGGATCATCCAGCCTCCGCTCTTTTCGATGATGGTCCTCATGGCCATCGTGACCACGCTCATGGCCTCGCCGGTCTTCGAGTGGGTCTACGGCCGGCACGCGCGGCGGACAGGCGAGCTGGGCGCGGCGCCCAGAGGCTCGTGAGCCGGCCCGGGCGTCCGCTTTTTGAGACCAAGTCCGGGATTCCGGTACACAACCGACTCGACGCATGCCCTCACCTCCAGCTCGACCCCCTCGGCTAATGCCGATACAGCAACGACTTGCCTCCGCCCGGGTGCCGGGGAACGGAGATTGCTTATCGAACACGGGCGCCTGCGCACTCTTTCACCTGGCCCACGCGGGCGACCAGCAGCGAGGAGAGCCACAGCAGCCCCGGGCGAGGTGTGGAGTGAGCAACGGATGCCGACGATCCAGATGCCCCCTACCCCCGCCCGCGCGGCACCTACGTCGCCTCCGGCACAACTCCTGAGAGGACGACGAGGCCTCCTGGTCACGACCCTGCCGGCCCTTCTCATCGTTGCGCTCGCGGCGCCGGCGTGGGCGAGAGAGTGGCACGTGGACGACCAGGGCCCTGTGACCTCCGGCTGCTCGGGCGGGGCGGACGCCGCCAACGCACTGAGGACCATCCAGCAGGGCGTGGACTGCATGGCAGCCGGCGATACCGTTCTCGTGCACTCCGGGACCTACGGCGGGTGGGGCTTGTGCCGGCCGAGCAGCCCGAACGCGTGCCTGACCGATCCCAGCACCGGCAGGCTCGTCCACCTCGTCGGCGTGAGCAAGACGGGCGGCAGCGCGGCCCGGCGCTTCACGATCATGGCGGCTCCCGGTGAAACCCCCGTTCTGGACGGACTCTTCTTCCCGCTGCAGCCGCTGGATGCCGCCTTCTACGTGGTGGATACGGACTTCGTCACGATCGCCGGCTTCGCCATGACGAGGTTCACCGCGCAGAGCCGCTTCTGCAACGGGTGCGGCATCGAGAACTACGGGACGATCGTGTGGAACCGGGGCTCCGATGACGGGGAGATCCTCGACAACGTCATCACGGCAAGCGATCCGACGGGCACAGCCTGCTGCTTCGCGGCGGACATGAACTTCGGGACCACGGCGAAGAGGCTGAAGATCAGCGGCAACTCCATCAACACCCACCTGCCGCTCGCCATCAGCTTCCACAACACGTCACCGCCTCCGCCAACCACCCAGTACGGCAGCGAGATTTCCAACAACCACATCCTCCAGACATCGGACCTCGGCAACACCTTCTTCCTGCGGGCTCTGTTCATCGACAGGGTCAACGGCGTCAGGATCCTGAACAACTACTTCGAGAACACGGGCATCAAGCGGCCGGATTCCGGGGCCATGTACCTGAGGGACGGCAACAGGATCACCGTCTCGGGCAACATCGTGAGAGGCTACGGCACCGGGATCATCATGCAGGACTCCGCGATGGAAGCGGGGGCGAACGATTTCAACGACGAAGAGCTGCACGTCATCGCGAACAACGTCCTCGACGGCGTCTCGCAGCCCGACACGAGGGCCGGGGTCTTCGCCAGAAACGGAGACGCCAGGTCGTGCGACGGCTGCACCTTCAGGAACAACATCCTCATGAACTACGCCAATGGATTCGAGATCGACCAGGTCACCCCGGATCCGTGGCCCAGCAACGCAGTCATCGGGAACAACGTGCTTCACAACGTCGTCATCCCCACCCGCGGAAGCTCGTTCGCGGGCAACACGCTCGTTGAGGGAAACAACGACTTCAGTGCGCCGAACCCCGTCGCCTCGATTCCCCCCACGCCAGCCGCATGGCTATGGACTGGAAGGCTGATGGGCGAGCTCACGCCTGCGGCGCCCTACTACCAGATACTCCCGGGCTCGCTTCCCGAGAACTTCGGCGCGATCGGCGTCTGTCCATGGAGCCCGGCCGACGGGACGTGCGACGCCGGTGCGTACGAGCTCTCCGGCATCGGGCTGCCGTCATGCCTGCAGCTTGGCGGGACGGTGTGCGCTACGAGCGAGCTGTGCGCGGGGGGAAGCTTCGAGCCGTCCGGTGACGCAGGGACTCTCTGCTGCGTCGGTGGCACCTGCATGGCCCCCGCCGCCTGCATCGACGCCGACGGGGACGGCTATGGAGCCAACTGCGCGCCCGGGCCCGATTGCGACGACGGCAATGGTGGGATCCACCCGGGAGCGGTCGAGGCCTGCAACGGTGTGGACGATGACTGCGACGGCCAGACGGATGAGGGGAATGTCTGCGCCAGCGGAGTCGAGACGCACTTCATGGAGACGGAGCAGGGCGCCTGGGCGCTGGAGATGGAGCTCGTGGAGGATCCCGATGCATCATCGGGATTCGCCTTGAGGCCGCGGGCGGGCATCGGGACACAGCCGTGCGCCAGGTCGACGCCCACCGCGCTTTCCTACATCTATATACAGCAGCCCGGCCACTACCATCTATGGGTACGAGTGATGGGGCCCGACTTCCCGAATGACGCGCTCTGCGTCGGCTTCGCCGGCAAAGCGCTTGACAGGGTCTTTCCGTCGCAGCTCGGTGCTTATGAGTGGGTCCGCGCCGAAGTGAGCAGTGGCTCCGGCCGGTACGCTCATTCCCTCGATGCGGGGCTGCATACGATCGTCATAGGCCGCGGAGAAGAGCTCGCGATCTCCGACGCCGTGTGCCTGACGAACGACCTGTCCACGGAGCCGCCCCCCTGCGCGGCCCTGGTTCCCTGAGCGCCGCGGAGCACGTGAACCTCATCCGTTCGTGAGGCGGCGTATCTCGATCGCGGGGCAGCGATCCATCACGACCTCGAGGCCGGCGGCGCGCGCCTTCGCGGCGGCCTCCTCGTGGATGACGCCGAGTTGCATCCAGACGACCTTCGCGCCGATCTGGATCGCCTGGTCGACCACGGGGGGGACCAGCTCGGAGCGGCGGAAGATGTCGACGACATCCACGGGCTCGGGGATCGACAGCAGATCCGGGTAGCAGCGCTCGCCGAGCACCGACTCGAAGGCCGGGTTCACGGGGATGATCCGGTAGCCCTGCGACTTGAGGAACGAGGCCACGCCGTTCGACGGCCGCCCCAGCCGAGGGGAGAGGCCGACCACCGCGAAGACCCTGTACGTCTCGAGGATCTCCCCCGGACTCACTTCGACCCCCCGGATGCGCTCTCCCTGGTCGTGAACCCTGCGCTGGCGGTGCGTGGCCCCGGCGGTTCGAGGGATGGATCTGCCTTCATGAGTATCTCGCTCGCAACGAAGTTGGAGAGGAGTCGAGTCCGGCTTGAAAGCCCTTGGAGTCCGGACTCAATTCAAGCTAGCCGCTGATCAATGCGCTCATCAATGAGAATCCGCCGAAGTTGAAACGAAAGTCACGGCCGTCCCTACGACAACGGAGGAGACGCGGACGACCCGTTTCCTACACACAGGGGCGAAAGTGAAACCGACCATAAATCTTGTGGATGGAGGTCCGTATTTGTTTGAGTTCTCTCGCATTTACCGCTTGACACAGCGGTGAAACACCGTAATATGGGCTGCTGTGGGCAGTTAGGGAGTATAGTGGGCCAAATGGGTCAGGGTGAGGCCATCAACACGCTCCAGGTGGACCCGAATCGGTGTTCAGAGGCAGCGCCAACGCACGTGTCGATGAAAAGGGTCGCATCAAGATCCCTGCCCAGTTCCGCCAGCCCATCGAAAGCCAGTTCGGAACCGAATTCTATATCACGAGCATCGACGGCAAGTACGCGCGTCTCTATCCGCTCCCTGCGTGGGTCGAGGTCGAGAAGTGGCTTCTCGATCAGCCCGAGTTCGATCCGGACGTGATGCATTTCCAGGAAGCGCTGACCTACTGGGGATCCATGTCCACAATGGACAAGCAGGGGCGGATCCTCATCCAGTCGGATCTCCGGCGCGCTGCCGGGATCGTGGATGAGGTGAAGGTCCTCGGCAGGACGAAATACCTCGACGTCTGGAACTTGAAGGCCCTCGACGAGCGGATCAACTCGTACGAGATGAACGACGCGAAGCTCAAGGCGTTCTCGGATCGTGTACGAAGGGAGTCGTAGCAACCTGCGAGGTATGGGTTGTCTCAAACAGGTTTACTCGCCCGGAGCCTCCGTCGGGATTCCCTCCTCCGGCAAAACGCCGGGTCGTTCCATTCCCTCCTCTTCCCTACCCTTCCAGAATCCTTCCCATCGGGCCCGCAAAGGCGCCCTAGCCCTGACACCGACCGCCGCACCCGACCATCGCGGCACCTCCTCACGGAGGATGGTTCCCGCCACAGAAGAATCCCGACGGAGGCCGGTCCCCCCACGGGGACAGGTGATCACGAGCCATCACATGCTCCCGTTCTGCTTGGCAGGACGATCGAGCTCCTGCAACCAGAACGGGGCGGGCTCTTCGTAGATGCCACGGTGGGCCTCGGCGGTCACGCCGAGGCCCTCCTGGGCTCCTCCCCGCAAACAAAGCTCCTCGGCCTGGACCGGGACGCTGAGTCCCTCGAGAAGGCCGCGCAGCGTCTTGCGCCCTTCGGAGACAGGGTCGAGCTGCTCCAGGAGGACTACCGGAATCTATCGGCCGTTCTCGAGAAAAGAGGCCGTCCCGAGGTCGCGGGCATTCTCGCGGACCTCGGCATCTCTTCCTATCAGCTCCTCACGGCGGAGCGAGGCTTCTCGTTGCGGCTCGACGGGCCGCTGGACATGAGGATGGACCGCAGCCGCGGCTCCACGGCGGCCGACATCGTCGCCCGCACGCCGGAGGAGGAGCTGGCGCGGATCATCTTCGAATACGGTGAGGAGCGGCTTTCGAGGCGGATCGCGCGGGGGATCGTCTATGCCCGGCAGAAGGCCCCGATCCGCACGACCGACGAGCTGGCGAGGACCGTCGCCCGGTCTGCAGGCGGGCGGAGAGGCCGGATCCATCCGGCCACGCGCGTCTTCCAGGCGCTCAGGATCGCGGTCAACGACGAGCTCGCGGGGCTGCCGGGATTCCTCACCGCGGCCGTCGAAGCTCTTGCGGTCGGGGGGAGGCTCGCCGTGATCACGTTCCACTCCCTCGAGGACAGGTCCGTGAAGCAGACGCTGCGCTCGTTTGCGAACCGATGCTCCTGTTCCAAGGGCCTCCCCCTCTGCGAGTGTGGAACGCCGAACCTTATCAGGATCTTGACGCGCTCCGTGGTGAGGCCGGATGCGGAAGAGATCCGCTCGAACCCCCGGAGCCGCAGCGCAAAGCTGCGCGCGGCCGAGCGGCTCTGAGGGCCCGGGCGTGATCCAGACCGTGCCACAAGTCCGGAACCGCCACCTCGTCCGGGAGATCGATCGGGGACGCGTGCGCGAGCTCGTCGTGGTCGTCGGGCTCGCGAGCCTCCTCCTCGTCCCGCTGCTGCTCTACGTCTGGAACCACATGGAGTGGATCCGCGTGGGCTTCGAGCTCGAGCGCCTCGAGAAGGAGAGGCTTTCCCAGGCGGAGCTCGGCGAGCGCCTTCGCGTCGAGAAGGCGTCCCTGGCCTCGCTCCCGCGCGTCGAATCGCAGGCGAGAAGAAGACTTGGGCTCGCTCCCGCCGCCCCCGTCCTGCGGCTCGTGGAAGAGCCCGAGAAAGCCGCGCCATCCCCTGAGCCGCCGCGGCCGGTGCCGCCGGGCCGCACCGGACTCCAGCCTGCTGCCGGCCCACCCCATGGCGGCGGCGGCCGGGCCGCCGGTCACGGCACGCTCCTCAAGTGACATCCCTCCGCGTCCCCTCCCCGGGCGGCATCTCGCAGGGGCGCGTCTGGATGGCCGGCGGTGTCTTCCTGCTCTGGGGACTCGCCGTGATCCTGACGCTCCACCGGCTGCAGATCGTGCGTGTGGACGACATGCGCGCGCAGGCTCGAAGGCAGCAGGAGTGCGTCGTCTCCGTCGAGCCGAGGCGTGGGAAGATCCTGGACCGGATGGGCCGGCCCCTGGCGGTCTCGACAGAGGCCTACACGCTCTACGCCTTTTCAGCGCAGGTGCGGCAGCAGCCCGGAGCCCTCACGACCATCGCCCGTGCGACCGGGATCCCGGCATCCAAGCTCTCGAAGAAGCTCTCACGCGACGGCTTCATCCTGCTGGCCCGGCGCCTGGCACCCGACGCGGCCGACACGATACGGCGCGCGAAGATCGGGGGAGTCGAGCTGGTCACCGAGGCCCGGCGCTTCTACCCGCGCGGAAGCCTCGCCGCCCATGCGCTGGGCTTCGTGGTTCCCGACAACGACAGGTTCCGCGAAGGGCTCGAGCAGCGCTACGACCCGGAGATCCGCGGCGCCCCCGGCGCCTGGCTGGCCCTCCGCGACGCCACGGGCAGTCAAATCCGGATGGAGGAGCGACAGGCTCCCGCGCCGGGCAACGATCTCGTCACCTCCCTCGACGAGGTCATCCAGCACCTCGCCGAGCGGGAGCTCGCCGAGGCCGTCCGAGTGACGGGAGCGAAGGCCGGGACCGTGGTCGTGCTCCACACCCCCACCGGGGAGGTCCTCGCGCTGGCCAACTACCCCACCTTCAACCCGAACCAGTATGGGCGGGCGGAGCCCGCCGCCCGACGGAATCGGGCGGTCGTGGACTACTACGAGCCCGGCTCGACGTTTAAGATGGTCACAGCCGCCGCAGCCATCGAGGAAGGCCTGGTGCGCTCCAGCGAGGCGATCGATTGCGGCAACGGGATGGTCCGCGTTGCGGGCGTCCCCATCCGGGACCACAAGCCCTTCGGAATCCTCTCGTTCCGCGAGGCCATCGAGGAGTCGAGCAACGGCTGCGCCGTCAAGGTGGGCCTCCGCCTCGCGCCCTCCGTCTTCCACGACTACATCACGAGGTTCGGCTTCGGCGCGCCCACGGGGATCGATCTTCCCGGGGAGACGCGCGGCCGGCTCCGCCCGGTCAAGCAATGGTCGGGCACGTCGCAGGCCTACCTCTCCTTCGGGCAGGAGATCGGCGTCAGCGCGATGCAGCTCACGGCCGCCTTCTCCGCCATCGCCAACAGGGGCATCTACGTCGCGCCAAGGATCGTCAAGAGGATCCTCGATCCAGGGGGGCGCAGAGTCAGCCTGCCCGAGAGCCCGCCTCCGCGCCGCGTGATCAGCGCCGCAACGGCCGACATCCTCGTCGACTTGATGGAATCCACGGTCTACGAGGGGACGGGAAAGGCGGCCTCCGTGCCGGGCTACAGGGTGGCAGGCAAGACGGGGACCGCTCAGAAGTACATCAAGGGCGGATACTCCCTCTCCGAGCACGTGTCATCTTTCTGCGGATTCGTCCCGGCGCGCAGCCCCGTCCTGACCATCCACGTCATCCTCGATGATCCGAAGGGCGTGCACTTCCACGGCGGGGACGTGGCCGCGCCCGTCTTCGCGAAGATCGCGGCCCCGGCGCTGGACTACCTCTCCGTGCCGCGGGAGCCGGAGTGGACCCCCCTGAAGCGTGACGTCCTTCTCGCCTCGACCGGCTCGCCGGCGGGCCAGGGGGCCTCCGGCCCCGCGCGGGGGACAGGCCGCGCCTCCTCGAAGGGGAAGGAGCGGGGCAGGCCGCCGGGCGAGATCATCGAGAGCGTCGTGCCGAAGCCCTTCTCGATCGAGCCGCCCACGGAGGACGATCTGCCGGGCGGAGAAGGCAGGGCCGCCACCATCGTCGTCCCCGATCTCACGGGAGCGCCCCTGAGGGACGCCGTCGTGGGGCTCGCCCGGATGGGACTTCGCAGCGGCGTCGAAGGAGAAGGATTCGTGGTGGGGCAGGTGCCCCTCCCCGGAACGGAGCTGGAGCCGGGCGGCACGGTGTCGCTCGTGCTCGCACGGAGAGTTCGACGGGAGATCGAATAGAGAGTCAGGGCCTTGTCCGGGCTGTGTCCCGGCTCGCGGAGCGAGGCGCCGCGCTTCCGCCATGAGAACCGACGAGATGCTCGAGGACATTCAGATTCAGAGGCAGTCGCTCCCCGCGGGGCTCGAGGTGCGCGGAGTGACCTGCGACTCCCGCGCGGTGCGGCCCGGAGATCTCTTCGTGGCCGTGCGCGGCGAGCGGCAGGACGGCCTGAGGTACCTCGCGGAGGCGATCCGCGCGGGGGCCGCTGCCGTCGCCGTGGGAGCGGGGCGGTTCGACGAGGCGCAGGGCCTCATCTCCGGTCTGGGAGAAGGAGGCACGCGGGTCGGCCTCCTCGAGCTGGCCGACGAGCGCGAGGGGCTGGCGCTCCTGGGGCGCAACGTCCAGGGGCGCCCCGATCTCGAAATGAAGATCACGGGGATCACGGGGACGAACGGGAAGACGACGACCTCCTGGATCCTCGCGGCCATCTTCGAGGCGGCCGGGATCCCCTGCGGCGTCATGGGCACGGTGGAGCGCCGCTTCGGCCCGGAGGCCGAGCCCGCTTCGCGGACCACGCCCGAGGGCCCCGAGATTCACGCCTGGCTGCGGCGGATCCGGAGCGCCGGCGCCGGAGCCTGCGCGATGGAGGTCTCCTCGCACGCGCTGGATCTCAAGCGCGTGGCGGGCCTGCGCTTCAGCGCGGCGGTCTTCACGAACCTCACTCGGGATCACCTCGACTACCACCACGACATGGAGAGCTACTTCGCAGCGAAGAAGAGCCTCTTCACGGGACTCGCGCCCGAGGCCCAGGCCGTCATCAACGGCGATGATCCCTGGGGGCGGAGGCTCGCCGCGGAGAGCGGCGGGCGCGTCGTGCTCTATGGCGAGGAGCCCGGAGCGGGCTTCCAGATGATCGGCCAGCGGACGGGAGCCGGAGGCACTACGCTGCGGATCGCCGAGGGAGGCGAGGAGACCGAGATCCGATCGTCGCTCCTGGGCCGCCCCAATGCCTGGAATCTCCTGGCGGCCGCCGCCACGGCGCGCGCGCAGGGGCTCCCCTGGGAGGCCATCCGCGACGGCGCGGCTCGCGTTCCGAACGTTCCCGGGCGGCTGCAGAGGATCGAGGCCGGCCAGCCCTTCACCCTCGTCGTCGACTACGCGCACACGGACGACGCGCTGCGCAATGTTCTCGAGGCGCTCCGGCCGCTGACGCGCGGGAGGCTCATCACGGTCTTCGGCTGCGGCGGCAATCGAGACCGGAGCAAGCGGCCTCTGATGGGCGCCCAGGTCGCGAAGCTGTCGGACCTCTTCTGGGTCACCTCGGACAACCCGCGAGACGAGGATCCCATGGCGATCATCGGGATGATCCTCGAAGGGATCCGGGAGATCCCCGGCGCCATGCAGGCCTGCCGGGTCGAGCCGGACCGCGCGGCCGCCATCCGCGCGGCGGTCGCCGAGGCGAGCGAGGGCGACACGGTGCTCGTCGCGGGGAAGGGTCACGAGCGAACGCAGATCCTCGGCAGGCAGACGATCCCCTTCGATGATGCCGAAGTCTCCCGCCGCGCGGTCGAGGATCTCCGCGGCCGGGAAGGAAAAGGTGATGGTGGAGACGCTGCGTGAGATCGCCGAGGCCGCCGGAGGGCAGGTCATCGGCCCCGAAGGGTGCGGCGCGACGCGCCCCTCCGGCGTCTCCATCGACAGCCGGACGCTGAGTCCGGGCGACCTGTTCTTCGCGCTCGTCGGTCCGCGCCACGACGGCCACCGGTACGTCGCCCAGGCCTTCGACAGCGGAGCGGCCGCGGTGGTCGTGTCGAATGCCGGCGTCGTACCGGAGGGCAGGGCCGCGGTGGTGGTCGCAGACACGCTGCGCGGGCTCCAGGAGGCGGCCGCTGCGCGGCGGCGGCGGATCGGCGCGCGCGTGATCGGTATCACGGGCTCCGCGGGCAAGACGACGACGAAGGAGATGGCGAAGCAGGTGCTGTCGGGGTCGTTCAACGTCATGGCGTCGAGGGGGAACCTGAACAACTTGTTCGGGCTGCCTCTCACGCTCTTCGATCTCGAGGAGGGGGACCAGGTCGCGGTCCTCGAGATGGGGATCAGCACGCACGGGGAGATGCGGCAGCTCGCCGCCATCGCCGATCCCGACGTGGGAATCCTCACGAACCTCCACGGCGCCCACCTGGAGTTCTTCGGGGATCTCGACGACTACGCGAACGCGAAAAAGGTGCTCTTCGACTCGATGCGCCCCAACACGACCGGCATCTTCAACGGCGACGACGAGCGGAGCCGGCGGATCGCCTCCGGATTCCACGGCTACGCCGCCACCTTCGGCATGGACACCTCCGTGGATTTCACGGCGAGCGGCTACCGCGGGCTCGGCCTCGACGGCTGCTCCTTCACCTTCACCCACTCGGGGCGCTCGCACCCCGTGAAGCTCCGCTTCGCGGGGGCGCACCACGCGATGAACGCCATGGCCGCCCTGGCCTGCGGCTTCCTGATGGGCTGCGAGACCGGCGGGATGATCCGCGAGCTGGAGGCGCTCGAGCCGCTCGCGATGCGCGGGCGGGTGCTTCGGCTCAAGGAAGGCGTGCGCCTCCTGGACGACTCCTACAACGCGAACCCCGGAGGCATGCGGGCCGCCCTGGCCGTCCTCTCGCAGACGGATCCGGGTGCGGGGCGGCGCATCGCCGTGATCGGCGACATGCTCGAGCTTGGCGCCGCCGCGGAGGATCTCCACCGGGAGATCGGCCGCCTCCTCCCCCTCAGCGGCATCGACAGCGTCCTCGCCGTCGGGCAGCTCTCCCGCATCCTGGCCCGCGAGGCCTCCACGGCCGGCTTCACCGCCGTCACGGCGCTCGACACGGCGGAGGAGGCGGCCGATCGCCTCGCTGAGATGATCCGCCCCGGCGACGTGATCCTCGTGAAGGCCTCGCGCAGCATCGGCCTCGACAGGGTCGTGGAGGCGCTGCGGGAGCGGCTGGGCGAGAACGCCGAAGAGCGGAAGGAGGCCTGATGCTCTATCGCCTGCTCTACCCGCTGCACGAGTGGATCTCGGTCTTCAACGTCTTCCGCTACATCACCTTCCGCGCGGCGATGGCGGCCCTCACCGCCATGGTCATCTCGTTCGGCTTGGGCGGCTTCATGATCCGAAAGCTGCGCGAGCTGCAATGGGGGCAGTCGATCCGGGAGGAGGGCCCGAAGACGCACCAGGCGAAGGCCGGCACCCCCACCATGGGCGGGATCCTGATCATCACCGCCGTCGCCCTCCCCACGCTCCTGTGGGCCGATCTCAGGAACATCTACATCTGGATCGCGCTCTACGCCCTCCTCGCCTTCGGCCTCATCGGCTTCATGGACGACTACCTGAAGATCGCGAGGAAGCGGAACCTCGGCCTGACGGCGAAGCAGAAGTTCCTCATGCAGGCGGCCGTGGCGCTCTCCATCGGCGTGGCCACCGTCATCCTGGCCGACCAGGGGCTCTTCAACACCAGGCTCTCCTTTCCCTTCTTCAAGGCGCTCAACCCGGACCTCGGCTGGCTCTACGCGGGCCTGGTCCTCCTCGTCGTCGTGGGCTCGTCGAACGCGGTGAACCTCACGGACGGCCTCGACGGGCTCGCGATCGGGTCGGTCCTGATCGCCTCGGGGACCTTCGTGATCCTGACCTACGTGGCGGGCCACGCGGTGGTCGCCGAGTACCTCGGGATCGCGAACGTGAAGGGATCGGGCGAGCTGACGGTCTTCTGCGCCTCCCTCGTGGGCGCCTCGCTGGGCTTCCTCTGGTACAACTGCAACCCGGCGCAGATCTTCATGGGGGACGTGGGCTCGATGGCGCTCGGCGGCGCCATCGGAACCGTGGCCGTGCTCATCAAGCAGGAGCTCCTCCTCGTCCTCGTGGGCGGCCTCTTCGTCATCGAGGCGCTCTCCGTCATCCTCCAGGTGGCCTCCTTCAAGATGACGGGGCGCAGGATCTTCCGCATGGCGCCGATCCACCATCACTTCGAGCAGGCGGGATGGGCCGAGCCCAGGGTTGTGATCCGCTTCTGGATCCTGGCCATCATCTTCTCTCTCCTGAGCCTCTCGACGCTGAAGCTGAGGTGACGGCGTGAATCTCGCGGGAGCGAAGGCGGGCGTCATGGGGCTGGGGCTCAGCGGGGAGGCGGCGGTCCGCTTCCTGATCGCGAGAGGCGCGTCGGTGGTCGCCACCGACCTGCGCGGGGAGGAGGAGCTCGGGCCGGCCGTCGCCGAGCTTCGGGCCTCGGGCGCCAGGATCGAGTGCGGGGGGCACAGCCCGTCGATCTTCGAGGGCTGCGACTTCGTCGTGATCAGCCCGGGCGTGCATCCCGATCAGGCCCCGATGGTGGAAGCTCGCAGGCGGGGTGTGAAGGTCATCAGCGAGATCGAGCTGGCGGGCCGCTTCCTGACGGGGCGGATCGCCGGCATCACGGGCAGCAACGGAAAGAGCACGGTGACGGCGCTGACGAGCGCCATCCTGACGGAGTCGGGGCTGCGCGCGCGCCCCTGCGGCAACATCGGCCTTCCCCTGATCGCCATGGCCGACACCACCCCGCGGCGCGTGAAGGTGAAGGACCTCGGCCGCGAAGAGTCCACCGGCGGGGACGCGCCCGACGTCATCTACGTCGCGGAGATCTCCTCCTTCCAGCTCGAAGCCATCGAGACCTTCCGCCCCTCCGTCGCGGCGCTCCTGAACCTGAGCCCCGACCACCAGGATCGCTACGCCTCCCCGGCCGACTACTACGCGGCGAAGGCGCGGATCTTCTCGAACCAGCGCTCCGCCGACACGGCGGTCATCAACGCCGACGACCCGGAGACGTGGGCGCTCGCCACGACGCTGAGGGCCCGGCTCGTCTCCTTCTCGCTCGGGTCGGGCGACGGCGAGGGCGTCCGCCTCAGGGACGGCCGGCTCGTGCACGTGCAGGGAGGCAGCGAGACCTTCCTCATCTCCGCCTCGGACGTGGGATTGCCCGGGCGCCACAACCTCGAAAACGTGGCCGCCTCGGCCGCCATCGCGCTCTCTCTGGGCGCGCGCGCCTCCGCTGTCCGGGATGCCGTCGCGCCCTTCCGGGGGCTGCCGCACCGGCTCCGCTTCGTCAGGAAGATCAACGGCGTCTCTCTCTACGACGATTCGAAGGCCACCAACGAAGGGGCGACGATACGGGCCGTGGAGTCCTTCACCTCTCTCGTGGTCCTGCTCCTGGGCGGGCGCGACAAGGGCGGCGACTTCGCCGCGCTGGCGCGGCGGATCGCCGGCAGGGTCCGGACGGTCGTGACGTTCGGGGAGGCGGGCCCGGCGATCGCCCCGCACATGAGGCGCGAGATGGAGGTGATCGAGGCAGGGAGCCTCGAAGATGCGGTCCGCCGCGCGCTCGATGCGGCGGGGCCGGGGGAGGTGGTCCTCCTGGCGCCGGCCTGCGCCTCCTTCGACGCCTTCTCCGGGTACGCCGCGCGGGGGGAGGCCTTCGTCAGGGAAGTGGAGCGGCTCGCGCTCGAGAGGGAGGGCGGCTGATGGCGGCCAAGCGCTCCTTCGACGGGATCCTCTTCGTCCTGATCATGCTCCTCCCGGCGGTGGGCCTCGTCATGATCTACAGCACCTCGGCCGTGATCTCTCAGCGCGAGTTCGGAGATCCCTATCACTTCTTCAAGAGGCAGGCGGCCTGGCTGATCCTGGGATTCACCGTGATGGCGATCCTCATGCGCCTCGACTACCGCCGGCTCAACAACCGATGGGTGGCGGGGATGCCGATGGCGGCGACGACGCTGCTCCTGCTCTGGGCGCTCTTCAGCCCCCCCATCAACAACACCAACCGCTGGGTGAGGATCGGCCCGCTGACGATCCAGCCCTCGGAGCTGGCCAAGCTCACGCTCATCGTCTTCCTGGCCTGGATCATCTGCTCGTCGCGCTCGAGCCTCACCGAGCTGCGCGGCCCGATCCTGGCCTGCCTCGCCACCGTGGCCGCGGTGGCGGCTCTCGTGGCGATCGAGCCCGACATGGGGACGGCGATCACGATCACCGCCATCAGCTTCGCGCTCCTCTTCGCGGCCGGCATCCACTGGGGCTTCATCGCCGGCCCCGCCGCTCTGATGACGGCCGGGGGCGTGATCATGCTCCTCACGACGGACTACCAGTGGGTCCGCCTCCGGGCCTTCTACGACCTCTGGTTCGGCGAGGGAGGAGATCTCTCGGGCAGCGGCTACCAGGCCTCCCAGTCGGTCATCGCGATCGCCTCGGGAGGGCTGACGGGGCGCGGGCTCGGAGAGGGAGCGCAGAAGCTCTTCTTCCTTCCCTACCCGCACACCGATTTCGTCTTCTCCACGATCGGCGAGGAGCTGGGCTTCCTGGGAGCGACGGCCATCGTCGCGGCCTTCCTAATCCTTCTATGGAAGGGGCTGCGCATCGCCGCCGGCGTGCCGGATCGCTTTCTCGCCCTCGTGGCCTTCGGAGCGGCGGTGATGCTGGCCGGGCAGGCCTTCATCAACATCGGGGTCTGCCTCGCCCTGCTGCCCACGAAGGGGCTCCCGCTCCCCTTCCTCTCTTATGGCGGATCCTCCCTCGTCACGAGCATGGCGGCGGCGGGGCTCCTTCTCAATGCTTCGCAGTACAAGACATGAGGGGGAAGGCGTGAGTGCGGGATGCGATGGGACGGAGTGGCGGGGATGAGCGCGTGCGGATCCTCATCGCGGGCGGCGGCACGGGCGGCCATCTCTACCCGGCCATCGCTATCGCCCGAGAGCTGCAAGCGAGGATCGAGGGGTGCGACGTGCTGATGGTCGGAACGTCGAGAGGGCTGGAAGCGAGGGTTCTCCCCGAGGAGGGGCTCCCGCTCGCCACGATTCCAGTCGCCGGGTTGAAGGGCAAGAGCCTCAGGGCCACGGCCTCGGGACTGGCGCGCCTGCCGCTCGCGCTCGCCTCCTCGTTGAGCCTCGTCAGCCGCCATCGCCCCCGCGTGGTCATCGGCGTCGGCGGCTACGCCTCGGGCCCTGTCGTGGCCGCGGCCATCCTGCGAAGGCGGCCCACGCTCATCCACGAGCAGAACATGATCCCCGGCGCGACGAACCGGTGGCTGGCTCCCTGGGTCAGCGAGGTGGCGCTCTCCTTCGAGGAGACGAGGAGCCGCCTCGGAGGGCGCGGCGTCGTGACGGGGAATCCCGTGAGGCGCGAGTTCGGCACCGTCGCTCCGCGCGCGGCACGACGTGCCGGAGAGCCCGCGCGCCTTCTCGTCTTCGGGGGGAGCCAGGGGGCCTCGGCGATCAACCGGGCCATGGCCGATGCGGCGCCCGCGCTGGCCTCGGGGGGACGGCCGCCGCGGATCCTCCACCAGGTCGGGCGCGACGACGTGGCCGCCATCCAGGATGCCTACGCCCGCGCCGGCATCGAGGCCGACGTCCGCCCCTACATCAAGGAGATGGCGCAGGCGATGGAGGAGGCCGACCTCGTCATCGCTCGCGCCGGCGCGACGACGGTGGCGGAGCTGACCGCAGCGGGGCGCGGCTCGATCCTGGTTCCCTTCCCGCAGGCCATCCACGATCACCAGACGCTGAATGCGAAGGCCCTGGAGAAGGCGGGCGCGGCCGTCGTCGTCCGGCAGTCCGAATTGACCGGAGCGAAGCTGGCCGCGCTCGTTCGAGAGCTGCTCGGCGCGGAAGAGCGGCTGGCCTCGATGGCCGATGCTGCGAGGCGGCTGGGCCGGCCCGGCGCGGCCTCCGAGATCGCCGACCTCGCCGTGCGCCTCATGAAGCCGCCCCTGGAGAAGGCGTCATGAACGCCGCCGCACGGAGGCTCCACCCCGAGGCGGCGGAGCCCGCGGGCCGGCGGGGGACGCTCGCGTTCAGGAAGACCTCGCACCTCCATTTCGTGGGGATCGGCGGGACGGGGATGTGCGGGATCGCGGAAGTCCTCCTGAACATGGGTTTCAACGTGTCGGGGTCGGATCTGAAGCGCACGCCCGTCACCGAGCGGCTGGCCCGGCTGGGAGGGCGCATCTTCGAGGGGCACAAGGGCAAAAACGTCCACGGCGCCGACGTCGTCGTGGTCTCCACGGCCGTGAAGCCCGACAACGTGGAGGTGGCCGAGGCGCGGCGGATGGCGATCCCCGTCATCCCGCGGGCCGAGATGCTGGCCGAGCTGATGAGGATGAAGTTCGGCGTCGCGGTGGCCGGATCCCACGGGAAGACGAGCACGACCTCGATGGTGGCGCACGTCCTCTCCGAGTCGGGTCTCGATCCCACCATCGTGATCGGCGGGCGGCTCGGGACGCTCGACAGCCATGCCCGCCTCGGCCAGGGCGAGCTGATGGTGGCCGAGGCCGACGAGAGCGACGGCTCCTTCCTCCACCTGAGCCCGACGATCGCGGTCGCGACCAACATCGATCAGGAGCACCTCGACCACTACGGCACGCTCGACGCCCTGCGCCAGGCCTTCGCGGAGTTCCTGAACAAGGTCCCCTTCTACGGCGCGGCCGTCGTCTGCCTGGACGATCCGGAGATCCAGGGACTCATCCCGCGCCTGCACCGGCGGCTCATCACCTATGGCTCGAACGCCCAGGCCGATCTCTCGGTGTCGGGGATCGAGCTGCACGGCTTCGGCAGCCGCTTCCAGGTGACGTGGCGCGGCAAGGCCCTGGGTGAGGCGACGCTCTCCGTCCCCGGGCGCCACAGCGTGGACAACGCGCTCGCCGCGCTCGCCGTGGCGCTCGAGCTGGATCTTCCCTTCGACCAGGCCGCCGAGCGGCTCTCGCGCTTCCACGGCGCCGACAGGAGGTTCCAGCTCCGCGGGACGCTCGCCGGAGACGTGATGGTCATCGACGACTACGCCCACCATCCCACGGAGATCCGCGCCACGCTCGCGGCGGCGCGCGAGGGATGGGGCAAGCGCACCATCGCCGTCTTCCAGCCGCATCGTTACACGCGCGTGGCCGCGCTCCTGGAGGAGTTCGGCCGCTGCTTCTACGACGCCGACACCGTCGTCGTGACGCCCATCTACCCGGCGGGAGAAGAGCCCATCCCCGGCGTGGACTCGAAGGCGCTCTTCGAGAGGATCCGCACGCATGGCCATCGCGACGTGAGGCTGGCCGGGAGCCTCGACGAAGCGCTCGCGATCGTCCGCGAGATCGTGGCCGGCGGGGACATGATCGTGACGCTGGGAGCCGGTGACGTGAACAGGATCTGCAGCGAGCTCGTCGCGGGCGCGGACCTCCCGGGCGGCGGAGCATCAATGAAACCCGGTGGCGCGAGCGAAGCCGGTGGCGCAGACGCGAAGAGCAGAGGCGCGCGGCGGGCCGGCGGTCGCAAGGGACGATGAGGCTGAGCCATGGATCGGGAGCGTCAGGAACGACTTCGAGAGATCGCCTCCGACTGCGGGGTGCCCGTGGAGAGCGGGCGGCGCCTCTCGGAGCTGACCAGCCTCGGTGTGGGCGGCGCGATCGTCTCCCTGCTCCGGCCGGCGACGGTCGCAACGCTCGCGGCGCTGCTCTCGGAGATGCAGCGCGCGGGGCTGCCCTTCCGCGTCCTGGGAGGCGGGGCGAACATCGCGGGGGGGCCGGGCCCCATCGCGGAGCCCGTCGTCCTGACGCGCACCCTCAAGCAGGAGATCGCCTTCGAGGGCACGCTCGTGATCGCGGGCGCAGGAACGAACATCAAGAGGACGGTCACGGCCTGCGTCGCGCGCGGGCTGGCGGGGCTGGAGTGGGCCGAAGGGATCCCGGGGACGATCGGGGGCGCTGTCGCGATGAACGCGGGATCGTACGGCTCGGACTTCTCTCGCCCGGTCGTGGAGGTGGCCTGGCTCGCGCCCGATGGATCGCTGCGCCGGCGCCACGTGGGGCCGGAGGACTTCTCCTACAGGAGCAGCCCCTTCCGGAGCGAGGGCGTCATCATCGAAGCCGCCTTCCGGCTGGCGGAGGACGATCCGCGCACGCTGCACGAGAAGATGCGCGGCTACCAGGCGCGCCGGACCGCCTCGCAGCCCCCGGGCGAGCGCAGCGCCGGCTGCATCTTTCGCAACCCCCGGGGCGACTCGGCGGGGAGGATCATCGATGCATCGGGATTGAAGGGGCTCGCCGTCGGAGGAGCATCGGTCAGCGACGTCCACGCGAACTTCATCGTCAACCGGGGCGACGCGACGAGCGAGAATCTCTTCGCGCTCATCGAGAGGATCAAGGAAGAGGTGCTGAAGCGGACGGGAATGGTCCTCGAAGAGGAGGTCGTCCGGTGGCCCTAGGAGCGAGCCGGTGACTCCCCTGCGCCGCGCTGCACGCCCAGCGGCCGAGCCGCGCTACCTGCGCCCGGAGGGCAACCGCAGGCTGCGCCGGAGGCGCAGGACGCGCGCCGCGTTGCGCGTGGGCTTCTGGATGGCCGTGCTCCTGGGCGGCGCAGGCGCCGCCTCCGCGGCCGTGTTGGGCACGTGGAGGATCGTGACGGATCCGGGGAGGTTCCCGCTGGGGATGGTGATCGTCGAGGGGGGCCCGGAGATCGTCCGCAAGGAGGTGGCCGCGAGCCTCCGCCCGCTCCACGGGCGCAACCTCTTCAACCTGGATCTCGAGCAAGCCGAGCTGGTCGTGAGGTCCCACCCGTGGGTGAGCGCCGCCAGCGTCCATCGCCGCCTTCCCGATACGCTGCTCGTCGTCCTGAGCCCCCGCCACGTGGAGGCGCTCTACCAGACCGGCGCCGAGATCCGGATGGCGGGATCCGGAGGGCAGGATCTGGGCCCCTACGAGCCGAGATGGGCCGGCGAAGATCAGCCCGTGATCACGGGGCTTGGCGCCGCCCGGAAGGGCGAGCTGGCCGGGAAGCTCCAGGCCGCGCTGAGCGCTCTCGACGAGCTGAGGTCGGCGTCGCCGGGCTTCGTCGAGACCCTCTCCACGCTGGACGTTGCGAGGAGCGACCGCATCGTCGTGACCCTCAGGGACTTCGCGCCGCCGATCTACCTCAGCCCTTCGATGCCGGCGCGAAACCTGGATCGCCTCCCGAGTGTCAGGGCGCGGCTGGCGGCGGAGCAGGTGGAGGTGGAGTACCTGGACCTTCGCTTCCTGAACCGTATCGTGACCCTTCCGATCCTCGAAGAAGGCGGTGAAGATGCCACGTAGACCGGGCATCACCGTGGCCGTGGATCTCGGCTCGACGAAGGTCTGCTGCGTCGTCGGCGAGGTGAAGGAGAACGGCGCCGTCGAGGTCGTGGGCGTCGGGCGCGCGCCCGCCCGCGGCATGCGGAGGGGAGCCATCATCAACCTCGACTCCGCCGTGGAGTCGCTCAAGGCGGCGGTGGAGGAGGCCGAGACGATGGCCGGCGCCACCGTCGAGAAGGCCTATGTCAACTTCGCGGGGACGCACATCCGGGGCTTCAACAGCCGAGGCGTCGTGGCCGTCGGCTCGAGGGACCGCGAGGTGACGCAGGCGGACGTGGATCGGGTCCTGGGATCGGCGCGCTCCCTCTCGCTTCCTCCAGACAGGGTCGTGATCCACGTCGTGGCCCAGGAGTTCACGGTGGACGATCAGGAGGGCATCGGCGATCCCCTCGGGATGACGGGGTCGCGCCTCGAGGCCAACGTCCATGTCGTCACCGGATCGATCACGGCCATCCACAACATCACGAACTGCCTGAACCGCGCGGGCGTCGAGGTGACGGACATCGTCCTCGACCAGCTCGCGGTGGCCGAGTCGGTCCTCACCACGGAGGAGAAGGAGCTGGGGGCCGCGCTCGTGGACATCGGCGGCGCCGCGACGCAGGTGGCCGTCTTCGACCGCGGCGCGCTCCGCCACACGGGGGTGGTGCCCCTCGGGGGCGAGTTCTTCACGGGGGACATCTCCGTGGGGCTGCGCACTCCCAACGCCGAGGCCGAGCTGATCAAGACGCGCTACGGCTGCGCCATCGCGCGGATGGTGGAGGACGACGAGACCATCGCCGTCCCCAGCGTGGGAGGGCGCAAGCCGCGCCGCCTGTCGCGCCAGATCCTCTGCGAGATCCTCCAGCCCCGCAGCGAGGAGCTGCTGACGCTCGTGGCGGGGGAGATCGAGCGCAGCGGCTACGAGGGAGCGCTCGGCTCGGGGGTCGTCATCACCGGCGGCGGCGCCCAGCTCGAGGGACTCGTCGAGATCGGCGAGCAGATCTTCGACGCCCCGGTGCGCGTGGGGGCCCCCTCGGGAGTGGGCGGGCTCGTGGATCTCGTCTCGACGGCGCCATGGGCCACTGCCGTCGGCATCCTGCTCTTCGGGGCCCGTCACACCCCGCAGCGCGAAAAGACGATCGTGCCCGCGTGGCTCATAGGGAGAGTCTCCGGGCGCGTGCGGGAGTTCTTCAGCGACATTCTTCTGTGGCCGGGGCGCGGTTGAGGCGCGCCGGCCGGAAACTGGCATCATCTCCGTCCGCAAGGGCGGATTCAGGGAGCCCGGGCTCGGCCCGGGAACGGGTCCCGACGGGACGGGAGGTCTGATGATCACGATCGATGAAGGCACTTCGGACGCCGAAGGGCGGGTGAGGCTCGACATCCAGGACGATCTCATGGTCGGCGCGAGGATCAAGGTCGTGGGCGTCGGCGGCGGCGGCTGCAACGCCGTCAACCGGATGATTGCCGCACGAATGCAGGGCGTGGAATTCGTGGCCGTCAACACCGACTGCCAGGATCTCCGGGCGTCGGAGGCCGGCGTGAAGATGCAGATCGGCGGGAAGCTCACGAAGGGCCTCGGCGCCGGATCCAACCCCGAGGTGGGGCGCCAGGCGGCGCTCGAGGACACCGAGAAGCTCCTCGAGACCCTCGAAGGCGCCGACATGGTCTTCATCACGGCCGGCTTGGGAGGCGGCACCGGCACCGGGGCCACCCCCATCGTCGCCTCCCTCGCAAGCGAGCTCGGCGCACTGGTCGTGGCCGTGGTGACGAAGCCCTTCTCCTTCGAAGGGCGGCGGCGCCGGGAGCAGGCCGAGCTGGGGCTCGGTGAGCTGCGCGACTGCGTGGACACCGTCATCTGCATCCCCAACGAGAAGCTGCTCACCTCCGTGGACAGGCAGACGACGCTCCAGGCGGCCTTCCTCATCGCCGATGACATCCTGCGCCAGGCCGTCCAGGGGATCTCCGACCTGATCACGATCCCCGGCGAGATCAACCTCGACTTCGCCGACGTGCGAACGGTCATGAAGGGGATGGGCATGGCCCTGATGGGAACGGGCATCGCCACCGGGGAGAGCCGCGCCGCCGAGGCCGCGCAGCGGGCGATCTCCTCTCCGCTCCTGGAGGACGCCAGCATCCAGGGGGCGCGCGGCGTGCTGATCAACATCACGGGCGGCCCGGCCATGACGCTCTTCGAGGTGGCCGAGGCCTCGAACATCGTCCAGCAGGCGGCCCACGAGGACGCGAACATCATCTTCGGGACCGTCATCGACGAGAAGATGACGGATGCCATCAAGGTGACCGTCATCGCCACCGGCTTCCGGGAGATCAAGAAGGAGGAGCCGCTCGCCAGGCCGGCCCGCCCCGGCGCTCACGTCGGGACGAGGGTCGAATCCGGCTCACGCATCGTGACCGAGACGGGCGGCCGCCAGGGCCTCGGGACGGGCACGCGCCCCGGAGGGGATCACGCCGGGAGCCGGACACCGGGGGCCGCGGCGCCGGGAGCCAGGCCGGCGGGGCAACCGGAGAGCCCCTTTCTCAGGAAGGGCCCCGGCCGCTCCGTCCCTATCGGCACCGACGAGGGAGGCTACGGCCCGAACTTCACGAACCTCCGCGACGACCTCGACATCCCGACATTTCTGAGGCGGCAGATGGACTGAGGTTGCGGCAGCGCTGGTCAGGCTCTTGTTAGCCTCCTTGCCGCGATTTCGCAAGAACTGTCGGTGTTCCTCGACTGCTTAGGTTGTCCTGCGTCTCCCGCTGAAGAGTCTGCATGGCGAAGTCAGTCTGCCCGCGATTGTCCTGGCTTGGACAAAACGTCTGGGCTTGCGTATAACCCCAGACGTTTTGTACTCTCTGCCTGAGATGCCTTCACGCGGGAAGGGCCTGGATTCCGTGCTTCACCTCGTGCGACGACTGGGCATCGTACGGCCCGTCGACCTGGAGGAACGCGGGGTATCACGGCGGCACCTCTACCGTCTGCTTCGTGAGGGGCGCGTCGAGCGACAGTCAAGAGGCGTGTACGTGGCGCGCGGGCACGCGTTCACGGCCGAGCATACGCTTGCGCAGGTCGGGAAGCGGGTCCCTGCCGGTGTCTTCTGCCTGCTGACCGCGCTACGATTTCACGACCTGACGACGCAAAATCCGGCCGATGTTTGGATCGCCCTTCCCGAGACGGCTCGGAGGCCACGCCTCGACTACCCGCGGCTCCGGGTCGCGCGCTTCTCCGGAGCTGCGCTCACAGAGGGCATCGAGACGCACCGCGCCGAAGGGGTGGAAATCCGTGTCTACTCGGCGGCGAAGACGGTCGCCGACTGCTTCAAGTTCCGCAACAAGATCGGCACCGATGTCGCCGTCGAGGCGCTCCGGGACTTTTGGAGGAGTCATCCCAATCAGCTCGAGTCGATCTGGCGATTCGCCAAGGTGGATCGCGTATCGCGGGTCATACAACCCTACCTGGAGAGCCTCGCATGAATCCTCGTAGACGGCCCTCGAACGTCGCAGCGTCCGTCCGCGCACGCCTGCAGAACTATTCGCGAGACGGGGAGGCAGATTTTCAGCGGGTTCTCTCGGACTTCGCCATCGAGAGATGGCTGTACCGGTTGGGAGCGTCTCGGCACTCCGCGCGATTCGTCCTGAAGGGGGCGATGCTCTTCAGACTGTGGTCGAGCGATCGCCTGCGCGCTACCTGGGACCTGGACCTTCTCGGCCGGGATGCAAGCGACGTCGAGGGAGTGGTTGCCATCGTCAAGGAGATCTGCGCCATTCCCTCGAACGACGGCATCATGTTCGACCTCGGCTCAATCAAGGGAGAGCCTATACGCGCCGCAGAGGAGCATGCAGGGGTCCGAGTGCGCCTCGAAGCAAGACTTGCCGGGGCACGCATCCCTGTGCAGGTGGACGTCGGATTTGGCAATGCCGTCACGCCGTCTCCGCTCTGGGGAACCTACCCGACGGTCCTCGATCATGAGGCGCCGACGGTACTTGCCTACCCTCGGGAAGCTGTCGTGGCAGAGAAGCTGCACGCGATGATCTCGCTCGGGGTGACGAACAGCCGGATGAAGGACTACTACGATGTGCATGTCCTGAGCGCCTCGTTTTCCTTCGAGGGCCCGATTCTTGCCGCCGCCATCCATGCGACGTTCGAGCGGCGCGGAACTCTGTTTCCGACAGACGAACCCCTGGTGCTGACAGATGAGTTCCTCGGCGCTCCGGAGCGCCGGACTTTGTGGAAGGCGTTTCTCCGGCGAGCGCGCCTCACGGGTCCACCCAGTGCGGTGGAGCTGGGGAGGACACTGCGACAGTTCCTCCTGCCGGTCATCCATGCAGTCGCTCGGGATGAAGACTTCGAGGCAGTCTGGTCGCCCGGCGGGCCATGGGAGAGTCCGTCCGTCCAGTCACGGACCGTCTCTGAATCGCTGGCAACTTACGGAGTCTTCCCGCGGAGGAGCGAGGCCGGGGAAGCGATGCTCTGGTCCATGGCCTCCCGGCGCGGGAAGCGTTCTTCGATACCGAGGCCGTCACCGCCTGCGCGCCTCAGGAGCACGATTCGGGCGGTGCCGACCAGGCCTGGAACACACTGAGAAACGAACATCTCATTCCTGCTCTTGGGCCGGCTCATTCCTCGGGCCCGCGCCCGGTCGTCATTCGGTCTGGAGATCGCAGTAGAAGGTGAGGCCGTTCTTGTCGGGATCGTAGAAGGCGAACTCCCGGGTTCCCCAGGGGGTCTCGCGCATGGCGGTCCTCTCGTGGAAGACGCCCTTGTCCCTGTACTCCTCGAAGAGTTCCTGCACGGCCGGAACCACGAATCGAAGCATGGGCCGCTCCACGGCCGCCCACTCGGCGGGATCGTGCCACTGGATGTGGACCTCGACGCCGTCCCTTCCCAGAACCGCATAACGCGGGTCCGTGGGCCTGTCCTGGCCCAGCAGCGTGAATCCAAGTCGCGTGACGTAGAACTCGATCGCCGCCCGGACATCCCTGGAAGGAAGGACCGGATTCACGGCCTCCAGCTTCGCACGTCCCATGGTGTGCTCCTGAACCTGGGTGATGGTCACGATGAGCCGACGCCAGAAGGTACACTCAGCCGAAGCTCGTGCTCAACGACATGCCGATCGCTCCGATCCGGGAGGGGAAGCCATGGCGACTCGTAAGGGCAGGACCCGTGGGAAGACACGGAAGACGGCCGCGCGCGACGACTCGGCGGGCGGCCATCCGCCCGTGCTGTACGTCCACGGCATCGGCGCGCAGCCGCCGCGCGACGCGCTGAAGCGCGAATGGGACCTCGCTCTTTTCGGGCGCGAGATGGGCGATCGGACGCGGATGGCCTACTGGTCGGACATCCTGCACGGAGATCCGCGTACGCGCAGCGTGAAATCGGCACGGGCGGGGCAAGGCGTGGATCTCGATGCCCTGCTCTCCCAGGCCGGAGTGCCCGCCGGCAGCGACGACGCGCAGCTCCTGGCTCAGACTCTCTTTCGCAGGATGGGGATGGAGACCGGCGCTCGGAAGAAGGTGCTCCCCCTGCCCGCCTTCCTTCGCAAACCGATCACGCGGGCCTTCCTGGAGGCGCTCATCAAGGACACCGCCTCCTACTTCTTCAAGCCGGGCATGAGGAAGAAGATGCAGCAGCGGCTGCACGAAGTCCTGCCATCGAACGATGAGCCGGTCACGATCGTCGCACACAGCCAGGGCACCATCATCACCCTGGAGGTGCTGGCGGCCCTCGCGAAGACGAAGCCCGTGTCCGTCATTCACCTGATCACCATCGGGTCGCCGCTGGGGATCCGCGAAGTGCAGGATTCGCTCTCGTGCAAGCTGGAGGTTCCACGCGGAGTGGATGCGTGGAACAACTTCGCCGACCCGCTGGACCCGGTGGCGCTCGACAAGGGAATCGGCAACGACTTCGACCCCGATCGGTTCATCACGGACGAGCTCGTGATGAACACCCGCAGCCGCCGGCTCGAGGATTTCAATCCGCACTCGGCCGTCGGATACCTCGCGCATCCCAAGGTGCGGACGGTCGTTCACCGCGCCGCACGGATCGACACGCACTCGAGGTTCCTCGTCGCGCGCGACGTGGCCGCCGAGCTTGCCGTGGAGGCACGGCACTCCGTGCTCATCGAAATCCTGGAGCCCTGCTACCCGGCTGTGGGCGAGAGCATCAAAGAGATGCAGGACCACGAGGCGAATGTCGAGAAGGGCCGGACGGACCTCGCCTCCCGCATCGAGCGGGCCGCGACGCGGATCGAGGCGATCGTCGGCAAGAAGGAGCTCGCAGAGGCGCGCGTGGATCGGCTGCGCCGCTTCGTGGCGGCGCGGCTGACGCCGGGCGAGCTGAACGAGATGGCCCACCGCCACCGGGATTTGCGAATTTACGCAGTGTGGAAGAGCACGATGAAGCGGAAGCTCCTCCAGCGCTCGGCCCCCGTGATCCAGGCCGACGCCGCCCGGAGAAGCTACGGCGCACTGGGCAAGGGCATCAGGTGGGCGGTCCTCGACACCGGTGTGCGCCACGATCACCCGCACTTCGGTACTCACAAGACGATAGAGGCCATCTGGGACTGCACGCGGCCGGGCCCCCCCGTGCCGATCCCCAACGAGCGCGATCGTGACGGGCACGGCACGCACGTCGCCGGGATCATCGCCGGCGGCTCGGAGGACGGCTCGATCCAGGGCATCGCCCCCCACGCGAAGCTGAGAGTGTACAAGGTGCTCGATGACAGCGGGCAGGGCGAGGACGCGTGGATCATCAAGGCTCTCGACCACATCGCCGAGCAGAACGAGAACAGCGCCGAGATCCTGATCCACGGCCTCAATCTCAGCCTGGGCGGCCCCTACGACTCGACGGTGTACGGCTGTGGCTTCTCGGCCATCTGCGTCGAGCTGCGGCGGCTCTGGCGCGCGGGGGTGCTCGTGTGCGTGGCGAGCGGAAACGAGGGGCAACTCGCCGTCAACACTCCGGATGGCGAGGTCGAGCTCAACAGCCCGATGTCCATCGGCGACCCGGCGAACCTCGAAGACTGCGTCGCCGTGGGCTCGGTCAACGCGGACCGCCCGCACCTCTACGGCGTGTCATCGTTCTCATCGCGCGGGCCCACCTCCGACGGCCGCATGAAGCCCGACGTCGTCTCGCCCGGGGAGCGGATCCGCTCCTGCAACTCGCGCTTCCGAACGCGGCGGCCCGACGACCTCTACCGGGAGGAGAGCGGCACCAGCATGGCGGCGCCGCACGTCTCCGGGTTGCTCGCGGCCTTCCTGTCGGTGCGGCGCGAGTTCTGCGGCCGCCCCGACGAGGTGAAGCAGATCCTCCTGCGCACCTGCACCGACATCGGCCGCGACCGGTACCACCAGGGCCACGGCATCCCGAACTTGATGAAGATGTTGCTGGAAGCGTGACCGTGCGTACGACCTTGCTAACGGGTGCAGGCTCAATGGAAGGGAGGGCATCGAAGATGCGGAGGCCGTTCCGGCTGTTGTTTCCATGCCTCGGGATCGCCCTTGCCGCCTGTTCTGTCAATACAACTCCCGCGGACCAGAGGAGCCCCTTCCGATATGGGCCCGATGGCAAACTGGAGCTGATCCTGGAAGCCGTTGGCTTCAATACCTGCTACGAGGCGGTGGCACGCGTCGGAGCCCCACCTGGGGAGCGGACAATTCGCAACGCGCTCCAGGTCATCGTCCAACTGCGGATCAGAACCGACATGCCGGCTTGCGGGATGGAGGTCATTCCCATAGTCGTACCACTGCGCGTCGACGTACCCCCGGATGCCGAGGCTCTCGTGGTCTACCACCTCCTACCGGACGGGAAAGTCGACAGCGTGGTGGCGCACGCCTTGCCGAAGAGACCCTAGAGTCACGGCTCCCCATGAGCGCTGGTCCGAGCAGGAGCCGGTGAGGAGAGCGGCCTTGCCGACGTCATCGGGGACCCTCCGCGCAGCGGTCAGGGTGCTGCTCAAGCACTATGGGCCGCCGGCGCCCCCTGCGACCTCGGATCCCTTCGAGCTGATTCTCTGGGAGAACGTGGCCTACCTCGCACCGCCTGCCCGGCGGGGGGATGCGTTCGCTGAACTGAAGCGGACGATCGGCACGGCGCCGGCGGCCATCCTCAAGGCAACCAAGGTCGACCTCGAGCGCATCACGAGCCGGGGCATCCTCAAGAGCACCTTCGCGGGCAAGCTCCGCAAGTGTGCGCGGATCGCAGTGGACAAGTTCGGGGGCGATCTCGGTGCAGCGATTCAGGGGCCGCTCGAGAGTGCGAAGCGGGCGTTGCGGGCTTTCCCCGGCATCGGGGAGCCTGGAGCAGAGAGAATCCTCCTCTTCGCCGGCCGGCTGGCCACGCTGGCCCCGGAGTCGAACGGGTTGCGCGTGCTCGTTCGGCTGGGGCTCGTCACGGAAGGGAGGTCGTACTCGCAAACCTATGCCGCGAGCCGGGAAGTCGCGGAGACTCTGCCGGCGAAGCCCAGCGTCATGCAGGAGGCGCATCTCCTGCTCCAGCAGCACGGCCGGACACTCTGCAAGCGAAAGGCTCCGCTCTGCGATGCCTGTCCGCTGGCGCCTTCCTGCGTCTATGCCCTGGGGAGGCACGGGGCGTCCGGCAAGGGCCCGCAGCCGAAGAGAGTGCAGCGGGGTACGGCAGCAAAGCCGGCGCGGTTTCTGTAAGACACCGGGGGATGATGCCAGATCGCGTACAGGGGAGATCACCTTCAGCCTTGCCTATTCGTGGTGTGAATGATTATCATGCAGCCTATGAAGGGCGGCACGCTTCCCCGGATCGTTGCCCGGAGCCTCCGAGAGCGCCTGGGCGTCATGCCCGCGGTCGTGGTGACGGGCGCGCGCCAGACGGGCAAGACCACCCTGGCCAGGGATCTGAGTCCGGGGGACCGGCATTTCCTCTCGCTCGACGACCTCGATGTCGTGGACGCTGCACGCCGCGATCCGGCGGCGCTTGTGGGCGGCGACGAGCCGCTGACATTGGACGAGGTGCAGCGCGAGCCCGATCTCCTGCGCGCCGTCAAGCGGGCGATCGACCGGAGAAGGCGCCCGGGCCAGTTCCTTCTGACCGGCTCGGCCAACTTGCTGTTGATGCGCCGGGTCTCCGAGTCGCTTGCCGGCCGGGCGACCTACCTGACGCTCTGGCCGATGACGCGACGGGAGCAGGGGGGTGAAGGACGCTGCGGCCTGTGGGAAACACTGCTCGACACCCCCGACGAGGACTGGCTGGACCTGCTCTCCGCCGAGCCGGATGAGCCCGAGGACTGGCGCGCGCTGGCGCGACGGGGAGGCTTTCCAACTCCAGCCGTGCATCTGAGAACGGCCCGCGAGCGGGCGATCTGGTTCGACGGCTACATCCGGACCTACCTCGAGCGCGACCTGCAGGAGCTTTCCTCGATTGCGGCGCTGCCCGACTTTCGCCGCCTGATGCGGGCGGCCTGCCTGCGACTCGGCCAGCTCGTGAACCAGACGGAGCTGGGCCGGGATATCTCGCTTCCGCAGCCGACAGTACTTCGCTATCTCAATCTGCTGGAGACCTCATACCTGCTGGTGCGCCTTCCCGCATACGCCGTGAACCGCACCAAGCGGCTCATCAAATCCCCGAAGCTCTACTGGGGCGATACGGGGGTTGCACTCCATCTCGGGGGAGAGACAGATCTGCGCGGCGCCCATCTCGAGAACGTGGTGCTCCACGATCTGCTGTCGTGGCGGGACGCGAGCCTCGACCGCGCGGAGGTGTTCTACTGGCGAACGGCGATAGGCGAGGAGGTGGACTTCGTGATCGAGGCGGGCAAGCGCCTGCTGCCCATCGAAGTCAAGACGACGGCACGTCCGCGCATAGGCGACGCCGCTCACCTGCGCACCTTCCGTGCCGAATACGGTGCGAAGGCCCGCCGAGGCCTGTTGCTGCACACGGGCAGCACGCTCGAGTGGCTCGCGCCCGACGTGCTGGCCGCGCCCTGGTGGAGGGTGGTGTGAGGCGCAGCGAGGGCAGTAGCAGCCGCCCGGTCCGCGGAGGCGGAGCACAGCAGGCATCGCTGACGCTTCGCGAGGCGGTCAAGGTGCTCCACAAGCACCATGGACCACCGGCGCCGCTCCCGACCGCCGACCCTTTCGAGCTGATCCTGTGCGAGAACGTGGCCTACCTCGCACCGCGTGCTCGTTCGATCAAGGCTCGTCCGGGAAGAGAAATCCTACGCGCGAACCTATGCCGCGAGCCGTGAAGTTGGGGAGACTCTGCCGGCGAGGCCGAGCGTCATGCAGGAGGCTCATCTGCTCCTGCAGCAGCATGGCCGTACGCCTCGGGAGATGATGCCCGGGTCATCGGCTCGCGGGTGCCGCGGTGCCCTTCTCGACAAGGGCCTTCATGTTGGCCAGACCCTCGCCGAAGTCCTTGCCCAGCACGGTGTCCATGTCGATGACCATGCAGAGGGCCTTGCCGAAGAAGCCGTTGGCCCCGTCCATCCTCCAGGTGACCAGGGTCCCGGCGCCCTCCGGCGCGAAGGTGATGGTCATGCGCGCCTTGCCCTCGAAGGGCCTGATGAAGACCTGATCGAGTTCAACGAGCTCGTTGGGCCGGCTCTCCGTGATCGTCAAGCTGCCCTCGCCGACCGCGTCATTGCCGGCCCACGAGAAGGTGGCACCCTTGCCCGCCGACGGCGTCGAGAAGGTCCTCTTGGGATTCGGATCGAGCTTGCTCCACGGCGACCAGGCGTGCCAGGCCGCCAGATCGTTGACCTGGGCGAATATCTCTGCCGGCGGTGCGGCCATGGTCGCGGAGCGTTGCACCATGAAGGTGCTGGGTTGCAGACTGATCAAGACGAACAGCCCCACGAACAGGGCGACGATCAGGATCGCGAGAGTGATCAGGACCTTCTTGACCATGGGACTCTCCCAAAGGTACAAGCCGAAATACCATAGCCGTCGGGTCCGGCACGGTAGCGCGGGCATGGGGCGGGAGGCAATACGGGACCTACCGTCGTGGAGCTCGACGCCCGATGGGTGACCCCATGGCAGACTGTCGGCGACTGCTCCCGATGCCAGAGCGGCAGGTCGGCAGTGCGTCGAGTGGGAATGCACCAGAGTGGTCTCTAGCGACCCTTGGCGTTGGCCGGGCGAATCGCGGCTGATCGAGAGGATGCGGATCGGCGAATCCGGGGGAGGGCATGATGAGACGAGTTCTCTACAGCGTCGCTGCGAGCCTGGACGGGTATATCGCGGGGCCGGGTGGGGAGTTCGACTGGATCCCGATGGACTCGACCATCGATTGGGCGGCCTTCATGGGCCGCTTCGACACCGTGCTGATGGGCCGCCGCACGTACGAGATCAGCGTGGCCCAGCACGGGGGAGGCTCTTCCCCGGGCATGAAAACCCACGTATTCAGCCGCACGCTCAGGAGCGCCGATCATCCTAATGTGAACGTCGTCGCGGAAGGTGCGGCCCGGGTCGTGAACGAGCTCAAAGCGGGGCCCGGAAAGGACATCTGGCTCATGGGCGGAGGCGTGCTCTTCAGCAGCCTGCTGGAGGCCGGAGTGGTGGACGGCGTGGAGGTCGGGCTGGTGCCCATTCTCCTCGGCCAGGGGCTGCCCTTGCTGCCACCCACGCCCCGCCGCACTCGTCTGGCTCTCACACGGACCCAGACCTACCCGAGCGGCATCATGCTGTTGAGCTACGATGTCGTCCGCGATCCAGCCTGAGCTGGCGGGCTCCCGGACAAGCTCGTCACTCCCCGCACGAGAGCGGCACGCCCTGGGGCTCAGGGATTATCGTGAAGCTCTCTCACCAGGAGTGATCCAGTGATTGGGTGCGGGTCAGATCCAGAGCGAAGTTTCACGAAGGGAGGTGGCAGCAATGACACCCAGCGGATCCACCGGGCCGAAGAAGTTTCGCGTCGAGCGCGTCGCTGAAACGCGCTGGAGCCCGGAGTCGACCGACCAGCCCTTCGGGACTTCGTTCAGCGACCACATGCTCGTCGTGGAGTTCAACGATGGCCGATGGGGCCCGCCCGTCATCCAGCCCTACGGGCCGCTCCCGCTGCAGCCAAGCATCACCTCGCTGCACTACGGGATCTCGGCCTTCGAAGGGCTCAAGGCTCACCGCGCACCGGATGGCGGCGTGCTCCTGTTCCGCCCCCGGGATAACGCACGGCGCTTCCAGCGCTCCGCTGCCCGCCTCGTCATGCCGGAGGTGCCGGAGCCTCTCTTCCTCGAAGGGATCCGCGAGCTGCTACGCGTGGACGAGAGGTGGGTGCCCCTTTCGGGGAGCGGGGCGCTCTACATCCGCCCCGTGCTCTTCTCGGTCGACCCGCGGATCGGCGTGAAGGCGGCGGAGCGCTTCCTCTTCGTCGTCTTCACGTTTCCCTTCGGGGCCTACTTCGGATCCCCGGTGGACGTCTTCGTCACCCGCCGGTACGTCCGAGCCTTCCCCGGCGGCACGGGCGACACGAAGCCTGCGGGCAACTACGCCGCCGCGCTCCTCGCGGAGCTGGAGGCGCGCTCTCAGGGCTGCCAGTCCGTGCTGTGGCTCGACGGCCTCGAGCGACGCTACGTGGAAGAGTGCGGCGTGATGAACGTTTTCTTCGTCCTCGACGACCGCGTCGTGACGCCGGAGCTGAGCGGAACGATCCTGCCGGGGGTGACCCGTGAGAGCATCATCACTCTGCTGCGCGACGAGGGGCGCAAGGTGGAGGAGCGGAGAATCAGCATCGACGAGGTCGTGGCGGCCCACGGCGAGGGACGCCTCCGAGAGTCATTTGGCACGGGCACCGCGGCCACCGTGACGCACATCCGGAGGATCTGGTGCGACGACCAGGACCTCGTGCTGCCGCCGGTCGATGAGCGGAGGATTGGTCCGGCCATCCGCGATCGGCTCGTGGCCATCATGACCGGGACCGCCCCCGACCCTCACGGCTGGGTCGAGCGCGTCTAGCGGAGGCCTCGAGCTCGTCCGGGACCAGATCGGCACGGTTTCTGCGCGGTGGCTAGAGCCGAATGAGATCCCTGGGCCGCAGCAGCGCTACCTCGGCCGGCAGCGCCACGACACCCTCTCCCAGCGAGTAGCGCTCGTGGCCCGGATAGATCACGTACCCGCGTTGCAGACCGAGGTCGCGCATGCATCGCCTGAGGCCGGGCACATCGTCCCTGGCGGGTGACGAGTGAAGCTTGATCTCGAAGGCCACGCGCCTCGGCCCGAGGTCCATGAGGAGGTCGGCCTCGTCCCCCGTCGCGGTGCGCCAGAAGTGCGGCTGGCTTCCGGGCTCCACGCGCCGATAGGCCGAGATGAGCTGATCGATGGCGAATGTCTCGAAGCTCATGCCCCGGGCGGGATGAGCGTCGAGCACGGCGGGGGAACGAATGCCCAGGAAGTAATGGAGGAGGCCGGTGTCCCGGAAGTAGAGCTTCGGGCTCTTGATCACGCGTTTGCCGACGTTGGCGAAGAAAGGCGGCAGCCTCCGCACGAGGAATGCCCGCTCGAGGATGTCCACGTAGCGATTCACGGTGTGGTAGCTCGCGCCGAGGGCCTGCCCGAGCTGTGAAGCGTTCCAGAGGCCTCCGTTCGCGTGCGCGAGCATGGTCCAGAGCTTGCGCATCTGAGCAGGCGACACGTCGATGCCGAGCGCAGGGAGGTCGCGCTCGATGAACGAGCGCGTGTAGGCCTCGAGCCAGTCGTGGCGTCCATCGTCGTTCGGCTCGAGGAAGGCGTCGGGGAAGCCTCCCCGAAACCAGAGAGCGCCGATGTCGGCCGCTTTCCGGTCGCGGCGCACCTCGTCCCACCGAAAGGGCGGCAGGTCCAGAAAGGCGGTCCGGCCGGCGAGGGACTCCGAGATGCCGCGGACGAGAGAGGGCGAGGCCGAACCCAGCAGCACGAAACGGCCGTTCCTGCGCCGCTGGCGGTCAATCACACCGCGCAGGACCGGGAAAACCTCCGGTGCGCGCTGCGCCTCATCGAGGATGACTCGATCACCAAGCTGTGCGAGACGCGCCTCGGGGTCTGCGATGAGGGGGGCCACGTCGCGAGGCCGTTCGAGGTCGAGATAGCTCCACCCCGGCAAGGCCTGCTGGATGAAGGTCGTCTTGCCGCACTGACGGGGCCCGAGAACCGTGACGGCCGGGAAGCGGCGAAGAAGCTGAAGAAGGGGTGTCCGGTAGGCCCGGGTCAACATGCCTGCAAGATAGAATGATCACTTCTATTTTGCAACAACCCTCCAAGGCGCCTGCGCGCTCCTCGCCGGCACGGGAGGGTCGGCGCGACAGGGTGAGAAGCAGGTGCAGGTCCATTGGCCAGCTCGAAAGCTCGGCGCTTCCTGGTGCTTCTCGGTGAGGTTCCGAGCGAACGGAGGGCTGGCCTGCGAGGGAAGGCACGGGGGCGGCCTCACGCCGCCCGGCGGCGGAAGGCGGCGAGACTGGCGAGGAAGATGCCCCCGCCGAAGAGCGCCAGGGCGAGGAGCTGGGGCCAGAGGATCGACAGGCCGATCCCCTTCAAGAGGATGCCCCGGATGATCGTCAGGAAGTACCGCATCGGCATCAGCCAGGTGAGCCACTGGATGGGCTGCGGCATGTTCTCGATGGGGAAGATGAAGCCCGAGAGCAGCATGTTGGGGGTGACGAACGTCATGCAGGTCAGCATGGCCTGCTGCTGCGTGACCGAGACGCTGGCCGCGAAGAGGCCGGCCCCGAGCGTCGTGAGAAGGAAGACCCCGCTGAGCGCGTAGAGGAGCAGGATGCTGCCGCGCACGGGCACCTCGAACCAGTAGTGGCCCACGGCCAGGACCACCCCCACGTTGAAGAGCCCGAGCCCTGCGTAGGGTACCAGCTTCCCCAGGAGGAACTCGGAGGGGCGGATCGGCGTGACGAGGATCTGCTCGATGGTCCCGATCTCCTTCTCGCGCGTGATCGAGATCGAGGTCAGCAGCATCGTGGTCACAAGCAGGATGAGGCCGATGACTCCCGGGACCATGAAGTGGCTGCTCTGCATCGCCTCGTTGTACCAGACGCGCATCTCGGCCTCGACGGGAGGACCCACGCGGCCCGTGAAGGCTTCACGGGGGAGCCGCCCGACGGCGATCTCGATCGAGCGGTTCTGGACGATGCCGGAAAGGTGCCCCAGGGCGGTGGTCGCCTCGGCGCTGTTCGTGCCGTCCACCACGGCCTGGAGGCGCGCTCGCCCTCCGGAGCCGAGCTTCTCGGCATAATCGGTGGGGAAGACGAGCGCCACGACGGCCCGGCCGCGGTCGAGATAACCGATGACCTCGTCGAGGCGCTCCACCCGCCCCACTTCCTGGAAGTAGCCTGATTCCAGGACCGATCGGATCATCTCGCGGCTGGCGGTGGATCGATCGAGGTCGCAGATCACCGTCGGGATGTGCCGGACGTCGAGCGTGGCCGCGTACCCGAGGAGCATGAGCTGCAGGATGGGCGCGAGGAGCATCAGGCGCAGCGCGATGGGATCGCGCCTCATCTGGCGCATCTCCTTCGCGATGAGCCAGGCGATCCGGTGGCCGCTCACTTGAAGGCCCTCCGTATCGCGAGGATCCCGATGAGGCCGATCCCCGCCGCGTAGAGGCTCAGGGCGGTGAAGGAGCCCGCCATCTCGGCCAGTCCCACCCCTTTCTGGAGCGTGCCCCGCAGGATCGCGACGTAGTAGCGCGCGGGGATCAGGTAGGTCACGCCGCGGAGGAAGGCCGGCATGTTCCGGATGGGGAACATGAAATCGGAGAGGTAGAAGACGGGCAGCACCGAGCCGAGGAAGGCCGCCGTCTGCGCCCCCATCTGAGACGAGGTGATCGCGGAGATCGTGAGCCCCACGCCGAGGGCGCAGATCAGGAAGAGGCTCGTCCCCAGCGTGAAGACCCAGAGGCTCCCGCGGACGGGGACGCCCATCAGGAGGCTTCCCATCGCGAGCGCGACCCAGGCGTTCAGGAAGGCCACAAGAGCGTAAGGGAGCATCTTCCCCACGAGGATCTCCCAGGCGCGCAGGGGCGTGACCCGGAGCTGGTCGAGCGTGCCGCGATCCTTCTCGCGCGCGATGGCGAGGGAGGTCTGGAGCACGCCGAGCATCGTGAGGAGCACTCCGATGAGCCCCGGCACCATGAAGTTGCGGCTCTTCAGCTCCGGGTTGTAGAGGACGCGCGGGCGGAACTCCACGGGCAACAGGTCGTCCGATCCCTTCACGCCCGTGCTCCGCAGCCGCTCGGCGAGGAGCGAGGCGGTGAATCGCTGCACGATGTTGCGGGCATGCCCCTGCACGACGCTCGCCCTCGAGGAGTCCGTGCCGTCGAGGAGGATCTGCACCGAGGCGGGCTCGGCTCGGGCGACCTCGCGAGCGAACCCGCGGGGGATGACGAGCACGGCCGAGGCCTCCCCCGTGTCGAGGGTCCTCGCCACCTCCTCCTGGCTCGAAACGCGGAGCGCCTCGCGGAAGTAGCCCGAGGAGAGGAAGGCGCGCTCCAGGGCGCGGCTGCGGGAGGAATGGTCCTGGTCCCAGATGGCCAGGCGGATCTCGCGAATGTCGAAGGAGACGGCGAAGCCGAAGAGGAGCAACAGGCCGGCCGGAACGACGACGCTCATGACGATGGTGCGCCGGTCGCGCGCCATCTGTCTGAATTCCTTCACGATGAGCGCCCGCAGCCGGTGCATCAGTGCGCGCGCGTCAGCCTGACGAAGACGTCCTCGATGGAGGCGGGGATTGGCCGCGCCGCCGCGAGGCCGACCCCGGCCTCCTCCAGGCGCCGGCGGATGGCTGAGACGGCCGCCTCTCCGTCGCTCACGACGGCATGGATGTCGTTCCCGTAGATGTTCACGTCGAGGACCAGGTCGGTTCCCTTCAGGGCCCTGTAGATGCCGTAGAGATCCGGCCCGGTCAGGCTCACCACCTCGGCCCCCATTCGGGTCGCCTTCAGATCCGCCGGAGTGCCCAGCGCCACGAGGCGCCCGGAGTGGATGAACCCGATCCGGTTGCAGCGCTCCGCCTCTTCCATGTAGTGCGTCGTGACGAAGAGCGTGATCCCGCGTCCCTGGAGCGTGTAGATGAGATCCCAGATCTCGCGGCGCGAGACGGGGTCCACCCCGGCCGTCGGCTCGTCGAGGAAGAGGATGGCGGGGGCGTGGACGAGGGCCGTGGCGAGGGCGAGCCGCTGCTTCCATCCGCCGCTGAGCGTGCCCGCGAGCTGATCGGCCCGCCCTGCCAGCCCCATCTGCTCGATGACTTCTCCGGCGCGGCGGCGGGCTTCGCCCGAGTCGGGCACGTAGACGCCTCCGAAGAACTCCACGTTCTCCTTTACCGTCAAGTCCGAGTAGAGTCCGAAGCGCTGGGACATGTAGCCGATGGCCTGCTTCAGCGGCCGGGCCTCGCGCTCCACGTCGAAGCCTGCCACCGTGGCGCGCCCCGAGGTGGGAGCCAGCAAGCCGCAGAGCATCCGCACGACGGTGGTCTTGCCCGCCCCGTTGGGGCCGAGGAAGCCGAAGATCTCCCCCGCGCCCACGCTCAGGTCGAGGTCGACGACGGCCTGGATGGCGCCAAATCTACGAGAGAGCTTCTCGGCGACGATCCCGGTGCCGGGTGAGCGGGCGAACTCCGTCACGGCGCGCCGTGGCGCCTGAGCAGGACGTCGGCGGGGATTCCCACCTTGAGGGCGCCGTCCGGGTTGATGACCGACACCTTCACGCCGTGGACGAGCTGCACGCGATCTTCGGCGGTCTGGACGTTGCGGGGCGTGAACTCCGCCTCGGTGGAGATGTAGACCACCTTGCCGGGGAAATCCTTCTCCGGGAAGGCGTCGACCCTCACCGCGACGTCGTCTCCCAGGCGGATGCGGGGCAGCTCCGACTCGCCGAGGTAGACCCATGTGAAGAGGTTGACCAGGTCGGCCACCGAGACGATGGGCGAGCCCGGGCGGGCGTACTCTCCCGGCTCCTGGATCTTCTCCGTGACGGTCCCTCCGACGGGGGAGCGGACCGTCGTTCGGTCCATGTCGAGCTGCCGCTGCTCCAGCACCGCCTCGAGGCGGCGGACCTCGGAGCGGGCTCCTTCGATCTCCTCGGAGCGGTAGCCGCGCGTGAGCAGCGAGTGGCGCTCCCTCGATCCTTCCAGGCGGGCCCGCGCGACGTCACGATCGCGGCGCGCCAGGTCCAGCTCGTCGGGGGTCGAGACCTTCCCGCTCACGAGCTCCTCCACTCGGCGGATCCGGGCTTCGGCCTGCTCGAGCTGCGCCTCGGCCTCCTCCACCTCGCGGGCGGCCGATTCGACCTCCTCCTTCCTGTAGCCGGAGGTCAGCAGCGCCCGGCGGGAGCGCGCGCTCGCGAGCGCCGCCTCCGTTTCCTCCAGCGCGATCCGGTAGGGCTCCGGGTCGATCGTGGCGATGACGTCCCCGATGGCGACGGCGTATCCCTGATCCACGGGCCGGGTGAGGATGCGCCCCGAGACCTCGGGGACGACGTCCACCTCCACGGCCTCGATCGTGCCGGAGTAGATCGGATTGTCGCCTCCACCCGGCCCCGTCGAGCAAGCCGCGGCACCGAGCGCGAGGAGGGCAGCGGCGGGGATCCCCCGGATAACGCGCGCCGGGCCGCGATCTCGACGGAGGCTCAAGGGTGATCAGAAGCCGGAGAGCGCGGGGATTCTACCACCGTGCAACACGGGCCATGATGCGAGGCCATGCCCTCCTTCTCGATCGGCATGGATGGTTCTAGACTTCACCACGTTCGTTCCCGTTGCGCGGCATCCACGAGGGAAGCGGCCCTTCGATGACTCCCCGGCAAGCCCTCGCACTCGTTCGGAAGCATGGCGTCATGCTGGAGTCTGCTCGCGGCCGCGCCCCCTGCCTGGCGGAGGCGGTCGTGGGTGGCCCGATCCGCGGGAGCTGGTGGTCCCATCACCGCAGCCGTGAAGTGTTCCGCGTCCTGCAAGGGGTCAGAGACAGCTCCGATGTCCTCGTCTGCCGCCTCGTGGACGGCAAGGTCACCTTCGTTCACGAGCGCGTGTGGCCAGCCCTCGTGCGGCTCGCGGGGCGCTATCCCGCGAAGAACCTGGCGAGGATCCAGGAGACTCATACCCCCTCGGGCCGCCACGAGGTCCAGGAGACTCCGTTCCCGAAGTGGGTTCCCGATGAGATCATGAGGGAGGCGTCCGAGCTGAGCGAGGAGGAGGCCCTCGAACAGCTCGGATCACCCGGCGCCGGCTAGAGGCAGCACCCGGATGGGGCGATCCGCAGCCAGGCGTGGCCGATCGGCCGGGGGTCCCTACCCTGACTACCATGCCGTCATTTTTCCTAGTATTATGACGGCATCATGGCCAGCCGCACCTACCCGCGCCTGACGCGGCCGCCCCGTTCCTCTTTCTTCCTGTTCGGGATCCGGGGAGCGGGCAAGAGCACCTGGGCCGGAGAACAATTCCCACGAGCCCGGCGGATCGATCTCCTGGACGACGCCCGATATCAGGGCCTTCTAGCGAGCCCGGGACAGTTCGCCGACGAGATCCGTTCCCTTCCGCGTGGGAGCTGGGTTGTGGTGGACGAGGTCCAGCGGATTCCCGGGCTCCTGAACGAAGTCCACCGCTTCATCGAAGACAGGAGCCTCCGCTTCGTGCTCCTCGGGTCCAGCGCGCGGAAGCTCAGGACGGGGGGGACGAACCTCCTTGCGGGGCGGGCGGTGTGGAAGACCATGTACCCGCTCGTGCCCGAAGAGCTGGCTCGGGATTTCTCACTGGACGCCGCGCTGCGCTTCGGGACGATTCCTCTCGTCTGGGCCTCACCTGACAGGCGGCAGACGCTCCAGTCCTACGTCCAGCTCTACCTCAAAGAGGAAATCAAGGCCGAGGCTCTCGTGCGCAACCTCCCAGGCTTCGCACGGTTCCTTCCCATCGCGGCGCGCTTCCACGGCCAGGTGGTCAATGTTTCCGGGATTGCGCGTGATGCCGGAACGGCCCGGACCACCGTCACCGGCTACCTCGATATCCTCGAGGACACGTTGCTGACGTTCCGGCTGCCTGCCTTCGAGGCGCGCCTGAGAGTGCGCGAGCGGAAACATCCCAAGCTCTACTGGGTGGATCCCGGGCTCGTGCGGGCCGTGAAAGGTCAGCTCGACGCCGTCACTGACGAGGAGAAAGGGCCGCTGCTGGAGGGCTGGGTCCTCACGCTGCTGAGGGTCTACGCGGAAGAGCGGGGCCTCTACGAGGAGATCTCCTACTGGGCCCCCTTGCAGGCGAAGGGCCTGGAAGTTGACTTCCTACTCAAGCGAGGGCGCGAGCTGCTGGCGCTGGAGGTCAAAGAGTCGGGGAGGTTCTCACGCTCCTGGCTGGCCGGGCTGAAGGCCATCGGGGAGCTTCCGAGGGTCGTCCGGAGGGTGATTGTGTACATGGGTGCCCAGACTCTGACAACGGAGGAGGGCATCGAAGTCTGGCCCATCAGCCACTTCCTGAGCCGCCTCGAGCAGAACAAGCTCTGGCCTTGATGTGATGGCACTCGCCGCCAGGCTGACCCGGCCGGCATCGTGACTTCCGGACCGACGACGCGGATCCTGGAATCGGCGGCGGGTCACGTTCGTGGGGGCCGCCCATGTGTTCACCGAGGAATCGTGTGCAAACGACAATGAACGCGAACACCATTCGGCCATGTGTGCTCGTCCTCCTGGTTTTCGCTCACGGCTGCGCGGGCCTGCACGGCGTGGCGCGGCCGGCACCCGCGGGTGAGTGCGCCCGGGAGGCGGCGCTGCCCGATGATCTGCTCGAGCCGGGGAGCGTCCTCCTCTTCGGGGAGATCCACGGCACCGCGGAGCTGCCGCGGTTCTTCGGTGAGGCCGTCTGCACCGCCGCGGCCTCAGGCCTCGCCGTGGAGGTCGGCCTGGAGGTGGCGGGGGCGGAGCAGCCGAGCGTCGATGCCTTCCTGGCCTCCCCCGGAGGAGCCGCCGACGTCGAGGCGCTCGCGGCCACGGACTTCTGGTCCCGCGACTACCAGGACGGGAGGTCGAGCCAGGCCATGGTCGCCCTGCTGGATCACATGCGCCGCCTGCGCGCGTCGGGACTCCCCCTTCATGTGTTCCTGTTCGATCTCGATCCGGGAGAGGACATGAGCCGGCGCGACGAGGCCATGGCGGCGAACATCGCCGCCCACGCGCGAGCTCATCCTGTCGCGCTCACGATGGCGCTGACGGGCGAGGTGCACTCGTGGAAGACGCGGGGGGCCCCGTGGGATCCCGAGCTCCTGCCGATGGGCTGGCATCTCGATCAGGCAGGAATCCGCGTCCGCTCACTCGGCCGCGCAACTCCGGCAGGCACCGCCTGGATCTGCACGGGTGGATCCCCGAGCGACTGCGGCTCGAAGGAGACCCGGGCCACCGGCACGCTGCCGAGTGGCCGCGCGGCGGGCATCGAGCTGCTGCCCGAGCCCTCACCGCGCGGCTACGCCGGCATGTACGCGACCTCGAGCCTCACCGCCTCTCCGCCGGCCAGGCTTCCCCCGCAGTCTCCACCGGAGCCGCGCTGAAGACCTCGAAGTGGGCCACCTCCGGCTCCTTCTCGAGAAGATACGCGTCGTCCTCGGGGTAGTAGACGGCCCGTTCGGGCTCCGGCCCCGCGAAGCGGCGGATCGCCGCGTGGGAATCCCAGAGCGACAGGAACTGGAACTCGGCGACTTCGCCTCGAATCCTGTACAGGACGAAGACACCGGCGTTCCCCGGAGTCGCACGGCAGGCTTCCACCCCCGTCCGCTTGAGAACCTCCACGTAGGCCTCTCCGTCTGACGCGCTCGTTCTGCCCTTCCATAGCCTCGCGATCACGTTGCCTCCTCGGGCCCGGAGTCCGAGCCCCGCACGGTGGGTCCCCCGCGCCCCGCGATGGAAGCGGGCGCGGAGGAGGCGGCGCGCCGTGCCCTCGCGCCTGGACCTGAAGGACTAACTTCCGTATAATTGTTCACTGGTTAGACAGTCTAGGGAAGCCAGGATAACCTGTCAAGTAGCTGTTGAAGGTTAGACCGATCCCGCCGGCACCCCGGTAGGCGGGCGACGAGTGGGGGAACCCCGCTGGGCGGGGATGCCGGCCTCTGAAGCGCCGGGGTGAGCCCGGACCCGATCCAGGGGGCCGGTCGAGGGTGGCAGGATGCGGGCGTCAGGGAGATCCGATGAAGAAGACGAAGAGAGAGGGGGCGGCGCCGCCCGCCTACCGGTTCGAGCTGACCGGGGGTGCGCTCTGCCTGGACTTCGCGAATACCGTCGACAGGCGCCCCGGGCGGGCGCCCGAGGATCACGTCCAGGGCTGGGACGATCTCGTGGCCTGGGCGGAGCAGTCGGCCCTCCTTTCGAAGGGGGAGGCCGTACGGCTTCGCGGGCAGGATCGCCCGGCTCCCTCCGAAGCGGCGAGAATCCTCGAGAAGGCCCGGACGCTCCGGGAGGCGCTCTTCGGTATCTTCTCCGCCGTCGCCGCGGGAAGGGCGGCCCCCGGCGATGCACTCGCCATTCTCAATGGGGCGTTGCCCGAGGCCCTGGCGCGCCTGAGCCTCGCCCCCTCCGGGCGTGCGTTCGCATGGCGATGGGCGGACAAGGGCCCGGCCGCCGGCCGGATCCTCACGCCCGTGATCGACTCCGCGGCGGAGCTCCTGACCTCACCCGATCTCACCCGGGTGAGGGAGTGCCAGAGCGATACCTGCGCCTGGCTCTTCCTCGACACGAGCCGGAACAGGACCCGGCGGTGGTGTGACATGACCGTTTGCGGGAACAGGGCCAAGGCGCGGCGCCACTACGAGCGGGCCAGGAATGATCTCCCGCGGAACAGGCGGCCGGGCCAGGCCGTATGATGCTGCGCGTTCGCGCCCGTACCGGCGGGCTCCTGCTCTTCCTGGGCCTCATCCTCCTCGCCGTCCCGATGATCTCGATGGCGCCCCTGCTCCTTCTCGCGGGGCTCGTCTGGTGGATCTGGAGGACCGCTCATCCCTCACGCACGCCCGTCCGATCGTAGGAGCGGACCGGGTCCCGCACGGTCCGGAAAGCAAGAGCCCCGGTCGGGAATCGCACGTACTGTGCGCTCCCGACCGGGGCAGCGGTCGAGGCGAGGCGTCAGTTTGGTGTGGGTTGGGCAGTAACCCCTGACGCCCGCGGGGTGAGGCCCTCAGGCTCCGACCCTGAGGGGTAGGACGCTCACTTCCAGCACGGATTGGCGGGATTTGGGGGGCGTCTCGGGGAAGACGTCCGCCGCCGACCCGTACCGGGGTCAACGTCGCCCCTCATATACCCCGGCGAATCAGGGGAGTCAAGGGTAAAGTTTGCACCTTCTTTGCTGTAGCGACATAGAAACGCCGCAAATGCGGGTTTCCGCACCGAATCGAAAGCCATTGAAAGATGCTGTGGGAAGCCTCATTTCAAGGGGTATTGAATTCACGAGCCGAAGCACTCGAAAGCGGGTGGTGGGGGCGGGTTCTCGGGAGCCTGATGCCGCTCCAGCAACGGATTCACGGCGGATGGCCGCGAGGCCGCAGATTCTTTTTTCGGTGAATGAGGGCTTCGATCAGGGGCAGGGTGGAGTGCCGTCGGGGCGCGGCGATCCGAAGAAGTCGGGACCCAGGCTTCCCTTCCCGAGGCGGTTCCGCCCGCGCACGAGGTAGTACCAGGCGTTCGTGTCCCCGCCGTCGGTGGGAAAGAGGAAGGTCGTCTCGAAGATCCCGCAGCTTCCGTTAGCCGCGGCGAGCCCGGAGTGCGCGTAGGTGTTCGTGGTGAAGAGCGTTGTCAGGTTTCCGTGGTAGACGTCGTACTCCGTGGCCTGGGCATCCCCCATCCACGTGAGCCTCACTCCCTGACCCTCCAGGCTGATCTCGATGCCGCTGTCGGGTGGCAGGCCCGGGTCCAGCTCGCCCGGGATCGTGGCGGGCATCTCGACCACGCCTCCCGTGACGAGCGGGTCGCGCAGGATCTCCACGCCGCCGGTCGCGTAGACGCGCTGTCCGGCCGTCTGGATTCTCATCGATCGAGCCCCGGTGGCAGCGTTCGGATCGACGGAGACGTCGTAGACGACCGCAGGCTCGCCGTTCGCCGAGCCCGACGCGGCCACGCCGTTGACGGTGACGCCCGTTCCGAGGATCTCGAAGGCCTGCAGGTTGCTGATTCCGGGCCCCGAGATTCCGACGTAGACGTTCGTGTCGCCCGTGAAGAGCTGGGCGGGCCGGGTCGAGAAGACGACGCCCGCGGGAGTGAGCGCGCGCTGCCCGATGGCGGAGACGTGAACCGAGTGGGGCGTCGATCCGACGATGAAGTTCTGGACCGTGGACATGCCCGCCGTGAGCGTGACGCCGGTCGTGTTCGTCGAGACGAAGTTGTTCACGATCGTGCTGTCCCAGACGCCCCCGAGGTCGGTCTCGTCGAAGAGGGTGCTGAAGCTGGCGGCGGGGTCATCCAGGGGTTGCAGGTAGGTCGTGCCCGGACCGGCCGCTATTCCCGCGCTGGAGTAGATTCCGTTCGGATCGCTGATCGTCCCGCTCAAGAGGTTTCCGTTCGCATCGCAGGTATTCACGACCGCGCCGAGGATGCGCCCGCCGAGTCCGTTCTGGATCGTCCCCCGCTGCTCCGCGCCCACGAGGAGCTGGTCGCCGGCCGGGTAGATCTGCGAGGCCCCGAAGATGTCGTCGGCCGAGAACGAGACCTTGTGGATGAGGCCGGGGCTCTGGCGCCCGTACATGGTCGCGGCGACCACGGGCGTGTGCTCCAACCCCAGCACGTGCCCCGCCTCGTGAGTCAGGACCGCCTCGACGTCGTAGGACGCGGGATTGGCGACCGGGTCCGTGGTCCAGGACAGCTCGTTGCCGTTGAGGATGATGTCCGCGTTGCGCAGCAGCCCGGCCGTGGGCCCGGTCGTGTCGTTGACGATGACCGTGAGGCCGACGAAGCCCTCGACCCGGAAGCTCTTGTTGCCGAGGACGGGCGTCTTGCTCCCCTCGGCCCAGTAGACCAGGTTGATCCCGTCGTTGCTCGCCTCGAGGAGCGAGGAGTCGGGGCCGCGCCCGAAGGCGATGTTGGAGCGCTGGATGGCCTCCCAATGGCGGAAGGCTGCCTCGGTGGCCACGATCTCGGAGTTACCGGCGATGTTGTCGCTGCCGGCCGGGTTGATCTGGTAGATCACCTCGCCGTTGGCGACGTTCGGCAGCGCGAGCGTCGTTTCGGCGAGATCCCACTTGACCGGTCTGGCGTCGGTGGAGGAGGTGGAGATCCTGATATAGGCCGCGGCGGGGACCCAGACGGCGGCCAGCAGAATCGCGAGGGGCAGGGCCCGGAGCGCGGCAGGACGAGCTCCAGGAGAGGGAGAACCTGAATTCCTCGAGCGGCGTCCGCTCACGGCCGCCCCTTGGGAACGGGCTTGACCCGCGGCGACGCGACGCCCGGGCCTCCGCCCGCCCCGCGAGGAGAAGGCGGTTCGAGGACTTTCCGCCGGAATTCGCCGATGGGAATGGCGCGCGTCGGAGGAGCAGGCTCGACTTCCAGACGCGTCTCGCCCTGCTCCTCGACGAAGCGGGCGAACTCGAGATCGCCGAATTCCTGGAGCACCCGCGGCTCTCCGCCGTCGGGGTCGGGAACCACGGGAAGCCGTCCCATCCGGCCGCCGATGATGACGACGAGATCCGCCTCGGCCGGGTTGTCGGAGTATTCCCCGAGGAACAAGAAGAGATCCTCGCCTTCCCGGAAGACGGGTCCTCCAACGATGGCCATCCTGACGCCGTCCAACTCCCCCCCGGGCTGGACGATCTGGATGACGTCGGGCAGGGCGCGGCTGCCTTTCACGCGCTCCTGGACCACGACGTCCACGTACGTCAGGATGCCCTTGCCGTCTTCGGACCAACGGGATACCTGTCCCAGGATGGTCCCGCGGACGACATGCGCGGAGAGCGCCGAAAGCTCGGCGATGCTCATCTCGCGCATGATCGTGGCGCCGGCTGGTGATGGCAGGGCCGGCAGGAAGGCGAGGAAACAGGCCAGGACGCGCAGGGCGCCCCGTCGCGTGAGGCTCTTCACACGACTCCTCTGGATTGTCACTAGAAAATGGGGTTCGACCGCTTGACGAGCGCCCCTAATGTACCCCGAAACGGTATCCCGACAACCCATAATCTTCGGAGAACCCCCGGAGGGAGCGGCGGGTCCGAATCGAGAGACGACCAGCGTGGATGGCAGTCGAGGAATGCCGGGAATGAAACGAACCATCGCGAACACCGCTGTGCGGCCCCGGCAGTCCAGGCCACATCACAGGTGAGAATGATCCCTCCAGTGACGGACTCGACGCAGGCTCGAGGATCCCGCCCGAGGGCCTGCATGGTCACCCTGCTCGCGTTCCTGATCAGCTCCGCCAGCCCCGGGGCTTTCCCGGCGGGACCTGCGGAAGACCTCCCACCGCCCCCGGGGCCGGCGGCCTCGATCAGCATCCTCTCCCCCTCTCCGAGCGACGTCCCATGGGGGCCGACTCTCATCCAGGTCGCCGTGGCGCTTCGAGAGGGCGGCAGGATCCTCCGGGTGGAGATCTTCGCCGACGGCGTGCTGATCGCCGCGGATGAGCTCCCGCCCTACGAGGCGCGCTGGCAAGCGGGAGAGGGGCTCGCCCCGCGCGTGATCCGGGCAATGGCTCTGCTCGCCGACGGCTCACACGTGGAGGACCTCGTCACGACCCGAGGCTTCACGCTGCGGGAACACGAGGTTGTCGAGGCCACTCCGCTCGAGCACGTGGAGCTGCTCGTGTCGGTCACGAATGCCGAAGGCGAGCCCGTCCAGGGTCTCGAGGCGGCCGATTTCGTGGTGCGCGATAGGGGAGAGGAGGTGGCGATCCTGGGAGCCTCCCTGCTCTCGGAGCGCGTGGACCTTCCCCTCTCCGTGGCGCTGCTCGTGGATCGCAGCGGGAGCATGAGGGTGCACATGGAGAAGATCGCGCGCGCCGCCGCGGAGGTCGTCGAGGCGATGCGGCCGATCGACCAGGTCCGCGTGGCGGCCTTCTCGGACGAGATGGTCGTGCTCCAGGAATTCACGCGGGATCCTCTCTCACTGCGCTCTTCGCTCTCGAAGGCCGGGCCCCCGGTGGGAGGGACGAGGCTCTTCAAGGCCGTCGAGGACACGGTGCGGGACATGCGCGACCGGCCGGGGCGGAAGGTGATCGTCGTCCTCACCGACGGGCTGGACACGGACTTCACCTCTCCGAGCGCTCCCGTCACCGTGAGCATGTACCGCATCCTGAGAGAAGTGGCGGCCTCGGCGAGCCGGGCCGGCGTCACGATCATCGTGATCCTCCCCGGGCCATCGGGGCGCGGTTACCTGGCGATCCAGGATCTCGCGATACAGACAGGAGGCTGGTACGCCTATCCCGGGGAGGAGTTCGCCCGGACGTTGCGCCGCATCGGCGAGCGGCTCCTGTCGGCTTGGGTGATCGAGTACGACGTCGAGCGGCCGGGAGCGCCCGAACGCAAGAGACCCGTCGTAGTCTCGCTGGCCGGAGGCCTTCCCGGCGGGTGGGAGGTCCGGGCGGCGATGGGGGCCTACGCCGGACTCGACCTCTTCGCGGCGCTCGCCTCGGACCTCCAGGAAGGGACCGACGTGCAGCGGGTGCGTGCGGCGAGGGAGATCGGTTACTTCCCAGGGGAGGATGCGGCGCAGCTCCTGCGCAAGGCCCTCGAAGATCCGAGCTGTGACGTGAGGGTGGAGGCCGCGGGTGCGGCGGAGACGCTCCTCGCGGCGGCGCCCGGAGGCTCTTCGGCCGGGAGTCCGAAGGCTTCGAGCCTGGAAAGGCTGAAGAAGGCGCTCATGAAGGCGCTGGACGATCCCTGCGTCCGATCCTTCAGGAGGCCCAGGGGAAGCTGATCACCCCGCGCTCCTGGAGCCAGACCGACAGGAGGATCAGCGCGAGGCCGATGGGCAGCGAGATGGCGGTGCCGTGCTCGCTGTTCTCGAAGACCAGCCGGGAGTCGAAGCGGGTCGTGTCGCCGCTTCGATAGGGCGTGAGGCGGGGGAGCAGGTCGGGCACGGCCTTGTCGAACCTGTCGTAGTCCTCCCCGTAAATCTTCCGGAGCCGGTCCCCCTCGATCTTCTTCTTCCTCGGCATGTAGTACACGAAGAAGGCGAGGGCCACGACGGCGAGCATCTCCCAACGCCGCGCTACTACGCAGAAGCCGGCCGAGATCAGGATCGTCCCCACGTAGAGCGGGTTCTTCACGTAGGCATAGGGGCCGGTCGTCGTGAGGCGCTTGTTCTTCACGAGGTGGCCGCAGGCCCAGATCCTCAGCGCCTCCCCGGATACGATCGGGACGAGGCCGAGCGCGAGCGTCAGGAGCGTGGGCTTCCGGGCGGTCAGGACGAGGACCGCGAGCAGCGCGTAGACGGCCCCGAGCCGCCAGGTGGGTTTCTTGAGCCAGGCCATGCGCAAGCCTCGGGATCCATGAGGGGTGTGCGGGCGAGCGGCGCATCCTACCCCAGCCTCACCGGGGCAATCAAACAGCCGGGGTCAGGGGGCGGAGCAGGGGTGGCGGTTGACGCGCTTGAGGCAGCTCGTGGTCATCCCGAGGGTTCCCTCCTCGCCGTTGACGATCGCGGCGGCGAGATAGACGAAGACCTTCCCCGGGGACGGGAGCTCCATGTCTGTGAAGCCCGGGCTCGTCACGGAGGCGAAGCAGTTGCCGTAGTCCCGCTGCCTCAGGAGGCTCGAGTCGCCCCGGTAGACCCTGTAGCTCGTGGCGCCCGGGAAGGGGTCCCACGAGAAAGACGCCGTGCTCGTGGCCCGCATGCTGCTGAAGTTCGTATCGATGTAGGTGTTGTTGAGGAGAATGGAGATCGAATCGCCGTCGAAGTCGGCCGTGACCAGGTCCTGGCGGCCGTCGCGGTTGAAGTCCGCGATGGCAGCCGAGAAGGGCTGGTGTCCGACTCCGAAAACACCACCGTTGCTGAAGGTGCCAGTGCCGCTGCCGAAGTAGACCTGCGCGGTGTCGTCGAACCGGTTCACGACGGCGAGATCGAGCCCACCCATCCGGTCCATGTCGATGGCCACGAGGCTCTCGGCGAAGGTGCCTGTCGGGAGATCCGAGGTCGGAGCCTCCACGAACCAGCCCGCGCCGTCGCTCAGGAAGACGCTCACCGAGGCGGGCTGGTTGATGGACTGCTGGTCGATCCAGGCCAGGTCCTTCCATCCGTCGCCATTCAGGTCGGCGGCGATCAGATCGTCCACGTTCAGGCCGCCACCCGGCAGGACCGATCCCAGCTCGCTGAAGGTGCCGTTGCCCGCGCCCAGGAGGATGTTGATGCTGTTGTCGAGCCCCTGCGAGACGGCGAGATCGAGGATGCCGTCTCCGTTGACGTGGAGCGCCGCGAGGGAGCGCGGCTGAGCCCCCGTCCGGGAGTTCTTCCTCGAGCCGAAGGCGCCGCCCCCCTGCGAGAGAAAAACGGAGACGTTGTCCGAGTTGCCGTTCGCGATCGCGAGGTCGAAGAGCCCGTCCCCGTTGAAATCCTCGGAGATCACGTCCAGGGGGAGTCTTCCGGCTGACAGCGACGTCATCGTGGGAAAGGCCCCAAGACCGTTACCGAAGAAGACACTCACGGTGCTCACCTGCTGGGCTCCGGGCGGCCCCTGGTTGGCGACGGCGATGTCGGGCAGCCCGTCCCCGCTGAGGTCCTGGATCACGACGGAGCCCGGGCTGACGCCGGCGCCGAGAGCCGATGAGAGCGTCATGCGGCCTTCCCCGTCGCCCAGGAGGATGGAGACGGAGTTGCTGTCCCGATCGGCGGAGACGACGTCGGGAAACCAGTCGCCGTCGAGGTCACCTGTGGCCACAGACAGCGGCGTGAGGCCGGCCGTGAAGGACGGCGTGCCGACGTTCCCAAGCCCGTCGCCGAGGAAGAGGCTCAAGGACCCGGCCACCTGGTTGGCCGAGACGGTGTCGCAGAAGCCGTCATTGTTGATGTCGCTGCTGTGGACCCACCGGGGGCGCGCATTGGCGCCGAGATCGGTGGGTGGAGCGAAGGTGCCGTTCCCCGTTCCCCGAAGGAGGCTCACGGAGTCGGCGGTGAACTTCGCCGCCATCACGTCCCGGTTTCCATCCTTGTCGTAGTCGCAGATGGCGATCGAGGGGACCTCGCTCGCGAGGTTGACCGGGGAGCCCGGCGAGAAGCCGCCGAGACCGTCGCCGATGAGAGGGATCACCGACATCCCGACCGTGTCGCTGGAGACGACCAGATCGAGCTTGAGGTCGTTGTTCAGGTCCACGGCCGCGATGCTCTGGGCGGAAGCGCCAAGGGCGATGGAGGTGGGGGAGCCGAGGAGACCACCTCCGGTGCCGGGTATCAACGTGAGGCTCTGACCGAGCCTGTTGGCGACGGCGAGATCGAGGATGGTGTCGTTGTTGAGCTGGGCCACGACGACCCCACGCGGATCCTTGTCGACGAGCGCCGTCGAGTGGGGTGTGAAGGTGCCGTTGCCGAGCCCTCTATAGACGCGCGCCGTCCCTTCGAATCCCGTCGGGGACGTGATCACGATCAGATCGGCAAGACCGTCGCCGGTGAGCTCAGCGGCGGCGAGGGCCGTCGGCGTGGAAGGCAGCGCCAGGACCAGAGGAGGCGCAAGGCTGCCGCTTCCCGTGCCAAGGAGAATGGAGACACTCGAGCTGAGGAAGTGGGCGACGGCCAGATCGAGGTGGCTGTCGGCGTTGAAGTAGCCCAGCACCGCGCTCTGGGGCGAGCCACTGATGATCCTCGGCGCCGTCGCGACATAGCTCCCGGTGCCCGTCGCGAGGAAGACGATCGCGGCCCCCTGCGTAATGTCGCCGGGGATCTCCTCGTCGATCACGACGAGGTCCGGCGTGCCCTGCTCGTCGAGATCCCCGCTCAGGACGATGACAGGCTCGAGGAGACCCGGGATGTCCTGCCGGGTCGGGGAGAAGAGCATGCAGACCTCCGCGCCGGAGTGCCCCGTCGCCACGAGGAGGCCCATGAGGGCTGCCGCGAGCCGGTGCCGCCCGAAGCCGGCTCGGCGCTCGGAGGTGAGATATGCGGTGAGGTACACACTCGCCTGCAAGAATACTTATTACTAGATAACCTGCCCGATTTGGTTGACTGGCTTGAGTATACGGTGAAGGTGGAGCGGTTCAACCTGAACTGGCGCCCTTTCGAGTTCCCAAGGGACCGTGCCGGCCGGTCCAACTCGGGGCGTAGGACAAACGGTCTGTCTCGCTCGGGGTCATCCAGAGCCGGCCGGGGGCGGGTGGTGCTCCGGGCGGGCGCAGGGTGGAAGTCTCTAGCTCATGCCCCCCAAGCCCTCCCGAGGGTGAGCCGTGAGCGAACGGGTTCGAGGAGTCTTGCGGGGGTGGCGCCCGGCGCCACCCCCATGTGAGTCTGCCGCATCCCTCTCAGCGGCCGACCGCGCCCATTCCGAGCCCCAGGCCCGTCCATTGGGCGATGCCGCCGATCAGCCGTCGATGATGTCGTTGCAGTCGTTGTCGAGGCCGTCCAGGCGGCGAGGCCCTTTCTCCGACTGGGTCTGAACGGTCGGATCGTCGCAGTCGACGAAGCCGTTGCAGTTGTTGTCCTTGTTGTCCACGACCTCGATCCCATCGGGGCTCACGGTGTTGTCGCCGTCGTCGCAGTCCCTGGGGGGCGACCAGCCGTCGAAGTCCCCGTCCACGGGAATGCTGTTGTCGGCAAGGCCGTCGCAGTCGTTGTCCACGAGGTCGCCGATGACCTCGATGCCGTCGGGGCTGATGCTCCCGTTGTTGTCATTGCAGTCGCCGTTGCAGGTCGTCCAGAGATCGCCGTCCGAATCGAAGCCTTCGTCCACGAAGCCGTCACAGTCGTCGTCGTAGCGGTTGCAGCTCGCCTGCAGGCCGGGACCCTCGTTGAGGCCCGGGCTGATGGTGGCATCCTCGTCGTTACAGTCATTGAAGGTCGTGTAGCCGTCCGCATCGAAGTCCACGTCGCCCAGAGTCGTCACGGCCTTGCCGATGCCTTGCGTCTGCTGGAGGAAGTAGTTCTCGAAGGCGAGGCGGATGCCGTTCAGCTTGGTGATGTCGCCCATGGGCACGTTGGACGGCAGGTTCCTGGCGAGGATGACGAAGGCGGTGCGCAGATTGCGTGGCGCCGAAGTGGCGTCCGGGATCCTCGGCCCCTCGATCCGGATGATGTCGTCGATGGTCACGTTCGTGCGGGTGCCAGAGACCGTGATCGGAGAAGTGCCGTCGATCTCCGGGGTATAGGGGGTGTCGGCGCAGGTGCGCGTCACACCCTGGGCGGCCGTGAAGACGAAGGTGGCCGAGACGGCCGAGGCCAGGCGGTAGCCCATGATGTACTGGTCGAGCTGCGTGTAGCCGCCCGTCCCGCCGGTATTCGTCGTGCGGAAGGAGTTGTTCCCGAGGTCGGTCCAGGCGTTCCCTTCCAGGCTCGAGGATCTGGAGGCGCTCACGACCGATGGCAGGTTCGCGAAGTAGCACCAGTGGACGAGGCCGCGACCGAGCAGCTTCTGAGAGGAGCGGACCCGGGAGCTGGGATCGGAGTCGAACTTGAGCTGGGCTCCCCATCTGTGGGCCGTTTCGTGGGCCAGCAGCGACATCGTCGTGTCGTTGTTGTCGATGATCCGCGCGTTGACGTCCGCCGGGTACTCCACGAAGTTGCGGAAGTTGGCATAGCCCTGGAGCTTCGAAGTCCCGTAGGTCACCGAGTCGTCCATGATCGGCTCGCCGAGACCGCGGATGCCGTTCTTGATGTTGACGAAGAAGGTCCCCTCGGCATGGTTGAAGTTCGGGAAGATGTGGACGACGTCGAAGGAATCCGGGTGCGTCAGCATGAACTTCTTGACGGCGCGCACGAAGTCGATGTTCGTGCCGTTGACCTCGTCCGTGACGATCGTGTTGTCGTCGTACATCACGGCGATGTCGGGCTGCCCGTCGCTGTTGAGATCGAAGTTGACGTCACGGCTGATATCGAAGGGAGCGTCCGACGTAAGGCTGCTGGTGTGGAAGGCGTGCTCGTCCTCCTTGCGGCCCTGGTAGGAGCCGCACTTCGAGATGTCGAGGAGCTTCCCTCCCTTGTTGCGGATGATGTTCCCGCCCGGCCCGGTCACGCAGCGGCCCGTGTTGACGACCTGCTCGAGCGTTCCGCACTCGCCTCCACTGACTCCGTTTCGCCACGCGGCGGGAGCGATGAGCAGTGTCGCCGCGCCCAGCAGAAGGAAGATCCGGCCCATTCTCCGATGATCCATGCCTCACCCCTTTATGATGATGGTGCTCCCAACCCAAGGTCCCGGGTTCCCGCCGTGGCGGTAGCCCCTCGGGCCAATCCTCCCCGACTCGATGCTTCGAGTCGTGTCCTACTTACCCTGCCTTGAAAAACCTGTCAATAGAGAAAAGGCCGCCTGACCCGACTTGTGGAACTCCGCAGGATCGCGCAGGCGATAGAATGACCTCGCGGTAGAAAAGTGACCCCTCGGGAGCTGAACGATGGCGGACCAGATTGAACGGGAGGTGAAGATCCGCTTCGCCGACCCCGCGAAGGCCCGGGGAGCGATCGAAGCCGCAGGCGGCGTCGAGAGGCACAGCCGGTCGTTCGAGGACAATCGGATCTTTGACAACCCCTCGAGGTCGCTCGCCTCGAAGAGCGCCCTCCTGCGAGTCCGGGCGACGGCCGGGGGGCAGGGCCGGCTCACCTTCAAGGAGAAGGTAGCCACCGAGAGCCGGGCCAAGGTCCGGCGCGAGTGGGAGGTCGCCGTGGAGGAGCCGGGGGTGCTGGCCGAGATCCTCTCGAGGGCCGGCTTCGAGGTCGTCTATCGGTACCAGAAGTACCGGACGACCTTCCGGATCGAGGACTGCCTGGTCGAGCTCGACGAGACACCCATCGGTTGCTTCGTCGAGATTGAAGGCCCCGAGCCTTCGATCTTCAGCATCGCGGCACGCCTGGGCGCCGGCGGGGAGGACCTCATCAAGGAGGACTACCGGAGCCTGCACCTGGCATGGCTGGAGGAGCGTGGGCTGCCTCCCGGCGACATGGTCTTCCAGGATCCTGCGGCTGCCGCCGGAACAGAGGGATGAGGTCCGCCGGGCGGGCGCCAGTCGTAGCGGTCCTCCTCTCGGCGGGCCTCGGCGAGCGGCTCCGGCCCCTCACCGAGGATCGCGCGAAGCCATCCCTGCCTCTGATGAATCACCCGCTGATCCTTCACGCCCTGGAACGGTTGAGGCGCGGTGGCGTCGAGCGCGTGGCCGTGAACCTTCACCATGCTCCCGCCACCATCACGCGTATCATCGAGGAGACCAGCTCCGGCCTTCCCGAGGTGGTCCTGTCGCCGGAAGAGACGATCCTCGGAACGGCCGGGGGGGTGGTCGCCGCGATTCGCCTCCTCGGGGGAGGCTCGCCTCTCCTGGTGTCGAATGGCGATGCGCTGAGCGATCTCGATCTCTCGTTCCTCGCCGCGAGGCACGATGCAGCCGTGAATGGAATCGGGGCGGCCGCGACGCTCGCCCTTCGCCCGAGGCTCCCCGTCGATCCCTTCACGCCGGTCTGGGTGGACTCCGAAGGCGCGATCTGTGGGATTGGCGAGGTCGGGGCGAAGGGCGCTCCTCACGTTTTCATGGGAGTCCAGATCCTCGAGCCGGCGGCCATCGATCGCCTTCCGCGCAGCGGCCCCTCCGATCTCGTGAAGGACCTCTACATGCCCCTCCTGCGGGAGGGCCGGCGCCTGGGGGCGGCGCTTCATGAGGGCTGGTGGATCGAGATAGGCTCGCCGGGACTCTACCTCGAAGCGCACCTGGATCTCCTGCGCAGGGAAGAGTTCCTCTCTTCCCTTCCACTCTCGGCGGGCAAGCTCGTGCCGGGCCGGCGCCGGGTCTTCGCGGCGGGAGAAGGAGCGAGCTTCGCGGGCGCGACCCTCGAAGAGACCGTGCTCG
>CAZMRF010000014.1:78572-84181 GCA_964568735.1 uncultured Acidobacteriota bacterium
CCGATCCGGCCGAGGGTTCCTCGGCCGGATCGGGATGCACGATTCTCCGATCGCTCCTGGGCCGCGGGGCGCGGGTCGAGGAGGGGGCGCGGGTCGAGGAGTGCATCGTGTGGGACGGGGCGCGCGTCGGCGCCGGCACGGAGGCGAGGCGCTCCCTGGTCTTCCTGAGCGGGCGCTCCACGCGCATGGAACCCCTCACATGAGCGGCTCGGGCAACGGCCATCGAGCGGCAGCCGAGGTCCGGACCCGCGCCTTCGCGCTCCGGAAGTTCGGCGAGCAGGCGGTCGTGGAGGCGATGGAGGGAGACGCCTCCGATCGGTCCTTCTTCAGGCTGCGCGTGCCGGGGCTGGGGAGCCTCGTCGCGATGGTCCACCCCGAGCCCTTCAGGCTCGAAGATCTCCCCTGGTTCCAGCACGCTCTCTTCCTGAAAGAGCTCGGGGCGGACGTGCCGGCGATCGTCAGCTCCTGGCCAGGCGAGGGGATCCTGCTAGTGCAGGATCTCGGCGAGGAGACGATGGTGAGGGTCCTGGAATCCGCCACGCCCGAGAGGCGCCACTTCCTCTACCGTCAGGCGGTGCAGATCATCGTAATGTTGCAGGTGGCGGGGACGCCCGTGCTCCCCGAGGATCTACCGGCGGCTCGAACCGCCCTCGACACCGACCGGCTGCTCTTCGAGCTGCGCTTCTTCATGGAGCACTACGTCGGATCGCTTCTCGAGAAACCCCTGGGAGGCGCCGAATCGGCGCTCCTCGAGGACTGGTTCGTCGAGCTTGCCTCCGAGGTGGCCGGCTACCGCTCGGTCCTCTGCCACCGCGACTTCCACTCCCGCAACCTGATGCTCCGCGGGGATCGCCTCTACATGGTCGACTTCCAGGACGCCCGGATGGGCCCCTGGCTCTACGATCTCGCCTCCCTCCTGCGTGATTCCTACGTGGATCTCCCCGAGGATCTCGTCGAGGAGATGTTCGAGTTCTTCATCGAGGCGTCGGCGGAGGGCGCCGGGCCTTCCCGCGCCGCCCTCTCGGACGAGGAGATCCGGAGCCAGTTCGAGAAGACCTGCCTTCAACGCAACATCAAGGCCGTGGGGACCTTCGCCTTCCAGGCCACCGTCCGCCGCAACGCCTCCTATCTCCGCCACATCCCCCGGACGATGGGGCTCGTGCGCGCGAACCTCGCGCGGCGCGGGCTCGACGAGATCCTCCCGCTCTTCCAGGGCCCCCTCCGCTACGAGACTTGATCCCAGCGGATGCGCGGCAGCGAAGCACGCTCCGCCCTCGAGCAGAAGACATCCAGCGAGCGTCTTGAGGGTCGACTCCCGCGCCGGCCGTGCGGTACTGGCGTGCCGTCGTCACCTCCGGCCGGGCCTGGAGCCCGGCGAGAAGGCTCCCCGGGTGCCAAGCTGGTAAATTGGGTGCGCGATCGAGAGATGGTCTGGTTCCCCGTAAGGAGGTCTCGACATGACGCGCACGGGCACGGAGGCACGGCAGGTTCCCCTCAGGCCGCGATCCAAGGCCGCGGAGATCGAGGAGCGGGTCCGCAAGGCGCTGACGCAGCGCCAGATGGTCACCCGCGACGTGGAGGCGGAGTACGAGGAGAAACTCGGCTTCGGCGAGCGCCTCGCGGACCACGTGGCCGAGTTCGGCGGCTCGTGGAAGTTCATCCTGACCTTCGCCGGCGTGATGGCGGCCTGGATGCTCATCAACTCCATTTACCTCGCCAGGGAGGCCTTCGATCCCTTCCCCTACATCCTCCTGAACCTCTGTCTCTCCACGCTGGCGGCCGTCCAGGCCCCTGTGATCTTGATGAGCCAGAACCGGCAGGCTTCGAAGGATCGGGCCCGCTCCGTGCATCAGTACGAGATCAATCTCAAGGCCGAGATCGAGATCGGGGAGATCCGAATGCGCCTCGAGGAGTTCGCCGAGACGCGCTGGAAGGATCTCGTCGCGCTGCAGCGCCAGCAGATCGAATACCTGGAACGCCTCCTCGGCAATCGCAGCAGCGGGGGCTGACTCAAAGGCGCGGGACGGAGGGCCGCCCTGCGCTCCTACCTCCCTCTTTCCCCACGTTTGTGCAGGATGTGGCGCTGGATGTGCCGTCCGGCCGCGGAAATGCGCCGCGGCCGGATCTCGTAGCTCGCCGCTGCGCCAGCTCGCGGCACTCGTCCTCCAGACGTACGCTCCGGGCGACCCTCCGTCCCGCGCTACCCCTACTTCGAATTCTTGGCGCTCAGGCGGTGACGAGCTGTGCGTCCAGCGTCATCGGCACCGAAGCCAGGGCCCTCGAGACGATGCAGCCCACCTTCGTTTCCTCGGCCAGCTTCTTGAATTCCGCGGCCGAGACGCCGGGAACCTGGCCGCGGGTGACGAGGTCGATGCCGGTGATGGCGAACCCCGAGGTCGTCTTCCCAAGGTGCACGGTGGCTGCGGTGGTCACTCGCGTCGGGGTATGTCCGGCATTGGTCAGAGCAACGGACAGGGCCATCGAGAAGCAGCCCGCATCGGGGATTTCGCTATGCCCGCCCTCCCTTGCCCAGTCCTGAGGCGCTCCTCCTCACGTGCTCGTCCTGAGCTTGTGCAGGATGACGGTATTGCCTTCGGAGTCTTTCAGGATCGCCATGCGGCAGACCGGCGATTGCACGTCGTCGGCCTCGAACTTCAGGCCCTCCGCTCTGAGGCGCGCGACGAGCACATCCAGATCTTCGACCTCGAACGCGATGCTCGCGCCTCCCGGATCGGCAGCCGACTTCGGATCGGGATGGTTGAACAGCGCCAGGCAGCCGCCACTCGGCAGATCGTATTCGGTCCAGACTCCATTGTCCGAGTGCTTGCCCACGCACAATCCGAGCGTGCCTTCGTAGAAAGCGCGGGCGCGCGTTGTGTCCTTCACCGGAAACATCGTGAACGCGACCTTCTTGAGCATGCAGCCCTCCAACGCGTTGCAGACTGGCAGGATATCCGAAGCCGCGCAAGCGGCGGTGAACTGCCAGGAGCTAGGGACCCGTTGGCGCGGAGTGCATGCACCGGTCCCACTTCTCCGCCCTCACTCCCTTGACGAGAAGCCACAGGGCGAGCGACAGCTCGGCTATCAACGATGGCATGAGAATCGCGGGAAACAGCCAGCTCGAAAGCGGCGGCGACAGCAACAGGGCGAAGCTGTTGATGACATAACAGACGCCGGCGACCTGCATGAGGACGCCGATGGATCGCGGCATGTATCCCGATCGGAAGATGAGGTATCCGAGTATGACGCACTCGACGCCGAAGAAGATGAGCGCGATTCCGAAGCCGGCGCTGTGGGAGCGGACCGAAAGCATCGCCATGACGTTGAGCTGATCCCCGGTGAAGGCATCGACGTACGCGGCGTTCGTCATGGGGAAAAGCGCTGCCGCGAGAGAAACCGCAGCGACTCCTTCGATGGCGATGCAGACGAGATTGAAGAAGACGGCCATCAGCGCGAGGTCGCGGCTGACAGGGCGCAACAGCATGTAGAGGATGAGCGCGAGCGCAGTCGCGCACGCCAGGAGGGCGACTTCTCCCGCCACCCCGAGACGCCAGAGCCATTCCATCGATTTCAGATTGGCGGCCGTCGCGGTCGCATCGCCAGACACGACGATGCTACCCCTGACCACGGCCTCACCCAGCGCGCCGATGACAATAATGATGAGGTACAGGACTCCGCCGACCCTGGCGACGAAGGTGGCGCGCTCCGAATTCAGAACGTGCATCAGTCTCCCATCGTGACGCTGCGAACCGTGGTCAGGCCGAGCCTCAGTCACGCTTGGTTGCGCGGGACCTCAGCCTGCGAATCGAGCTGACGTCCCAGATTTCCTTGCCCGCCTTCTTCAACCATCGACAGAGCGGCGCGCTTCTTATCTCCGAGAGATCCCAAAACTGAGCTTGCGCCGCCTTGAACTTCCCGATCGGCCTCAGCGCGGGGTCATCGAAAGCCTGGCCGTTCCAGAAGAGGGGCACGACGCCGCCCTTCGACGAGACGTTGTAGCCGACCACCGGTGTCTCCCCGATGAACCAGACGGGAGCCCCGTGCCAGATCTTGGACGTGGCGGCAGGAAGCGCTCGTTCGATCTCCGCGCGGAGTCTCCTGCAGATTGACGCCTCGGCCACCGACTGTGCCGCGTCGTACGCAGCGATGGAAATGGTACCCCGATCAGACCTCGAGCCTTGTTTCTGTTTCATGCCAACCCCAAGAGTGCCGAGCGTCGCCTATCCATTCAACATGAGCCCGCGCGATGTCCGCCCAACGCCCGGCATAACCCGCGGCGGGTGAGCGCTCGACGATAGAACATGGGGTAACCCACCCGTCCGCCGTCGGGTTCATGCCGCAGTTAGACCGACAGGTCCCAGCATTGGCCATTGATCGAAGTAGAAAGGCCATTGTCATCCGATCGGGCCACCTGGTAGCGGATGCGAGACGATTTCGAACCCGAAGCACACCTCGATTCTCTCGTAGCCGACTCCAGTCTTCTTTCTCACCCAGAACGTTCGGCAGTTGAACACGCGGATGGTAAACATCTCGTAGTCGGGCGTTGGCATGCCACGCATGGGGTCGTTGAGGAACTTGACCGCTAGTCCCTTGGGTGTCTTGACCCCCTTCGATTCCAGGAACGCCGCGGGTCTTTTGCGTGCTACGCTCCAAAGCTTCGGATCTCCAGAAGCGGCGCGGAAAGCCGAGAGCATCTTCGGGCTTTCCGCGAACGTAGCCGCGCGGTCAAGGTCCTTCGCCAGTCCGGCTGGAACTCTCTGCATCGCGTCGTTCCTCCTTATTCGCACCCTTTCTGCTTGACCATCATGTTCGGTCTAACGCTGCGTATGATCCGCGGCCGAGGTGGAACCCGCGATGAGTAATCGAGCACGCCCTCCGCCGGCCGACGGGTTTATGCGCTTGTTCGGCGACCGGCCAGTGCCCACCGGAGTGACAATTCCTTCCGACGCATCGCGCAGTCACGCAGGTAGAGATTGATGAGGCTCTGATAGGGCAACCCGGTCTTGACGGCGAGAGCCCGGAAATACTCGACCGTCTCCCGGTCAAGACGGATAGTCACGGCCTGCTTGAGCAGCTTGACGTACGGGTTCTTCCGCCCTTTCATCTTCGAGAAATCGTAGTGTGCTCTCATGGCATCAACTCCAGTAGCCCTCTTGCTCACGCTTGTCCGCCTTGCGGGCTGAGATGATCCTGACCACAGACTCACCTTCCCGGTAGCAGTGGCACACGACCAGAACACGGAGTTGAAGACTCATCCCCAGCAGGATGAACCGCTGTTCCTCTTCCGAATGGTCGGGATCGAAATAGACCACCGCATTCTCGTCGTGGAACGCCGTCTGCGCCTCCTCGAAGGAAACCCCGTGCTTCCGTCGATTGGCCATATTCTTACCGGGGTCCCAGACGAACCGAAGCCCATTCATTCTTACAGTGTACGTACCGCAGCGAGGTCCGTCAAGAACTCATTTGGTCGCCGAACGTTTGAGTTCAGCGGCTGCCGATGGCAGTCCGCTGGAACGAAGGGTTAGGCCGCAGATTCGTGCTGAGGCCGACTGCTCTGGTCATTGGCCGGCAGGCGGTTGCCAAAGTTCTACCTTGTTTCCTTCTGGATC
>CAZMRF010000015.1:0-81467 GCA_964568735.1 uncultured Acidobacteriota bacterium
GGAAACCGGAACCGGGCCTGCTCCGTGCAGGCACCGCGCCGGTAACTACCAATGATCCGTGTCCAGTCGACGCTCATTCGTGAGGCCATTAACCGTTCGCTTGCGGAAAACACGGCGGAGAAGCTGCGAACACTCGACGGCATCGCTGGGCTCTGGCGCGGTCGGCGAGATCTGGGGGACACGGACGCCTACCTGAGGCGCCTCAGGGGCGATCGGCGGCGCACCAAGCGGCAAGGAGATTGAGGATCGTCGAGCTCTACGACCCGTGAGCGAATCGAGATACCTGCTCGACCGGGATCGACGCGAGGCGCTCAGGCGCCTTCGCAACGTAGAGCGCCTCGAGGACCCGGCCACCATCGGATACCTGGAGCGGATCGGCGTGGCCCCCGGATGGCGGTGCCTGGAGGCCGGGGCCGGTGCGGGCTCCATCGCCCGATGGCTGGGCCACAGAGTTGGCGAGGAGGGAAGCGTCCTCGCGGCCGATCTAATGACCGATCTCCTCGAGCTGGAGCCGCGCGCGAACGTCGAGTGCCGTCCCATCGACTTGGCCCTGGAGCCTATCGAAGAGAGGTCATTCGATCTCGTCCACGCGAGGAACATCCTTGTTCACATCCACGAGAGGGAGACCGTCCTCGAAACGCTGGCGCGTGCGGTGAGGCCCGGGGGCTGGATCCTCCTCGAGGAGCCCGATCTCGTCGCGGACGCTCCCGATCCCGCGTCGCCGGCCGCGAAGCAGGATCTCTACCGGAAGGGCACGGCCGCAGTCTTCGTCTTCATCACCGAGCGGGGGCTCGATATCCACTACGGCGCCCGCCTCCACGGGCGCCTGCGAGCGCTGGGGTTCGAGTCCGTGGGTGCCGAGGGGCTGGCCGTGACCTTCCAGGGAGGCCGGCCCGAGCATGCATCTCCCCACGGCGACGCCTTCGCCGATCTCGCGGAGCCCGTCGTCGCGGGCGGGCGCATCACCCGGGAGGAGTTCGATGCCTTCCTCGCGCTCTACTCGGACCCCGGGTTTGCCTGGCGGGAAGGGCTCCGGGTGATCGCCTGGGGCAGGCGACCCCAGGTGACTCCGTGACGGGAGGAGTGGAGCGCACGCGCCGAGCGCGTCACGCCAATCTCGGCTCTTCATGAGGTACTGAGATTCCGGGTCGCGCTAGCTCCGAGCGTCGCAGACTTCCGGACCGGGCGCTGCCCGGAGTGGGTTGGTATACTCGTCGCGCCGAACCCACTCATCCTCAAACCCGGGAGCCGACGTGCCAACCCCTTCGACCGATCAGACCGCCACCCGCACCCTCACCCTGGGCCACAGCCCCGATCCCGATGACGCCTTCATGTTCCATGGCCTGCTGTCCGGGAAGGTCCCCTGCCCGGGCTTCGGCTTCGAGCAGGTTCTCGAAGGTATCGACTCGCTCAACAGGAAGGCCATCGCGGGTGAGATCGACTTCACGGCCGCCAGCGTGCACGCTTGCGGCATCATCGGCGACCGCTACCAGATCCTGGACAGCGGGGCGGCGATGGGGGACGGCTACGGACCTGTGCTCGTCTCGAAGGAGCCGATCACGCTCAAGCAGCTCTCGCAGACCCAGGTGGCCATCCCCGGGATCCTGACGACGGCCTATCTCGCCCTGCGCCTCGCGGCGGGCCCCTTCCAGTTCAAGGTGGTCCCCTTCGACGAGGTCCTCGCCGACGTCGACGCGGGCCACTCGGGCGCGGCCCTCGTCATCCACGAAGGGCAGCTCACGTGGGAGGCCCGCGGCTTCCGGAAGGTCCTCGATCTCGGCCAGTGGTGGAAGGAGAAGACGGGCCTTCCGCTCCCGCTGGGAGTGAACATCGTGAGAGCGAGCCTGGGCGCCGCGGCCATCCGCTCCATCAGCCGTGCCCTGCGATCGAGCATCGAGTACGCCTTCGCCCACAGAGACGAGGCGCTGACGCACGCGCTGGAGTTCGGCCGAGGCATCGACCGTCCCACCGCCGACCGCTTTGTGGGGATGTACGTCAACGACTGGACGCTCTCGATGGGAGAACCGGGACGCAAAGCCATCGAGATGTTGATCCGTGAAGGGCGGGAGAAGGGGCTCATCCCCGAAAAGCCCGGCCCCGTCTTCGCGGAAGCGTGATGTTCGCCACGTCCCAGCCCTCACCGGCCCCCGACAGGAACCGCCCGTGAACCGCACCCCGCTCCACGAAGCCCAGAGCGAGCAGCGCGCCGCCTTCGGCGACGTGGATGGCTGGGAGATGCCGAAGGTCTTCCAGAACATCAAGGCCGAATACCTGGCCGGCAAGGGGACTGTCGCCATCGCCGACCGGAGCCACTTCGGCAGGCTCAGGGTTTCAGGGGCGAAGCGGCTGGAGCTGCTGCACCGGCTCACCACGAACCACGTCAAGGATCTCGCCAGCGGCCAGGGGGCCGAGACGGTCCTGTGCACGAGCAAGGGGCGCATCGTGGACCTGCTCTTCCTCCACGCGGCCTCGGATCACTTCGTCATGCTGACCTCCCCGAACATGGCTGCGGTCGTCAAGGAGCAGATCGAAAAGGTCCGCTTCCGAGACGACGTGACGCTCGAGGACATCACCGGCTCGACCGCCATGATCACCCTCTACGGCCCGGAGTCGGGCCGCTTCATCGACTGGGCGGCGCACTCGGATACGAAAGGCCTGCAGCCCCACCACTGGCGCCCGCTGACGGTGGAGGGCGTCAGCGTGATGGCGGCGCGAATCCCCGGCGGCATCGGAGGGCTGGGCTTCAATCTGATCATGGATGCGGCCCAGGCCAATACGGTCTGGCGCGCGCTCTTCCGCGAGGGGGAGACCTACGGCGTCAACCCTCTCGGGGCCGAGGCGCTCGAGCTCCTCCGCGTGGAGTTCGGAGTGCCCGCCTGGGGGCGGGAGCTGACCGAGGACTTCAATCCGCTGGAGGTCCGCCTCGACGCGGCCATCCACTGGTCGAAGGGCTGCTACACGGGGCAGGAGGTCATCGCTCGGCTCGACTCGCGCAAGAAGATCGCAAAGCTCCTCACGGGCTTCCTCGTCGACATCGGCGGCGTCCCCGAGCCGAGGAGCCGCGTCTTTCTAGGCGACGCCGAGGTGGGCCTCGTCACGAGCGTCGTTCCCAGCCTGGAGCTTCGGAGGATCATCGCGCTGGGCTTCATCCGCACCCCGCACGCCGAGCCCGGGACGAAGGTGCGGATCGAATCCCGCGGCGACGCCATGGAGGCCGAGGTCGCGGCCCTCCCATTCACGACCCCCGGCCTGCCCGCAGCCTCCGCCCCCCGACACGCGCCTTCCTGACGGCACCGGCCTCGCGGTCGCCCATTCGGCCCCGGGCCCGATCACCCACGCCGGAGTCCGCATGCTGCCTTGGGACTGTCGAGAGCTGGCTCCCCTGAAGCGTTCAATGGGTGTCGGGGAAGAGTGCCCTCCGCAGAGACTCTGACTGCTTCTGCAGATCCGCCATCAACGCCTGGAAGCGTGCGTCCTGGCGGATCGGATCCAGATTCGGATCGCGCGCAAACAACGGATAGCACGGGAACCCGGTCTCGGCGGCCTCCCGGAGCGACTGGACGGCCTCCTTGGCACGCCCCATTCGCGCCCAGGCGCTGGCCACGAAGTACGCGGTGTGATGGGAAGGGCCGACGGCTATCCTCTGGGATGCCTTCCTGATCAGCTCTTCAGCTTTGCCCGGCTCGGTATCGGCCAGGAGCATGGCCTCAATGCCGGCTAGAACGCCGCTCGCGTCGCTCGGATGTGACAGCGACGCCTGCCGCAGGCGCGAGAGGGCTTCATCTTTTCTGCCCAGCCGGAACAGGGCCCAGGCGGAATTCGCCTCGACCATTTCCGGGACCACGGACCGGGGAATGCTCGACAGCGCGGCGAGCGCCTCCTCGTTCCTGCCCATCCAGAGCAGGGCCTCCGTCCTGCCAACCAGCGCGAGCGCGTTGGTGGGATTGATCTCGAGCGCCCTTGCAGCATGGTCGAGGGCCTCCTCAAAGAAGCCCACGTGGACGAACACCCGCGCGAGCCCCTCGTGGGCGCGATCCCGATTCGGATTGAGGCTCAGCGCCCGGCGGTACTCTCGGGCGGCTCTTTCGTGTGCCCAACGGTACGGACGGGTCCAGAGGAGGTCCCCGCGGGCCAGGTAGGCTTCGGCCAGGTCGGGGTCGAGGGCCAGGGCCCTTTCAGCGGCCGCGTACGCCTTCTGCTCCAGGTCCCCGGTCTCCTCGGGTGCCACGAAGTTCAGGCGGTTGACGTAGGCCGCAGCAAGCACGGCGTGGCCTGGAGCGAAGCCGGGGTCCAGAGCGACCGCGCTCTCCAGCATCGCGATGGCCGTCCGGCTGTCCGCATCGGTGGTGCGCGTGCTGAGGTACCGGGCGCGCAGAAAGGACTCGTACGCCTCCGGGTTGACCGGGCGCGGCTCACCGAGGGGCGCCTGCTCGTGAGGCGTGAGCGTCGCGCGCAGCTCGCCCGCGATGGCCTGGGTCACTTCGCGCTGCAAGGCCAGAACGTCGCGCAGGTCACGCTCGTAGCTCCCCGACCAGATGTGGCGGTCGGCCTCGGGATCGATCAACTGCGCCGCGATGCGGACGCGGTCACCGGAGCGCAGCACGGAGCCGGCCACAAGCGCCTGCACGCGCAGCTCGCGGGCGACCTCCCTCAGCGGGGCGCGCGTTCCCTTGTACTTCATCACCGAGGGACGCGCGATGACGCGAAGGCTGCCAATCCTGCCCAGGTCCGTGATGAGAGCCTCGGTGATGCCGTCGGCAAAATAGTCCTGGTCGGGGTTGCCCGAGAGGTTCTCCAGGGGCAGGACCGCCAGAGACTCGATGCGTGCCGGCGCGGCCGCACCGAGAAAGCGCTCGCGGAGCGGGCTGGCCGCCAGGACCGCCAGCACGACCGCCGCCAGCGCCCCCGAGGCGAGGTACACGAGGCGGCGGCGCCCGCGACTCGCGGCGATGGGCGGCGCTCGTTTCTGCAGCTCACGCAGGGCGAAGCTCAGGTCGCGGGCCGATTGCATCCGCAGGGCCGGGTTCTTCTCGAGGCACCGGGAGATCATGCGATCGAGATCCGGTGGTGCATCCTTGCCCGAAGCGGCCAGCGACGGCGGATCGCTCTCGAGAATCGCGCTCAGGGCCTGAACGCCGGTCTCCCGTGCGAAGGGCCTCCGCCCGGCGACCATCTCGTAGAGCACGCAGCCGAGCGAGAAGATGTCACTGGGAGCCTCGGCAGTCTCGCCCCGAACCTGCTCGGGCGACATGTAGCCGACCGTGCCGAGAATGGTCCCGGCCTGTGTTTCGGTTGGAGTCTGGGACGCCAGCCCGTTCGGTGGCGCGGGCCTCACTCGGGCGAGTCCGAAATCGAGGATCTTCACACGGCCGTCGGAAGTGAGGAAGACGTTCCCCGGTTTCAGATCGCGGTGGATGATGCCCCGGGCGTGGGCGGCGGCGACTCCGTCGGCAATAGCCGCGCCAATCTCGGCGGCCCTTGTCCACGGCAGCTGCGAGCGTTCGAGCCGGGCACGCAGGGTCTCTCCCTCGAGCAGCTCGGTGACCGCGTAGCTGGTGCCTTCGTGGGTTCCGACGTCGTAGATGGCAAGTATGTTCGGGTGCGACAACGCGGCCACGGCGCGGGACTCGCGCTCGAAGCGCGCCATCGCGTCCGGGTCGTGGGTTCGGTGCAGGGGCAGGATCTTGATGGCCACTTCACGGCCGAGGCGGGGATCGCGAGCGCGGTAGACCTCCCCCATGCCGCCGGCCCCTACCGGCGTGAGGATCTCGTAAGGGCCGACACGCGTGCCTGGCGCGAGTCTCATGGCGCCTGGTGCAGCCGCTGGAGCGCGGCCTGCACATCGGACGGCTTGAAGCCGAAAGGGCCCGCCGCGCTCTTGAAGGCTATCGCCCCGTCGCGGTCGATCACGTAGAGGCGATCGGGCCACCCCGTGTAAGCCCGCTCGACCGCGTCGTCGGGACCGTCCAGGAGCGCCGGGAACTCGATGCCGAGGTCCTTCACGCAGCTCCCCGCCGCCTTGTTGCGTGCCTCAGGGGTCTTCGTGTTGGCGATGAGGACGTCCTCCTCGAGGTTGACGTCGAGCTGCCAGCCATCCGTAGGGTGGGCCTCCTGGATGTAGACGACGTAGAAGGCCGCCCGATCCGCGTATTCCCGATAGAGTTCGTTGAGCGCGGGCACCGCCCGGCGGAATGGCGGTCACGTGTAGCTGCCGAAGACCAGCACGACGGGCCGCTTTCCGCGGTGAGATGAGAGCGTCACCTGCTCTTCCTGGTCGAGTACCTGCAAGGTGAAGTCGGGCGCCTGCTGGCCTTCGGTGAGGCTGCCGCGCCGCGCCCAGAGCCACATTCGGGGCCCGGGCAGGGCTCCCCAGACGAGGGGCATGGGCAGCACCCTGATGATCCTGCCGAAGCGCTCCGGCGGCTGGAGCATCGCCAGGGCGACGGTGGCGAAGAGGCCCGCATAGAGCGCCACGAGGAGGACGACGACGCGAACGATCCACTTCTTCATCGATCACTTCCTCATCGTGCGGAAGGTCTCGTCCACCTGCTCAGGGGTGATGGGCTGGCCGTGCTCCACCCCCCATGTCACGAGTGCGAGCCGGGCGGCGGCGGCCTCGCCAGCATGCCCGTCATGCGCCTCCATCCTACCGCTTCACCGCGCTCTCGGTCGGGAGGCTGGTCAGCTCGGGCATGTCCGGGTCCGCGTCGCTCCAGAGGCGCTTCGCCGTTTCCGCCTCCCGTGCGGCGCCGGCGTCATCGCCACGGTGACGCAGGACGAGGGCGAGCGCGAGGTGGCTTCCTCCGTAGGCCGCGTCGTGATCGAGCATCTGCTCAGCCACGTATCTGGCCAGCTCCCAATCTCCCGCCTCCCTCGCGCTTCGCGCCATGGCCTCCAGGCGGAAGAGACCCTGCGACCACGCGTCGGGGCCGGGAATGGCGCGGAGCTCCCGAACGATCTCCTCGAGAACGGCGCGCCCTTCGTCCTTCCGGCCCGTTCGCAGGAGGATCTCCCCATGGAGCGCTTCGACCCAGGGCTTCACCTGCGAGCGGCGCGGGGCGAGCCCGAGGGTCGATGGGGGGACGTTCTCGAGCTCCCGCCGCGCGGACTCGAGAGCTTCCCTGGCCGCGTCGATCCGTCCGAGGCCCAGCAGCGCCTGACCCGACAGCGCGTGTCCGACGCTGCGCTCCTGGGGATAACCCCCCGCGATCAGCACCTGCCCTTCCCGAAGGGCCTCCTCGAAGCGTGAGCGGTGGATCAGGAAGCTCGGCAGCTCCCGGAGGTTGAAGGCGCGATAGGCATCCACGGCTCCGAGGGCCGTCGCCTCGCGCATCGTCTGCTCGGCGAGCTTCATTTTCCCTTTGTGCTCGTAGCACGTCGCGAGCAGGTCGAGGTTGTGGCCATGGTGCCAGTCGAGGCCGGGATCGATCTTCTCGGCTTCGTAGTAGGCCCGCTCGAGGGCATTCGCCTTGAGGAACTGGACGATGGCTTCGTCGACGCGGCCGACGCGCCGCAGATCGTGCGCCCACATGTGAGCTGCGTGAGGGATCGACGGTGCGAGGCGCGCGTAGACCTCGCCGTGCTCGAGAGCCTTGTCGATACGCCCGATGGTCTCGTAGGAGTGGACGAGGTAATGGTGGGCCGTGGCGTTTTCCGGATCGAGGTGCAGGACGGCCTGGTAGAAGGCGATCGAGGCCGCGCCGCCGCGCTGCCCCCGCCCCGACGCGTTGGACTCCTCCGCGTTGCCGCGCAGGATCCAGAGCTGCGGGTCCTCGAGGTCCGCAGCCAGGGCGTCGTCGAGGGCTTTCTTGTAGGCGAGGAACCTGCGCGTGTCCTCGATGTCGTCCATGGCGTCGAGCTGCTTTTCACGAATGGCGATTCGCCGCCGCTCCCGCTCGCCGGCTTTCTGCTCGAGGGCCCTGGCCTTCGCGAAGAGCTGCTTCGCGCCCTCGGCGTCGTCGAGCCCCGAGTGGACGCGGCTCAGGCCGATGTAGGCCATGGCGAGGTCGGGGTCATGTCGAAGCGCCTGGTGGAAGGACCGTGACGCCTCGATCCACACGTACGACTCGAGGTAGTTGAGCCCCTGGTCGTAGAAGGCCTGGGCCTGCGCGGAATCCGTGGTGACCTTTTCGTGCGAGTTGCCGGTGCCCGGGCGCAGCGGAACCGGCCGCACGAGCAGCTCGGCGGGCACGTAGGCCGGCGGCGGCGAGCAGGCTGCATGAGGGTCGTCCGTCTCCTGGGCGAGGGCGCTCCCGCTCGGCGCGAAGGCGAGGGCGAGCGCGAGGGCGACGGTTCTCACAGATCGCTCAGGCTTTCGTGGCCGTGACGATGTGGGCCGGCATCGTGAACTCGACGGTTCCGTCGGCCGCGACGTACGGCTCGAGCGCGCGCTCCGCCTCGGCGACGAGTGACTCGAACTGCTTCCTGCCGAGAGCGATTCCCGCCAGGGGGAGCCATCCCTCCACATCGGCGCGGACCATGGACCTGACGTCGGAGAACGATGCGGTGCCCTCATGAGTCGTGACGAGGGCCGCGGGGATGCCGGCGGCCGTGAAGAGCGCTCTCAGCTCGTTCGGATCTCCCAGCGAGAAGGGGAGCTGCAGTGCCTCGGCCGCCTCCGCCCCGGCATGGGCGCGGAGGAGATCGTCCATCGCAGCGTAGGCCGGATTGCCGTCGAGAGAGCCCCAGACGGCCACTGCCAGGCGGCCGCCCGGGACGATCACGCGGAGCATCTCCTCGAGCGCGGCCCGCCGGTCCGTAAAGAACATGAGCCCGAACTGGCTCACGACGGCGTCGAAGGATCGATCTCCGAACGGAAGGGCCTCCGCCGAGCCGCTCTTCCACGTGATGCCGGGCGCGATCCCCGCCGCGACCGAGAGCATCCCGGGATTGAGGTCGAGCCCGGTGACCGATCCGCCTGGACCCACCCGTGCCGCCGCGGCATGAGCGAGTGCGCCCGTGCCACAGGCCACGTCGAGCACGCGCTGGCCGGTTCCCACGCCTGCCGCATCGGCGACCAGATCCGCCCATTCCCCGAACAGCCCCGGGACGAAGATCTCCTCGTAGATGGTCGCGGCGTCGGTCAGGGCATGGATGCTGGTCTCGCTCATGACTGTTTCGGCAGCACCCGTGAAGCGGGGATCGTCAGCGTGGGAATGGCAGGCTCGACGGCACTGAGCAACTACGCAGAGCGCGCGATCGTCCTGACGGCAACCAGGTCCGTATCGGCGATCGGGCGTACATCGGTCGTCTTCAGCGTAACGAGCGCCGTCGTGCGACCCGACGCAGTCACGAACTCTACGTCTATGCCATCAGGGGGGTAGGTCTCGACGACCGCCCCAAGATCGCCAGCGCGGAGACCGTGCTCGGGGACTTCACGAAGGAGAACGACCGTCTCGAGCAGTTCGTGATTCATGGCTACCTAGGATATACGGTCACGAGACGTGGCGAGGCACCCCCTCCTCCTGATATCCAGACGGAAACGACCTCAGCGGCCATGCCCGTCGGACCTGTAAGGGTGCCGAAAACCAGGTACTTATCGCCATGCGGGGAGGTCTCTCCAGCTTGAGCTTCGCCCTCTACAGCGAGGAGTCGCAAGGCGGCCACCAGCTCCGGCCAGTCCTCCGGGCCGAAGCCGAGGCTGGCGAAGAACTTCGCCTTGAACCGACCCACCGGGTGGCTCGCTGACAGGAGGTACTCTCGGACCTTCCCTTGGTCAACAATCGCCATCCCTCCTCTCGGCAACTTCATAGGATCACGAGGCACGCTGGGCTGAATGGGCGTTCAGGGATGAGTGGCGGTGACGATGGTGTGGATGCCGCCGCGGATGTTGAAGTCCCCGATGATGGTCATCTGGCGCGGGGCGATGACGGCGACGAGGTCGTCGAGGATACGGTTCGTGACCGCCTCGTGGAAGTGGCCCTCGTCGCGGAAGGACCAGAGGTAGAGCTTGAGGCTCTTCAGCTCGACGCACAGCTTGTCGGGCGTGTAGCGGATCCGGATCGTCGCGAAGTCGGGCTGCCCGGTCATGGGGCAGACGCAGGTGAACTCCGGGCACTCGAAGGAGATCTCGTAGTCCCGGTCGGGCTTCGGGTTGGGGAATGTCTCGAGGTTCCTCGACGGCTGCGTTGACATCGGCTCACGGGCCCGAACGGTGTGACGCTGTCCCGGTCATGATTCTACCCCGCATTTGCGCTCAGCCTATCAGCACTTGAATCGATGGACCGACCCGCCCCAGCGGAGCGTTCCGAACGAAGACCTCGGGTTCACTGCGTGGCGGCCTGGCGAGGGAGGCGGCCGCCGGTGCCGGGGATGGCCGCGGGCCCGGCTCCCATCGGAAGCGCCGAGGTCCCCTTGCGCCAGCGCGCGGCGATCTCTTCCTTCGACGGCACGGGCAGGAGCCGGTAGGCCGTGTCCCGGGGGACGGCGCGGAAGCCGGCATCCTCGATGAGGCGGATCATCTCGGGCAGGTCCATCCTGTGCGTCCCGCCGGCCGCGGAGACGACGTTCTCCTCCATCACCGTCGAGCCGAAGTCGTTCACGCCGAAGCGCAGGCTCACCTGGGCAACCTTGGCCCCCTGCGTCACCCAGGAGGCCTGGAAGCTCCGGATGTTGTCCAGGAAGACTCGCGCCACCGCGGTCGTCCTCAGGTAGTCGAACCCGGAAGCCCGGCTGACGTGGGAGAGCTCCGTCTCGTCGGGGACGAAGGACCAGGCGATGAAGGAGTTGAAGCCACCGGTCTCATCTTGAAGCCGGCGGATCCGGTCGAGGTGCTCGACTCGCTCGCGGGTCGTCTCGACGCTGCCGTACATCATCGTGGAGGAGGTGCGGATCCCCAGCCGGTGGCAGGTGCGCATGACCTCCAGCCATTCGTCGGCGGTGTCCTTGAGGGGCGAGATCTCCCGGCGGACGCGGTCCACCAGGATCTCTCCGCCGGCCCCCGGCAGCGTATCGAGGCCGGCGTCGCGCAGGCGGCCGAGCGTCTGCTCGAGCGAGAGATCCGAGATCTTGGCGATGTAGGTGACCTCGACGGGCGAGAGCGCGTGCAGGTGCACGTCCCAGGCAGACTTGATCCAGCGGAAGGTCTCCTCGTACCAGTCGAGCTTCAGCGCGGGATTGACGCCTCCCTGGAAGAGAAGCTCGCGCCCGCCGGCGTCCACGAGGGCCTGGATCCTCTCGGCCATCTGCTCCCGGGTGAGGATGTAGGCCTCGGCGTCCCCGGGCGGCCTGTAGAAGGCGCAGAACTTGCAACGGACCCAGCAGGCATTCGTGTAGTTGAGATTGCAGCCCACGACGTAGGTCACGACCGGCTCGGGATGGAGGCGCCGCCGCACGCCATCGGCGAGCGCGCCGAGCGCCGGGAGATCGTGGCACTCGAAGAGCGCCTCCGCGTCGTCCGTCGTGAGCCGCTTCGCTGCGATCACCTTTCCGGCGATTTCCTCGACCCGGCCAGCGGAACGCGCGGTCATGACCGTTGGGACGCGATGCCCTTGGGGGTGCAGCACTCGTGCGTTGGGCAGGCCGCTCTGGTCTCCATCACGCCACCGCTCCCTCGGGCGCCTCGCGCCAGATAATGTTGTAAAGGGCGTCGCGCTCGACGGGCTCGCGGCCCGCCTCGCGGATCATCCGGATCATCTCGGCCTGCGTGAGCGCCTGGGGCGTGCGCGCGCCGGCGGCATGCGTGATCTCCTCGCGGAGGATCGTCCCGTCGATGTCGTCGGCGCCATACCAGAGCGTGAGCTGCGTGACGGGAGGCGTCACCATGATCCAGAACGACTTGACGTGGTCGAAGTTGTCGAGCATCAGGCGCGCCACGGCGATCTGCTTGAGGTCGAGGATGCCCGTGGTCGGAGGCAGGTGGCTCATCTCCGTGTTGTCCGGGTGGAAGGCCAGGGGGATGAAGGTCAGGAAGCCTCCCGTCTCATCTTGAAGCGCTCGCACCTTCAGGAGGTGCTCGACGCGCTCCTCAGCCGTCTCGATGTGGCCGTAGAGCATCGTGCAGTTGCTGCGCAGCCCCGCGAGGTGTGCTGCACGGGCCCAGTCGAGCCACTCGGCGGGCGAGAGCTTCTTCGGGAAGATCTCCCGGTGGACGCGGTCGGAGAGCACCTCTGCCCCGCCGCCAGGAAGCGACCCGAGCCCCGCGGCCTTCAGCTCCTCGAAGACCTCCTCGCGGGGCTTCCTCGCCACGCGGGCGATCTCGTGAAGCTCGATCATCGTGAAGGCCTTGACGGTCACGGACGGGCGCGTCTCTTTCACCGCGCGCACGATGTCGAGGTAGTAGTCGTAGGGGAGGCGCGGGTTGATACCCGCCACCATGTGGATCTCGGTGATGGGATCGTCGATCTGCTCGATCACGCGCTTCCGGACGTCCTCGGCGGAGAGGACATAGCCGGCCGGGTCCTTCGCGCGCACGTAGAAGGCGCAGAAGTCGCAGTCCTTGTTGCAGATGTTCGTGTAGTTGATGTGCTGGTTGCGGACGAAGTAGGCGAGCCGGCCGCTGCGCCGCTCCCGGACGACGTTCGCCATGTAGCCGAGGAGGTTCACGTCCTCGCAGCGGTAGAGCGCGACCCCGTCATCGCCGTCGAGGCGGCTGCCGTCGGCGACCTTCCGGAGGACCCCCGTCAGGCCGGCTCTCTCGGCTGCCGGCTCCCAGAGGGCGTGTTCGTGGTGGCTCATGTGCGGGCTCCGCGGAGAGCCGCCATCGTACTAGAGGCCGGGAGAGCGATCCACCCTGGCCGCAGAACCCCCCGCTTCAGGCCTTCTCTCGTGCCCAATCGTACTTGTCGATCCGGTTCCAGGGGAGAATGCGGGCTCCGTGCTGAGTCCGACCCGAGTCGCCGCCGTAAACGATGACGATGTCCACATTGCCTCCCTGCTTCCTTCCCTTCCCGGTCAGTTTCGTCAGCTCCGAGAATGGAGCGAAGAAGTCCGAAGCGATGGTTTGTCCCGACTTGGCCTCGACGGCGATGGGCCTCTCGCTTCCTTCGATCAGGATATCGACCTCTGCACCCTTGCGGTCCCGGAAGAACGACATGTCCGGCTCGAGGCCGCGGTGCACGCGCGATTTCAGAATTTCCGAGGCGACCCAGGATTCGAAAATGGCGCCGCGGAGCGGGTGATCCCTGAGCTGCCCGGCCGAGCGGATCCCGAGGAGGTAGCAGACCAGGCCTGTGTCGTAGAAATGCAGCTTCGGCGTCTTGACGAGGCGCTTTCTGACGTTGGAGTGGAAGGGTCGCAGTCGCCAGACCACGTAGCTCGCCTCGAGGACCGAGGTCCATGCCCGCGCGGTGGCGTGAGTGACCCCTGCGTCGGAGCCGAGTGCCGAGAGGTTGAGCAGCTGGGCGCTCCGGCCCGCGCAGAGCCGCATGAACGACTGGAAGGTTGTCAGGTCGCCGACGTTGAGGATCGTCCGAACGTCCCTCTCGAGATAGGTCCCGGTGTAGTCGGGGTACCACTCACCAGGGTTTATCTCCCGGTCGAAGATCGCAGGATAGGAGCCGGTCCACATCACCTCGTAGAGATCCGCGCGACGGACTCCGAACTCGCGGATCTCGTCCAGGCTCAGCGGAAGCAGGTTGAGGAGAGCCGTCCGACCGGCCAGCGACTGGCTGACCGATGCGAGGAGCGTCAGGTTCGCAGAGCCCGTCAGGATGTACCGGCCCCTTCCGGGGCGCAGGTCCACGTCGGTCTGGATGTAGGAGAGCAGGTCGGGGACCCGCTGGATCTCGTCGAGGATCGCTCCGTCCTTGTGAGCTTCGAGGAAGCCGCGAGGATCCTCGCTCGCATAGGCACGCACGTCCGGCGCCTCGAAGCTCACGTAGTCCTTCGAGGGGAATGCCGCCCTGCAGAGGGTCGTCTTACCCGACTGGCGTGGACCCGTCACGGTCACGACGGGGTACTTCCGTGCCCGTGCCAGGAGACGGGAGTGGAGCACCCGGGAGATCATGAGGGGAGGCTAGGAGCCTTGGGGCTGATTGTCAATCAGACTATCAATCAGCCCCAGCGTGGGATCCAGCGTATGGGGCCTCCCCGCCGCCACGTCAGACCTGCCTGGGAGCCCTCAGTCCGGGTCCTCGACGACGACGTTCTTCGCGAGATCGCGCGCCAGGCGCCGGTGGAGGCTCTTGGGCGTGGCGGCGATCTCGGCGCGTATCTCGTCGAGCGGGCGGGTCGGGACGGCCAGGTGGCAGACGGGCTCTCCCGGCTTGACCGCCGGGAGCGTGGTCATCCCGACGATGACGCCGCCCATGGGCGCTGTGATGGCCGTCGTGTCGTTGCTGTAGAGGCGATCGCAGCTCGCGATGAGCGCGCCCTTGTCCACGACCTCGCCCGGCCGGACGTGGAAGCGGAGGATCCCGCCGGCGGGGGAGCGGACCCAGGTGGTCCGCTCGACGCTCGACTGGTAGGCGGGCCGGACGAGATCGCCCTCCAGCATCCCCAGCTCCTTGAGGACGTTCTTCACGCCGCGCACGCCGAGCCGGATGGGGCCCGGCTCGAACTTGAAGGCCTCGCCCGATTCGAAGTTGATGACGGCGCAGCCCGCGGCGCCGGCCGCCTGCCGGATGGAGCCCTCGGGCCCCTGCCCGTTGAGGACCAGCTCGCAGCCGAAGGCGTAGGCGATCCTCGCCGTCTCATCGTCGCCGAGGTCGGCCCGGATGTGCGGGAAGTTCGTCCGCCTCACCGCGGCCGTATGCAGATCGATCCCGTAGGTGCAGCGCGAGGCGACCTCCCTGAAGATCACGTCGGCGAGGCGCAGCGCGAGGCTCCCGTGCGAGCTGCCGGGGAAGCTCCGGTTCAGGTCCCTGCGGTCGGGCAGATAGCGGCTGTGGCTCTCGAAGCCGAAGATGTTGGCGACGGGAACGCAGATGAGCGTGCCGCGCAGGATCCGCAGCGGCTCGAAGTAGATCTCCCGGATGATGCCTACGCCGTTGATCTCGTCGCCGTGCACGGCGGCGATCAGGAAGACGGAGGGGCCGGGCTTCGCCGTATGGAAGACACGGGCCGGCAGCGTGACGGGTGCCCCGGTGTAGGTCTCGCTGATCTTGAGCTGGACGTCGGCCCAATCGCCGGGCGGCACCCTCCGGCCGGCGATCGTGAAGGAGCGCGGCGTCTTCCGGGCGGTCACATCCCCTTCTTCTGCGGGGCCCCATGGTCGCGGGGCGGGTTCAGCGTCTTGAGGGTGATGAGCTTCCCGAAGCAGAGGATGACGTCGCCGGGGAGGATCCGCTGCCCGCCGCGCGGCACGGGGATGATGAGGCTCTCGCGCGTGATGCTCAGGACGGAGAGCTCCATGTCGCGCAGGCGCGAATCGGCCAGAGTCTTCCCGGCGAGCGGGGAGCCCGCGCCCACGGTGAACTCGGCCACGCCGTAGCCCCGGGTGAGCTTCAGCTTCTGGTGCAGATCGGGGTCGGGGACCTGCATGCGCTCCTCGAGGTACTCGACCATCGCGCCGGCCACGTCCACTCCGGTCGCCTTCTCGATGCCTTCGAGGCCCGGCGAGGAGTTCACCTCCATCAGCGCCGGGCCGTCGCGCCCCTCGAGCATGTCCACGCCGGCGACGTGGAGGCCCATGACGTGCGCCGCCAGCACCGCCGCCTTCCCGTATTCGGGATCGAGCACCACGCGCTCCGCCTTGCCTCCCCGGTGGACGTTGCTCCGGAACTCCCCGGCCTTCGCCCTGCGCCGCATCGCCGCGACCACGCGGCCGCCCACCACGAAGGCGCGGATGTCGCTTCCACGGCTCTCGCTGACGAACTTCTGGATGAGGACGTTCTGCTTCGCGCTCTGCAGCGTCTCGATGATGGCTTCGGCGACCTTGCTGTGCTCCGCCAGGATGACGCCCAGCCCCTGCGTCCCTTCGAGCAGCTTGATGACGACGGGGGCCCCGCCGACCTCCTCGATCGCCTTGAGGATCCCTCCGGGGGCCTTGACGAAGGCCGTCTCCGGCAGGCCGATCTTGTGCCGGGAGAGCGCCTGGATGGAGCGGAGCTTGTCCCGCGAGACGGAGATGGCCGCCGCCGTGTTGAGGCAGAAGACGCCCATCTGCTCGAACTGACGGGTGACCGCCGTGCCGAAGAAGGAGATCGACGCGCCGATCCTGGGGATCACCGCGTCGAGGGGATCCATCTCGCGGTTCCGGTACCGCAACCCGGGCCCCTGTTTCTCCACGAGGATCGTGAAGGCCATCGTGTCGTAGACGCGCACGTCGTGGCCTCGCCGGCTCGCCGCTTCCTTGATCCGCCGCGTGCTGTAGAGGCGCGGCCCGCGCGAGAGGACTCCGATCTTCACGCCGGCTCCTTCGCGGAGCGGCGGGTGCGCGCCGGCCTGCCGTGGATGCATTGCCCTCCGGTGTCGACGAGGTAGCGCCCGCCGAGCGCCGACCGCCCGATCAGCATCCGGTAGACCATCCTCTCGCGATCCACGAGGCTCATCTCGACGCTGCGATCCATCGATCCGATCTTCACGGTGGTGGTGACGAAGATACGGCGCCTCGGGTGGCCCGTGCTGGATCGGACCCGGGCGCGGCGCGCCACGTCCGCCGTGATCCGCTTCAGGCTGCGAGGCCCCGCCCGGTCCGTCACGACGTCGAAGCGGACGCGGCCATCGGGCAGCTCCTCGACGTTCTCGACGTGCAGCGCGCTCGTGCGGGCGCCCGTGTCGATCTTGGCGCGGAGGCCGCTGATGCCCCAGGCCGGGAGATCCACGTACTCGTTCCAGCCGATGATCGCCACCGGCCTGCGACGAGCCGAGACCTTTTTCCCCGTGGCCATCAGATGCCCAGCCGGGCGCAGATCTCTTCGGCGCGCCGGCGGACCTCGTCGGGATGAGAGAGAACGCCCGGCCACTCGCCGGGGAATCCTTCCTCCTTCATCTTGCGGGTGGCGTCGATCCCGAGCTTGCCGCCGAAGGCGGGCGTGGAAACGGCGAAGTCGAGGACGTCCGCCGGCCCTTCGGTGATCCAGGCGTCGCGCTTCGGATCGAAGTGAGTCCCCACGCGCCAGACGACCTCGGCGTGATTCTGGACGTCGCAGTCCTCGTCCACGACGATGATGACCTTGCTGAACATGAGCTGTCCCAGCCCCCAGAGGGCGTGGGCCACCTTGCGGGCATGGCCGGGGTAGCGCTTGCGAATGGAGACCAGGACGAGGTTGTGGAAGATGCCCTCGACGGGGAGGCTCATGTCCACGATCTCCGGCAGCACCTTCTTGATCATGGGCATGAAGAGGCGGACGGTGGCGGTGCCGATGGGTCCGTCCTCCTGCGGCGGCGGCCCCACGATGATCGTGTGGTACAGGGGGCTCTTCCGCCGCGTCACGGCCGTGAGGTGGAAGACGGGGTAGGGCTCGGGCAGCGAGTAGTAGCCGGTGTGATCTCCGAAGGGACCTTCGGTCCTGCGCTCGCCCGGCTCGCAGTAGCCCTCGAGGACGATCTGGCTGCTGGCGGGGATCTCGAGGTCCACGGTCACCCCGCGGACGACCTCCACGCTCTCCTTGCGAATGAAGCCGGCCAGCATCAGCTCGTCGAGCTCGGGAGGCAGCGGGGCCGAGGCGGCGTAGATCGTGGCGGGCTCGGGCCCGAGGCAGATGGCCACCTCCAGCCGGCGGCCGAGCGCCTCGGCGGCCCGGTAGTGCTCGGCGGCACCCTTGTGGCGCTGCCAGTGCATCCCGAGCGTCTTCTCGTCGAAGACTTGGAGCCGGTAGAGGCCCAGGTTGCGCGTGCCCAGCTCGGGGTGCTTCGTCACGACGATGGGATAGGTGATGTAGCGGCCCCCGTCCCCCGGCCAGCACTTGATGATGGGAATCCCCGCGAGCGAGGGCTTCTCCGTATCGACGACCTCCTGGCAGGGGGCCTTCTTGACGAGCTTCGCCTTCAGCGCCGTCAGCCGCGAGAGGCGTGGCAGCGCCTGGATCTTCCCGATGACCCCCTCGGGGATCTCGGGCTCCAGGTAGGAGCCGATCTCGGCCGCGAGCGCGTCGTAGGATTCGATCTCGAGGGAGAGGCACATCCGCCGCTCGGAGCCGAAGAGGTTGATCGCGAGGGGCATCGACCCGCCGCGAACGCGCGTGAAGAGGAGGGCGGGCCCGCCTTTCCGGACCACCCGGTCCGCGATGGCGGCGACCTCGAGATCCGGGGAGACCTCGTCGTGGATCTCGGCCAGCTCCCCCTCGCGGCGCAGACGCTCGACGAAGGCCTGGAGATCCGCGTAGGGCATGGCGCCGATGATATCCGCCCCCGCGGGGGCTGCCAAGCGTGCCGTGTCAGCTCTTTGCGGGGACGGGCTTCTTGTCGAGATCGAGGGAGGCGGAGTTGATGCAGTAGCGCTGGCCGGTGGGCCTTGGGCCGTCGGGGAAGAGGTGGCCGAGGTGGGCGTCGCAGGCGGCGCAGGTGACCTCCACGCGGTGCATCCCGTGGCTGCGATCCTCCTGGAGCTTCACGCTCCCCTTGTTGACGACGTCGTAGAAGCTCGGCCAGCCCGTGCCGGAGTCGAATTTCGTGTCGGAGGCGAACAGCTTGTTGCCGCAGCAGGCGCACTTGTAGAGGCCGGGCTCCTTGGTATTCCAGTACTTCCCCGTGAAGGGGGCCTCCGTCCCCTTCATCCGACAGACCTCGTACTGCTTGGGATCGAGCTGCTTGCGCCACTCGGCGTCGGTCTTCTCCAGCTTGGCAGCCATCGTGTCACCTCGTGAAGTTCGGGCTTCGGGTGCGCATCATTCTTGCGCACACCCGGGGCCTCCGGCAACCTGCGCGATGATCGTTCCCGGTCCCAGCTCAGAAGGCTGACGAGGGGGCCGAGTGTCTGTCCAGCGCTCCCTTGTCTCCGGCGAGGCGGGACCCCGGTCGAACGTAGACACAGTCCAGCCTGATTCGTCATTGGGGCCGCGCTTCGCTCGTCCTGCAAGGCGCGGACTGTGTCCGCGCTCGCGCAACCGCTCGGTTCGCACGCGAGGCGATCGCGCGCACGGGGGCCGCGGGGTCAGGTTCCCCCTCGGCCTCACGCGGGCGCTAATGCGGGCTGCAGGCGGGGGAGGAGAAGGGGCGTGCTCCCGGCGGTGTCCGGGTTCCGTAGCCGCTCTCGAGGATGCCGTTGTCGGCGGCCACGAGGAAGTAGAGGTCGGCTCCCGGAGCCGGGTCGGTGAAGGTGACCGAGTTGGACGGCTCGAAGCAGGAGTTGCCCCCGTTCAGCCCCGCCGCCGAGAAGATCGCGTGGTCGTACATGCCGGCGATCGACCCCATGTAGACGTTGTAGCGCGCGGCGCAGGTCCCCGGATCCCAGGTCAGCGTGAGGTTGCTCCCCGAGCGTCCGATCTGGAGCGGGTTGCCCGCGATGGCTCCGTCGTTGACGGCCGGGGGCGCTGAGGCCAGGTCGGTGGCCGGAGCGCCCGTGGTCATCGCGGAAGATCCGCAGCCGTTCTGGTACTGGACCCGGTAGGTATGCGGCACGCCCGCGCCGGCGGTGGTGTCCACGCAGGAGAGCGTCCCGTAGGAGTGCGAGCCGCTGCATCCGCCAGAGAGGATGGGCGAGCCGTCCCGGAAGATGACGTAGTGGCGCGCACCTGCCCCGGCGTCGTTCCAGGAGCCAGCGTCCTGCGCCCAGGAGACCTGAACGCCCGTGGCCTGACAGGAGAGGGCGTCCGAGGCGGCGTTGTTGCCGAGGCTACCCGGAGCCGAGCAGGCGGGGCAAGAGCCCGTGTCGCAGACGAGCGTGTCGTAGGAGAAGGCGATGTCGTCCACATCCCAGCCGGGGGCGTTGTTCGATCCGCCGACCCAGTTCGCGGCGCTCTGGAATCGGAAGCGGATCTTCACGGTGTTCGAGCGCGTGGCGTCGAAGGGTGTCAGGTCATAGGGTCCGGCCAGCGTCATGACACCCGGGTTGTTGATTCCCTGCTGCCAGGCCTGGAGCGTAACGAACGTCCCGTCGTTTTCGGGATCGATGTCCACCTGCACGCTGTCATGGAAGGTCGCGTTGAAATAGCCGTTGAACGCCTGCTGGAAGCTCAGCCCTCGGATCACGTCGGAGCTTCCAATCGTGAAGGCGAAGATCAGGTCCTGCGACGAGGAGTCCCTCACGATTCCCGTGCAGTCACTCTGGCCCATGTGCCACGAGGTCGTCGGGCTCGTGACTCGGCAGTTGTCGATGTTCCATTCGACGCTCTTCGAGAATGAGGTGTCCGTCGTGGCCGGATTGGTGTTGGTCACGAGGCCCATGGTATCGGCGTCGAGGACGACGTCCACCGTGTCGCTCCACATCCCGGATCCGCCGTCGGTGAAGTTCGCGCGCAGCGTGACGACTCCGCCGCAAAGGGAGCTGGCGTTGTCGCCCAGGCTGACCTGCCAGCTCTCCTGAACTACGGCGCCCGCCCCGATTGTCCCGAGCGAGACCGCTCCGGGAGGCGAGATCGTCACCGAGGCGCCCGGCGGGGCCGAATCCACGCTCAGCGTCGCCTGCGCCCCGGACGTTGCTGCTCCGCAGTTGCCCACGTCGAGCGTGAGGTCCATCGTCTCGCGCCGATCCAGGAATGTGTCCGAGTCGCAGCCGCCGCCCGCCGCGGAGCCCGTGGCTTGAAGAGTTGTGAGGCCCGGAGTCGTCGAGGCGTTCGAGAGGACGAGGGCGAAGTCCTGGTCGGTCGTGTCGCCGTTGCCGGGGACTCCGTCGCCACCGAGAGTCTTCGCCTGCACCTTCACGTTGAAGGGAAGGCACAGGGATCCGCCCGCGACGTTGACGACCTCGAGGTTGTTCCTCGTGTCCGTCGTGGTGCCGGGGACCGTGAAGCCCCCGACGAGGTTGTTTCCCGGCCAGGAGGTCACGCCGTCGGTGAGGGAGAGATCGAGGTCGTTCACGAGGCAGGGATTGCAGCTCACGGCGCCCGGCGCGTCGGTCCAGGCCACCGTGGCCTTGACCGGGCGTGTCGCGTCGCCGACGAAGTACGATTGCGTGAAGGCGCCCCCCGCTCCTGTCGTACCGATGATTGTGCTCTGATCGACGAAGGTGAGAGGGTCGGGGCTCTGGATGACGTTGCCGAGATCCACGCGCCCCCAGCCCTCGTTGTTGTTGGGCACGTCGGCGGCGCCCAGATCCACGGCGCCGTGGACGAGGAGCGACTTGGTCATGGCGGGCGAGGGGAAGGCGCTCGTCTCGTCCTTGAACCAGTCGAAGAGGATGGCTCCGGCCCCGGCCGCTCTCGGTGACGCCTGGCTCGTCCCGCTGTAGGAGGAGTACTTGTTGGAGCCGTCGACGCCGACGGAGGCGCAGCAGCCCGCACCACCGCCCGGGTCACAGAAGCAGTCGTAGGGAGCGATCGAGGACCGTGCGCCCGTGATCACGTGGCCCGGAACGACGATCTCCGGCTTGATCCGGTTGTCCACCGTGGGGCCGCGGCTCGAGAAGCTGATGAGGGCGTCGATGTTGTCGGCGGAGCCGCCGCACCCCGAGACGCCGGGGCAGAGGCCGGGGCGGTAGTTCTCCGTGGCGCCGACCGTGATGATGTTCTTGGCCGCCTTGGGCGATGTCAGCGTGCTCGGGTTCGGGCCGCTGTTTCCGGCCGAGAAGAAGACCGTGTAGGGCTGGAGGCCCGAGACGCCGGTATCGGCATCCCTCACGCGGGCGTCCCAGATCTGGGCGTTCGTCGTGTAGCCGCTGCCCGGCGTCAGGCCGTCCGTCCAGGAGTGCGTTCCGATCTTCGCGCCTCCCGCCGTCACGGCGTTCGAGGCGAGCGTGTTGGGCGCGCCGGCCCACGACTGCGTGCAGTCTCCGTTGTTGAGCGCCTTCTGGAAATAAAGCAGCGCTTCGGGAGCCGATCCCCCGCCCCAGTAGAAGCCTCCAGAATCGGTGAGGCCCGTCCCGCCGCTCGCGGCCCGAGGGTCGCCCACCGCGATCGAAGCCACGTTCGTGCCGTGGCCGTCCGTGTCGCGGCTGGTCGGGCAGAGCGCCGTCGCGAAGGAGGCGCGCCCCGCGAAGTCGCCGTGCAGCGTTGCCAGGATGCCCGTGTCGATCCCCGTGTCGGCGACGGCCACCGTCACTCCGGTTCCGTCGGCCCCGATGCCCGCGAGCCACGTGTAGTAGCCGAGGGTCGGCTGCCCCGCGCTGATGTTGCCGGCCGTGATCTGCGCCGCCCGCTCGCCGTCGGGCGCCGCCGGGAACCACTCCTCTGCCCAGTAGAGCTCGGGCTGGGCGAGGATGGAGGCCAGCTCCGAGAGAGGCACCTCTTCGATGACCGCGTGGTGGAGGATCGCCCACTGGCTCGTCGAGGCGCCCTCCTCGAGGAGGACGAGGCGCGCGCCGCGCGAGAGAAGCGCGTCGATTCCGGACTCCCAGCCCGGCAGGTCGAACCAGTTGATTCGCAGCGTGACCTTGCCGCTCGAGCCGGCCCGCTCTCGCAGATCCGCCGGCGCCTTGTAGGCGCCGTGGTACTCGCCGGTGAAGGCGACACGATTCATGGATCCGAGGTGCCGCTCGATCCCCGGCGGGCCGAAGATCAGGTAGCCGAAATGGGGCTGGTACTGGACGATCTCACCGCCCGCCTCCCGGATGTCGTCGAGCCATTCGGGCTTCACGGGGGCGTCGAACTTCACGAGGAGGGGCCGCCGCTTCCCAGGGGCCGCCGCCTTCGCGCGGAAGCTCTCGTCCGGGGCGATGTCTCCCTCGCGCACGTCGAAGCGCTGGTCACCCACGACGAGCAGGTCCGCCTCTTCCACCTTGTGGAAAGCCTGTCCTGACAGCTTCAGGCCATGAAGGGCGCCCGCGGGGATCTCGACGAAGAGGCTCCCCTCATAGGCTTCGATCAGGCGGGCCCCGGCGGGGAGATTGTCCAGGCTCCCACCCGGCAGAGCCTCCAGCCATCCCTTCACGAAGCCGTTCCCGGCACCGCCCCTGGCCGGCCCCTCGGCCACGTCCGGTGCGGGGGCGGCCTCCGCCTGTATCCCTTCACCCGGCTCCCGCCGCTTCATGGCGTCGGTTTCCGAGGTGGCTGCCGCCTCTTTCTTGGGGCAGTCCGCCACGAGGGGCTGCACCAGGCAGAGCGTCAGGAGGGTCGCGCAGGCGGCGCGCGAGGCATGGAAGCCGGACGGTCGGGGCTGGATCACCTGGGTCTGTCTCCCTAGAAGTCGCTAGAAGCCTGGCTGACTGGAGCCTGTCCGGGCGGGGCTTGCGGCCCAGCCCGTAACCACGTGAGGTTCCCGGGGCCGACAAGAAAGAGAGCGCACAAGGGCGGGTGGACACCTCCCCGCCCCGAAAGGCCCCGTGAATATCCGGCGACCGGGCTCCGCTTTCAACCCCCATGGTCGTGCGAAGGGATACACAAGCTCCGCACCACCATGTTCAACCCCCTGGGGCCCAGGGGGGGGTGGCAGGCAACAATAAGGCCGCCGGAGCTTCCGCCCCGGCGGCCCTGATTCCCTTGCGTCTGGAGGTCAGTGGACCGCGGTCTGCCGTTCCTCGGTGCTCTTCGTCGCGGGCAGCACGGTGGGCGCGTGGTGGCCGTTCCCGTTGCCATTCACGCCGGCCTGGGCCGCCGCCTCGAGGGCTTCACGGCCGTTGCCGTGACCGGTGCCACCGCCGGCAGCCCCTGCATCGGCCGCCTCGCCATTCGCCGGAGCTCCGGGGCCGTTCTCGTGCGCAGCGTGGCCGTTCCCGTTGCCTTCCGCCTGGGCCTCGAGCTTCGCTTCGTGCCTCCGCATGGCGGCCACGGGGCCGTTGCCCCCGACTTGGTGGCCGTTGCCTCCCTGGGCCGCCTGCTCGGGGCCGACCTCGGGGAAGCGCAGCGGATTTCTCCGTATCGAGCCGTCCTCCTGCACGACGGGCAGCGACACGGTCCTGCCGTTCGCGTAGATGGGATGGCGTCCCTTTTCCTTGTACCAGTCCTGAACGCTCGACACCTGGTACATCTTCTCGACGATGTTCCTCCACCCCACGCCCGTGTTGTAGGCGCAGAAGGAGACCTCTCCGACCTGGGTGCCGTAGGGGATGATGCACATCTCCGTCCGGCGGAAGTCGTAGTTGAAGAGGTCCTGGAACCACATCCCCGCCACGAGGAGCACGCGCCAGTCGTAGCGGTTCTTGTCGGCCACTCCGAGCCGCCGGCCGTTGTGGCCGTCGATGATCTTCACCAGGTCCCAGATGCCCAGGCCCGGCTTGGCCGCCTTGGCCCTGTAGTTCCTGATCACGCTGAGAGCCATCTGGAGCGTGGTGAGCTTCTTTCCCCGGGCGGCGTCGTTGACGACCTTCAGGTCCTCCATGATCCGGTCGACGTTCAGGATCTGGGGGAAGGGGACGACATCGCGCGTCTTCTCGTTCACGAGGAGCATCGTGCCGATGCCGCAGTTCGGGTGGCAGCCGCACTTGAGGTTGCCCCAGTCGGCGTTCGGGCCGTCGATGAGGTCCCGGACGTCGCTGAAGGGGCCGGAGGCCGAGAGCGGATACCAGTCCTTCATGGGCTCGGTCACTCCCGTCTGGTTCTTCACGTCGTGGGCCAGATGGGAGAGGGTGTAGCGCCACTTCTCGCGCAGCTCGTCGGTGATGTTCTCGTCCCGACCCGTGAAGGAGACCGGCTGGAAGGAGATGGCGTTGATCTTCTCGATGTTCTCGATGGCGAGCTGAATGATCGGGCCCACCTGGTCATTGTTGATGCTGTTGACGACGGTCACGACCAGGGTGATGTCGATGCCGACCCCCTTCAGGTTCTCTATGGCGCGCTTCTTGACGTCGAAGAGGTTGCCCACTCCGCGGTGGGAGTTGGCCTCGTTCGTCACGCCGTCGAACTGGAGGTAGGCCAGGCGAAGGCCCGCCCGCTTGGCCGCCCGGGTGTACTCCACGTCCTGGGCGAAGCGGATCCCGTTCGTGGCCGCCTGAACGCTCTGGTAGCCGATCTTGCGGGCGTAGGCGACCGCGTCGAGGAAGTAGGGGGAGATCGTGGGCTCGCCGCCCGAGAACTGCACGGACATCTGGCGGCGGGGCTTCACCTCGAGCGAGTTGTCGAGGATCTGCTTGATCTCCTCCCACGTCAGCTCGTGCACGTAGCCGACCTGGTTCGCGTCCATGAAGCAGGGGTCGCACATCATGTTGCAGCGGTTCGTGAGGTCCACGGTCAGCACGGCGCCCCGGCCGTAGATGACCGATGAGGTCCCATGGTCGTGGTGGGCATCCGGGGCCATCTTGAAGTCCCGGCCCGGATAGAGCTGCTCCATCCGCTGGAGGAATGCGGAGTCCATGGCCATCAGGTCCTTGAAGGTGCCGTGCTTCTCGCACTCCTTCACCATGAAGACCTGGCCATCCTCCTCGATGATCTTCGCCTTGATCTCGCCCGGCTTGCCGTTGATGAGGACCTTCCAGTCCACCTTGCCGGACAGGATGGCCTCGCGTGTCTCCTTGACGCAGCGCGGGCAGAGAGAGTCGGTCTCCCGGGGGAACCCGAGAGTGGGGAAGGTGCGCTCGCGGCTCTTCATCAGAGGTGCCGGAGCCCACCTGGGCTGGAAGCGTCCCTCGGGGAAGAGCCTGTTCACGGCCTGAAAGGCGTGCCAGCCGATATTGGCCGCGGCGGTCACGCCGGTACCGACGATTCGATTCAGCAGCATCGGACTTGAACCCTCCGTTGCGGAGCTATCTGCGAGTATGTGCTCGGTTCCTGTTGGGATTCCAAGTTCGCGTGGTTTCTTCGATGACGGCAGGCCCGGGGAGCTTCATCCTCAGGCCCGGCCGCTGCGAGCCGAGAGCAGCTCGCCGATCTTGATGGTTCTGAGAAGCTCGTAGCCCCTGTCCTGGAGCCGCGTGAAAGACTCCATCATCTGCTCCTGGACGGGGTTGCCGGAGGCTTCGGGCCCGGGCGGCGACGCGTCGATGCCTCGTAGCAGCCGTACCTTCCCTTCGAGCGCCTCGAGGACGTCCGCGAGCGAGAGCCCCTGGGGTGAGACTCTCAGAAAATAGCCTCCGTGCGCCCCCCGGCGTGAGCCGAGGATGCCCCGGTTCCGGAGGCGTGCGAGGATCCGTGCAAGGAAGTTCCCCGGTATTCCGCACCTCCGCGCGATCTCGGCGCGGAGGCTCAGCTTGCCCTCGGGCTGGGCGGCGAGATAGAGGATGGCCGCCAGACCGTACTCGCTCTGTCTGCTGATCCTCACCTTGACCTCTCCCCTCGCGGCCGGATGGGGTGCGGGTTCGATCGGGCCCCCCCGGCGCGGCGATACTTTACCTGACAGGTCAGGAAAGCCGCAACCATTCCGTCACACAGCCCTGAATAAGAAAGAACCGCTCCGAACCCCTTGCAGGACGGCCCATCGAGCGGGGTTCGGCGGAAAGGCGATCCTCGCCGAGGGGTTGCGTGAATTCGCACATGCGCGCGGATCCCATCGGCGGGGTGGCCGATCGTATAATCCGGCCTTCACGCTTCGCCCCGGCACCAGGTGCTCCAGCCGGCCGGGGCCCCGTACCCCTTCGCAGGCGCCCCCACTTCCGGCGCCCCGTTTCAGGAGAGGCCCGACCGGCCATGCCGAGGAGCTTCGAGCAGATCCTCCCCGAGGTGGAGAAGCCGGCCCGCTATCTCGGCGGCGAGCGCAACTCCATCGTCAAGGATCACCGAACCGTCCGCGCCCGCGCCGTCCTCGCGTTTCCGGATGTCTATGAGATCGGGATGAGCCACCTGGGGCTGCGCATCCTCTACTCGGTCCTCAACCGGCGGGAGGACATGCTGCTCGAGCGCTGCTTCGCGCCGTGGCCTGACATGGAGCGGGCGCTGCGCGAGAGCGGACTGCCCCTGCTGTCGCTGGAGACGCGCACGCCTCTCTCCCGCTTCGACGTCGTGGGCTTCTCGCTCCAGTACGAGTTGAGCTTCACGAACGTGCTCATGATGCTGGACCTCGCGGGCATCCCCTTCCGCTCGGAGGATCGCGACGAGCGACACCCTCTCGTCATCGCGGGCGGCCCCGTCGTCTTCAGCCCCGAGCCGGTCGCCGACTTCTTCGATCTCTTCCTCGTGGGCGACGGCGAGGAGGTCTTTCCGAGGCTCCTCGAGGTCTACGCCGCGCTCAGGGAGGCACGCGGGCTGAGCGGGCGCGGTGAGGAGACGCCCACTCCGTCCGGGAACGCGGCGGCGGGTGCGGTGTCCCCTTCGGCCGGCGGCAACGGCAACGGTGCGCAGCCTTCGGGCGCGGAGGCAGCCTCCACGCGCGCCCTCGCGCTCCGGCAGGAGAGGCTCCAGATCCTCAAGGAGCTGGCCCGCCTCCCCGGCATCTACGTCCCGTCGCTCTACCGCACGGAGGAGGATCCGGCCTGCGGGCTCCACTACGTCGCGGGGCCCGACGCCGCGAGGATCCTCCCCGGCGAGGATCCGCCTCCCTTCCCGGTGCGGCGCGCGACGTTGGATGATCTCAACAAATTCCCGTTTCCATCCGACACCATCGTTCCCCACTCCGAGATCGTGCACGACCGCGTCTCGATCGAGCTGGCGCGGGGCTGCACCGAGGGATGCCGCTTCTGCCAGGCGGGGACCATCTACCGCCCGGTCCGGGAGCGCTCGGCCGAGTCGATCATCGACTCCGCGCTCGACGCCCTCGAAAAGACGGGCTACGACGAGGTCTCCCTCACGTCGCTGTCACCCGCGGACTACTCCTGCCTCCCGGACCTCGTCGAGAAGATGATGGACCGGCTCGCGGAAGCGCGCGTCGGGCTCTCCGTGTCGAGTCTGCGCCCCTACGGGCTGACCGAGCAGCTTGCGGCGCAGATCGGCCGCGTGAAGATGAGCGGCTTCACCATCGCCCCCGAGGCGGGCACGCAGCGGATGCGGGATGTGCTGAACAAGGGGATCAGCGAAGAGCACATTTTACAGGCGGCCAACAACGCCTTCGGCGCGGGGTGGGACCTCATCAAGACCTACTTCATGATCGGGCTGCCCACCGAGACGGAAGAGGATCTCCTCGGGATGCTCTCGCTCTGCGAGAGAATCCACGACATCGGCCGCCACCGCCTCTCGAAGAAGAACGGCGGCCCCGGCGGCGCTCCGAGAATCCACTTCAGCGCCTCCTCCCACGTCCCAAAGCCCCACGCCGCCTTCCAGTGGGCGCGCATGGAGAGCGCGGAGGAGCTCTACGGGAAGCAGCGCTTCCTCGCGGCTCGCCTGCGCAACCCGAGAATCCGCTTCAAGCGCCATCACGTGGAGACGAGCATCCTCGAGTGCGTGATGAGCCGGGGCGACCGGCGGCTCGGGGCCGTGATCGAGACGGCTTACAGGAAGGGCTGCCGCTTCGACGGGTGGACGGAGCTCTTCCGCTGGAAGGAGTGGCAGGAGGCCTTCGCCGAGTGCGCCCTCCCGATGGAGCCCTTCCTGGCCGAGCTGCCGCTGGATTCGACCCTGCCCTGGGATCACATCGACACCACCGTGCTCAAGGACTTCCTCGTCAGGGAGTGGAACCGCGCCTTCAAGGCGAAGGCCACCCCGCCCTGCGAGAAGCCCTACAAGAAGTTCAACCGGCCCTTCCGCCGCGATGACAAGCTCATCTGCTACGACTGCGGCTGCGAGTGCGATCTGCCTCACATTCGCGAGGAGCGGGTGGCGAACCACGAGGGGCTCCTCGCGATCCGCTCGACGCGCACCCCGCTCGCGGCGGCACCCGCCGGCTCTCCGGCCTTCCGCTACAGGGCATCCTTCCGGAAGGCCGGGAGATCGCGGTTCCTGTCGCACCTGGATCTCATCCGCCTCTTCGGTAGGGCCTTCCGAAGGGCGGGCATCCGCCTCAAGTACTCGCAGGGCTTCAACCCGAAGCCCCTGCTCGCCTTCACCCCGGCGCTGGCGCTGGGCGCCGAGGGGATGCGCGAGGCGGTGGACTTCCAGCTCGGCGAGCCGGCCTCACCGGCCTCCCTGGCGGAGCGGCTCAACTCGGTGCTCCCGGAGGGCATCCGGGTCGAGTCGATCTCGATAATCGCGGCGGGGGAGCCTTCGCTGACGGCGGCGACCGCCTCGGCGCGGTACCGCGTCACCGTGCCGCTCCAGATCGAGGAGGCTCCGCGGCACCCGGGCCGCCGGGGAAGCGGATCGGTCGAGACGATGCCCTTCAACGAGGAGTCTGGCCTGCGCGAGGACGAGGGGGGCTCCGCGGATGAGCCCGGGTCTCAGGGCGGGCCGGGCCCGGCGGGGAACATGACGCCGCCGGCCGGGGAGGGGAGCGCGATCCCCTGGCACCGGGAGCGGATCGAAGAGTTCAACGGCCGCCCCTCGCGAGTCATCGACAAGGTGCGCAAGGGGCGCACGGTGAAGGTGGATCTCAAGGAGTTCGCAGGTCGGGTATCCTTGGTCGCCGCTTCGGAGACGAAGGGAGTCACGCTGAGCTTCGAGGTGAAGTTCCGTGACGGTGCCTCCGTCCGGCCCGAGGAGATCCTCACAGGTATTTACGGGTTCGTCCCGAGGGATTGCAGCATCATCAGGGAAGATCTGCAGCTCACCGGGCCAACGGCGCGCGCCGCGCACGAGCCCCACGCCACTCCGGCCGCGCCGCCGGCGAGCTGATCCCCGCCTCCGGGCGCGCCGTTCGGGAGATAAGAAACGATGTTTTCCACCAATGGACAGTGCGTGACGCAGATGCACTACGCCCGCAAGGGCATGGTGACGGATGCGATGAAATACGTCGCCGAGGTGGAGGGGCTCGCCCCCGAGCTGATCCGCTCCGAGGTGGCCCGGGGCAGGATGATCATCCCGGCCAACGTGAACCACACCAGCCTCAAGCCCTGCGCGATCGGCATCGCCGCTCGCTGCAAGATCAACGCGAACATCGGCAACTCCGCCGTCGCCTCCGAGGTGGACCAGGAGCTGAACAAGCTGCGCACCGCCATCCGCTACGGGGCCGACACGGTGATGGATCTCTCCACGGGGGGAGACATCGACGGCATCCGCGAGGCGATCCTGCAAGCCAGCCCCGTGACGATCGGAACGGTTCCCATCTACCAGGCCGTGGCCGACCTGAAGAGGATCGAGGATCTCACGGCCGACGACCTCATCCAGATGATCGAGCACCAGGCGAAGCAGGGCGTGGACTACATGACGTTGCATGCCGGGGTCCTGCTGCGCCATCTCCCGCTCGTCAGAGGACGCATCACCGGAATCGTCAGCCGGGGCGGCTCCCTGCTGGCCCACTGGATGCTGTATCACCGGAAGGAGAATCCGCTCTACGAGAACTGGGACAGGATTCTCGACATCCTCGCGCGCTACGACGTCACCGTGAGCGCGGGAGACGGGCTGCGCCCCGGCTGCCTGCACGACGCCTCCGATGCCGCGCAGTTTGCCGAGCTCGAGACGCTGGGCGAGCTGACCCGGAGATCCTGGGAGAAGGACGTGCAGGTCATGATCGAGGGGCCGGGCCACGTCCCGCTCGACCAGCTCGAGATGAACGTGCGCAGGCAACAGGAGGTCTGCCACGAGGCGCCCTTCTACACACTCGGGCCGCTCGTGACGGACATCGCTCCGGGCTACGACCACATCACCTCCGCCATCGGAGCCACGATGGTGGCCTGGTACGGCGCCTCTCTCCTCTGCTACGTCACGCCCAAGGAGCACCTCGGCCTGCCCGACAACGACGACGTCCGCCAGGGGGTCATCGCCTACAAGATCGCCGCGCACGCGGCGGACATCGCGCGCCACAGGCCCGGGGTCCGCGATCGGGACGACGAGCTGTCGAGGGCGCGCTTCAACTTCGATTGGCGGAAGCAGTTCGAGCTGAGCCTCGATCCCGAGACGGCGAAGTCGATGCACGACGCGACGCTCCCCGCCGAGTACTTCAAGAGCGCCGAGTTCTGCTCGATGTGCGGCCCTCGTTTCTGCTCGATGCAGGGCGCCTACCGACTGGATCGGATCGACGAGGTGCTCGCGGAGATCGAGGCCGGCACCGCCCCCGCGCCGCAAGCCGTGGCGGCCACGGCCGGGACCAAGACTCCCTGAGCTCGAGGGACCGGAGAATCACATGGCCAACGCCGAGCTGAAGACGAAGAAGACGAAGGCGAGCGTCAAGGAGTTTCTCGACGCCATCCCCGACGAGGCGAGGCGGAAGGACTGCCGTGTCGTCGCGAAAATGATGAAGGAGGCAACCGGGGCGCAGCCGAAGATGTGGGGAACGAGCATCGTGGGGTTCGGCACCTACCACTACAAGTACGCCAGCGGCCGCGAGGGCGATTGGCCTGTGGCGGGATTTTCACCCCGCAAGCAGGCGCTGACTCTCTACATCATGTCGGGATTCGGGGGGCGCGACGGGTTGATGGAAAGGCTCGGCAAGTACAAGACGGGAAAAGCCTGCCTGTACATCAAGCGGCTCTCCGACGTGGATCTCGGCGTGCTCAGGAATCTCATCCAGGGATCCGTCAAGGCCATGGAAGCGCGCGGATCCTGACGCCGAAAGGCACCTTTTAGAAGAATCGTCCCTTTTGTGGCAGTATGAGTGCCGGTGGACCGTCGGGACTTTGCGTGAGCCCTCCAGCAGGGTCCCCTCCTCCGCGCGGGCCCCGGCGGTCCCCTCCTGAGACCTTCCCGAGGATCCCCTGCCCAGCCTGTATCTGCTCCGCCATGGTCCGGCCGTGAGCGCGACGGGCGCCGCCGCAAGCCGCGATGCCGATCGACCCCTGACCGACGAAGGGCGGTCGCGCCTGTCCAGGGCGGCTGAAGGGATGCGCCGCAGAGGAGTCGTGGCTGATGCCATCCTCTGCAGCCCTTTCCTTCGAGCCCGGGAGACGGCGGCCATCGTCGCACGGTGCCTGGGGATCCCCCCGGATCGAGTCGAAACGCTGGAGGAACTGGCTTCGGGGGCTAAATGGAGCAACCTGCAGCTCACCCTCCGCCCCTTCGGACACCTCGCCTCTGTAATCCTCGTCGGCCATCAGCCTGACCTCTCCGCGATGGCAGCCGAGATCCTCCGATCGGGAACAGATCAGGTCCCATTCGGTCCCGGGAGCCTGGCCCGCATCCAGGTCGACGCGATCCCTCCGTTGCGAGAGGCGACCCTGGAGTGGCTGCTCAGCATGAGGGATCTCGAGAGCCTCACCGAGAGGTAGCCGCCCGGCTCCGCAGGAGTCCTGAGCTCCGAACCGGACCTTTCGGCGCCCCTCTCGACGGAGGATCTTCGTCATGTCACGAAGGGACTCCTTGCGGCAGACCCATTGCAGGCGTATGATTTTCCGGCCTGCCACGGCACCAGCGTCACCCAAGTTGATTGCTGAGGAGGGCCGGCACCCCCTGCCAGCCGGTCCGTAGAGTCCAGGAACCAACAAGAATCGAAGTTCGGGTCGAAGCTCGGCCTACCGCCGGGACGGGAATCCGTCCCGGCTCCGCGCGTTCGCCGGGCAGCTCGCACATGGGTCCATCATCGCTGCGTCCCCGATGGTGACCCGGTGCATCCTTCTGGCCCGCTAAAGACAGGGACTGGGTGAGGAATCAAGCTATGAAGGGAAAACTGCTCATGGTACTTGCCGGCATCCTGTGTGCCGGCCTGATGCTCTCTCCGGGCCTGCGAGCCCAGATCGATCCGAACGGTCCAGTCGACCCGAACGGCCCGGTGGACCCCAACGGTCCAGTGGACCCGAACGGCCCCTGCGGTCCAGGCTCCATCGACTGCGATCCGAACGGTCCCGTCGACCCTCCGCCCCCGCCGCCCGTTGGCGACAGCGCTTGCTCGTGCGCGATCAGCCCGGCTTCAAGGTGCGTGCCGACCGGGCACCGGGTCACGCTGACCAGTTTCGCCCTCGATCAGGACGCGGGCGAGAGCGTCTGGACGTACAGGGTCTGCAACGAGGCGGGCATCGACGGCAGCAACTGCCAGCCCCTCCACCCGCTCGCGGTGTTCAGTCTCGGGCTTCCGCGGATCGGGGACTGCCTCAGCACGGAACAGTCGGTCACCATGGTCCAGGTTGGCGGCTTCTCCAGCGCCCAGGTGCTGTGTCACAAGGCGAACCTCAACAATTCGTGTGGCATCTCGGGGCTCTACCCCGAGGATCACCTCGAGGAGTGCAACTTCGTCGGCGGGAATGGCCTGGATGCGGGCGAGTGCATCGACCTGCAGCTCAGGATCTCCGGCGAGATGCCCACGCTCGGCGCGGGATTCAGCCGGGCCATCGCCGGGGAAGCCGGCGTCGACACGGGCTGCATCCACAACTGCATCCAGGGGCCTTCGTGCCACCCCTGTACGCCTCCGCCGCCCCCGGACGTGGACGAGTGCATGACACGGACGCGGGGATTCTGGGGCACGCATCCGCACATCACGCAGCTCTTCGGGCCGATCTCGGTCTGCGGCCAGGTCCTGAACTCCGTCGAGTCCGGGCAGTGCAACTCCTTCAGCGAGGCGCTCTGCACCTCCGGCAAGGACCTCAAGGACCCGACGTGGCTCCAGTTCATCGCACAGCTCACGGCGGCCAAGCTGAATCTCGTCGCCTCGGACGTGGTGATGGACGGATCCTGTGGTGAGCGTGCCGAGGCGCGGATCGCCCAGTGCGAGGGGCTCTGCGGCGCGAGCCGGAAGGTCCTCGAGGCCAGCGGCTGCATCGCGGATCTGACTGCCTTCAACGAGTCGCTGGACGCGGTTGGAGGCACGCTGCCTCCGTTCGACAAGCCCGGGCCCGCGAATGTCGTGGAGTGCCAGGAGTCCCGTGGTAACGGGCTGGCCATTCTCAGGACCGTCTGCGCGCCCTGAGGTGACATTGTTGCGGGAGCGCTGAGAGCGCTTCCAGATAGGCAAAATTGATCCGCGGGAGGCTCCCGAAAGGAGCCTCCCGCTTTTTCTTTGTTCGCGGAGTCAGGCCCCCGGCGGAGGCACGAAACACGGGACTCGAGGCACGGGGCACGGGGCACGGGGCACGGGACACGAGGCACGATGGGGGCTCTCGCGGCGCACCGGACACGACCGGGCCGCGGGGCCCGGCGAGTGACTCGAGAGCAGTCCTAGCGGCGCTGCGCCGCCGCGGCCGCTCCGAGCGCATGCTTTTCAGCGGGCGCGGTTGCAGGGCGATGGGGTGACATCGCGGCGCGAGGCCGGCGGACACGGATCCGGTCGGGAATCGAGATCATCTCCAGCCAGGCCAGTCGCGCCATCGCCCCGGGGATGTACTTGAGATCGCCGAGGCCCAGCTTGAAGCCCGGCAGCAGGATGTGGCGCCCGTGGTTGTGCCTGCCGAAGGAGCCCGCCTTCATTCTGATTTTCCCGAGCGACGCGAGCCTGCGGTTGACGAAGCGCATGAAGAGGAAGAAGGGAATGGCTGGAGGTGGCGCGAAGAAAGGCTCGAGCCCCGCGGGGCCCTTGCGGTAGGCGGGCGCCACCACGCCCAGGTAGTAGAGGGGCACCTCGGTCCGGAGGGCGACGCTCATGAGATCCAGGTCGCCCATGTACCAGTACTTGTCCACGTAGATCGCCTGGAGCCAGCGGCGGAAGCTCCTCACGAAGCTCGTGTTGTACCGGGCGACCTCCTCGGTCACGCTCTCTCCGCGAAGCGCCTTCTGAATGACCTCCGTGGACTTGACGATCGTGCAGGCGCACCAGTCGAGGCCCGGGCTGTAGAAGGGGTCGATGAAGCCCGAGGCGTCGCCGACGAGTACCCAGCCGTCGCCCATGTGCTTGCGGACGCGGTAGGGGAGGTGGTTGAGGACGCGCAGGTCGTCGGGGAGGCGCTCGGCGCCTTCGAGCAGCTCGCGGCCCGCGGGAAGGCTGCGGAGGAAGGACTCGAAGCGCTCGCCGGGGGTCTCCCCGTCCGGGAGAGTGAGGATCCTCTCGTCCCAGACGATGCCGACGCTCGTGTCTCCCCCCGGCAGGGGGATGAACCAGATCCAGTAGCCGGGGCCGGTGAGGTGGTTCGTCGCCAGCCCGCGCGAGCAGATGGCCGCCATGGGGCCCTTCTTGCGGATCGATGCGAGCCAGGGGCCGTCGAAGTCCCGTGTCCCGCGGTATCGGACCCAGATCGAGCGCGTCGGGTGCTCGGGGACCTCCTCGACGAGGTCCAGCCTGCGGGCAAGCCATGCCTTGCGTCCCGAGGCATCGACGACCCAGCGCACCTTCGCCGTGAAACCTCCAGAAGCGGATTCGACCTCGAGCGTGGATGGCCCGCCCTCCTGGAGCGCGACCGCGGTGACGCGGGCTGGGCGCGCGAGGTCTGCTCCCGCCTGGACCGCGCGGCTCAGGAGATGCTCGTCGAGGATGGCACGATCGAGGTGCCAGCTCGGCACCCTGGACTGGTAGGTGCTGCCCAGCTCGGAGGCCTCGGCGAGCGTCGAGACCTTCTCGTTGGTGAACCAGAACCTCTGGCCGTACTTCGGGAGCTGCTCCACGGCCAGGTGGCGGTCGAGGTCGAGCACTCTCATGAGAAACCAGGAGGCGAGCTCGATCGCGGACTCGCCCACCTTGCGGTCGAAGGCGGTGCGGCTCTCGACGATCAGGAGGCGCAGGTCCGGCCGCGCCTGCTTGAGGACGACCGCCGTCGCGGCGCCCGCGAAGGCGCCGCCGATGATGGCGACGTCGTACTCGCGCGTTTCTCCAGTCAACTCATCGCTCCAAGCCCTTGCGCTGCGGGCCGGCTCCACTCTCGCTTCGGATCCTTGCCTTCCGATCCCGGCCCGGTCAGGTCGAGATCAGAACGTCGTCGCCTTCGATCTTCACCTCGCGGGCGGCGAGCTTGGCCGAGGGATTCGTCTTGCAGGCCCCCGTCGTGATCTCGTACTGCCAGCCGTGCCAGGGGCAGGTCACGGTCGAGCCCTGGATGAACCCTTCGCCCACAGGGCCGCCCCGGTGGACGCAGACGTTGTCTATGCAGTAAAAAGTGCCGTCCAGGTTGAAAAGCGCGAGAGCCTTCCCGCCGACGGAGACGACCTTGGCGCTTCCCGGCTGGACATCACCTGTCTTGGCGGCCTTGACGAATCCTGCCATGCGATCTCCCTCCGTGGAGCCTGAGACACATCCGCCGGTCACCGGCGCCGATAGCGTCGATGATACCCGCGGGGTTCGAAGGCGATCAACATCCGTGCTGGCGGCGCCGCGTTCCTTCTCCTTCCTGCCCACCATCCTGAGCCACGGCTGGTTCGACCTTCCGCCCTTCCGCTGGGAGGAGGGAGCCGACACGCTCCACCGGGTGATCCGCGTGCCCGGGAGCGGACTGATGGCGCTGAGCCTGAGGGGGGAGCCCGCTCGCGGAATCGTGATCCGCCTCGAGGTGCCCTCAGGCCCGGTCGGGGCCGCGGATCGCCGCGATGCCCTCCGGCAGGTCCGCCACATGCTCCGGCTGGACGAGCCCCTGAATGAGTTCCACGCTCTCTGCCGAAAGACCCCCGGCTACGCATGGGTGGCGCGGAGAGGTGCCGGGCGGCTCCTCAGGGCCCCCGATCCCTTCGAGGATCTCGTCAAGCTCATCTGCACGACGAACTGCTCGTGGTCGCTGACCAGGGTCATGATCGCCGCGCTCGTGGGAGGTCTCGGCGAAGAAGTGATTCTCAACGATTCCCTGGACCACGCTCGCTCGACGCTCGGCGTCGCGCGCGCTCGAGGCAAGCCGGCTGTCAGCTCACGCTCAGACCTCCAGACCACCGCCCCCGCGCTGCGGGCCTTCCCCACGCCCGAGGCGATGGCCGCCGTCCCCCCGAGCTTTTACAGGGACAAGGTCAGGGCCGGCTACCGGGCGCCCCACCTTCAAGATCTGGCCTGCAGGGTCGTCGCCGGCGAGATCGCTCCCTCCACCTGGCTTGATCCGCGGCGAGATGCCTCGGAGATCCAGAAGGAGATCCGATCGGTGCGGGGAGCCGGACCCTACGTGGCCGAGAACATGCTGAAGCTCCTCGGCCGCTACGAGGGACTGGGCCTGGATAGCTGGTGCCGCCGGAAGTTCTCCGAGATCCATGCCGGCGGAAGGAATGTCAACGATCGGACCATCGAGCGTCACTACGCCCGCTTCGAGGCCTGGCGCGGCCTGGCCCTCTGGTGCGATCTCACGCGTGACTGGATGGACGGGGCTCGTCCTGCTCCCGATCTCCTCGATGGCCGGAAGTACTGATCCTCACGCGGAGGCACTCACCGACTCGCGCTGAGGCAAGGACGCCGGCCCGGTGTGCATGTCGCGGTTTCCTCACCGCGGCGCGGTCACCAGCATGATGAGGGCTGTGTCTCCGCCGTTGAGGCGCGAGGAGCCCACGACGAGAGTCTCTCCGACGCTCATGCCGAAGGAGGTCGAGATGATCGTCTTCGGCGGAGCGGGGGTTGTCTCGCTCTTGTGCCTGGAGCCATCGGGCCCTCCCACCTCCGTCGAGCCGACCAGGGAGCGCGTGATGTCCGTCACCTCGAAGCTCTGGACCATCAGCTCCGGCTCTCCTTCGTCCATCCCGGGCCTGAAGCCCAGCTCGATCCGCATCTCTCTTCCTCCCGGCCCCTTCATCGTCGCGACACCCCGGAACGAGGTGCGGATCAGGACGGTGTCCAGGAGCAGGTAGCGCTTGTAGGGAAGGAAATCGCCGAGGTCCGCGATGGCCTGCCGGACGCTTCGGGGCAGGCTGTCGAGTCCCGAGCCGGAAGGAGGATCGCTCTGACCATCGGCATCCAGGTCCGACGTCGCCGACGTGGTGCCCACGACCATCGCAACCTGGAAGAGCTGGGTCCGGCCGCCATGGGAGTCAGCCCTGGGCGCCCGCGCACTCGACGGAGCGCGCGGCGTCTCGGGGGGAGCGGGTGGCGCGGGGGGCGGTGAAGGGGGCTTTTCGGGTGCGGGCGGAGTCGGCTGCCTCTCCGAAGCTGGCGCAGCCGGGCTCGCTTCAAGTGCTGAAGGCGCCGGGGACTGCTCCACTGTGGGCACGGCCGGGGGCATTGCGAGGGCCGGTGGTGTCGAGGGCATCTCGGGCACGGGCGGTGCCGGAGGCTTCGCCGGGGCGGGGGCGACCGTGGGGGGCGATTCACGAGCCGCCTCCGTCTGGGCGAGGAGGGTGGAAGCCGGGAGAACAGTGGCGACGAGGAGCGCGAGAAGGAATCGACTAGGGAATCTCATGCTGTTCCTCCAGTCCCCATCGGAAGGGGAGAGTCTTGAAGCTGAGTCGTTACTTGGAGTTCAGGCCCTGACAGGGACGGGACCGTCGAGGGCGATCCTTCGGAGCGCGAGCCCTCACGAGCGATCCGATCCGGGCTGGCGCTCCGTGCGAAGCTCGAAGTCCGGATCGAGCGACCAGACGACGCGCGTGCCGCCCGCCGTCGTGAAGTGGATGGTTCTCACGGCCCGCTTCGACAAGACGATTCCCCCGGTGGAGGAGGAGGAATCGCGGCCCAGGCCCGGCGTGGAGAGATCGGGGAGCCGCACGAGGAGGAGGGCCGCCAGCGAGAGCGCAGCAAGGGCGGCGCCGGCCGCGAGCGGGATCCATCCCGGCCCCTCCGCTTGCTCCGCTTCCTCTAGAAGGGCCTGCCTCATGAGGGCGGCATCGCTCCTCGAGAGTCTATCCTCGGTCAGCAAGGGATCGGATGCCTTCAGGATCGCGCCGAGGCGATCAGCTCCTTCCATCATGTCGGGTCTCATCGCTCTCCCTCCATTCCGGGGGCGGTCCCGTCGCGTACGAGCAGCGAAGCGAGCCGCCTCCGCCCCACGGAAAGATGGTAACGGACTGTCACGGGGCTGATTCCTAGAAGACGGGCGATCTCCTCCGTGGGAAGCTCTTCGAGGTAGTGCAGGACGATCACGGCGCGCCTCCTGGGTGAGAGTCCCGCGAGCGCCTTCCGGACACTGTCGCGCGCGACGGCAATATCCTCCGGCGAGGAGCGTGCCGCGTCGGGCGATGGCGCTCTCAGCAGTCCTCTCTCCCGAACGCGCATCCGGCGCCGCCGGTCCCGGCCATGGTTCACGAGGACCCTCACCAGCCAGGCCTCCTCGCTGCTCGGGCCGTCCGGCAGTGAACGGATGGACCGGGCGGCGCGCAGGAAGGTCTCCTGCACGGCGTCCTTCGCCTCTTCGGGGTCAGGGCAGAGCCGGCGCGCCAGCCGGTAGAGACGCTGGTGGTGAGCGTCGAAGAGGCGCTCGAGCCGTTCCCTCGACATGGCGTCGCTCCGCGACAACGACCGGGCAGGATGTGGTACCGCCGCAGCGCTCACACACAGGACAGACGCGCGGAGAGCCGGACATGTTGGGCGGCACGCCGCAGGGACGACAACGGATCCGGCGGCTGACCCAGGCCGCCCACAACCCTACCCCACCGTTGGGTCGTCTGTTTGCCAAGTCACTCGGCGAGGCCGGAAACCCCTGCTGGTGGCATTCCCGAGGGAGATTCCTGCTCTCGGGGACCACCTCAGGAGGAGGCGACTTGACGCTGGGCTCCGTCAGCAGATGGCCGCCGAGCGCGTGTTGTTGCATGACCCCGCGAGAGCAGGCCGGGCGACCTCGGCATCAGAGCAGGGTGATAGAATCTCCCGCGCTCAGCTCGAATGGCCACTTCGGGTCGTTCGTGGCCCGCAGGAGGAAAGGAGATGAGACACGCCCTCTTCGCCGGATCTGCGCTGGTCGCATCACTCGGGCTCACCGCCCTCCTCGCAGCCGATCCCTTGAAGGTCGTCTCACCCGGCGAGAAGGTGGACGGCAAGACCATGGCCGAACACGCTGCCGGCTGGTGGAAATGGTCGCAGTCCGTCCCCAATGATCGCGATCCCGTCAGAGACGACAGCGGGAAGTTCTGCGACGTGGGCCAGAGCGGCGCCGTGTGGTTTCTCGCTGGCACCTACGACGGATCCCATGTGTCGAGGACGTGCGAGGTCCCGGCCGGCAAGTACGTTTTCTTTCCCGTCATCAACAGCGTTGCCTGGAAGGGACCCAGGTCGGAGATGACGTGCGCCGATGCGAAGCGGTCCGCGGCCCGTCAGATTCAGGAAGCCCTCGAGCTGTTCGTCGAGTTGGATGGAGCGCCTCTGTCGAAGGTCAAACGGTACCGCGCCGCATCCGACGAGTGCTTCAACGTCTACGAGAGGGTCGAGGAAGGACCGGGGTCGAGCGACGGCTATCCAGCGGCGACGGACGGGTTCTGGATCATGCTGGAGCCGCCGTCCCCCGGAGAGCACCACCTCAAGTTCGGCGGCCGACAAACGAAGGGAGAGCGACCGGGAGTGATCCAGGACATCGAATACATGCTCAAGATTCGCTGAGGGAGAGGCCCATCGTCTCCGGTCACACCCCGAGCGCATGGAAGTCGAACTCCGATTCACCTCCGTCGGGCCTCGTCGCGTCGGGATGCATCTCATCCTGGAGGCTTCACGCGCTGCGGGGCTGAGATAGCCGGGCACCCATGACAGCAGCGACACGAGCCCGCTGGTACACCCACGGGTGGAACCGGGATATCTCCTGGAGGCTCATCCTCGGCATCCTCCCCAGGGTGCCGGGGCCGCTCCGGCCGCCGCTCCATCTCGCGGTGAGCACGCTCTGCTTTCTCGTCATGGGGGAGGAGCGCCGCGCGGCCCGGAAGAACCTCGGGCAGGTCACCGGCGCGCCCGGGCCGGCCGGCCTCCGCATGACGTGGCGCCTCTTCCACAATTTCAGCCGCTTCATGACGGCCTACATCGATCTCCCGCCGTGGCGTGGCGAAGCCCGCGGGCAGGGAGCCGTGGCGAATGGCGAGGGGCTCGAGGAGCGGATTGCCGGAAGCGACGGAGGGCTCGAGGTCGTCCGCCGCGCCCTCTCGCGCGGGCGCGGCTTGATCCTTCTCGGCATGCACCTCGGGCAGTGGGACCTGGCGCTCATCGCGCTCGCCCGGGCCGGGTACAAGGTCACGGTGGTGATGCGCCGCGAGGACGAGGAGGCCTCGCGGTTCGCGGACGCGTGCCGCCGTGCCGCGGGCATCCGGGTCGTTCATGCAGGTGAGAGCCCCTGGCTCTTCGTGGAGCTGCGCTCGGCCCTCCAGCGCAACGAGATCGTCGCCATGCAGGGCGACCGCGACATGGGAGGACGGACGCTGGCGGTGAGGCTCTTCGGCAAGCCGCTCCGGATCCCGGCGGGCCCGTGGGAGCTGGCCTCGTTGTCGGGGGCCCCGATCCTGCCCGGCGCGCTCCTGCTTCGAGGGGGGCGCGGCTTCGAGATGATCTGGGGGGAGCCCATCGAAGTGGGGAGAGCGGATGGACTAGAGGATGGCTCGGCCGATCCCGCGTGCCTCGGGGGAGCCATGGAATCGCTCATCCGCCGCTGCCCCGAGCAGTGGTTCAACTTCTACGACGTGTGGAACGGCGGCCTGCCCGGGCCGGCTATCGACGGTGAAGCCTGAGAGTCCATCCGCGAGTCGAGGGAGCAACGGTTTATCGAGGTCACCGATGATCACGAGAGCATCTCGTTTCGGAAACGTCCATGCATGACGTCGCTGTAATTGGCGGAGGCCCCGGCGGCTCCACGGTGGGTGCGTTGCTGGGCGCCGCGGGGCGCGACGTCGTCGTCCTGGAGCGTGAGCGCTTCCCGCGCTTCCACATCGGCGAGTCGCTTTTGCCATGGAACATGCGGATCTTCGAGCGCCTCGGCCTCGTCGAGGCTCTCGGCTCGACCTTCATCGAGAAGTGGGGAGTGGAGTTCCTCTCGTCGACCGGCGATCTCTCCCGCACCTACCACTTCGACAACGCTCTCGACGTCCGCTACCCGAAGTGCTTCGAGGTCCAGCGGGCCCGCTTCGATCAGATTCTCATCGAAAACGCCGCGCGGCGGGGGGCCCAGGTCCGCCAGGGAGCGACCGTCCAGTTGGTGAGCCGGCGCGCGGATGGCGCCTGGGATCTCGACGTGGAGTCGGCCGAGAGGGGCAGGGAGCAGATCGAGGCGCGCTTCCTCGTGGACGCGAGCGGCCGCGACGCCTTCATGGCGCGACGGGAGGGTCTGAGAGTCCAGGATCCGCTGCTGCGCAAGGCCGCCTTCTTCGCGCACTACCGGGGAATTCCCCGCGCTCCGGGGCGGGACTCCGGCAACATCGTGGTTGTCATCATGAAGGACGGCTGGTTTTGGTTCATTCCCTTCTCCGACGGGACCACGAGCGTCGGCCTCGTCACCGACGGGACGGCGGTGCGCGCTTCGGGCCTGCGCGCCGAGGAGGCGCTCGAGGAGGGGATACGCCGCTGCCCGGCCGCCCGGCGCCTGACCGAGCGGGCCGAGAGGATCACGCAGATCTGGAGCGCCAGCGACTGGTCCTACAAGTGCCGCCGGATCGCGGGGGATGGCTGGCTCCTCGTGGGAGATGCCGCGGCCTTCGTGGACCCGGTCTTCTCCTCGGGAGTCCTCCTGGCGATGACCTCAGGGGAGGCCGCCGCTGATCTTCTCGACGCCACGCTCACGCGGGGTACCGTGGATCGATCCCGGTGGCGCAGGTACGAGAAGGAGGTCGTCAGGCACGTCGCGGGGTTCCGGAGGATGGTCGGGCTCTTCTACACGCCGGCCTTCGCGCAGCTCAGCCTCCTGCCCAACGACAGGTTCAGCCTCCCCGGCGCAGTCCTGAGCCTCCTGGGAGGCAACATTGACCACGGTTTCTCCGTGCAGTGGCGGCTCGAGATCTTCTACGCCCTGGGATGGGCCTTCAGGCACCTGGGGATCGGGCCCGCGGTCGAGCTGCATTCCGTCTTCGAGGAGAGGAGTGCCGCGCCTGACGCGGTCGGAGCGCCCGCGGCATGAAGCGGGTCGCCGTCACGGGGCTCGGGATCATCTGCTCGCTCGGCCGCGGAGCGGATGAGGTCTGGCAGTCGATCGAGTCGGGGCGCCCCGCCTTCCGCCCTCCAAGCCTCTTCGACCCCGCCGGGGCATCGCGTGCTCCCGTGGGAGAAGTTCAGCTCAACGATGGAGCGGTCGAACGACGAAGCAGTTCGACGCCTCATGCCTCCAGCGTTGCAGGGAATCTCCCGAATCAGGTGCAGATGTCGGGAGATGTGAACCTCGCACGCCTGTCCGATCCTCGCGCCGGAGAATGGAGCCGGCTCGAGCGGATGGTCGAGGTTGCGGCACGCGAGGCGATCGCCCAGGCGGGACTTCAGCCCGGCCCGGCTACTTCCACATTCGGTATCGCGCTCGGCAACTCCAACGGAGGGATGCTCGAAGCGGAGGGCTGGTACGCCGGTGAGATCGCGCGTAGAGGCGGCTCTGGTGAGCAAGAAGGGGGAGCACTGTCTGCCTCGGCCGCGCTGGTTCTTCCGGCGTCGGGCTCCACGGACCGGCTCGCGGCCTGGCTCGGCGCACGGGGGCCGCGCCTCACTGTGACGACGGCCTGCTCCTCGTCGGCGGCCTCCATCGCACTGGCCGCGGAGAGGATCCGCGACGGCGAAGTCGCCGCGATGGTGGCCGGCGGGGGAGATCCGCTCTGCAGGCTGACCTACGCCGGCTTCGCTTCGCTGCGCCTCCTCGACCCCGAGGGGTGCCGCCCCTTCGACGCGAAGCGGCGCGGCCTCACGCTCGGAGAGGGAGCCGCCGTCCTCGTCCTCGAGGAGATGGAGAGGGCCCGGCGCCGCGGGGCGATGCCCATCGCGGAGATCCTCGGCCACGGCGCTTCCTGCGATGCGTGGCACATGACGGGATGCCACCCCGAGGGGCGCGGAATGAAGGCGGCGCTGAGCGAAGCGCTCGATCGGGCTTCAATCGCGCCCGAGCGCGTCGGCTACGTGAACGCCCACGGCACGGCGACGCCGGCCAACGACGCCGCCGAAGCGCTCGCCATCGCGGAAACCCTGGGCGGTGCCGTTCCCGTCAGCTCGACGAAGTCGCTGCACGGCCACCTGCTCGGCGGCAGCGGAGCGGTGGAGGCGGCGATCACGATCCTCGCCCTCGCGCGCGGCTTGCTCCCGGCGACGGCAGGCACGGAAGTGCAGGATCCCGCGGCGCAGATCGATCTCGTCATCGGGCGCCCGCGACCCGCCCGCGCGGAGTGCGCGATCTCGAACAGCTTCGGCTTCGGCGGAGGCAACATCGTCCTCGTCTTCGCGGCACCCGCGAGGGGAGCGCCAGAGGCCCGCCCGTGAGGAGCGTCGCCGTCACGGGCCTCTCGGTCATCACGGCAGCGGGCGGAGGAGCCGAAGCCTTCGCCGCGGCGATCAGTGAGGGCAGGCCGCTGGGCGAAGAGCGCGAGATCGCTCTTCCGCGAGGAAGAAGGCGCCGCATCCGCGTGGCATCGCTCGGCGCGTGGGAGGCCGGCGAGCATCTCAGCCCGCGGGAGCTGCGGAAGATGGCACCCGAGTCCCAGGCTGTCTGCGCCGCCTTCATCGCGGCGAACCGGGGCTCCGGTGCGCCGGGCCGCCCCGTCCCGGCCGAACGGGTGGGGACCTACCTCGGAAGCGGCTTCGGCTGCACGAGGACCACCGAGGACTACCTGCGCGGCCTCTTCACGGAGGGAATGGCGACAGTGAGCCCCTTCCTCTTCGCGGAGTCGCTCGCCAGCTCGCCTCTGGGTCACGCGGCGATCCACCTGGATGCCCGGGGCCCGAGCATCGCGCTCGCCGGCGGCGACGCGGCGGCGGTAGCAGCCGTGGCGGAGGGTTGGAGGGCGATCCGGAGAGGGAGAATCGACCGCGCCATCTGCGGCGGCTTCGAGCTGGCAGGTCCCACGTTGATCGAAGTCCTGGCGAGGCTCATGGAGCACGGGAGTCCTTCGAGTTTCATCGGGGATGGCGTCGCGGCTTTCGTCCTCGAGGAGGAGGAACAGGCCCGGGCCGGCGGCGCGCCGTTGCTGGCCCGCATCGTTGGGGCCGGAGCGGCCGGCGATCCGCGCGCGCCCCGCACCGACTGGAGCCACGACCCGGCTGCCTGGGCGGCGGCCCACGACGCGGCGCTCGCCCATGCCAGCAGGGACGCTACGCTCGCGCAGACATGGTCTGCAGTGCCCGCGCGGGCGGGCCGGGACACCACGCTCTCTGATGCAGGTGCTCCCGCGACACCGAGCGGGTTCAGGAACTCTCACGATCCATTGTCCCGGGCGGGCGGAGCTGCTTCGAGGCTGCAGTGCGTCTTCCGCCACGACCCCCCCTCACCGGCAGCCGCCGAGGCGGAGCGGCGTTCGATCGAGAGGCTCCAGGCCGAGAGGGGCGCGTCTCGCACGGAGGGCGTGCACGGGATCTTCGGCAGCTACGCGGCGGCGGGAGGCCTCTCCATCGCGGCCGCGATCCTCGCCTGCGAGGAGAGCGGCGGGCTCGTGCTCGTCTCGGCAGGTTCCTGGGGCGGCTCGACGTCGGCCCTGGTCCTGGAGCCCCTGGCGCGGCAGCCGGCCTGAGATCTCAGCCAGCCTCTGACCGGAAGCCGCAGCCCCGCACCGCCTGCGACACTGCGCGGCCAAGGTCGGACGTCAGGCGTCCGTGCTACCTGATCGCAATCGGATTGACGATCGCCTGTACGGCGCCGGTGATGCGCGGCGGGCCGAGCGTGAACAGGAACTCCCAGGCCTGGTCCTTCACCATCTCCTCGGTATTCATGTTCTCCAGGACGTGGATGCCATTGGACGGAAGGAGGATCTGGTGCACCTCGAAGATCCCGGCATTCTCCTCGAACGGAATCACGTCCAGGCCCCATGTGTCGGCGCCGACCATCGCCACCCCGAGCGATGCGAGATGCCTCGCCCCTTCGCGGCCCAAGCCGGGCTCGGCAGCGGCGTAGCGCTGGTTGTCCTTCCCGATCAGCTTCGTCCAGCCGGTGTAGAAGAGCACCACGTCACCCTTCTCGATGGGTCCGACGCCCTGGCGCTTCATCGCGCCTTCAATCTCCGCGCGGTTGAAGGCCGTGCCTTCCTTGACGATGTCGGCGCCGAAGTAGCCGGCCATGTCCAGCAGCACGCCCCGCGTGGCGATCGCGGGCACGTTCTCGATGCCGAGCTTCTTCAGGCCGTCGGTCATCGCGAAATCGCCGGCCTTGTTGCAATTGAAATAGAGATTGTCGATGCCGATGTGGCCGAGGCCGTCGATCTGCGAGCCGATGCCGGCCCAGCCGGCGATGACGTCGTCGTTGTAGGTGGTCTTCGTCGGTCCGATGGTCGCTCCGGCGACCTGGCCCGGCTGGACGATGGTGATCGCGAAGGTGCGCGGCGGGTAGGCGGGCGTGTCCTTGTTCGTCTCGATGCCGAGGCGGTAGGCCTTGCCGCGCGTCACGAGCTTCGAGGCGGCGAGCGTCTTCGCAGGCGTCACGTAGTTGAGGTTGCCGACCTCATCGTCCGGTCCGAACCTGGAAGCCGTCGGGCAGCCTTGCTGCTGAGCCTGGGCAGCGCCGGCGGCCAAGACTGCTGCGACGCCGCATGACGCGAGCCACCTCGCCGGGCGATGGGGGATGAATGTCACGGTCCTCTCCTTGTTACGGCCGCGAGTTGCCATTGTCCATGTCCGACATGATCAGCCAGCGACCGTCGACTCCCCTTGCGCGGCGTTTCTCCGAGCGGCGAGGCCGCAGCCGATGGATGCCGATCCAGGCAGGAGACCGAACCGTTCGACATTGGTCATCGGCATCGCGGGTCCCTTCGGATCGGTTGTCGGAGGCATTCTACAACCACTCGAATGGACGGGGAGCAGCAGCGTGCGACTTCAGGAGTGACAGTCGATCTACCTTGCCCCGCGGGGTGCGCGGAATTCGGCGCACGAATCTGAAGGCGCGGGGCTGCTCGTGGCGCGATAGGCGGCGCGCGAGTTCACTGCGGATCCGGGGCTCGTCCATCCCGCCTCGCGCCACGACCCAGGCCATGACCTGCTCGCCGCGAAGCGGATCGGCGACGCCCATCACGGCCGCGTCCGCCACTCCGCCGAGGTCGAGGAGCGCCCGCTCCACGTCGTCGGGATTCACCTTCCGGCCCGCGACGTTGATGAGCGAGGAGAGGCGTCCAGTGAGATGAAGGCGGCCTCGCTCGTCGAGCCTGCCGATGTCGGAGGTGCGCAAGCGGCCCTTCGCGAGGTCTGGAGAGCTCGTGGGGAAGTACCTCGAAGCCACGGCGGGACCGGTGACGACGACGCGACCCTCTCCGGGCCGGAGGCCCTGAAGCCCGCGACGGTCGATCGTGATCGTCACGCCGGGAAGAGGCGTTCCGGAGAACCCTGCCTCGGCTGGGCCACCGGTCTCGTCGTCGAAGGCGATTCCCCCGGTCTCGCTGGATCCGTAGAAGTTGTGGACGGGCACTCCGAACCGGGTGCGGAAGGTTGCCGCGGTCGCCGGAGGGAGCGGCGCGGCGGCCGAGATGCAGAGGCGCAGACCGTGCTGCCGTGTCGGTGAAATGCCCCGGCGTCGCGACGCGGCGTCGGGGTGGCGCGCGAGGAGATCGAGCAGGTAGGGGACGGCAGCCAGGACGACGGGTCGTCTCGACCGCAGGGCGCGCAGGATGAGCGCGGGCAGGGGCCGCGCGAGTAGGAGCGCCGGGGTCCCCTGCATCACGAGCGGCAGGACGACGTTGTCGAAGCCATAGGAGTGGCTCAGGGGGATGGCGGCCAGGTTCGTATCCTCGGGGCGGATCCCCATCTTCCTCACGATCGCTCGCCCGTCGGCCGCGGCCTGCGCCGCGGTCACGACCGCCCCGCGCGGAGCGCCTGTCGATCCGGACGTCATCCGGATTATGGCGGCGCCGGGAAGCGTCGCGGCGTGGTTGCCTCGAGCCACTGTCCCTCGCGGTTCTAGCCGCGAATCCGTTGAGTCTGTGCCGTTGCGCGATGCCATGACTCGCGGCCCGCGGCCCGTCTCCGCCATCCTGGGGGTGTTGCGCGTCTCCATGACGCGCAGGCCGCGGCGGCCTGTCCGGATCTCAACTGCGGGCGCGAAGGCGGATCGGATACGTTCGAGCTCGCCCTGCGTGTGGGTCTCCTCGATGGGAAGGACCACCGCGTCGAGGGACCACAGCGCGAGGACCGCATCGATGAAGGCGGGGCGGTTCCCCGTCGCGACGAGCCCGATCGAGCCGCGCCCTACCCCGCGGCTCTTCAGATCGGCGGCGAGGCGGCCGGCCCGCCGGAGGAGATCGCAACCAGTGAGCCATCTCCCATCGGGTCCTTCGCGCAGAAGAGGCCGGCCGGGCTCGTTCTCTGTGAGGCGTGCGAATCGCTGGAAGAGAGAGTTCATAGCGCGATGGAGCGCAACGACGGAGGTGGAACGAGGCGGCGGGAGGCGTCATCGACCGACCGTTGCGCGCCCCGGCCCGCATCCCTGGCCCCGCTAAACGCTGTGTTAGACTCGCTTCCCGGCGCCGCGCAGCCGCGCGGACGCTCAAGGAGCATCGCGTGGATCAACCGAGGCTGCGCAAGGCCGACCTGCACGTCCACACGGTCTTCTCGCGCTTCCGGCACCTGAAGATCCTCAAGGCCAGGGACTCCTACAACGACCCGCTCCGCGTCTACGAGCGCTGCCGGGAGATTGGCTGCGACTACGTCGCCATCACCGATCACGACACCATCGACGGCGCGCTCGACCTCCTCTCCGCGCGGCCCGAGCTGGAACCCACGGTCATCATCGGCGAGGAGGTGGAGACCCGCTTTCCGGAGAGCGGGCAGTGGGTGCACGTCAATGTCCTCGGGGTGAACGAGGCCATCCACGCGGATCTCCAGCGCGCGCGGGGAAGCATCTACGACCTCGTGGCCTGCCTGAGGGAGAAGGATCTCTGCCACTTCCTCAACCACCCCTTCCAGAGCTACAGGCTTCAGAACCGGCCGATGGCCTACATTGAAGCCATCCTCGGCCTCTTCACGCACGTGGAGGTCGGCAACGGAACACTCCCGCGGGCTCAGAACAGGGCGGTCGCCGGGATCGTCGAGCACGCGCGGCGCCTCGGAGTGACCCGCTTCGGCGTGGGCGGCAGCGACGCTCACGGCCTGCGCCCGATAGGCGCCTTCGTGACGCTCGCCCCCGGTGAAACCAAGGATGTATGGATCCGCTCCGTGATGCGCGGCGAGTGCCTGGTGGCGGGGCGCGAGATCGGCTTCCGGGGGCTCGTGGGGGAGATCTACGGGATTGTCGGCCGCTACTACGGCCACCTCGCGGCTCCCGGAGGGTGCGATGAGATGAGCGCCGGCAACCTGGCCGCAGCGGCCGGCTTCGTGCCCGCCAGCCTCATGGGCGTGCCCCTGATCGCGCCCGCGATCATCTGGGCGGGCACCTCCGCGGTCAGCGCGCTGGCGCATCACTCGATGAGGCGGGCCGCCGAGCGTGCCCTGGATCCGCGTGCCCTGCCGGCAGGCCGCTCAGGAGCTCGCGCAGTCCCACGGGCGTGAGGCCGCGCTGCCTGAGTCCCCGCCCGATCGTTCGCGCCAGCTCCGGCGCCATCGGGATCCCCGCGGCCGCGAGCCCCTCGTGAAGGAGGATGATCTCTCCACTGCGCGCGCGCGCGAGCACCCTCCGGGCGACGGACGCGGGCCTTCTCAGGACCGTGTCCCAGGATCGGGTGGACCATGTGACCTGCCGCAGGCCATGCGCCGCGAGAGCCTCCCTCAGGTATACGTTCTTGTGCCCCATCGGGGGCCGGAACCATGCGGGAGCGCGGCCCGTGATCCCGGCGAGCGTCTCCTGCGCCTCACCCACCTCGCGCAGGACGCGCCTCCTCCCGGCGGCGGCCCAGGTGACGGGGTGCGTCTGGGTGTGGTTGCCGAGAGTATGACCGTCGCCTTCGATGCGGCGGATCACCCCCGGATCGGCCGCGGCCCGGGCACCCACGACGAAGAAGGCCGCGCGGATTTCCTCCGCGCCGAGCACGTCGAGAAGGGCGCGCGTCTCGTCCCCGCGGGGGCCGTCATCGAAGCTCAGCGTCACGGTGGCCTGCTCGAGGGGCCCTCTGCTGACGTTCGGAGCGTAGATCGTGCCGCCCGGCCTCAGCAGCGTCCAGAGGAATGCCGCGTGGAGCGCAGCCCACGTCCCGACGAGCGCGGGCGCCGCAGCGGGCAGGAGCGGGGCCGCGAGCGGCAGCGCCGTGGATGCGATCATGAAGCGGCCGAGGGGATGCATGGGGAGCGCGTGGATCGATCCGTCGGATTCGGCGTGAACGGGCGGCTCATTATAGCCGGGGTTTTCATGGAGCGGCCGTGAGTCTCTCCTTCGAGAGCCTGGGGCGCTTCGCGACGCGCAGGAGCGGGGTCGTCATCGGGATCTACCTGCTCGTCAGCCTCGCCCTGCTCTGGAAGGGAAGCACCATCAGGCTGGAGACCTCGCTCGCCGAGCTTCTCCCGCGTGACAACAGGGCGGCCCGGGACTTCCGCGATCTCCTCGAGGAGAAGGGCACGCTCGACCGGCTCTTCGTCTCCATCGCCCTCGATCCGGCGCCGGAGGATCCGGACGAAGGCCTCGAAGCCCTCGTGGCTGCGGCCGAGAGGCTGGCCGGCGAGCTGAGAGCCTCGGGGCTCGTCGGTTCGGCGCGCTGGGGGGTCGAGGCCGACGAGCTGTCGCAGCTCTCCATCCGCGCCGTCGCCCACCTTCCGGTGCTCATCGACGCGGCGAAGGCCGATGCCGTGGCCGAGCGGCTCGGGGCCGCCTGGATCCGCGAGAGGGTTGCGGCCATCGGAGCGCGGGCGAGGATGCCCGGCTTCATGGGCCCCATCGAGGAGCTGGCAGCCCGCGATCCCCTGCGCCTCCTGGAGCTTGCAGGCCCGGGGGCCGGGACCATCGAGGGCTTCCGGCCCGATCCCGAATCGGGGCTCTTCCTTTCTCGCGACGGGCGCAGGCTTCTCCTCGTGGCGCAGGCCTCCGAGCCCCCCACCCGCATCGCCTTCAGCCACCGCCTCTTCGATGCGCTGCTCGCCGCGGAGGCTTCCACGCGGGCCGCCGCTCCCGGCACGGGGCTGATCTTCGATCATGCGGGGGGCCACCTCTTCGCGCTCGAGGACGAGCGTCGCATCCGCCATGACGCCGCCTTCACGACCGCATTCTCACTCGCCGGGATTGCGCTCATCTACCTCTTCGTGATCCGGCGGCCCGCTCTCTGGCTCGTCGTGCTCCTGCCGCTCACGATGACGACCATCTGGACGCTCGGGCTGGCAGCCATCTACCCGGGCAGGCTCAACATGATCACCGTGGCCTTCGCGGCGATCCTCCTGGGGATCGGCGACGACGCGATGATCCACATGTACCTGCGCGAGAGGCAGGAGCGAAGCGCGGGGCTCGAGGCGCCGCACTCCGCCGTCGCGGCGCTCGCTGGAACGGGCCGCGCGATCACCGTGGCCACGCTCACCACCGCGGCCGCCTTCCTCTCGCTGTCGTTCGTGCAGTTCCGCGGCCTGGCCGAGCTGGGCATCATCTCCGCGGTCGGCATGTTCACGCTCCTGGTGGGAGTGATCTTCTTCTTCCCCGCCGCGCTCGCGGTCCTGTCTCGCAAGCCCGAAAGCCCGAGGTCGCCCTCGTTGCGGATGCCCCTGGGCGCGATCCTCGCGCTGCACGACGCATGCCGCTCCAGGAGGAAGCAGGTCCTCATCGCCGCGGCCGCGGGGACCGCCGTCATGCTCTACCTCGCGCTGGGGATGGAGGTATCGACCGATCTCCGCTCGATCCGGGGCGAAGATCCTGCCGCGGCGGCGACGCAGCGGGTCATGGGCCCCTTTGAAGGCGGCGCCTTCGAGACGATGGTGATCCTGCATGGCGCCCGGGCAGAGGGAGAGACGGCGGGAAGCCTCGACGCAGCGCTCCTCGAAGCTCACCGCCTGCTGTCCTTCTGCGGGAGAGGCCTGGAGGAGGGATGGCTCGGCGGCTGCGACAACCCCGCGGCCCTCGTTCCGCCGCGTCGCGTGCAGGAGGCGCGCCACGCAGCGCTGGGAGGGCTGCCCTGGGAGCGGGCGGCTGCGATCCTCGAGGAGGAGGCGGGGAGCGCCGGGATGGATCCCGCCTTCTTCTCGGAGTTCACGACGGCGGCCCGGCGCTACGGAGACTTCGAGTCCGTGCTCGTCGTGGCGGAGCCAGGGTGGTTCGGGCCCGCCGGCATGCCCCGGACGCGCATCTACTTCCGCGACCCGACCGATGCGCCTCACATCGCACGGGGAGTCGAGGAGGCCCTGGGGAACCCTGAGGCGCGGATCGCTTCCGTCGCCCTTCTCTCGCACGACCTCGGCGAGATCATCGCGGCCGACTTCCGGAAGGCGGCCGTGCTCGTCGCCCTCGCCGTCGCCCTCCTCTCCCTCGCCGCCTTCCGTGCCATCGGTGTCCTGATCGTGACGCTGACTCCCGTGGCCGTCGGAACGATCTGGCTCCTCGGCACGGCGCGCCTGGCCGGCGTGGAGCTCGACTTGATGAGCCTGATGGGAATGCCGGTGGTCTTCGGCCTGGGCGTGGACTACGGGGTCTACATCGTGGATCGCTGGTCGAGGGAGGGGCGCGATCCTCGCTCGGCGCTGGCGGCGGTCGGCCCCGCGGTGCTGGTGACGGGGCTGACCACGCTCGCGGGCTTCGCGGCGCTTCTCGGTGCGGAGCTGGCGGGGCTGCGCAGCCTCGGCTTCGCCGTGGTTGCCGGCACCGGCTACACGCTGGTCGCAGCGCTGATCATCCTCCCCTTGCTCCTCCCGATTGGCGCGCGGAGCGGCGACCACCCTCTCCGGCGCGCCGTGCTCGATCCCGGGCCGGCCGCGGGGGCGCCCGCAACCGGCGCCGCCCGCGAAGCCCTGCCGTAGGCGGAGTCAGCCCGTTGGCGTCAAGTCGTGGCCCGGCGGCACTCTCGGAAGCGATCCTCGAACGGCGCTGGCGAGCGCGGCGTAGGCCCACACCGCGGCGGTCCCTGCGATGAGGGTTGCCGCGAGAGAGAGCCAGAAGGGCCCATCGGCGCCGGTCTCCCAGATGAGCGGAGCCGGAGTCGAAGATGTCTGCCACTCCGAGCGGCCGCGCACGAAGAAGTCAATGGCGCTCAGGACGTTCCCACCGGCGTGAAGGAGCATGCTCGGCAGGATCGAATTCGTCAGGTAGGCCAGCGCACCGTAAACGGCGGCGACCGCGACATAGTACGGCATCAGGACCAACGTGACTTCCGGGTGCGTGAAATGACCTAGGCCGAAGACGATCCCCGTCGCCAGGATCGCGATCACCGGCCCGTGGCGGCGTTCGATCGGTCCCTGCATGTAGCCGCGGAACGCCGACTCCTCGACGACGCCGGCAACCGCGGCACTCATGAGCACCCACAGTGCGACGGTAACGACCGGGTACTTCGAAACGTCGAGATCCTGCTGCTGGGGGAGCGTGACGATCCGGCTCATGACTTGCTGCAAGAACACGACCGCCGCGATGCCGAGGACGCCAGAAAGAAGCGCCATCCCCCAGACCTCTTCGGATAGGCTGTTCGCGCGGCAATTCCTGCGCCGTACCTCCGAGGTCGAGCGGGGCCAGCCCGATCCCCGGACGTAGCGCCAGAAAAGCCACAGGTACAGCGCGGTCGGCGGCACGGCCCACGGCACGGCGCCCCAGAACCTCGAGTTGATCGACACGAGAAGGGCCCAGGGCACGGTGCCAGCCGTGGCCACCACGATGCCCGTGAGGACTGCCCGGACAGCGACAGGGAGGCGCCGCCAGATCGCAATCAAATGGGCGCTAAAGGAGAGAGGTTTCAAGCACACCCCAGCCCATGCCCTGGTCGAGGGTCGGCTGACATGAGCGGGAGCGCCTCGATATCCACGCCGGCTGGCCGCCGGCGCCGTCACACGATCGCGACCTTCACGCAGTTGACGGGAGGGAGCGAGTCGAAGAGGCAGCTCCACTCCTCGCCGCCGTCCCGTCCGATCCAGAGCTGACCCGTGGTCGTGCCGAAGTAGAGAGCGGGCGACTTGGCCTCGTCGATGTCCATGGCGTCGCGCAGGACGGTGAAGTAGCTCTCCTTCTTCGGGAAGCCCTTCGCGAGCCTCTTCCACGAATCCCCTCCGTTCTCGCTGCGCCAGACCGCGGGGGCGCCGTCGGGGCAGGTGCGCGTCATCGGCACGAGCGGCAGGACGTAGACCGTGTCGGGGTCGTGCGGGTGCACGACGATGGGGAAGCCGAAGTCGGAAGGCAGGCCCTTCGCGATCGATCGCCAAGATTGGCCGTGGTCGTCGCTGCGCAACACGCCGATGCCCGGCCGCCGGCCTCCGGGCCCATCCCATTCGGCCCAGCCGCCGTGGTTCTGCATGTAGAGCCTGCCGGGGGCGTCCTTGTGGCTCGCGATCTTGTGGACGCACTGGCCGAATTCGGGGTAGGGGTCGGGCGTGAAGCCGGCTCCCACGCCCTTGTTGGAGGCCGTGTACGTCGAGCCGCCGTCCTCGCTCAGGTAATGGCCGCCGGTCGAGATCCCGATGTGCACGCGGTTACCCTCCCGCAGGATCGTGTGCAGGCAGAGGCCGCCATTGCCCGGCTGCCACTGCCGGGCGTGCGGATGGTTGCTGAGGCCGTCGACCATCTCCCATGAGTCGCCGCCGTCATTGCTCCTGAACAACGCAGCGGGCTCGACGCCGCACCACAGCTCCTTCTTGCCGCCTCCCGCCTCGAGCGACCAGATGTTGGCGAGCGCGCGCCCGTCTTCCTGCGGGAATGCGGGAGCCGACTTCGTCTCCTTGAACGTCTTGCCGAGGTCGGTCGAGCGCAGGACCTTCATGCCGAAGAAGGCGTTGCAGCTCGAGGCGTAGAGCCGCGGAGCGCCGCGCGTGTCGATGAGCGTCGAATAGACAGACACCCCCTGGCCGAAGGGCCCGCGCAGCGTGAAGCTTCGCCGGGCCTTTGCCGCCTCGGCAACGAAGACTCCCTTCTTGGTCCCGATGGTGACAATCACGCGCTCCGGCATCTTCAACCTCCTGAGACCGCGGGCAGGACGATGACAACGTCGCCCGGAGAGAGCGGCGTCTCGAGCCCGCCGCTGTCACGAATGTGGCGGCTGTTCACGAACAGGTTGATGTGGCGGCGCACCGCCCCGGTCTCGTCACGTATGCTTCGGTTCAGCTCGGGGTGGAGGCGCTCCAGCTCTGCTAGCACCCCGCGAACGCTCGTCGCCGAGATGGTGACCTCCGAGGCCCCCGCGCAACTTGCGCGGAGGGGCGGCGGGACGTGGACCGTGATCGTCGCGTTTCCAGTCATGGCATGCGGGGTTTTTGGAACCGGGAGGATAGCGCCGGGTTGGCAAGCGCGCTAGATGCCGTTGTGCGGCGTGGGCGCTCTCGATGTCCAGCACACTCCGAGGGGCTGCACCTGCCTACCCGGGAATCCAGATCTTCCTGGCCTCGACGATCTCACATGTCCTTGGCACAGGGATCGGTTCCTTGGAGGAGGTGAAGAAGGCCAGCCCTTTGTAGCCCATGAGGTATTGGTGCCGATTCGAAAAGAGCCCGCCCACGGCATGGACGACGAGCCCGTCCATGTTGTGGTTCAGCAACTTCCTGAATTCGTCGGGCTCGACTCGCACGATCGACCCGGATGCCTTGATCGCCGCTGCCACGGCTGCGGCGGCTGCTGCCATGTGCATGCTGCTCCCTCCTCTAGAGTCCTGTCGTCCCCTCGTGGCCGGCGGCGCTCCGCAGCGCGCTGCGCGCTCCGGCGCGCGTGGCCAGGCTGCACAAGACCACGGTCCGGCACATCCGATAGGTGTCGAGCCATGGCCGGTAGTGGCTGGATCCCCGGCCGTCCGGATCGGGCGAGCTGATCTCCAGCGGGGCGATGCGGAACCCGTGACGCGAGGCCAGCATCAGGATCTCCGCCTCGGCGTCGTAGGCCCGCCGCCGGAAGGCGACCTGCTCGAGGAGGCGCCGGCTGTAGAGCCTGAACCCGCACTGGGTGTCGGGAAGATCGGGACCGCCGAAGAAGCGCACGGCCTTCGTGGAGAAGCGGTTCGCGAAGCGGCGCAGGGGAGCCATCGCCTCGAAGCCGTCCATCCTGGCGCCGACGATGAGGTCGGCGTGCATCGCGCGCCATGCCGCGACGAAGCGGGGGATCTCCGCGGGGTCGTGCTGCCCGTCGGCGTCGAGCGTGATGATCGCCCGCGCGCCGCGCGAGATGAGGATGCCCATGCCTGTGGCGAGGGCCGCCCCCTTGCCCATGTTCGAGGGATGGCTCACGACGGTCGCCCCGCCCGAGCGCGCGGCCTCGGCGGTGCGGTCGCTGGAGCCGTCGTCCACCACGAGGAGGTCGGCCGGTGCGGGACGGGCGGCTCGCGCGGCGAGTACGACAGGCCCGATGGTGGCGGCCGCGTCGAAGGCCGGGATCAGGATCGCGATGCTCTCAGACGGCACGGAGTGTGATGGACCCTCGGGCGAGGAGCCGCCCGGCTGATTCCGCCCTGCATTCGAAGAGGAAGAGAGCGCCCATGCGCCGGTCGAGACGGGCCCGGACCTCGACGCGCTCGCCCCGGAGAGCGGCCCGGTGCAGCCTCATCGCCTTGATGCCGGCCACCCACGCCCCCGTGCTCTCCTCGGGGAGGATCAGCCCGGCCGTCTGGGCCATCAGCTCGACGAGGAGGCAGGATGGGAAGAAGCCCGCCGGGTTCGCCGCGGGATCGTCGGCGCCCGGATCGCGGACTCCGAGGCAGGCCTCCCCGCCGGGATCGAGCGATGCCGAAGTGAGGAGCCGCGCGGCCGGCCCGTGGGGGAGCCGGGATACGAGATCGGGATCAGGGGGTGTCACGATGCGTCGCGAGGTGTGTCGCGATGGTGCTGACGGACGTGAAGACCTTCTGGACGATCTCGGGATCCTCGAACCTGACGCCGTACTTCTTCTCAACGCCGGTCACCAGCTCCAGGATGTCGATGGAGTCGAGATCGAGGCCGCTCCCGACGAGGGGCGCGTCGTCGCCGAGGTCCGAGGGGTTCACATAGCGGAGGCGCAGGTGCCCGACGATGAACCGCTTCAGATCGTCGCGAAGCGTAGCGATGGATTGGCCCTCCGCGGCCTCCGAAACTGGTGCACGACCCGCGCTCGCCATAGGCCCGGCCGTTATACCACGATGCCGGAAGGCCTCGCAACTCAAGGACTTTCAGGGGATGCCGATGCTGACCCGGGCTCGCCCGCAGGGACGGCACGAGGCTCCTCGCGGACGACAGGCGCCGGGTGCAAAGAAGGGTGGCTGGCCTCCTCAAGCGCGGGCGAGGGACGGAGTCCTTGCGAGAACCGCGGACGGGCCCCCGTGCGGCCGTGAGAAAACGATGCCCGCTGCTGCCATCGGGACCGCGCCCCTCCGGCCGGTGGGAGCCAATCCGGGAGTCCGTGAACCGCGCCGGCGTCTCCGGTCTCCGTTGCAATTGACTGGGGTGGGTGGTTGTGGTAACAGTCACGCAACTCAGAGGTTATCCGGTCTTCCAATCGTTGGATCCTCAATCGGTCTTGTGGGTGGAGCGAATCCGATGAGCAAAAACGTTGGCAGAGCCCTGTCGCTGGTATTCGTCTTGGTGGTCACCCTGGGGGCCCGTGGCGCGGAACCCATGTACGTGCCAGAGCCCATCCCCGTGCCATCGGGCGTCAGCCTCGCCGATGCGACCAAGGCGGTAAAGGATGTGCTGGCGGGTCGCGGCTGGATCGTGCAGGACACGGAGGAATCCGAAGGTGGAATCACCGTCAACGCGAAGCTCATGGTCCGCGTCCACATGGTGAAGATCAAGCTCCACGTTCGCCAGAATCAGATTTCGATCGAATACGTCGACAGCCTTGAGATGCAGTACCAGATCAAGAAGGGAAAGCCCTACATCCACCCCAAGTACACCCAGTGGATCAAGAACATCGAGGTTGACCTCGGAGTGCGCCTGGCCGCGCTCGTGCCGTAAGAGGGCACATAGAGCTGGTGGACGTGCCTCGAGCCATGGCCTTCCAATCGCACCGTCCGGCGGCAGGGGTGTGCGACGTGAGCTGGATCCGGGAGAGCGCCTTCGGCACCTGGTTCCTCGGAACGGAAACATGGCGCAGGAGCGTCCTCAAGGTCGCCTTCGACGATCTCCTCACTCTGCTGGGAACCACGCGCGAACGATTCCCTGCGATCCTTGACGCGGGATCCGGATTCGGCAAGGCACTTCCGCTCCTGGATGAGCGATTCCACCCCGAGCGCATCGTCGCCCTCGACGTGGATCCCAGGATGCGTGTCCGGGCCAGCCAGGAAGCCCGCCGCTGCAGGAGCACGGTTCATCTCGAAGTTGGCAGCCTCGAGCGAATCGAGCAGCCTGATGCCAGCTTCGACCTCGTCTTCTGCCATCAGACCTTGCATCACATCGCCGACCAGGAGAGCGCATTGCGTGAGTTCCACCGGGTGTTGAAGAAGGACGGCGTACTCCTGCTGGCGGAGTCCTGCAAGAGGTTTATCGATTCACTGCTCATCAGGATCCTGTTCCGCCATCCGATGGAGGCGCAGAGGACCGCCGGCGAGTACATAGAGCTGATGCGTGCAGCCGGCTTCACGATTGATCCCTCCCGGATCTCCACCCCCAACCTCTGGTGGAGCCGCCCCGATGTCGGCGCGCTGGAGTGGCTGGGCTTCGAGGCGCCCTCCGATCGAGGCGATACACTCCTGAACCTCGCCGCATTCAAGAGCGGGTGACCCGCGTCGTGGGAGAGCGGACGGCTTCGCCCCTCCCGGGCCCGGGCGTCGCCACCCACGCCGGGCACCGCGTCCGGCCGGCGCGAGGGGGGGGCGTCAGAGTCGCCATCCCGGGCCAGTTGTGGGGGCTTCCGGGGCGGCTGTATAATCGCGCGCAGTTCCGATTGGTATCTGCAATCCAGGCCGGACCCGCGGAGTTCACCTCCGCGCTGGAGGGGGGGTGCGGCATGTCTCCCAGGTCGAGGTTGGCGGCTCGTTCCTCCACGTGGGTTGCACGTCCGTGAGCGTCGAGGGGGGAGCCCCTCGCTCGGTTCCGGGTTTCCTCGTCGACGATCGAGCGCCATGGACGCGCTGAAGTTGCTCGAGGGCCTGCGCGCGCGGGGGCGTCTGTGATCTCGGGAGTCGGCGTGGACATCGTAGACGTCGCACGGATAGAGAAGATCCTGCGGCGTAGGCCCGGTTTCGAGGAGGCGGTGCTCACGCTCCGCGAGCGATTCGCGGGCGCTCGACTGCGCCGGCGGGCCCTGCGGCTCGCGAAGTGCCTTGCGGCCAAGGAGGCTTTTCTGAAGGCGGTAGGTCGAGGCCTCTGGGAGGGAATACCGCTGTCCGAAGTCGAGCTGGTCCAGGAGCACGACGGGTCGGAGCGCCTCCACCTCGGCCCGGACGCTCTGCGAGCCCTGAATGAGGCGGGAGGTCGATCGACTGCGGTCACCCTGAGCCGGGAGCGCAGCTCAGTCGTCGCCTTCGTCGTGGTGCACTCGTGAGGTGCTGGGCGCGGGCTCTCGGACTGGGTGCAGCGACCGCCGGCTGTTTCTTCTTCTTCTGGCTCTGCTCCTTCGTGCTCTCCTGGAGCGTGCTCCCGCTGGCCAGGCTGACTTCCTGGCGCCTGGCCGAACCGGAGAGGAATCGAAGGTGCCAGGCGATCGTGGGATACGGGTTCGTCTTCTTCATCGCCGCCATGAGAACGACCCGTCTCATCACCTTCAGGCCTCAGGAGGTCCGGCTCGACGTGCCTGATGGCCCGTTCGTCATGATCGCGAACCACCCCACGCTGATCGACGTCTCGGCCATCATGTCCGTCCATCCCCGCATGTGCTGCGTCGCGAAAAGGGACCTCTTCCGGAGCCTCCTGGTCAGCCAGCTCCTTCGCTCGTGCGGGCATATCGAAGGCGGCCAGGTTGGGCCCATGGATGGCGCATTCGTCGTCAGGCAGGCCCTGGAGCGCCTGGCGTCGGGCCAGTCGGTTCTGGTGTTCCCCGAGGGGACGCGATCCCCGGCGTGCGGTCTTCACCCATTCCAGCCTGGAGTGTTCGAGATAGCGGCCCGCGCGAGTGTTCCGCTGGTTCCCATCCTGATCACCTGCCAGCCGCCGACTCTCATGAAGCACCAGCCCTGGTATGCTCTGGTCAAGACCACGGCGGACTACCGGATTGCTCAATTGGAGACGATCTACCCCGGAGAATTCGCCGCGACGGCCCGCGAGACCGCTGATCACGTTCGCGAGGCGTACCGGCAGTGCCTTGGGCTCTCGGACAGCCCCGTCTTGTCCCTGCAAGCCGCGGGGGCACCCATCTCCGTCGAGCGGCAGGAATCGACCTCGACGCAGGCCATGATATGAGCTCGCGCGAATCGGAGCTGAAGGACCTCATCGTGCAGGCCCTCATGCTCGAAGACCTCGCCCCGGAGGACATCGACGACGAAGCCCCGCTGTTCAGGGGAGGGCTAGGCCTGGATTCGGTCGACGCCCTGGAGCTGGGCATGGCGGTAGCACAACGATACAAGATCAGGGTTTCGGCGAGCGACCCGGAGAATCGGGAGGCGTTCTATTCAGTCCGCACGCTCGCAGCCTTCATCGAACGGCGCCTAAAGCAGGAGTTGCCGTCATGAGCAGCAGCGCGGCGATGGATCACGTAACGAAGACGCTGGTCGAGATGTTCAAGATCGACCCGGCTCGCATCAAGCCTGAGACCCGGCTCTACGAGGACCTGGATCTCGACAGCATCGACGCCATCGACCTCGTGGCCAAGCTGCAGGGGATCACGGACCGCCGGCTCGAAGAAAACGAATTGCGTGAGGTACGCACCGTCGGGGACATGGTCGCCATCGTGGAGACCGTCCTCAACGAGAAAGGCTAGGATTGCGGAAGCTCGCCGGCGTTCTCTCTGCGCTGCTCATCCTCGCCTATCCGCTGGGCATCTGGCTGATAGAGAGACAGGGAGGGAATGCGTCAGCCCGGCTTCTCCTGACCTCGACCCTGGCGGTTATCCTCTTCCTGCGGTTCCTCGGCCCCGGACGGCTCCGGATGTTGCTGCCCGTGGCGGCGGTGATCATCAGCGCGCTCTACCTCCTGTCTGCACTGTCCGCGTCCAACGAGCGCCTCTTCCTAATGATGCCCGTGGCCGTCAATGCTGCGGTCCTCGGTTTTTTCGCCTTCTCGCTGACTCCGGGCAGGACACCGGCGATCGAGCGGTTCGCCCGGATCGTGCATCCGGACCTCTCGCCCGGACGCATCGCCCACTGCCGCCAGGTCACCAAGGCGTGGTGCATCTTCCTCGTCATCAACGGGCTGGTCAGCCTGTACCTCGCCTACTTCGCCACCATTTCCACGTGGACGCTCTACACGGGCGGCATCTCCTATCTCCTCATGGGAACCATGTTCGTGGCGGAGTACGCCATACGGAGGATCAGGTTCGGTTGAATCCGACGGGGGAGAGAGTCTCTCGACTCGAAGTCAAGGCTCGCACCCGGCGGAATGACGGGGAGGTGGAGGTGCACGAGGTTGACATGAGGGTTCCCGGGGACCTGTGCTGGTTCGAGGGGCACTTCACCGGGTACCCCATACTGGCGGCGCTCGTACAGGTTCAGGAAGTACTCGCGCTTGCGTCGGAGATCTGGTGCGACGTGGGGACGCTGACGGGAATCCGGGGAGCGAAGTTCAAGCAGCCGATCCATCCGGCCGACGAGCTGGTCCTTCGCCTCGTGAGGAACGCGACCACTCGCATGATCGAGTTCCAGTTTTCCCGCGACGGCAGGGTGTGCAGCAGCGGGACGCTGAAGTTCGATCCGGGAGGGGGATCAGGGGCTTGACTGCCGCCTACCGGCTCTGCGCGGTGATTCCCACGTACAACAACCCGGAGACCATCGAGGAGGTCGCGGGGCAGGTCCTGGCGTGGCTGAAGGATGTCATCGTGGTTGACGATGGCAGCGACGCTGCGGGCCGGGAAGCCGTCGCCAGGATGAAGGCCCTGCCGGGCCTGCTCGCTCACTTCCGGGGCGCCAACGGCGGGAAGGGCGCAGCCGTCATGGACGGACTCAGGATAGCTTTCCGGCTGGGCTTCACCCATGTCCTGCAGATCGATGCCGACGGACAGCACGATACCCGGGACATCCCGCGCTTCCTGGGCATCTCACGCGAGAGCCCCGCGTCTCTCGTCCTGGGAACTCCCGTCTTCGACAAGGAGGCTCCCAGATCACGGCTGGTCGGCAGAAGGATCAGCTGCTTCTGGGTATCCCTCGAAACGCTGGGATGGTCGAGGATCCATGACCCGCTCTGCGGCTTCCGGATCTACCCCGTCCAGGCGGCCCTGGCGACGAGGACCGTCGGCCGGCGTATGGACTTCGATCCGGAGATCGCCGTCAGGATGGTCTGGAACGGCGTTCCCGTGATCAACTTGCCGACGAAGGTCAGGTACTTCCCGCCCGAAGTCGGAGGTGTCTCGCATTTCAGGATGCTCTCGGACAACCTGTGGATCTCATGGATGCATACGCGTCTGGTCACGGGAGCGCTGCGACGTCTGGTGTTCCCGTGACAAGTCGCGGCTGGCTGGAGGCTCGCGAGACGGGCTTCATCCTCGGGATGAAGTCCCTGGTCCTCATCGCCACCTTTTTCGGCCGGTCGGGCGCCAGAGCCGTCCTTCCCTTCCTAGCGCTCTACTACACGCTCGCGCATCGCCGGGCGCGCCGGGCATCGCGATTCTGGCTCGGCCGGATCCTCCGGCGGGATCACGTCACCTTGGCGATGGTATTCCGGCACTTCCTCACGTATGCCCAGGTCACCCTGGACAGGCTGTTCCTTGTTCGCCGCCAGTTGTCCCACTTCAGGCTCGTGAGACACGGGACGGAGGAGCTCATGGAGGCCAGCCGGCGGGGGCAGGGTGGCATCCTCCTGAGCGCGCACCTGGGGAGCTTCGAGGCCCTGAGGGTTTCCGCATCGCAAGACAGCCTGAAGCTGAACATTGTCGGCTACTTCCGGAACGCGAGAATGATCAACTCCGTATTGAGCACGTTCGATCCTGGTGGAACGACCAGGCTCATCGAAGTGGACCCGGAGGACATCTCCTTCGTCTTCAAGGTCTGGGACTGCGTGGAGCGCGGGGAGCACGTCGGCATCCTGTGCGACCGAGTCGGACTTGGGGGGCAGACCGTGGAGGTCGACCTCCTCGGGGGCCGATCCGTTCTCCCCGCAGGCGCTTTCCTGCTGGCCTCGACCCTCGCCTGTCCCGTCTACCTGGCGTTCGCGCTGTACCGCGGTCCGAACGATTACGTCATCCACTGCGAGCACTTCGCGGATAGAGTGACCGTCCCAAGGAAAGAGCGGAAGGCGGCGCTCGAGTACTATGCTCAGAGGTATGCCGATCGGCTCGCCTGGTACGCCAGGGCGGCTCCCTACAACTGGTTCAACTTCTTCGAGTTCTGAATGGCAGACCACCCTCCGGGATCACGACGGAATCCCCGGTGCATCAGTAGCGCGGAGGCGTGTCGAAAGCGTCGTCTTCCGTCAGGACGGCCGGCCATCCCGGGGGTGCCTCTGACCCGGGGGCTGACCATAGCGATCCTCCTGGCGACGACGACCGTCGCGAGCGCCCCCGCCGCGGCCGTTCCAGAGGAGATCAAGGCCCTTCTCGATCAGTTCAGCAGGTCTCCCGGACTGCAAGCCCGGTTCACGGAGGAGAAGCACATCGCGCTTCTGGCGGAGCCGCTGGTGAACGAAGGGGAGATCTTTTTCGCGCCTCCCGATCGCCTGCTCCGAAGGGTGACGAAGCCATCACCGAGCTCGATGGTGATTCACGGGGATTCGCTCTTCTTCAGCTCCGAGGGCGAGTCGGAGGAGATCGATCTGGGCGCCCATGCGGCCGTCCGCGTGTTCGTGGAGAGCTTCCTCCAGATACTCAAGGGTGATGTGGAGTCGCTTTCACGCGCGTGGGCGATGCGATTCGATCGGGTCCCGTCCGGGCCCTCGGAGGTGTGGGGCATCGTCCTGGAGCCGCTGAGCGAGCCTGTCCGGAACCTGATCACGAGGATCGAGGTTCAAGGCCGCGGAGGGCGCATCGACTCGATGAGAGTCGTGGAAGCAAGTGGCGATGACTCCGTCACGACCTTCCACGACGTCGACCTGGAACGCACATTCAGCGCCCAGGAGATCGACTCTGTTTTCAGCGTGCACACCCCGTAGGGACCCATGCACCGGGATCGCGTCCAGGCTGGCGCCACCGTCATCATCCTCCTGGGGCTTCTCCTTTTCTGCCTCTTCAGCTTCCGGACGACCTCGGACATCACGCGATTCCTGCAGGTCGAGGCGGGGGACGAAAGCCTGAAGCTGGCGCAAGCCATGGCCGACTCCGCGCTATCGAGGACGATGATCCTCGCGCTCCGGGCCAAGGATGCCGGGAAGGCGGCGGCCGCCGCCCGCCGGCTGGCCGCTGAGCTCGAAGGCCATCCGGAAGTCGAGTGGATCCGGACCACGGCATTCACGGAGGCAGCGGACCAGGATCGCATCCGCGAGCTCTACTTCCCGCGGAGACTGCGTTTTCTCTCCGACGATCCGGATCTCCTGAGCCGCGAGTCGCTCACGGACGAGGAGATCCGGCGCGCGGCAGCAGACCTCAAACGCGCACTCCAGGGGCCCACCGGCCCGCTCGTAGCCCGCCTGGGCGGCTCGGACCCTTTCCAGGGATTCTCCCGGACGCTGCAGCGGCTCTCGGACTTGAGGGAGCCGAAGATCCGGATCCTGGAGGGTCAGTTCGTGGCGCGAGATGCGCCCGCGGGGATCATATTCCTCTCGACCAGGGCTTCCCCCTTCGACACGCGGAGAGTCGCGCCCTTCCTCGACTTCATCACGGCCGCCTTCGACGAGATCAACAAAGCCGAAGGCGGAGCGCTCTCCCTCGAGCGCAGCGGACTGGCGTTCTTCGCGGCGGCGTCGGAGGCGAGCATCCGGCGCGACGTGGCGCGGATCTCGTTCGTGTCAACCGCCGTGGGCATCGGCCTCTTCCTCCTCATGTTCCGATCCCCCGCCTACATTCTCCTGTTCCTCGTCACCATAGGCGGGGGCCTCATCTGCGGGCTCGCGGCCTGTCTCGCCGTCTTCGGTGAAATCCACGGCGTGACCATGGTATTCGGCGCCACTCTCATCGGGGTCTGCATCGACTACCCGATTCACCTGTTCAACCACTACCTGCTGCGATCGGAGGAAGAAGATGCCGGCGGAACGCTTGCGCGGATCTGGCCCGGTATTCGGTTAGGCGCCCTGACGACCATCGGGGGCATCGCAGGGATGGCCTGGACCACTTTTCCGGGGCTCAGGGAAAGTGCGGTATTCGCCACCGCGGGGATCCTGGGCGCCCTGGCATGCACGCGGTTTCTTCTCCCGGTGCTCATGCCGCAGGCGAGGCGCCCCACCGCCTTTCTGAAATGGGCTGCGGCCGGCATCGGGGCCCTGTGGTTGCGGCTGGCGCAGCGGCGCACAGCGGTGATCGTCGTGCTCTCCGGCGCGATCATGCTCATCGTGACGGGCCTTCCGAGGCTTCGATGGGCCGAGGACCTGGCTTCCCTCAATACGATCGATCGCACCGTGCAGGAAGAGGATCAGCGAGTCCGAGGGCTCGTCAGCTCGATGGACTCCGGACGGTTCATCGTCGTGTCGGGGAGGGGGTGGGAGGAGACACTGCGGCGGAACGATGCCGTAGCCGCCCGCCTGCAAGCTGCGCGGCGCGACGGTGTGATCGGCTCGTACCGGACGCTTCATGGGGCGATCTGGTCGCGGCAGCTCCAGGATCGAAATGTCGCGAGGGTCCGGGCCACCAGGGACCTCGAAGGGCGGCTGGTCGCGGCGTTCTCCGAAGAGGGCTTCAGGCCCGGGTCATTCCGGCCGTTCTTCGAGCACCTGAAGGAGGCTGACCAGGGGGCGCTTACGATGGAGCAGCTCGCGGACTCGCCCCTGCGGGACGCGGTGCGAGGCTTCGTCGTGAAGCTCGACCCGGAGAGCGGGGAGCGCACGATTCTCACTCAGCTCCAGGGGATCTCCGATCCGGAGAGGCTGAGGACGTACCTAGCATCCCTCGATGGCGTCGTCTACTTCGACCAGGGCAGCGAGCTGCGGAGGCTTTATCGCAGCCTTCAGGACAGGACCTTCCAGGCCATGGGGATCGGCACCGCGATCGTCTTCGCGCTCCTCTTCGTGCAGTATCGCAGTCTCCTCCTCTCCTTCGCCGCGCTCCTGCCCGCGGTGGCTGCCGCGGCGGGCGCTCTGGCTGCCGTTTCCATCATGGGGATGCCGTCCAACGTCCTCAACCTGATCGGGTCGCTGCTGATCCTGGGGATCGGCGTTGACTACGGCATCTTCCTGATTGAAGGCAAAGACTCTCTCGAGCACATGAGCGGGACACTGCTGAGCATCGTCCTCGCGAGCTCCACGACCGTGCTCTCGTTCGGGCTGCTTGGTCTTTCGAGCAATCCGGGCCTGCAGGGCATCGGTATCACTGCAGGCCTGGGGAGCGTGCTGAGCCTGGTCATCGGCGGCGCGGTCATCCTGCTGCTTCCCGGGCGTCGTCCGGTGTGACGCGGGTGCGCGTCGGGGGCGGAGCCGCGCTTTTGATGGCCGCACTCTGCCTGGCCGCGACCGCCTGCCGCGCCTCTCGGCCCGCCCCCGCGCCTCGGGCGCCGGCTCAGGGGTATCCGGGGGTTCTCAGGCCGCCGTCGGAAATCCGGGGCGACTTCCTGGCAAGGCAGGCAATCCAGGGGCGCTACGGGGAGGAGGAGATCCGCTTCGAAACGGTCTTGCAGAAGCAGGGAAACGTGCTGACGCTCATCGGATTGACTCCATTCGGCACCAGGGCTTTTCTCCTGCGGCAGGTGGGGACGGAGGTGACCTTCGAGCCCTACGTGAAAAGAGAGCTCCCTTTCCCGCCACGCTACATTCTCATCGACGTCCACAGGTCGCTGTTCATCGGCATCAGCGCAGACCCTCTCAGTGACGGTGTCCATGAGGCTGTGCAGGACGACGAGCGGATCACGGAGCGGTGGGCCGGAGGGCTCATCCTAGAGCGGCGCTTCGAACGGCGCTCGGGCAACCCCCCGGGGGCCATCACGATCACGTGCAAGGAGGGGATGAGGTTCGGTGTACCGCCGGGGGAGCTGAGGTTCGAGAACGGCTGGTTCGGCTACGAGCTTCTCATCCGAACCACGGCGTTCTCTTCGCTGCCATCGACGGACGGAGATCGATCGAACGCGCCTACACGCGACGAATGACGAGAGAGGCATTGATTCCTCCGAAGGCGAAGTTGTTGCTCATGATGATTCTGGGGCTCGCCGCCCGGGGCTCCGTGCGCAGGTAGTTCAGCGGCGCGCACTGCGGGTCAACCTCCTCCAGGTTGCGGGTGGGAGCGAGGAATCCCCCGTTCATCATCGCGATGCAGAAGGCGGCTTCGATGGCTCCACACGCCCCGAGGGTGTGCCCGGTGTGGCCCTTGGTGGAGCTGACGGGCACCTCGGCGCCGAGGACTTCGAGGGTCGCCTTGCTCTCCGAGACGTCGCCGAGCGCCGTCCCCGTCGCATGTGCGTTGACGTAGTCGACCTCCGAAGGGGAGATGCCCGCGGCGCTCAGCGCGAGGCGTATCGCTCCGGCCATTCCCTTGGCCGCCGGGGCCGTCACATGGGTGCCGTCACAGTTCGTGCCGTACCCCAGCAGCTCTCCGTGTATCCGGGCCCCGCGCGCACTCGCGCGCTCGAACGATTCGAGCACGAGAGTTCCTGCCCCCTCTCCGACCACCAGGCCGTCGCGGGCGGCGTCGAACGGACGGGGACTCTCGTCCGGACGGTCGTTGTAACGGGTGGAGGTGGCGTACATGATGTCGAAGACCGCGGCGTGCGCCGGATGCATCTCCTCCGCGCCGCCGCAGATCATCACCTCCTCGACCCCGTACTTGATGAGCTCGTAGCCGGCCCCGATCGCCTGGGTCGCACTGACACAGGCGGAGCAGATAGGGAGCACCCTTCCCGTGATGCCGAAGTAGAGGGCCAGGTTGGCCGCGCAGGTATGGCTCATGAACTTCATGTAGGTGCTGCCCATGAGCCCCTTGAGGCTGTTCTCCAGGAGAAACGCTCTGCAGAAGCCTTCCTGAGCCGCGGTGGATCCGTGGGTCGATCCGTAGGCGAGACCCGTCCTGCCCGAGGCGACGGTTTCCGGATCGAGGCCCGCGTCTTCGATGGCTTTTTCAGTGGCGAAGGTCGCGAGCAGAGCCACGCGGCCCATGGTCCGGATCCTCTTCCGCTCGTAGCCCTCGAGGTCGATCCCGGTCACGATGCCTCCGAGCCTCGTGCCCATGTCCTTGATCGAATTCCATTCAGGTTGCGTGAAGATCCCGTGCCGCGACGCCTTCAGGGCCGACGTGATCGCGTCCAGGCTGTTGCCGATGGGCGAGGCAAGCCCTATCCCGGTGATGGCGACGCGGCAGCCTGCGCTCAAGCGAGCCCTCCGTTGATTCCGATGACCTGGCCGGTGATGTAGGCGGCATCCTCTCCGCACAGAAAGGCAGCCAGGTGAGCCACTTCATCGGGCCGGCCGAGGCGGCGGGCGGGGATCAGCTTCAGGATCTGCTCGACGGGGGCGTCCCGGAGCATGTCCGTCTCGATGAGGCCCGGGGCGATCGCGTTGACCGTGATTCCGCGTTTCGCAACCTCCTGTGCGAGAGATCTCGATGCTGCGATGAGGCCTGCCTTCGCTGCGGAGTAGTTGACCTGCCCCCTGTTGCCCGTCAGCCCGGAGACGGAGGCGATGTTGATGATCCGGCCCCATCGGCTTCTGATCATCGGCATGATGAGCGGCCGGCTCACGTTGTAGAACCCGTCCAGCGTTGTTCTGGTGACAAGCTCCCAGGCATCGGGCTCCATCGCCGGGAACGGGGCGTCCCGGGCGACGCCGGCGTTGTTAACCAGGATCTGCACGGGCGGACCCTCCGCGAGGAGCTTCTCGATGGCCCGTCCGGCCTCTTCCCGATTCGCTACGTCGAATCGGACGACCTCGACCTCGCCGCCCGCCTGCTCTATCCTGCTCCTGACGCTCTCGGCTGCCGCGTCGTTGGACTTGTAGTTGATGACGACCGAGTGTCCCATCCGTGCCAGGCCCTCGGCGATGGCAGCGCCGATTCCGCGACTGGCTCCCGTGATGAGGGCTCTCCTCATCGCCGATCCCCGAGGTCGCCCTGGAATACCGTGAGCAGCGCTTCGGCTATCGGGCCCGAAGGGGTATTCACCGAGCACTCGAAGCTGCCCAGCTCGTCTTCGCCCCAGATCTTCCTGGCGAAGACCAGAAGCTCCTCCCCAAGGGGCAATGTGGGTACGGCGAGGCTCATAGTCCGGACCCCGATGATGTAGCCCAGTCGAACAGGGCGGCTGTCCCTGTGCGCGCGGAGGCCCGCATACGCCGCCACCGTCTGGGCCATGTACTCCAGGGTGACGATCGCCGGAACTCCCCCCTCTCCCGCAAAGGGCGTGGTCTCCCGGGGGGTCGCGGCGCAGACGAGGCAACCCTCCGACTCGTCGCGAATCTCGTCCAGCAGAAGCATGGGTGGACGGTGCGGCACGACTTCGGCCATCGGCGGGAAGCGGAGCCCCCGATCCCTCTCAGGGTGTGACATCCACGCACCAGCCGGCAGGCATGGGCTCCAGGGGGACGACGCCCCACCTCCTCTTGAGAACAGCCTGCATGAGGTGGAGCGCGATGGCGGAGGGATTGGCCGCCAGCTCCGAGGGGAGCTGCGGAGGCTCGCCAGCCGCGCTCGCCCGGCGAAGGTCCTTGATTTTCGCCAACCCGCCGCCCTCCGATCGGGTCATTGCGAACGCCACGCTCAGCGAAGTGTATCGCCCGGCGGATTGAAGATGAGGGGGGAGGCTTTCGTCTGCGACGGAGACGATCACGGGACCCGCGTTCATGTCGAGCCAGCAAAGTGCCTCCAGGAGGCACATGGCGAAGGTCCTGTCGCCGGCTGCGAGCGAAGTGCTGAATCCCATGTTCCCGCAAGCAATGGCCAGATGTCCGCCGGCCGTATTGTGGACGCTGTTCTTGAACTTGGAGGGCGATGGGAACCCGACCTCTTCGATCATGTCGAGTTGCTCGAAGGCCGTTTGAACCTCTCCGCGCGCGGATCCGAATACCGTGGCGGCCGTCGACAAATCGACTCCGCCCTGGTCCGCGGCCTGGAGGAGCGTTTCGATGGCCATCCGGGTGACGAGGCTCGTATAGCGCCCGATTCGTGAGTCGAGGATCCGGGGCTTCGGTCTGATCACCGACGCATCACGTCTGTCCTCCAGCCACGCAGCGGCGGAGCCGTAGCCGGCGCTCCAGAAGCCGACGCCGAGGATCGCCGCCTCCTTCACGGCCGCCCCATCAGGATCGATACGTTGCTCCCTCCGAAGCCGAAGGAGTTGCTCATGACGATGCTGCAAGGGTGGTCCAGCTTCGAGGTGTTCACCCGGATGGGAAGCGATACGTCCGGCTCGATGCACCCGTAGTTCGCGGGGATCCACTGCTGCTCGAGCGAGAGGATGGCGAAGATGGCCTCGGTGGCTCCAGCCGCTCCGAGCAGGTGGCCCGTGAACCCTTTCGTGGAGACGACGGGCACATCCCCGCCGAACATCGACGCGATGGCATGAGCCTCGGCGGCATCGTTGTGCATCGTCCCCGTGCCGTGTGCGTTGATGTAGTCGACCCGGGAGGCGCTCAATTCAGCCTGGGCGAGCGCTTCGCTCATCGCCTTCCGAGCGCCGAGGCCCTCCGGATGAGGCGACGACATGTGGTACGCGTCGGAGCTTTCGCCGGTCCCCAGCAGGAGAGCCCTGGCGGGGCCGGATCGCTCCACGAGGAGCAAGGCGCCGCCCTCACCGATGTTCATGCCGTCACGTTTGGCGTCGAATGGACGGCACTGCGTCGAGGAGAGGACGCTCAGGCCCATGAATCCGTAGAGCGTGGTTCGGGCGAGGCTGTCGACTCCTCCGACGAGTACGGCATCGGCGGCGTCCGCGGCAATGAGCCGCCGGGCGGCGGCCAGGACCTTTCCGCTCGAGGAGCAGGCCGTCGAGATCACATAGGAGGGCCCCCGGATCCGCGCGACCTTCGCCAGAAGATCCGAAAAAGCGTGGAAACAATGCTGATGCTCGTAATCATAGGCCTGGGGAAGCTCGGCGGTCCTCTTGAAGGTGTCGTAGGCGTCTTCGGAGGCCGAGATGCCTCCCGTGCTGGTGGCCATGACCATTCCCACCCGATCGGCTCCCCACCGCTCGATGGCCGCGGAGAGCGGCAATCGGATCTCCTCGAGCACGCGCAGAGCGATCCTAGCCTGGTGGGTATCGTAGATTGAGAGGTGTTCGGGTGGATGGGGCAGGTCCCCCGTCACCTCACCGCAGACCGTCTCGAAGGGAAGCGCGAAGGAGGGAGGCGCCAGGCCGGATCTCGATTCCGAGAGGGCACTGACGACCTCCTGCGTCGTCAGCCCCATGCCATTGCAGACGGAATAGGCGGTAATGGCGAGTGGGCCTAACCCCCTTGACGCGGTCCCACCCATGATCCCCCCTGAGGGGCCTCAGGGTACCACAGTAGCCGAATGGGGGCCGGCCCGGCAGCCTCCACGAGGAGGACTGACTGGGTCCTTGCATTCGTGCATGCATGACGCCGGAAGACCCGGCGGACTCGCTCCCGGGGGGGAGGTCGCTCGGTGATCGCGCGATCGTGAATCTGGTCTCCGCCCCCCGGGGCATGCGGCGCTGCACCGCGGCCAGGCAACCCGAGCCGGGGCTTCAGATCACCCTCCAAGCGTGACAGCACGCAGCGATTCAGGTCCCGGCGCCGGACACCTGGCGCGCGAAGCCGTTATCCCACTGAAAGCAAAGGGGTAGCCGGGAGCCACCTGCGGCCCGGGGGAGACGACGGCGGCACAGCCCTTGCTCCTCCATGGGTATAAACGCCCGAGAAGGCGAACCGGGGAGGTGCACCATGCGACGGGCAACCGCAACCGTCCCCAGGGTCCGACCGAGGGCCATCACTCACGCCCTCGCCCTCGTGTCGAGCCTTCTCGTGATCCTCGCAGCCGCCGTCACGCTGAGCTGGCCCGCTCCCGAGCCGACGGCCCCGCCGAACACGGCTGACGATCGCGAGATGTACATGCAGGTCCGCGAGATTGCCTCCATGCTTCGCGCTCCGTGCTGTCCCAATCTGACCGTCTCCCAGCACAACTCTCCCGTCACGATGAAGATGAAGCGGGAGATCGGGGAGATGATCCGGCAGGGGATGACGCAGTCGGCGATCATCGCGGAGATGAAGGTGCGGTACGGCGAGGCCATCGCTCCCGCCGTGATCCCGGCCCTGTGGAAGCCCTACCTGTTCGTGGGTGGGCCGATCCTGGGGCTGGGTCTGCTGGCCCTGCTGGGCCGGTGGATCCTGGCTCACGAGCGGAAACCGACGGTCCTTCACATCGAAGGTCCGGTGGCAGGGGGCGAGGCCAAGAGAGCCAAGGCCGCCTGAGCGGCTCCTGGCACCAGGAACGGCCACGGTCGCGCCCCCAGGGCGGGGAGGCCGGGAGGCCGTTCGGCGGCCGCGCGGCGGGTGAACCCGCAGGCCGTCCTCCCGGGGATGCTGCGCCCCGCTGAGGCAAGGCCGCTGCGGGTGCGATAGTCTCAGGGTTCTCCGCGGGCTGCATGACACGAGGCCCGCCTTCCAGGGATCCCCCGCATGTCCGACGCCTCCACGTACGACATGGTCGTGATCGGCAGCGGCCCCGCCGGCCAGCGGGCCGCCATCCAGGCCGCGAAGCTCGGCAAGCGGGTGGCACTCGTGGAGCGCCGCGAGGTCGTCGGCGGCGTCTGCGTCAACAGCGGCACCATTCCGAGCAAGACGCTGCGCGAGGCGGTCCTCGACCTCTCGGGGATGCGCCAGCGCGCCTTCTACGGCGATGCCTACAAGGTCAAGGACAGGATCACCGTCGCCGATCTCCTGGGCCGCTGCACGATGGTGATCCAGCGCGAGATCGACGTCATCCGCAGCCAGCTCCAGCGCAACGGCGTCGATCTGATCGCGGGCGAGGCCCGCTTCTCCGATCCGCACACGCTCGCGGTGCATTCCGCATCGGAGGGGATTCGCCTGGTTCAAGGCAAGTTCATCGTCATCGCGACGGGGACCGTCCCGCACCTGCCCGGTGAGGTCAAGCCCGACGGGGAGCGCCTCCTCACGAGCGACGACGTCCTGTCGCTGAAGTTTTTGCCGAAGACGCTCACGGTGGTGGGCGGAGGCGTGATCGGCATGGAGTACGCATCGATGTTCGCGGCGCTGGGCTGCGAGGTGACGATCATCGATCTCCGGCAGAAGATCCTGGAGTTCGTGGACAGCGAGATCCTGGACGACCTGATCTACCAGCTCCGGAACATGGGCTGTACATTTAGACTCGGGGAGGAGGTCGCCACGGTGGAGTTGAGGGACGGCGCGCAGCCCAAGGCCGTCACCATGCTGAAGTCGGGTAAGAAGCTCATCTCGGACATGGTCCTCTTCTCCGCGGGCCGGATCGGCGCCACGCGCAACCTCAACCTCGAGGCGGCCGGGATCGAGGCCGACGACAGGGGCCGCTGCCATGTGAGCCGCGAGTACCGGACCGCCGAGCCGCACATTTTCGCCGTGGGCGACGTCGTCGGATTCCCCTCGCTCGCCTCCACGTCCATGGAGCAGGGGCGCCTCGCCGCCTGCCATGCCTTCGGCCACAAGACCGCCTCGTTCCCGGACCTGTTCCCCTACGGGATCTACTCCATCCCCGAGATCTCCATGGTGGGGCAGACCGAGCAGCAGCTCACCGAGGCCGGGGTTCCCTACGAGTTCGGCCTCTCCCGGTACCGCGAGATCGCGCGCGGTCACATCCTGGGGGACCACGAGGGGATGTTGAAGATCCTCTTCCACAGGGAGAGCCGGAAGGTCCTCGGCGTCCATGGCATCGGAACGGGCGCCACGGAGCTGATCCACATCGGCCAGGCCGTCATGGCCCACGACGGCACGATCGATTACTTCGTCCGCGCCGTCTTCAACTACCCGACTCTCGCCGAGTGCTACAAGGTCGCGGCCCTGGACGGCCTCAACAAGCTGGAGAGCTAGCCTCGTCGAAGCATGAGCAGGGATTTGCAACCACGGCTCCCGAGTCGTGATGGAAGAGCGATAAGAAGGTGACCGCCGGGGCAGGTGAGGGGGGGCGGCGTCCCAAGCACGTGCTCTTTGTCTGCACGGGCAATTCCTGCCGGAGCCAGATGGCCGAGGGCTTCCTGCGCGACCTTGCCGGGGATCGCTTCGAAGTCTTCAGCGCGGGGACTCACCCCGCCGGGCTCCACCCCGGCGCCGTCGAGGCTATGGCGGAAGCCGGAGTGGATATCTCGGCGCATCGATCGAAGAGCATCGCCGACCTCGCCGGGCAGGAGTTCGACGCCGTCGTCACCGTCTGCGACCGCGCCCGCGAGAGCTGCCCGGTCTTCCCCGGAGGAGGCGAGCGCCTCCACTGGAGCTTCGAAGACCCCGCCGCCGCGACAGGATCCGAGGAGGAGCGCCGGAGCGTATTCCGCCGCGTCCGCGACGAGATCCGCGATCGAGTCCGCGCGTTCGCCGCTTCGGGCATGTCGCAGGAGGCTTGACCGGCCCGCCCCGGCTGCTGAGAATACAGGGGCCCCATCAATCCCAGGAGATCACCCCCATGGCCGCGACACGCGAGGAGAAGGACTCCCTCGGGACCCGGCAGGTCCCTGCCGACGCCTACTACGGCATCCAGACCCTGAGAGCGGTCGAGAACTACCCGATCTCGGGACTGAAGCCGCACCGGCGCTTCATCGAGGCCTTCGTCTTCCAGAAGAAGGCCTCCGCCCTCGCGAACGTCACCTGCGGCGTCCTCGACAAGGAGCGCGGCGACGCCATCGTCAAGGCCTGCGATGAGGTCCTCTCCGGGAAGCTCAGGGACCAGTTCGTCGTGGACGTCTTCAGCGCCGGTGCCGGCGTCTCGCTCCACATGAACGTCAACGAGGTCCTGGCCAACCGCGCCATCGAAATCCTCGGCGGGAAACGGGGGGAGTACGCGAAGGTCCACCCGAACGATCACGTGAACTTCGGCCAGTCCACGAACGACACCGTCCCGACCGCGATGCGCGTCAGCGCGCTGATGGTCCTCAGGGACCTGGAGCCGGCGCTGGCCGCGCTCGAGAAGGCTCTCGACGTCAAGGCGAAGGAGTTCGACGGGGTCCTCAAGTCCGGGCGCACGCACCTGCAGGACGCCGTTCCCATCAGGCTCGGGCAGGAGTTCGGGGCCTATGCGCGAGCCATCGGGCGTTGCCGGGTGGCGCTGGGCGACGCGGGCGCCCAGGCGCGGGAACTGGGGCTCGGTGGTACCGCTGCGGGAACGGGCCTGAACACTCCGAAGGGTTACCGCGAGGCGGCCATCGCTCACCTCGCGAAGCTGACGGGCCTCGACCTGACTCCGGCACCCGACATGCGCGAGGCCATGCAGTCGAACCTCCCGATGGCGGCCGTGGCCGGCGCGCTGAAGATGACCGCACTCGAGCTGCTCCGGATCACGAACGATCTCAGACTTCTCGCGGCGGGCCCGCTGACGGGGCTCGCCGAGATCACGCTTCCGGCCGTGCAGCCGGGCTCCTCGATCATGCCCGGGAAGGTGAACCCGGCGATCCTGGAGATGGCCGCGATGGTCTGCTTCCACATCATCGGCGCGGAGACGGCCGTGGCGATGGCGGTCCAGGCGGGGCAGCTCGAGCTGAACGTGATGATGCCGGTGATGGCCTTCGAGGTGACCTTCTCCGCGGAGATCCTCCGCAACATGGTCGAGGTGCTCCGCGCGCGCTGCATCGAGGGGATCGGGGCGGACGAGAAGCGGTGCCGCCATTATGCGGAGATCTCTCCCAGCATCGTCACCGCGCTGAACCCCTACATCGGCTACGCGAAGGGAGCCGAGGTGGTCAAGGAGGCGCTGGCCACCGGAAAGACGATTCCCCAGGTCGTCCGGGAGAAGGGGCTCCTCTCCGAAGAGGAGATCCGCAAGGCTCTCGATCCGCGTGCCATGACCGAGCCGGGGATCGTCGGGAAGGGTTGAATCAGCGCCTCGCCGGAAGGCTGTTCGCCCCTGCCCGGAGGGGCTATACTCCACGCGCCCGAACCCGGCGGGCCGACCGCCTTTCACCCGGGTTCCGCGGCGAGGAGCCATCCACCGGCGCTTGTTCCCGCACCGGCCCGACGCGCCGCACCATGGGCCTCCCGCCTCACTGAGGAGACGCTCGATGTTCCGAAGAACTGCCTTGTACTCGATCCCTCTCGTCCTCCTTCTCGCAGGTGGCTGCGGGTCTCACGACATGCACTCCGGCGATGCCGCCCAGGAAGAAGCCACTCCGATCGATACGGACGCGACGGACACGGCCGCCGATGCGAATGACATGCCTGCCAAGCCGCCGGCACCACAGCCCTCGGCTCCCCAGGCGAAGCCGGCCTACACTCCGCCGGCGACCTCGAAGCCGGCCGCACAGCAGCCTGCCGCTGCCCAGCCCACGACCACGCCTCCAGCGGCGACAGCATCCGCGCCACCCCAGCCGGTCGTGGCCATGATCGAGATTCCGGCGGGCACGGTCATTCAGCTCGAGCTGAAGACCGACCTGTCCAGCGGGACGAATGTTCCCGGTGACGAGTTCAAGTCCCGCGTCCTCGAGCCCGTGACGATGGGCGGGCAGGTGATGATCCCGGAGCGCTCCAGGATCTGGGGCACCGTCACCGACGCCGTCTCGGCGAAGAAGATGACGGGCCAGGCCCACCTCTCGCTGGCCTTCGAGAAGGTCGAGCTGCCGGACGGCTCGATGCACGAGCTGCGGGCCACGCTCACTCAAGAGGGCGTCAAGGTCGGCAAGCGCACGGGTGCCGTCATAGGTGGCTCCGCGGCCGGGGGCGCCCTTCTCGGGAAGATCATCGGCAAGGACACGAAGGGGGCCGTCACGGGCGCGCTGCTCGGCGCCGCAATCGGCACCGGCATCGCTGCGTCCCAGAAGGGACAGGACCTCGAGCTCCCCGGCGGAACGATCCTCGAGATCGTGCTGGAAGAGCCTCTGAAGCTGCCCGAGCCGAAGTAGCGTCACCCTCACAACTGGAGCCGGCCCGAAACATCGCTCGGGCCGGCTCCCGCATGAGGGGGAACGCTCTGCTCCCGCCCCTCTCAGGTCCCGAAGGGTCTACTCGTTCCGGCGTTTCCGTCTCCCCGCGTCACTTCCCTCGCCTTGAGCGCCACCGCACGCAGCACGGCGACCTCCTCCTGACGCGCCCAGGACCGGCTCCTCGTGCCAACCCTCGTGTTTCCAACGAGATTCAGGCCGAGCCCCTTCGGGGAGCATCCTGGGCACCGGTGGAACGGGGATTGCCTATCCCTCAGGGCGAGGAGGCATAGAGAGAGTCATCAGGGGTTGGTGCCCGGCTCGAACAGGCCGGGAGGTCACTCGAGGGCGTGGCAAGCGAAGGGCTCCCGGACGATCCGGGAATAGACTCGACAACGAGTCTGAGCAACGAGCCGGGCCGCGAGGGGAGCGAAGCTCCTCGACCCGAGAGGATCCACCAGGCGAGGTTCCACCGGACACCGACCCTTTAGAAATAGGATGCTGGGAGGGCTGAAGGACCTACGGTCCCCTTCCTCCCTCCCGAGACGAAACCCTCCCGGCATCCAGGACTTAACCGGAACGCTCGTGTCGAGACCGCTTGGTGGTCTCCTTGGGACCGGGGTTGGTGCGGGCCCCCGATCCGACGGGTGTTCCGGTTATTCATTTCTGGCCAACCCCAGCGTATGATGCGCGCCTCGCCTCGCTGAGCTGCCGTGCAGCGAGGGCCTCAGTCGACTCCTGCGTCGAGCGCCTGGAGGAGCGATGAACACGAGCGCGCGGATCGCAGGCATCCTCCTGGCTCTCGTCTTCTTCCTTCCGGCGGCTCAGGGCTCAGAGAACACGCCGGAGATCGCCGTCTACGCTGCCGCCAGCCTGCGCGAAATCCTTCAAGAATTGACGCCGGCATGCGAGAGCGCCGCGGGTGCAGGGCTGATCTTCAACTTCGGCGCCTCCAACGACCTGGCTCGCCAGATCCTGGCGGCGAACAAGGCCGACGTCTTCTTTTCCGCCGACGAGTCCTTGATGGACATGGTGGCCGCCGAGGGGCTGGTGGACTCCGAGTCCCGCCGCACGGTGCTGTCGAACCGGCTCGTGGTCGTGGGGGCTTCCGACGTGACCATCGCCATCGGATCCGCGGAGGACATCGCGCGATCGCCGGCCCGGCTCATCTCTCTTGCCAACCCCGATGCCGTGCCGGCCGGCAAGTATGCGAGAGCCTGGCTCGAGCAGCGGGGGCAGTGGGAGGCGGTTCGCCCGCGCGTGCTGCCGGGCGTGGACGTGCGCGCGGCACTCGCCGCCGTGGAGGCGGGAGCTGCCGAGCTCGGTATCGTCTACGCCACCGATGCCGCCCTGTCATCGAAGGTCCGCGTCCTCTACGTGGTCCCGGAGAACGAGGGCCCACGGATCCGATACCCCATCGCCGCACTGCGCGATCGCCCCCATCTCGAGAAGTCGCGCGCGGTCGTTTCCTGCATGTTGGGCCCCGAAGCCGGGAGGGTCTTCCAGCGTTTCGGCTTCGTCACGCTGGAGGGGCGTTGAGCCCGCACGCACTCGCAGCTCTCTGGATCAGCTTGAAGGTCGCCACCGGCGCCACGATCGTCATCCTGCCGCCAGGCATCGCGATCGGCCTGCTGCTCGCCCGAAAGCGCTTCCCCGGCAAGAGCGTTGTCGAGACGATCAGTGCCTTGCCGCTGGTCCTGCCGCCGACAGCGGTCGGCTATCTACTACTGATGCTGCTCGCCCGTAGCGGGCCGCTGGGCCGCACCGGGCTCGAAGCGAAGCTCGACATCCTGTTCACCTGGAAGGCGGCCGTGCTGGCCTCCGCCCTGATGAGCCTTCCGCTGGTCGCGCGCACGGCCAGGGTGGCCTTCGAGGAGGTCGATCCTAGGCTCGAGGGGATCGCCCGCACGCTCGGACTGACGCCGCTCCAGGTCTTCTCGAGAGTCACCTTGCCGCTGGCGCGCCGGGGCCTCCTGGCTGCCGCCGTGATGGGATTCGGTCGCGCCCTCGGGGAGTTCGGTGCCACCGTCATCGTTGCGGGCAACATTCCGGGCCGGACCCAGACTCTCGCGCTGGCGATCTTCAACGACATCCAGACAGGCCGTGATCGGGACGCCCTGGCCATCGTCGGCATCACGGTCCTGCTCGCCTTTGCCGCGCTCTGGTCCACCGAGATACTGACTCGTCGTAGGAAGGGCTCACCTTGAGCTGGCGGCTGCAGCTGGACATCACCGTCCCGCTGGCGCGCTTCGAGGTGAGGCTGAGCTGGGACACCTCGGAGAAGGAACTCGGCCTCTTCGGCCCGTCGGGCGCGGGCAAGACGACGGTGCTCGAGGCGATAGCGGGACTGCGCCGGGACGTCAGGGGGGTCATCCGCGTGGGCGGGACCACGTGGCTCGACTCGGAGCGTCGCGTAAACCTGCCGCCGGAGCAACGCGGCGTGGGCTACGTGCCTCAGGATGCGCTCCTCTTCCCGCATCTCGACGTCATGGGGAACGTCACCGCGGGGTCCCGCCGTGCACGCGCCCGCGCGCGTCCTGCATTCGACCCGGAGCGGGTCCTCGAGGTCCTCGAGCTGTCCACCCTGCGAGGCCGCCATGTCTCGGAGCTCTCGGGCGGCGAGCGGCAGCGGGTGGCGCTGGCACGGGCGCTCTGCTCGGCTCCCGACCTGCTCATGCTGGACGAGCCGCTCGCCTCGCTGGATCGGCCCTTGCGCCGGAGGATCCTGCCGTACCTGCTTCGTCTTCGAGAGGAGTTCAGCCTGCCCACGCTTCATGTTTCCCACGAGACCACGGAGGTGCTGGCGCTCGCCAGGGAGGTGGCCGTGCTGAGCGAGGGGCGTCTCGTGGCGCGAGGGGATCCGCGCGACCTGCTGGCCGCCCCGGCCGTCCTGCCGGCCGCGGGGCTCGACGGAATCGAAAACGTGATCCGAGCGCGGGTCCTCAGGGTCGACGGCGCGGTGGCCGAGCTCGGTCTCGCTCCAGGCCTCGAGATCACGGCTCCCCGCCAGGAGCTCCAGCCGGGCCACGAGGCGCTCCTCGCGCTGCGCGCGGAGGACGTGATCATCGCGGCCGGCCCGTCGGCACGCCTCTCGGCGCAGAACGATCTGCCGGCCGTGATCGTGGCGATGCACGAGCACCCCGCCGGGATGGACCACGACGGGGCCCTGGTGGTGTCGTGCCGGATCGGTGACTCGGATCTGCGATGGACGGCGCTCGTGACGTCCCGCGCCGCGAGCCGGCTCGGGCTCCGTGAAGGCATTCAGATCAGGCTGATCTTCAAGGCTCACGCATGCCGGCTGCTGGGCGTGATAGGGACTGGGGTCCACCGATCGGGATGAGAATCGGCGCTCTCAGGTCCAGCGGAAGCGGCGGAGCGCGAAGGCGAAGGCCAGAGCGCCCCAGGCGAGGAGGATGCCGATCCTCCCGAGCTGGGAGGCGAAGCCGGCGCCCTCGAGGATCGTGGCGCGGAGGGCATCGTTCAGCGCGGTCAGCGGCAGGGCCTTGATGAGAGGCTGGGTGGCCGCCGGGAACCGCTCCGAAGAGAAGAAGATCCCCGAGAAGACGAACATGGGGAGCATGATCAGGTTGATGAGGCCCGAGATGGTCTCGATCTTCCTGGCCCGGGAGGCCGCGAGCAGGCCGAGGCCCGTGAAGACGAAGCCTCCCAGGACGGCCAGGAACAGGATCGTCGCGATCGAGCCGGCGATCACCATGCCGAAGGCGAGCCAGCCGAAGACGAGCAGCAGGACCACCTCGGCGAAGACGAGGAGCATGCGGCTGGCCATCATGGCGCCGAGGAAGTCCGAGCGCCGCATCGGGGTGGCCACCATGCGCTTGAGCAACCCGCGCGTGCGCATGTCGACGAGGACGAATCCCACCCCCCACATGCCGCCGCTCATGATGTTCATCCCCATGAGGCCCGGTATCAGGAAGTCGATGTAGCGGGCCCCCGGCCGTGTGATCAGAGTCTCCCCGAGCTCGAGGGGATCCTTACGGCCGGCGGCCCGCTGCAGGGCGTCATCCACCCGCTGGCGGGCGAGGAGGCTGTCGGGCCGCGTCGGATCGTAGCGCAGCTCGTGCGCCGCTCCGGGAGTGGCCGGGGGTGCGACGACGATGGCGACCTTGCCGAGGCGGAGGCTCTGCTCCGCCTCGCCGCTGCGCAGCCGCACGACACGGAAGGACGCGTCGCTTTCGAGGGCGGCAGCCGCGCTCTCCTCACCCGGGCCGGCCAGGACTCCCACGTGGATCTCATCCGGGGGGCGGTTCCGGAAGGCGATCCCGAGGCCCACCGCGAGGATCAGCGGGAATCCGAAGACCCAGAATACGACCTCGGGCTCGCGGAAGAACTCGCGGAGCCGCGAGATGAAGAGCTGGAGGAAGGGGTTGCGATCAATCCTCACGAAGGTGCCTTCCCGTGAGATGGACGAAGACGTCCTCGAGGCTCGCGTGGCGCGTCGTGAGGGCCGACAGCGTCTGCCCGCCCGAGGCGAGCCTGCCCAGGAGGGCCGGGATCGCCACGTGGGGCTCGTGGACGGTGAGCTGAATGGCTCCAGCCTCCGCCCGTGACGCGATCACCGAGGGGAGGTCGAGGAGCTGGTCCGGCGACAGGTGCTCCGCGCGCGGGGGGAGCGGTTCGACTTCACCCACGAGCGCGTGCGCGAGGAGGCCTACCGTCAGCTCCTGCTGCCGCGGCGCAAGC